>JBGQBE010000004.1:0-138058 GCA_041494685.1 Dehalococcoidia bacterium | reverse complement strand
CTTCCCGCGCCGGGAAGGGGAAGGGGTTAGGTCCGCCGCCCGCGCAGGGAAGATCACCGCACCGCCACAGCACGCGCGGTCGCCCTTCCCGCGCCGGGAAGGGGAAGGGGTTAGGTCCGCCGCCCGCGCACGGAAGATCACCCCATCGCCACAAGCAAGCGCGATCGCCCTTCCCGCGCCGGGAAGGGGAAGGGGTGAGGTCGCCCCGCGACGCAGTCCGGGCCCCTGCTGGCAACAGCCCCAACCGCCCCGTCCGCAAACAGAAAAGCCCCCTCGCGGGAGCCTTTGCTGTCTGTTGTCTGCCGTGCGCCCGCGCCGCTACGCGGCCCGCGCCGCCGCCACGGCCTTCTTCGCCGCGTCGCCCAGCTCCTCCGCGCGGATCACCGGCAGGCCGCTTTCGCGGATCAGGCGCTCGCCTTCCTCCACGTTCGTGCCGGCCAGCCGCGCCACCACCGGGATCGCCGTCGGCATCTGCCGCTGCGCCTCGATGATCCCCTGCGCGATCACGTCGACGCGCGCCATGCCGCCGAAGATGTTCACCAGGATCGCCTTCACGTTCGGGTCGCTCGCGATGATCTTCAGCGCATCGACGACCTTGTTCACGTCGTTCGCGGTCGCGATGTCCAGGAAGTTCGCCGGCTCGCCTCCCGCGAACTTGATGCTGTCCATCGTCGCCATCGCCAGCCCGGCGCCGTTCACCAGGCAGCCGATGTTCCCGTCCAGCTTGATGAAGTTGCTGATCCCCTTCTCGGACGCCTCGACCTCGCTCGGGTCCTCCTCGTCCTTGTCGCGCAACTCCTCGATCTCCTTGTGCCGGAACAGCGCGTTGTCGTCGAAGTTCATCTTCGCGTCCAGCGCCAGCACCCGCCCGTCCGTCGTCACCACCAGCGGGTTGATCTCCGCCAGCGACGCGTCCTTCGCGATGAACGCCTCGTAGAGGCCGTTCATCAGCGCCGTCGCCGGCTTCATCAGCTCCCCCGTCAGCCCCAGCGCGAAGCACAGCTCCCGCGCCAGGTGCGGCTGGAACCCCGTCACCGGGTCGATGCTCACGCGGTGGATCGCCTCCGGCGTCTTCGCCGCGACCTCCTCGATCTCCATGCCGCCGGCGCTGCTCGCCATCATGATCACGCGCCCGGCGAAGCCGTCGATCAGGACCGCCAGGTACAGCTCCCGCGCGATGCCCATCTGCTCCTCGACGAGCACCGTCTTCACCTTCTGCCCCTGCGGCCCCGTCTGGTGCGTCACCAACTGCATCCCCATGATCTGCGAGAAGACCTGCGCCGCCTCCTCGGGCGAGTTCGCCAGCTTGACGCCACCGCCCTTGCCGCGGCCCCCGGCGTGGATCTGCGCTTTCACCACCACCTTGCCGCCCAGCTCCAGCGCCACCGCCTTCGCCTCGTCCGCCGTCTTCGCGACGCGCCCCTTCGGCACCGCCACCCCGTACTGCGCGATGATCTGCTTCGCCTGGAACTCGTGGATCTTCATCGGTTGCTCCGTCGCTGCGTGCGCTGGGGGTGATGCCTGCCACGGGATTGTGGCGAGCGCCGAAGCGTGGGGCAAGCGCGATCAATGGCGCACCGCTGCGTCACTCCGTAGGGACAGGTCTTTAGACCTGTCCGCCTCGTCCGGTGTTCCGAATCAGCAGACAACTGGCACGGATCGCATCCGCCGCCGGCGGCCGCCGCTACCCCCGCGGTGCGCGCCTCATCGTCCAGCAGTGCGGCCCGCCGTCCGGCATATCCAGCTCGACGACCACCTCGAAGCCCTGCCGCTGGTAGAACGGCACGTTGATCGCCTTCTGCGTCTCCAGGTAGCACGGCATCCCGTCCGCGTCCGCCCGCGCCAGGATCGGTTGCAGCAGCCTCCCGCCGACGCCCTGCCCCTGGCGCGGCGGGTCCACGCCCAGCAGCATCAGGTACCAGTGCGGCATCGGCATGTCGCGCTCGTGCAGATGCTCGAACGTGTCCATCGCCTTCAGGAACCGCCGGAACCCGCCCACGCCGAACTTGAACGGCGCCCCCAACAGCCCGCCCTGGACCATCCGCGTCATCGTCACCTTCACGTCGCCCGGCGGCAGCCACACCGCCGTGCCCTCGGGAGTCGCGTCAGTCGTGAACACGTGGCCGTGCCGCGTGCCGTACCGCGCCGCCGTCGGCATGAACCAGCGCAGCGCCGCCGCGCGGCGCGCCTCGTCCTGCAACATCCAGTTGAACAGCGGGTCGTCGCCGAAGGCCCGCGCCAGCACCGCGCCGCACTCCGCCGTCTGCTCGGGCCGCATGGGCACCGTCCGGGTCGCCGTCGTCATCTCGCACCTCCGGGGATCTGCCGAGCGCTCTCGTTGGATGCTACTCCCGCACGGCCCGAAGTCAAGGCCGCGTCCGTGCGCGCCGCGTCGAGGCCGCTGCCCGGCGGCATCTTGACAGCGATCCTCGGGGCCAGCGCGATAGGCGACATAACGGACAATCTGGAGGAACCCATCGCGGGCCTGTCAACATCGGATTCCAGCTCGTCATAACCATGAGCGATGTCCAAGAATAATTAGCCGGAGACAAAGTAAAACTTGCCATCAGGCTATATCAGGAGTTATATATAAGTGTCGATACATAACAGGGACGGGGTGCTCCGCCCGGATCGTGCATCGGCAAAGGAGGCCAACCATGTTGGACTACGTTTCTTTCGCAGCACCGGAGTTCTCGCAGGCCGTCGCGCGGGAGCGCGAACACGCCGTCGAGGCTCACAAGTGGCAGGACCGCCTTCGCGAGGCGAAGCTCCAGCGGCGCGCCGCGCGCCGCGAGCAGAAGCTGCAGGCGCTGGTCTCGGCCGGGTCGTCCCGCTCGTGGAGCTAGCCGGCAGCCGCTAGCCGCTGGCCTCGAGGTGAGCGCTTGTCACTGAAGCACGCCCTGCTGGGCATCCTCAGCTACCACGAGATGACGGGGTACGAGGTCAAGCAGTTCTTCGACTCGTCGGTCCAGCACTTCTGGAACGCTGAGCTCAGCCAGATCTATCCCACGCTCAAGACGCTCGAGGAGAACGGCTTCGTCGCGAGGCGCGTCGAGCTGCAGGAGAACCGCCCGAACCGCAAGGTCTACGAGATCACCGAGACGGGCAGGGAAGAGTTCTTGCGCTGGGTGCGTAGCCCGGCGCCGCCGGCGGACCTGCGCGACCCGTTCCTGATCAAGATCTTCTTCGGCGTCCAGGCGCCCGTGGAGGATGTCCTCATCATCCTCCACCGCCAGATGGACGAGCAGCAGAAGGTGCTGGCGTTCTCCGAGACGGTGCTGCGCGACCGTATCCGCGAGAGCACAAAGCACCCGCTCGCCACGAAGAACAGCCTCTACTGGACGCTCACGCTGGAGCTCGCGATCGCCTACCGCCGCGCCTACATCGACTGGTGCGAGCGTTCGATGAGCCTGCTCGAGGAAGGCTTCCTGGACGTCGCCGCGGCCGAGCCGGAGGCTGCCGCCGGAGCGGCGCCGGCCTCGCCGTCGTTCGAGGAGACCGCCTGACGCCCGCACGCCCCTTCGCATGTACGATATGATGCTTCCAGCGGGGCGGTGTGCGCCCCGGCCACGCGGCCGCGAGTCCGCGCATACTGCATGTTGCATCTCCCCCTGCCGGGCATGACGCCCACGCTCCTCGAAAGCGGCGCTTCTCTCAACATCCCCGTTCCACTGGCGATCGTCCTGTTCGTCGTGGGCATGATCGGCTACGCCCTCGTCAACGCGGTCGAGATCGCCGTCGTCGCCTCCAGCCGCATCAAGGTGCGCACCGCGGCCGAGGCGGGGAAGCGCTCGGCCCGCGCGTTGGAGCGGCTGAAGGCCGAGCAGGAGCGCTACTTCGGCGTCGTCGTCGTCCTGCAAAACGTCTCGATCTTCCTCGCCTCCACGGCCGGCACCGTCGTCTCGGTCGATGTCTTCGGGCGCTGGGGATTCCTCTTCAGCCTGGTCGCCATCCCGCTTGTCGCTGCGGAGTTGGGCGAGTACACGCCGAAGGTACTGGCGGCGCGCTCGCCGGAGCGGATCGCCTTCGTGGCGGCGCTGCCCGTCGAGTTCGTCGTGCGCATCACGGGTCCGCTCATCGCCGCGTTGGCCGTGATCCCGAACCTGTTCGGCCGGGCGGGCACCGCCCAGACCGTCACCGAGGCGGAGTTGCGGATGCTCATCGACATTGGCGCCGAAGAGGGCGCTGTCGGCGAGGGCGAGGCGGAACTGCTCGACCGGGTGTTCCACTTCCACGACCGCCGCGTGAACGAGATCATGGTGCCGCGCACCGAGGTCGTCTGGCTCGAGAAGAGCGAGACCGTGCGCGAGTTCTACGACGCGTTCCACCAGGCGCCGCACTCGCGCTTCCCTGTGTACGACGACACCATCGACAACGTCGTCGGCATCGTCAGCATCAAGGACGTGCTGCGCGCCATCGCGGAGAACGGCGTCACCGGCGAGTCGCCGATCGCCTCGCTGCTCCGGCCCGCAACGTTCATCCCTGAGACGAAGCTGGTGAGCGCGCTCTTCTGGCAGCTGCAGGACGAGCGCCAGCAGATGGCGATCGTCGTCGACGAGTACGGCGGCGTCGCGGGCGTCGTCACGCTGGAGCTGCTGCTGGAGGAGATGGTCGGGCGCGTCGTCGATGAGCTGGGGCAGCCCGAAGAAGAGTTCTCCGCGATCGACGAGCACACAACGCGCCTCGATGGGGGCATGAGCCTCTACGACGTGCGGGCGGAGCTGGACATCGCGCTGCCCGAGGGCGGCTACGAGACCGTCGCCGGCCTCGTGCTGGAGCGCCTTGGCCACATCCCGCGCGTCGACGAAACGGTGACGCTCGACGGCTACCGCATCAAGGTGACCGAGGTGAAGGGCGTCAAGATCGAATCGGTCGAGATCACCAGGCTGTAGGGACCAATGAAGGCACAGCGGCTGCGCGTGACGTTCACGCGAGGCGAAGACGTCAAGTACATCACGCACCTGGACCTGATGCGGTTCTGGGAGCGCGCCCTGCGCCGCGCGGGCGTCCCCGTGTCCTATTCGGAGGGCTTCTCGCCCCACGCCCAGATCTCGCTCGCCGCGCCGCTGCCCGTGGGCACCACCAGCGACGCCGAGCTGATGGACGTCTTCCTTTCGGAGCCGATGCCCCCGCGCGAGCTGATCAGCGCCGTCGCGTCGCAGCTCCCGCCCGCGATCGGCGTCCGTTCGGTCGAGGACGTGGGCGTCGGCCTGCCGGCGCTGCAGGCGGAAGTGCGCTTCGCCGAGTACGAGGTGGACGTGCCAGCTACGGCCGGCGCCGAAACCGCGGTCGAGCGCTTTCTCGCGGCCGACACCGTGCCGTGGGAGCACAAGCGGGAGGACGAGGTGCGCGCCTACGATATCCGCGCCCAGGTCGAAGAGATCGAACTCGTCCGTGTCGACGCGGCGACCGTCCGGCTGCGGATGCGGCTGAAGAACGACAACACCGGCAGCGGCCGCCCCGAACAGGTGGCCGCCGCGCTCGGATTCGGCGCGCCGTCGCGCATCCACCGCACAGGCCTCGTGCTCGCCGGCACCTCGCCGTCACGCGAAGCGTGGCGGAAGCGCGGCAGGTTCGCCTCCTGATGCGCCTCGTGCTCGTGCGCCACGGCGAGACCGAGCACAACCGCGGCCGGCTCACGCTCGGCCGCTTCGACGTGCCGCTGAACGCGCGCGGCCGCGCGCAGGCCGACGCCGTCGCCGCCTCCTTCACGCGCCCGCCGGCCGCCATCTACACGAGCCCTCTCTCCCGCGCCCGCGACACCGCCGCGACCATCGCCGCGCGCACCGGATCCGTCGTGCTCGTCGAGCCGTCACTCATCGAGATGGATGTGGGCGAGATGGAGCACCTGACCGGCGCGGAGCTTCGCGAACGCTATCCGGACTTCCTCCGGCAGTGGCTCTCCGCTGACGCCGCCGACGCCCGTATGCCCGGCGGCGAGACGCTGCGCGAGGTGCAGGATCGCGCCTGGGCGGCCGTCCAGCGCATGCGCGGTCTCCACCCAGAGGGCGAGGTGATCGCCGTCACGCACAACTTCGTCATCCTCGTCCTGATATGCCGGGCACTGGAATTGCCCCTCTCCGGATTCCGCCGCCTCAAACAGGATCTCGCCGCGCGGTCGATACTTGAGGTGAGTGACGGTAGCGCCGTCCTGCTCCAGATGAACGACCGCGCCCATCTGCTGGCGGCCGGTCTGGTGGAAGACCTGTAGGGAGAGGAGGTCGGCGATGGACGGATCATCGAACCACGCGGCAGCCCCATCGGCCGAATACCTGGTGCGCGCGACGACGCGCGTCCGCATCTTCACCCCATCGGGGGTGCTCGAGGGCCTCTACGCCCACCCGGCCGGCGTACGCCTCAGCGACTCGTTGCGCAACTCCGCCAGTTCCGAGCGGTACATCCTGCTCACCGACGTCCAGATCCGCTCCCTCGAGGGCGGGGCTATCGACGGGGAGGTCGACTCGGCGCCGTTTGTCCTGCTGCGCTCCGAGCACGCGAGCATGATCGTCCCGCTCGACGAAGAGTAACCGTATCCACTCGGCTAACCGGGCGCGGAAGAATCCCCGGATCTCCGTGGCGCGGGCGTTTAGCCCGCGCCTGCCACGTTCTCACAGACATCCCCCGGTAGCGCGCGGCGCGCGAACGCGCGTCTACTGCTGGCAGAAGCGGTAGAGCGCGTCGTAGACCGGGAACTCCAGTTCCAGCAGCTCGTGATCGGTGTGACCGCTCGCCGCGAAGCCCGTCGCGATCGCGTACAGCCCTGCCGCTTCCGGCGCGATGCTACGCGCCGCCGTGTCCGCGCCGCGCACGATCAGGCGCATCTTCGCGAGCGCAGGATCGCCGCCCAGCCGGTACGTCTCGATGAACGCGTCGAAGCTGCACGCGTCGCCGTGGTGGCCGAGATCCGCGCCGGGCACGTCGAAGGCCGTCGCACCCTCCGCCGCCGAGACAGCGGCAACCTGGTCCGCTGCCACGAACAGGAACTCCGCCTGCGGGTCGACGAACCTCCGGATCAGCCACGGACAGGCCACGCGGTCCACCTTCACGCGCTCCCGGGTCACCCACTTCATCGTGCCGCTCCTCTCCTCGCCGCTCGCCGCGGGTCAGCGCGTCGTATAGTGCGCGCGTGATGCCGAACCACGATGCGACCCTGCTGCTCGTCACCAAGAGCGTGCGCTCGTTCTCCGACGGCTTTGTCAGTGTGCTCCTCGCCAGCTTCCTCGCGCAATTGGGCTTCTCCGGCATCCGCGTGGGCGCCGTCGCCACGGCGACGCTGCTCGGCACGGCGCTCGCCACGCTGCTCGCCGGCGCGCTGGCCGACCGCCTGGGGCGGCGGCGCGTGCTGCTGGCGGCGGCGGTGCTCGCGACCGGCACGGGCCTGGCGTTCGCGTCGGCGAGCAGCTTCGTGCCGGTGCTGCTCATCGCGGTCGTCGGCACGCTCAACCCAAGCGCCGGCGACGTCAGCGTGTTCCTGCCGGTCGAGCAGGCGATCCTGCCGCAGACGGTGGACGTCGCCGCGCGGACGCGCCTCTTTGCGCGCTACAACCTGCTCGGCGCGCTGGCATCGGCATCCGGCGCGCTCTTCGCCGGCGCGCCCGGCCTGATGCACCACTGGCTCGGCTGGGATCTGCTCGAGTCGATGCGCGCGATGTTCGTGCTGTACGCCGCCCTCGCCGTCGTCAACCTCGCGGTGTACCGCTCGCTCTCCCCGGCGATCGAGCCTCGCGACCACAAGCGCAACGCACCGCTGCACCGCTCGCGCGGCGTCGTGCTGCGCCTCTCGTCGCTCTTCGCGCTCGATGCGTTCGCGGGCGGCTTCATCGTGCAGTCGATCCTCGCGCTGTGGCTCTTCAAGCGCTACGGACTGTCGGTCGACCAGGCCGCGGTGATCTTCTTCGTCGCCGGCATCTTCACGGCGTTCTCGTTCCTCGTTGCCGCGCGTATCGCCGACCGGTTCGGGCTGATCAACACGATGGTATTCACCCACCTCCCCTCCAACATCCTTTTGATCCTGGTGGCCGTGATGCCCAATGTCTGGCTGGCCGTGGCGATGCTCCTCGCACGCCAGTCGCTCTCGCAGATGGACGTGCCCACGCGCCAGGCATACTCGATGGCGGTCGTCGATCCGGATGAGCGCGCCGCGGCCGCCAGCGTCACGGGCGTCTCACGCAGCCTGTCGTCGGCGGGCAGTCCCGTGCTCGCGGGCGCGCTGCTCGGCGCGTCGACCTTCGCGTGGCCGCTGGTCGTTGCCGGCTCGCTGAAGATCGTCTACGACCTCCTGCTGCTCGCGCAGTTTCGGACGGTCCGGCCCGAGCACGAGGCCGTGCCGGTGCCGCCGCCCGAAGCCGGTCGCTAAGCGCGGCCGATGCTATAGTGCCGCGTCAACCGCGCCGCGTTCCCGGAGATCGCACCGTGTCCGTCGACCCGTTGGAGTTCCGCAACATCATCGGCCACTTCGCGACCGGCGTGACGGTCATCACCACCGCCGCGGGCGACAAGCTGCACGGCATGACCGCCAACGCGATCACGTCGCTCTCGCTCGATCCCGTGTTGCTCCTCGTCTGCGTAGACAAGGCGACGTATACGCACGGCGTGCTCGAAGGGAGCGGCGTGTTCGTCGTGAACGTTCTCGGCGAGCACCAGGAGGCCGTATCGCGCGTCTTCGCCAGGCGCGGCGAGCCGGAGGCCGGCTCGCTCCGGGGCCAGAGCTACACCATCGGCCGGATGGGCGCGCCGATCCTCGACGACTGCCTCGCCTTCATCGAATGCCGCGTCGCCGAAGTGCTGGAAGGCGGCGACCACTCCATCTTCCTGGGCGAAGTCGTCGGTGGCGGCGTCAAGACGGAGATGGAGCCGCTGCTCTTCTTCCGCGGCAGGTACCGCACGCTGGCGGACGAAACGTAGCCGCCCGCCCGGCCGTCCTACCGGGCCAGGCGGCGTCAGGCGCCTTCGATCCCGCTTAACATCAGGAGCAGATCGTGACCGGCACTCTATTGCAGCCGCGAAATACCGATGTTACGATCGCGGAGACGTCCAAGTACGTCCTTGGGCGGCGCACTATCAATACCCGCGGAGACCTGATCTAGATGGCTGTCGTCGCCACGCATGCTTCCGTGTTCGAGCGCCCCGACGGCGCCGCTCTGACCGGAGCACTCCGCAAAGCTGCCCGCCACGTCCCCTTGCTGGCGATCATCGGCCTCGTCGTCGGCATCCACGTGCCCACGATGCATTTCTACTTCTTCGGCGACGACTTCCTGGTGCTCGGCGACATCCAGTCCCGCACCTTCCCGTCGTATATGCGCGACGTGTTCCTGCTGCGCGACATGACGCCCAACTGGCGGCCGCTCACGATGCTGGTGTACTGGGGTGAGTTCAAGGCCTTCGGCTTCAACGCGCTGCCCTGGCGTATCGTCAATCTCTCGTTCCACGTCGCCAGCGTCGTGGTGCTCTACGCCCTGGTGCTCTCGCTGACGAAGCGTGTCTTCGTCGCCACGGCCGCCGCCCTGATCTTCGCCGTGTCCGCGTCGGCCGTGCACACCATCACGTACATCACCGCCTTCCCTCACGTGTTCAGCGAGTTCCTGCTCATCACGTCGCTCTACTCGCTGCACCGCTACGTCGAAAGTGCCGAGCGGCGCGCCGCCTGGTATTGGGCTTCGTTGCTGCTCTTCATCGCCGGCTTCCTCGCGAACGAAGGCGGCGTCGTGCTCGGCGCGGTGCTCTTCGTCTACTTCGCGACGACGTCGCTGGTGCGGCGGCGTGATCCGCTCGACTTCCTGCTGAAGATGACGCCGTTCGCCATCGCGTCGATCCTGCTCGTGGGCGGGCTCAGCGGCTGCGGCTGCCAGGGCGTCGAGGGCGGCTTCTACGGCGTCGGCTGGCACATCCCGCGCGAGACCTTCATCTACATGTCGCGCCTGGCGTATCCCGTCGGTGCGATCCCCAAGGAGCCGACAACACTCGAATGGGTGTGGGGCTCCGCCGTCATCGCCTCCGCGATCTTCTTCTTCGTACGCGGCCCCCATCTGGCGCGCTTCGCCGCTGTCGGCATGGTGATCGGCGTCATGCCGTACGTGCCGGGCAAGATGTGGACCGCCACCCGCTACACCTACATGTCCACGCCCTTCTTCGCGATCCTGATCGCCGTCGCGGCCGGCTGGGTGTACCACCACGCGACGCGCCTCTGGCGCCCGGGCGCCCACGCGCTCGCGGCGGCAGCGCTGATCAGCGTCGGCGGGCTGTACGGCTGGCAGACGATCCACCAGACGCAGCCGTTCCTCGACCAGACCGACCGCTGGCAGCTGCTCGCCGATGGCCTGCGCTCCAACTACAGCACCGTGCCCGAGGGCACCACGGTCTACGTCGTCGATGACCAGGGGCTGTGGACGAACCCGTACTGGCAGCCGACGTGGATGACCTCCGTTGGGCGCGCCCTCTGGGGCAAGGGCGTCAGCGTCCGCGCCCTCACCAGCGCCGACATGGCGCGACTCCAGAAGACGCTCCGCACCGCGCCCTACGTGGCGGAGCTGGACACCGACGGCCACCTAGAGGCGGTCACGCCCGCCACGGTGAAGCGCCAGACGAATCCACAGGACTGATCGGTACCATTGGCGACCCACCAGATCCGACGGCACCTCCCCGCCCTCGGGCTGATGCTCTGCGTCGCCGTCGCGGTTCGCGTCGCCTGGGCGCTGTGGGTGCATCCCAACCCCACTGACGGTCGCTTCGACGACACCGCCTGGTACCGCGTCGCCGCGCACTACTTCGCAAACGGCGACGGCTACGTGAACCCGTTTACCGGCACCCCGACCGCCGCGTGGCCGCCCGGCTACCCGGTCTTCCTCGGCATGGTCTTCTCGGCGCTGGGTGAAGGGCTCGTGCAGACCTATGGTCTCAACGTCGCGCTTGCGGCGCTGACCGTGGCGGCAACCTACGCGCTGGGGTTGCGGCTCTTCGACCGGCGCACGGCGATCATCGCCGCGGCTGCGATGGCGATCTGGCCGGGGCAGGTCTACTTCGCGTCGCTCACGCTGTCAGAGCCGCTCTTCACGCTGCTCTTCGTGACCGGCGTGCTGCTGATCGTCCTGGTTCCGGACGCGGGGCGCTGGCGCGGTCCGTTGATCATGCTCTTCGGCGTCGTGACCGCCGCCGCCACGCTGACCCGCGGACAGGCGCTGCTGCTGCTGCCGCTCGCGCTGCTGGCCTGGGGCATGGCCGGTTACCGGTGGCGACCCGCGGTAGCCTGGGTTATGCTGGCCGCGTTCGTGACCGGCGTGCTCATCGCGCCGTGGGTCGTGCGCAACCAGCATCGTTTGGGCAGCCCGGTGCTCATCGCGACCAACTTCGGCCCGAACCTCTGGATCGGGAACCACGCGGGCGCGTCCGGGCGCATGGGCATCGCGGAGGCCGAGCCGCCGCAGCCGGAGCGCGGCGCTCTCACCCAGCCGGAGTACGAGGTGAAGGCCGACCGGTTGGCGCTCAGGAAGGGCCTCGCCTACATGTCCACTCACCCCACCGCCGAGTTGCGACTCGCGGGCAGCAAGGTTCGTGCCCTGTACGAGTCTGACGCCACCGCGCTCGACTGGAACGCCGGCTACCAGCCCGGGTACTACGCGTCGGACTCCGCCGAGGAGTGGTTGCGCGGTGCGGCGAACGCCTTCTGGTTCGGTGCGCTGGCCTTTGCCGGCATCGGCCTGCTCGCCGGCCGCGAGCGCCTCAAAGGTCTCGCCGGCGTGCTGCCTGCCATGGTGCTGCTGTGGACCGCCACGCACCTGCTCTTCTTCGGCGACGCACGCTTCCACTACCCCATCGTCTTCGCGATCGCCCTTCTCGGCGCGCGCGGCGCCGTCTTCGCGTTCGAGGCGGTGCGCCGCCCGGAGCGGCACCTGGGCGAGAGGTACGCGGCGGCTTGAGCATCGACACACCCGTCGTCGGTCCGGGCGAGCGTGCAGCGTCGGCACCGCAGGTGCCCCCGCCACGGCGCTCCCTCCCGTGGGCCGAGAGCCTGATCTGCCTCGCGCTCTTCGCGCTGGCGATGGTGCCGCGCGCCGCCTGGGTCGCCTACAACGACCGCAGTCCGCAGGGCCTCAACGACCCGACGCTCTACACGCTCTTCGGCGACCGCATCGCCGACGGCCTGGGCTACACGCGCCCGACCGGCGAGAAGATCGCTTACTACCCGGCCGGCTTCCCGCTCACCGTCGGCGCCCTGAAGAAAGGTGGCGACATCTTCGGCTGGGGCCGCAGCATCTTCTCGATCAAGATCATGAACGGCATCTTCGGCGCGATGACGGTCGTGCTGCTGTACCTGCTCACCAGGCGGATTCTTGACCGCCGCACCGGCATCGTGGCGGCGCTGCTGTTATCGATCTTCCCGAGCCAGGTGTACTACACGGGCACGGTGCTCTCCGAGCCGCTGTTCACGCTGCTCTTCGTCGCGTCGATCGTGGTGCTGTTGTGGAAGCCGTGGGATCGCGACGGTATCGGCTACGGGCGGCTGTTCGTGGTCGGCCTGCTGCTCAGCTACGCCACCATGACGCGCGGCATCACACTGATGCTGCCGGCCATGCTGCTGGCGGTCTGGTTCTTCTACATGCGGTCGAAGAGACGCGCGCTGTTGCAGGCGCTGGTCGTCTGGGCGGGCATCGCCGTGCTGATCGTCCCGTGGTCTGTGCGCAACACCGTCGCGTTCGGCACGCTCACCGGACCGTCGACGAATGTCGGCGACGACCTCTGCATCGGCAACTACCTCGGCGCGCAGGGCGCGTTCACGCTGCAGGGCAAGTGCTTCGCCAACGACGCCGGCAAGTCGGCGTCGCAGGTCGAGATCGACCGCAACAGGGAGGGCGTGAAGATCGCGATCAAAGACGTCGCGTCGCACCCGTTCCGGATGCCGAAGCTGATCGCGCAGAAGGCCTACTGGCTCCTCTACAAGGACGATGACGGCATCTGGGCCGCGGAGTCGTACGGCAACGACTACTTCATCCCGAACTTCCGGCGCGAGGTGCTCGCGTTCGCCGCGAACTCGATCTACTACGCCACCGGCGTGCTGGTGCTCGCCGGCGGCCTGGCGTTCGTCCTGGCGAAAGACGTGCGGCGGCTGATCGTGATGCTGATGCTGCTCTACGTGCTGGCGCTGCCCCTCGTGTTCTTCGGCGATCCGCGCTTCCACTTCCCCGCGATCCCGCTCGCGGTCGTCATCGCCAGCGCGACGATGGTGGCGCTGTGGGATGCCGCGCGAGCCGGCCGCCGGGTCGCGCAGGTGGAGGCGCCATGAAGCGCCTGCGCGGGTGGCTCCGCACGCCCGATGCGCGCTGGCTGCTCGCCGTCTTCCTCGTGGCGTTCGGCGTGCGGCTGGCGCTCGTCGCGTACGCGCACCCGAACCCGCGCGACGGCCGTTACGACGACAGCGTCTGGTACGACACCACGGCCAGGCGCCTCGCCGAGGGCAAGGGCTACGTCTTCGACCCGACCGTCTGGAAGGCGCCGAACGGCGACCTCATCTACCCCGGCGAGACGGACCTGACGCCGACCGCCCTCTGGCCGCCCGGATATCCCCTGACGCTCGCGGGCGTGTACAAGGTCACCGGTGACTCGCTGTGGGCGGCCCGGCTGCTCAACGTGCTGTTCGGATCGCTGACGGCGGCGCTCGTCTTCCTGATCGCGAAGAAGATCTTCGGGCGGCGACCGGGCATCTTCGCGGGGCTCACGCTGGCCGTGTTACCCGGCCACGTCCTCTTCACGGCCGTGTTGCTGTCGGAGACGTACTTCGGCTTCCTCCTCGCGCTGCAGCTCGCGCTGTACATCTACTTCGTCTTCGACAGGCCAAAGCCCAACCTGCCGCTGATCCTCGCGCTGGGCGCGCTGACCGCCTTCACCGGATACGTGCGCGGCGAGTTCCTGGCGTACGGCGCCGTGTTCGCGTTGCTCGTGTTGCTGCACTTCCGCAGGCGGGCGCTGCTGCCGCTGCTGGCGCTGGCCGCTGGTGCGGCGATCATCATCACGCCATGGACCGTGCGCAACCACATCCACTTCGACCAGTGGATCGTCGGCACGACCGGCGCAGGGCGAGTCGTCTTCCAGGGGCACAACGAGAAGACGGACGGCGGCCCGAGCCTCGAGGCGTTCTGGCGGCTCGAGCAGGACTACAAGGGGCTGTCCCGCAAGGAGATCGAACTCAAGGCGAACAAGGACGGCTCGAAGCTGGCGCGCGAATGGGCGCTGGACCACAAGCTGGAGGAGTTGAAGCTCGTGCCGCGGCGCATGTACATGCTCTTCCGCAGCGACGAGAGCGGCGTCACCTGGCTGCAGAGCAACAAGCCCTGGTTCGGGACCGAGGGCGCCGACCGGCTGATCCGGATCTCCAGCGCCATGTTCTACGGGATGATCGCGCTCTCGCTGGCGGGCTGGCCCCTCTGGTGGAAGACCTCCGACACGAAGCGCCTCGCGGTGTTCGGCATCGTGCCGTTCTACATGATCGTCTTCGGCGTGCTGTTCATCGGCGACCCTCGCTACCACTACGCGCTCTACATCCCACTCGCCATCTTCAGCTCGACGTCGCTCTCCGCCATCTGGGGAGTGACCGCCGCGCGCTGGCGCGACGTCTTCGGCGGGCGGACGCTCGGTTCGCTGCTGCGCACCTTCGGGACGCCGTCTCCGTGAACCCGCTGGCGAGCCACTGGCTCCGCATCGCCATCGGGCTGCTGCTGGTGTCGCCCGTCATCGCGTTCCTGGTCGCCCTGAGTTCGGACGCCGGCTTCGCCTTCGCCCTCTCCGTCACGCTCTACATCTGGCTGCTGGTTTGCGTCATACTGGCGCTGATCGCGTTGGGAGGCCTGTTCGTCCGCGTCGTCGGCTGGGGGATTCGTGCGATTCGAAGGTAAGACGGTCGTCGTCACCGGCGCCGGCGGGTTCATCGGCAGCCACGTCGTCGAGCAGCTCGCGAGCCAGGGGGCGCACGTGCGCGCCATGCTGCGCTACACGTCGCGCGGCCAGCGCGGCTGCCTCGATCTGCTGCCCGAACCCCTCCTCGCCGGCGTCGCAATCACCCTCGGCGATGTGCGCGACTTCGACGCCGTGCGCGAGGTGATGCGCGGCGCCGACGCGGTGTTCCACCTGGCGGCGCTGATCGGCATCCCGTACTCGTACGAGCACCCGCAGGAAGTCATCGACACGAACATCATCGGCACGTCGAACGTGCTGCTGGCCGCGAGGGAGATCGGCACGCTCGATCGCGTCGTGCTGACCTCCACCAGCGAGGTATACGGCTCCGCGCTCCGCGTGCCGATGGACGAGGAGCACCCGCTGCAGGCGCAGTCGCCGTACTCCGCCACCAAGATCGCGGGCGATGCGCTGGGCCTGAGCTTCCACCGCTCGTTCGGCATGCCCGTGACCATCGTGCGCCCGTTCAACGCCTACGGACCGCGGCAGTCGGCGCGCGCCGTCATCCCCACGATCATCAGCCAGGCGGTGACCGGCGGTGCGTTGCACCTGGGCACGCTCGACACCACGCGCGACTTCACCTACGTCGCCGATACCGCCCGCGGCTTCATCGCCATCGGCGGCGCCGACGCCGCCGTCGGCGAAGTCGTGAACGCCGGCTCCGGGCGCGAGGTGAGCATCCGCGAGATCGTCGCGAAGGTCGGCGCCATCGTCGGGCGCGAGCTGGAGGTCGAGGGCGACAGCCAGCGCCTGCGGCCGGCGAAGAGCGAGGTGTCGCGCCTGCGTTCCGACAGCTCGAAGGCGCAGCGGCTGGCCGGCTGGCGCGCTGAAGTGTCGCTCGACGACGGCTTGCGCCGCACCGCCGAGTGGGTCCGCGAGCACATCGACCTCTACCGCCCGCGCGAGTACGCCGTATGAGGGCCGTGATCCTCGCCGGCGGCAAGGGCGTGCGCCTGCGGCCGCTCACCTACACCATCCCCAAGCCGCTGCTCCCCGTCGGCGAGAAGCCGATCCTCGAAGAGATCATCGAGCGCCTCCGTCCCGCAGGGTTCCGCGACCTGATCATCGCCGTCGGCTACCGCGCCGAGCTGATCGAAACGTACTTCCGCGACGGCTCGCAGCTCGACGTCCGCATCGACTACGTGCGCGAGTCCCACGCGCTCGGCACGGCCGGCCCGCTCTCGCTCGTGCGCGACAGCTTCGACCTGCCGCCGGACGAGCCGATCCTCGCGATGAACGGCGACATCCTCACCGACCTCGATATGGTGGCCTTCATGGAGTTCCACCGCCGCGGCGGCTTCGAGATCACCGTCGCCTCGCGCGAGTTCAAGCTGCAGCACCCCTACGGCGTCATCCAGACCGACGGCGAGCGCGTGACCGGCATCGTCGAGAAGCCCGGCGTCACCGACCTGGTGAGCGCGGGCATCTACGCCCTCCAGCCCTCCGCGCTCGATGTCATCCCCTACAACAGCTTCTTCGACATCCCGGATCTCGTGAACCGCCTGCTCGCCGACGGGCGCAGCGTCGGCGCCTACCGCTTCGACGACGACTGGATCGCCATCGACCGGCTGGAGCAGCTCGAGGACGCCGCGCGCCTGATCGCGGAGCGCCACGCATGAAGCTCTCGATCGTCATCCCCGTCCGCAACGAGCGCGACACCGTCGTCCCGCTGATCGAGCGCGTCCGCGCCATCGACTGCGGCATGCCCAGAGAGATCATCGTCGTCGACGGCGCCTCGACCGACGGCACGCGCGAGGCGCTGCTGTCGCTGCCGCAGTCATCCGACCTCGTACTCGTGCTCGAGGACGCCGCTCGCGGCAAGGGGCGCGCCGTGCGCACCGGCTTCGATCGCGCCACTGGCGACATCGTCATGGTGCAGGACGCCGACCTCGAGCTCGACCCCGGCGAGATCCCGTCGCTCCTCGCGCCCATCGTGCGGGGGCAGACCGACGTCGTCTTCGGCTCGCGCTTCAAGGGCCGCGGCCGCGGCCGGACGCCGCTCGTCGGGTACGCCGGCAACTTCATGCTCACCTGGGCCGCCAACGTGCTCTACGTCACCCGCCTCACCGACATCCTCACCTGCTACAAAGTGCTGCGCGCCGACGTCGCCCGCACGCTCGATCTCCAGTGCGACGGCTTCGATCTCGACGCCGAGATCACCTGCAGGCTGCTGCGCGACGGCCACCGCATCGTCGAGGTGCCCGTGACGTACGAGCCGCGCAGCGTCGAGGACGGGAAGAAGCTCAGCCCCGGCGTCGGCTGGAGCGTCCTGCGCGCGATCGTCCGCGTGCGCTTCTCCCGATCGCGGCCGCGCGTCGCCGCCGCACCCGCGCGCGAACGTGACGCGCGCGAGCCCGTCGCCTCCGCCGCCGCGCGCGACAGTGACGCCGATCGTTGACACCCCGCGCGTGCGATCCATAGACTGAATCCCAACGGCATGCCCGCCGCTCGCGCGGGCGCGGCGCCGTCGCCGCAGGAGCGCTCATGTCCTTCGATACGTTGCTCCCCCAGCTCGAGAACCCGGAGAAGGCTCCGCCTGCCAAAGAGCTGACCGCGCTGAGCGGACTCGCCGGTACGGATCGCGAACGCTTCCTCTCCGTGTGGCGCGGTCTCAGCATCCAGCGCCGACGAGAGATCATCGATCTGCTGGCCGACATCGCCGAGGACAACGTCGAGATGGACTTCAACTCCGTCTTCCTGCTCGGCATGCTCGACGACGACGTTCAGGTGCGCGCCGAATCGATCAAGGCGCTGTGGGAGTACGAGGGCAACGACCTCGTCCGCGCGCTCATGCGCATCCTCGGAGACCCCGAGGCGATCGTCCGCGCGGAGGCCGCTATGGGCCTCGGCCGCTTCCTGTTGCGCGCCGAATTGAACGATGCTCCGACGCCGCACATGGCCGAGATCGAAGCCTCGCTGCGGGCGGTCTACACCGACGAGGCCGAACTCACCGAAGTGCGCGGCCGCGCGCTCGAAGCGCTCGGCGTGCGCGTCGAAGACTGGGTGCACGACCTGATCGACGACGCGTACGCCAGCGGCGACCGCCGGCTTCAGATCAGCGCCGTCCACGCCATGGGCCGCAACGCCGACCCGGACTGGCTGCCGATGCTCGTCGAAGAGATGCGCAGTGACGACGCGGAGATGCGCTTCGAGGCGGCCACCGCGGCCGGCACGATGGGTGACGAAGAGGCCATCCCGCACCTGGTGCTGCTGACGCGTGACGACGACGCGGAAGTACAGGAAGCCGCGATCACCGCGCTGGGCCAGATCGGGGGCCCGTTGGCCCGGGCCGCGCTGCACGCCGTCGCCGACGAGCATAGCGACGAGCGCGTGCTCGAGGCCGTCACCGACGCGTTGAGCGAGGCCGACTTCGTCGAGGATCCCCTTGGCTTCAAGACGTACCTGGACCGCAGCGTCGCTGAAGACGCGGACGAGGAAGACGAATGACGCTGGGCGGCGCCGGGCTGCGGGTTGAGCAGGCCGTGTCGGCGGGAGGCGTCGTATTCCGTCGCGGCGAGAGCGGTGTAGAGGTCGTCCTCTGCGGCCGCTCCGCGGAGCGGCTCTGGGCGCTGCCCAAGGGCACGCCCGAGCCCGGCGAGACGCTGCGCGAGACTGCGCTCCGCGAAGTGCGTGAGGAGACCGGCCTTCACGTGGACATCGTGCGAGAGCTGGGCATCGTCGAGTATGGATTCGCGCGTCCCGCCCAGGGCGTGCGCTACGAGAAGACCGTCCACCACTACCTGATGAGTCCCACCGGTAACGGTGCTGTGGATGAGCACGATGCCGAGTATGATCGTGTGGAGTGGTTTCTCGCGCAGGAGGCTCTGCGCGTCATGACGCACTACAACGAAGTGCAGGTCGTGCGCCGCGCGCTGGATGTGATCGAGGAAGCATCATTGTGACGACGACGGTCGAGGGCGAGGTGGCGCGCGGCGATCTGGTCGTGCTTCGCGAGAAGCGGGTGGGCGACGCCCCGAACGACTTCGGCTGGCGTAGCGACGCCGAACTCGCCCGATACGACGCCGCTCGCCCCTTCGCGGCCAGCTACAACGACTACCTGGCGCTCTACCGCGACGAATTGCTCTACCCCAGCCCCTATCGCCGCAGCTTCGCCATCGAGGACGCCGAGGGCCGCCACATCGGCAACACGATGTACTACAACGTCGACGCCATCCGCCGCGAGGCCGAGATCGGTATCACGGTCGGCGACCGCGACTACTGGGGACGCGGCTACGGCACCGACGCCGTCAGGACGCTCGTGCGCCACGTCCTGCGCGTCACGGGCTTCCGCCGCGTCTACCTCAAGACGCTGGACTGGAACGCCCGCGCCCAGCGCTCTTTCGAGAAGGCGGGATTCCGTGTCTGCGGCCGCTCCCGCCGCGGCGGCAACGCCTTCGTCGTCATGGAGTACATGGCTGCCTGGCAGGATGCGCGCGAGCCCTCGTAACAGCCGCCTCCAGCTTGCACGCCCTCACCCTCGCTGATATAACGACCGCGAAGTATCACCCCGCATCAAGGAGTTCCGTCATGGGAGCAGAGCGCTCGCATACCGCCGGCATGATCATCTGCGCGATCAGCGTGTTCACCGGCATCGCGTTCCTGGTCGGAGTCCTTCGCAAGTCCTACATGGCGCTCGCGCTGCCCGTCACCGCCGGCTTCCTCGGCGGGCTCTATATCGCGTTCTGGATCGGCCGCGCGTTGATCACGACACCGATCGAGCCGCCGGCGGACGATTAGCACGAGCGTTGACGTCAGAGACAGCGAGAGCGGGCCGCGTGGCCCGCTCTTGTGCGTACTGTCGCTCCCGGATCTGAGTCTAACGGCGCGCGGCCGCGCGCTTTGCCAGCACCTCCTCGTACAGCGCCGCCGTGCGCTCGGCGCAGACGCGCCACGAGAACTGTTGCTCGATGCGGCGCACGCCCGCCGATCCCATCTCTCGCCGCCGGCGCGGGTCCGAGAGCATCGCCTGGATCGCGTCCGCGAGCGCGCGTGCGTCTGCCGGCGGCACGAGGACGCCCGTCTCGTCCGCCGCGATCACCTCCGGGAACGCTCCGGCTGTCGTCGCGATGACGGGCGTCCCGCACGCCATCGCCTCGGCCGCCGGTAGCCCGAAGCCCTCGTACAGCGACGGCGAGACGAAGACCTCCGCCTGGTTGTACAGTCGCGCCAGCTCCTCGATGGGCAGGCGGCCCAGGAACGTCACGCGCTCCTCGATGCCCAGCTCCCGGATCATCCGCGGCGCCATCTCCGCGTCGAGCCGGTCCTTGAACGTCAGGTGGAAGTCGATACTGCGGTCCGACAGGATCTTCGCCGCCTCCAGCAGGTAGCGCGCCCCCTTGTTGCGGTCGTCCGAGTTGCCCACGTAGAGCAGGCTGTTCGGCCGCCGCGGCAGCTCCATCGGCCGGAACACCTCCGTATCGACGCCGTCGTGAATCGTCGTGATCTGGTCGTCGCGCAGGGCGAACGCCCGCTGCACCGACGCGCGCGAGTTGTGCGAGCCCGTGATGATGCGGTCCATCCGCCGCGCCACCACCTCCTGCATGAAGAACGGGTAGAACATCACCTTGCGGATCTTCATCCGCACCCCTCGCGCCTGCTGCACCTGGTTCAGCCGGTCGATCGAGAGCGGGTGGTGGATGTTCGCCACCATCGGCATCCCCGACGCGTGCATGAGCCACGAACCGTAGCCCAACGACTGCACGTCGTGGACGATGTCGAAGCGGTGCTCCCGCTGTAGTTCGCGCCACGCGCCGTACGCGCGCCAGCTGAACGCAGACATCACCGAGAACTGCCCGGCGCGGCTGGTCGCCATCTCGTAGACGTTGAGCGGGTGCAGCAGGTCGCGCACCGGGCGGCCGTAGAAGAACATCCGCTGCGTCTCCAGCAGCCGGTAGATGCTGTACGACGGCACCCTGTGCACGGTGACCGCGGGGTCGGTGTCCGGCCAGGGCGGCCCGACGATCAGGTGGACGTCGTGCCCCAGGCGCGCAAGCTCGCGCGTGACCTGCGCCGTGTAGACGCCCTGCCCGCCGGAGTACATGTTCCCCTGGTGCAGCAGGAAGAGGACCTTCATGCGCGCGCCGCCCGGAGCAGCGAATTCGTGTGAGGCAGGCGAGATCCCCCCACCGCCTTGCACACGCGATCGCCCTTCCCGCGCCGGGCAGGGTAAGGGGTTAGGTCCGCGCTGGTGAACATGCCGGATTGTAGCCACCAGCTTCGCGAGGCGCATCGCCGTGGCTGCTCGCGCCCGTCGAGTCGCGCGTCTGAGAGGTGTCTGGGATGCGCTCTCGTTGCGGCGCGGTGCGCTCACTGCTAAGATGAGGCTCCAGAAGGGCTGGGCGTGGGCGTCGCTTCAAACCCACCCGTTTCCTCCGTCCAGGGGACGCCTTCTGCGGAGCACTGTCCTTGCGGGCAGGAGGTATGCGTGCTCCCAACGCTACGCGAGGCCTGCGGCGTCTTCGGTGTCTATGCACCGGGGGAAGACGTAGCAAGGATCACGTTCTTTGGCCTCTATGCCCTGCAGCATCGCGGGCAGGAGAGCGCCGGAATCGCCACCTCCGACTCGCGCACCCTCCATCTCAAGACCGGCATGGGCCTCGTCTCCCAGGTGTTCGACGAAGACGACCTGAGCTACCTTCCCGGCAAGTTCGCCATCGGCCACACCCGCTACTCCACCACCGGCGCCAGCCGCCTCGATAACGCCCAGCCGTTCCGCGTCAGCGGCCCCAACGGCGAGCTCGCCCTCGGTCACAACGGCAACATCGTCAACGCCGCCGTCCTGCGCGAAGACCTTATGCGCGAGGGCGTCACGTTCGCCACCGGCAGCGACTCCGAAGTCATCGCCCAGATGCTGGCGCACGCGCCCGGCGCCGACTGGAAAGAGCGCTGGGCGCACGTCATGCGCAAGCTCAACGGCGCCTACTCGCTCGCCGTCATCACCCCGGACGCGATCATGATGGCGCGCGACCCCATGGGCAACCGCCCGCTCTGCCTCGGCAAGCTGGACGGTGGCTGGGTCGCCGCGTCCGAGAGCTGCGCCTTCGACCACCTCGGCGCGACCTTCATCCGGGAGATCGAGCCCGGCGAGGTCGTCTACATCGACGCCGAGGGCCTGCAGAGCTTCAAGCCGATCGAGGATCAGGGCCACGCCTTCTGCGTGTTCGAGTACATCTACTTCGCCCGGCCCGACACCGTGCTCGGCGGCAAGCTCGTCTACCCCCTGCGCCTCAACCTGGGCCGCGAGCTCGCGAAGGAGCACCCAACGCCCGACGCCGACATCGTCATCGGCGTGCCCGACGGCGCCACGGCCGCCGCCATCGGCTACTCGCAGGCGTCGGGCATCCCGTTTGTCGAGGGCCTCGTGAGGAACCGCTACGTCGGTCGCACGTTCATCAAGCCCGACCAGCGCCTCCGTGAAGTCGGCGTCCACCTGAAATTCAACCCCATGCGCGAGATGCTGCAGGATCGCCGTGTCGTGCTGGTCGACGACAGCATCGTGCGCGGCACCACGACGCCGCGCGTGATCCAGATGCTGCGCAAAGCCGGCGCCCGCGAGGTGCACATGCGCATCACCGCGCCGCCGATCACGCATCCGTGCTTCTACGGTATCGATATGGGCACGCGCTGGGAGCTCATCGCCGCGCAGAAGAAGGTTGATGAGATCCGCGAGCACATCGGCGCGGACTCCCTGGGCTACCTCAGCCGCGAAGGCCTCGTCAACGCCGTCGCCACCGCGCGCGACAAGCTCTGTATGGCCTGCTTTACCGGCGAATACCCCAGCCCCGTGCCGCTCCAGATGGACAAGCTCGCGATGGAGCCCAACGCGGGCGCGCTGGACCGCCACGAGTCGGAGTACACACTCCCGCTGCGGCGCGTATAGCTGTGAGCGTGCCCTCCTACCTCTCCAGCCCCGGTTCCGACGCCAACGCCACGGGCGACGACGCCTACGCGCGCGCGGGCGTCGATCTCTCGGCGCGCAGCGACCTCGTGAAGCGCATCAAGCAGGTGGCCGGCATCGCCACGCGCCCCGAGGTCATGGCCGGCGTCGGCCCCTTCGGCGCGCTGTTCAAACTCGGCGATTACCGTGAGCCCGTGCTGGTCTCCAGCACCGACGGCGTCGGCACCAAGCTGCGCATCGCCCAACTCATGGGCCGCTTCGACACCGTCGGCCAGGATCTCGTGAACCACTGCGTGAACGACGCCCTCACATCGGGCGCGCACCCGCTCTTCTTCCTCGACTACATCGGCACGTCCGACCTCTCCGATGACCGCAAGCTCGAAGTGATCGGCGGCATGGCGCGCGCCTGCGCGGCCCACGGCTGCGCCCTCATCGGCGGCGAGACCGCGGACATGCCGGACGTGTACGCTCCGGGCGACTTCGACCTCGTCGGCTTCATCGTCGGCATCGTCGAGCGCGAGCACGTCATCGACGGCTCGAAGATCGCCGAGGGCGACGTGCTGCTCGCGCTGCCGTCGTCCGGGCTGCACACCAACGGCTACACGCTCGTCCGGAAGATCTTCAACATCGGCGTCGGCGGCGATCCGGCCGCGGACGCCGCGATCCTGAACGCCGGCTATCCGGGGCTGGAAGGCTCGCTCGGCGACGCCCTGCTCGCCGTCCACCGCTCCTACTACCACGACCTGAAGCCCGTGCTGACGCGCCTGCACGGCATGGCGCACATCACGGGCGGCGGCCTCATCGATAACGTGCCCCGCATCCTGCCGGACGGCCTCGCCGCCCACTTCGACCGCGACGCCTGGCGGATGCCCGCCCTGTTCTCGCTGATCCAGGAGCGCGGCGGCCTGAGCGACGAAGAGATGTACCACGCGTTCAACGTCGGCCTCGGCATGGTGCTCGCCGTGGCGCCCGAAGACGCCGCATCGATCGGCGGCCAGCTGCGCGCCGCGAAGCCGGTAGGCCGTATCGTCCGTCAGAGCGACGAGCGAAGGGTGATCATCAACTAGCGTATGCCACTTCGCGCGATACTTGCCCCCTACGACAAGACCGGCCTCGTCGAGTTCGCCCGCGGCCTGCAGGCCATCGGCATCGAGCTGTACGCCACCGGCAACACCTTCCGCATCGTCAGCGAGGCCGGCGTCGCCATCCGCCCGGTCAGCGACCTCACCGGCTTCCCGGAGATCCTCGACGGCCGCGTCAAGACGCTGCACCCCGGCGTCCACGGCGGCATCCTCGCCCGCCGCGACAAGCCGGAGCACATGGCCGAGCTGGAGAAGCACGGCCTCGCCGCCATCGACATGGTCGTCGGCGGCCTGTACCCGTTCCAGGAGACCGTCGCGAAGCCCGGCGTCACGCTGCAGGACGCGCTCGAGAACATCGACATCGGCGGCCCGACGATGCTGCGCGCGGCCGCGAAGAACTTCCCGCACGTGCTGCCCGTCGTCGATCCCGCCGACTACGCCGACGTGCTGGAAGCGCTGCGCAGCAACTCGACGCCCATGGAGTGGCGCCGCAAGCTCGCCATCAAGACGTTCCAGCACGTCGCCACCTACGACACCGCGATCGCGTCGTACCTGCGCGGCGCGGACGATCCGTTCCCGCGCGACATCACGCTCGCCTTCACCAAGCTGGAGGACCTGCGCTACGGCGAGAACCCGCACCAGCGGGCCGCCCTCTATCGAATGGTCGACCCCAACATCCGCACGCCCGAGGGCGTCGTCAACGCCCGCCAGCTCAACGGCAAGGCGCTCTCCTACGTCAACGTCCTGGACGCCGACGCCGCCTGGTGCGCCGCCTGCGACTTCGCCGAGCCGACGGTCGTCATCGTCAAGCACATGACGCCCTGCGGCATCGCCTCGCGCGACGACCTCCCCGAAGCCTTCCGGCTCGCCTTCGAGGCCGACCCGATCTCCGCCTTCGGCGGCATCATCGCCATCAACCGCCCGGTCGACGACGCGCTCGCCGCCGCCATCCGCGGCACGAAGCACCCGACCAGCGGCCAGCGCCTCTTCGTCGAGATCATCATCGCCCCGTCGTTCACCCCGGAGGCCCTCGCGCGGCTCTCCAGGTCGAAGGATGTCCGCATCCTCGAGGCTCCGCCCGTGAATATGGGTGCCCGCACCCTGGAATACCGGGGCGTCGTAGGGGGAATGCTGATGCAGGACTACGACCGGATCGAGAGCGATCCGCCCGAAATGCGTGTGCTGTCCCGCCGTCAGCCTACCGATACTGAGTTGGCGGACCTGGCGTTCGCCTGGAAGTGCGTGAAGCACGTCAAGTCGAACGCCGTGGTCCTGGTACGGGATCGTGTGATGGTGGGTATGGGCACCGGGCAGCCGAACCGCGTGACGAGCGCCCGCCTCGCCGTCGAATCGGCCGGCGACAGGGCGGCCGGCTCGGTCTCCGCCTCCGACGCGCTGATCCCGTTCCCGGACACCGTCGAGACGTGCGCCGCCGCCGGCGTCACGGCGATCGTCCAGACCGGCGGCTCGATCCGCGACGACGACTCGATCGCGGTGTGCGACGCCCACGGCATGGCGATGGTGGCTACCGGCGTCAGGCATTTCAAGCACTAGATCATCGCAAGGAGGCGACGGAGCAAGGAACCGATGGCGATTCAGCAAGACCTCAGCATCATGCAGATAGAAGATGCCGTCGCGACGCTCGGCCACGCCGAGTTGGCGCGCTTCGAGCGCATCTTCGCCGTCAGCAGCACCTACGGCAGCCTCGTCCCGCCGGACTCCATGCTGCCCTGGATCGAGAAGCAGTTCGGCAGCGTCGAGGCCACGCGCGAGCAGAAGATCGTCAAGGTCACGAACATCGTGACGCTCGAAGGCGTGCTCTTCAACTGGCTCCGCTCCAGCCGTCCTATGTGGCACCACGAGATCGACCTTGACAAGGAGCTGAACGACGGGCCGGCCGATCCACTGTCCGACCCGTACAACGGCATGCCGGAGGACCTCTTCGGCCGCGTGCGCGGCAAGTACTGCGTGACCGCCAGCAACATCGCCAAATTCGATGGCTTCCACGGCGTCGTCGTGTTCAACGAGAAGCACCCGCTGCGCTTCACGCGCGAGATGCTGCACGACTACGTCGACACCGGCGGCCGCTGGGGCGACCTGGCGCACGCCTCCGACCCGGAGGCCAAGTACTACATGTTCCTCTGGAACTGCCTGTGGCGCTCCGGCGCTTCGCTGCTGCACGGGCACGCGCAGGTGATCATGGGCTCCGGCATGCACTACGCCGCCGTCGAGGATCTTCGCCAGCGCGCCGCCGTCTACCAGGCCCACAACCGCGCCAACTACTTCAGCGACCTCTTCCTCGCGCACGAATCGCTGGGCTGCGCCTTCGACAAGGAGGGCACGCGCGTCATCGCGAACCTGGCGCCCAAGAAAGAGAACGAGGTCATCCTCCTCGCCCCGTTCGTCTCCAGCTCGCTGAAGGACCGCATCTACGAGGCGCTGGAATGTTTCCGTGACCGGCTCGGCATCACCAGCTTCAACCTCGTGATCTACACGCCGCCCTGGTCTGAGACGCCGGAGAGCTGGGAAGGCTTCCCCGTCGTCGTCCGCATCGTCGACCGCGGCGACCCGTCGAGCCGCACCGCCGACTTCGGCGCGATGGAGCTGTACGCCGCCAGCGTCGTCTCCAGCGACCCCTTCGTGCTCGTGCGCAACCTGCGCGAGACCATGGGCGCGTAACGGCCTCCCGGCAGGGCGCGCTTAGCTGGCCGAGTTCCGCGTCTGGGGCGTCTCAGGGGTCACGAGTTCCTGACTGCCGAGAGGCGCTGTTTGCGTTTGCGCGTCGGCGGCCGGAATGCCTTACGCTTGCGGTGAGAACTGGCATTCTTACCGGGGAGGCCTCATGACGAACTCCGCGAAGGTGCGGCACGGGTCGAGCCGCTCGACGCTGACCACGAAGGGCCAGGTCACCATTCCCAAGCCGATCCGCGACCGCCTCGGGCTGCGACCGGGCGACAGCATCGACTTCGCCATGGACGAACAGGGAACGGTACGGATAATGAGATGCCCCAAGGCGTCTCCCCTGGACAAATGGATCGGTTTCCTTGACGAGTACAAGGGACAGGATCCCGATGCCCTGGTCCGCGAGATGCGCGGACATTGATCACTGCGGTCGACTCGAACGTCTTACTCGATCTGCTCATCCCGGACGCGCCACACCAGCAGGAATCTCGCGCGCGGCTGCTTGATTCGATGGGTCAGGGCGCTCTGCTTCTCAGTGAGCAGTCTACGCTGAGCTTGCAGTGAGGTTCGCCGAGCGAACCGCGCTGGATCAGTTCCTGAATGACGCGAACGTCCGTCTCCAGCCGTCGAGCCGAGAGGCACTGTTTGCCGCTGGAGAGATGTGGCGGAACTACACCACACGGCGGGCGTCAGGTCTGACCTGCGCACAGTGCGGAACGGCGCACGTCGTAGCATGCTCGAATTGCCGCTCGACGATCAGTTCGCGCCAACGAGTGCTCGCCGATTTCTTGGTCGGGGCCCCATGCACAGGCGCACGCCGATCGCCTGCTCACGAGAGATCTGGGCTATTACAAGACGTACTTCCCGGTGCTTCCGCTCGCGTAGCTACGCCACCGTCGTGCCGCCGGCTTCGCCCGCCAGCACGCGCGACAGTGCGCCCGCCTGCGTGCCGTCCACGATCCGCGTAGTGCAGCCCGCGCTCGCGGCGCGCGTCGCCGCCTCCAGCTTCGGGATCATGCCGCCGGCCGCGACGCCGCTCTCGATCATCGCCGCCGCCTGCGCCGCGTTGAGCTGCGGCACCAGCCGCCGTTCCGCGTTCAGCACGCCCTCCACGTCGGTCAGGAACACCAGGCGCTCCGCGTGGAGGGCCGCCGCCAGCTCGCCCGCCGCCGTGTCCGCGTTCGTGTTCAGCAGCTGCGGCGCAGCCGCGTCCGCCTCGACCGCGATCGGCGCGATCACCGGCAGGTAGCCCAGCCGCAGCAACTCCTCCACCGGGAACGGGTTCACGCGCGCGATGCGGCCGACGAAGCCCAGCGCCTCGTCGTAGCGCCGCGCCTGCAGGATCATGCTGTCCGCGCCGCTCAGGCCGATCGCCGGCGCGCCCAGCGCCCCCAGCTCCGCGACGAGTTGCTTGTTCACCACGCCGGCCAGCACCGCCACCACCACCTCCAGCGTCGCCGCGTCGGTCACGCGCAGGCCGCGCTCGAACCGCGCCGCCACGCCGGTGCGCTTCAGCCACGCGCTGATCGCCGCGCCGCCTCCGTGGACGACCACGATCTCGTGGCCGGCGCGGCGCGCGTCGGCGATGTCGCGCAACGACGTGTCGCGCGCCCCGAGCGTAGAGCCGCCGAGCTTGATGACGGTGGGTCGGGCCTCAGGTGGTGTAGTCACTGTTGATGTGCACGTACTCCGGCGTCAGGTCGCATCCCCAGGCCGTGGCGGCTGCGCCGCCCGCGCCCAGGTGCACGCGGAGCAGCACCTCCTCGTTGCGCAGATAGTCGCTTGCGGCCCGCTCATCGAACGGCAGCGGGCGGCCGCGGAACACCATGATATCGCCCAGCCAGGCGCGCGCGCGGTCCAGGTCGATGCGCGCGCCGCTGCGGCCGACGGCCATCATCAGCCGCCCCCAGTTGGGGTCCGCGCCGTGCACCGCCGTCTTCACCAGCGGCGATGCCGTCACCGTGCGCGCCGCCGCGCGCGCCTGCCGCTCGTTCGCCGCGCCCTCGATGCGCACTTCGATCAGCTTCTCCGCGCCCTCGCCGTCGCGCGCCAGCATCTTCGCCATCGTGGTGCAGACGTACCGCAGCGCACGCGCGAACGCGGCCGCGCCCGCGTGCGCGCCGTCGATCTCCGGCCCGCCGGCCGCGCCGTTCGCGAAGATCGCGGCCGTGTCGCTGGTGCTGGTGTCGCCGTCGACGCTGATCATGTTCAGCGAGTCGTCTACCGCCGCCTTGAGGGCGCGGCGCAAGTAGCGGCGCTCGATCGCGGCGTCGGTCGTCAGGAAGCAGAACATTGTCGCCATGTCCGGGTGGATCATGCCGACGCCCTTCGCCACCGCGCCGATCCGGTACTCGCGGCCGGCGGCGCGGAATCGCACCGCCATCGTCTTCGGATGCGTGTCCGTCGTCATGATCGCCCGCGCGAATTCGTGGCCGCCGTCGGCGCTGAGCCTGATCTTCGGCACGCCGGCGCGGATGCGCTCCATCGGCAGCGGGTGGCCGATCACCCCCGTGCTGCCGACCAGCACGTCCGTGTCGCCCGCGCCCAGCGCCGCGGCCGCCAGGCGGCACATCTCTTCCGCGTCGCGCATTCCCTGCGCACCATTGGCGACGTTGCTGATGCCCGCGTTCACCACGACGCCCCGTGCGGCGCCGTTGCGCGCGTGCCGCTGCGACACCACCACCGCCGCGCCCTTGACGTTGCTGCGCGTGAACATCGCGGCCGCGTGCGCCGGCCCGTCCGACGCGAGGATGCCGAGGTCCAGCTTGCCCGCGCCCGCCGTCTTGATGCCGGCGTACACCGCGCCCGCGATGAAGCCCCGCGGCGTCGTCGCGCTGCCCCCGTCGATCACGGTGACCCCGGCCGGCGGCGCGCCCCGCGGCGCGCTGCGCTGCGTCACTACGGGAACAGCCCGAGCGCCTGCAGGCCCGCCGTCTCCGGCAGCCCCAGCATGACGTTCATGCACTGCACGGCCGCGCCCGCCGCGCCCTTGCCCAGGTTGTCGAGCGCGCCCGCGACCACCACCTGCCCTGTGCGCAGGTCGATACTGGGGTGGATGACGCAGTAGTTCGTCCCGGCTACATGCTTCGTGGACGGCGGCGTGTCGCTGATGTGCACGAACGGCGCGTCCGCGTAGAAGTCTCGGTAGACGCGGCGCAGCGCTTCCCGTGCCGCCGCCGGCGTGTCCGCGCCCGGCAGCGCGCCGGGGCGGAGCGTGGCGTAGCAGGTGCTGAGGATGCCGCGCGTCATCGGGATGTAGTGCGGCACGAACGTGATCTCCGGCTCCGGCGCCTCCGCCACGCCCGCCAGCTCCTGCGTCATCTCCGGCCGGTGGCGATGGCCGTCCAGCCCGTACGGCGCGACGTTCTCGTCCGCCTCCGAGAAGTGGACCGCCAGCCCCAGGGTGCGTCCCGCGCCCGAAAGGCCGGTCTTCGTGTCGGCGATGACGCGGGGTTCGATGAGGCCCGCTGCGAACGCCGGCGCCAGCGCCAGGATGACGCCGGTGGAGTGGCAGCCGGGCACGGCGATCAGCTTCGTCCCGCGCAGCTCCGCGGCGTGCAGCTCGGGCAGGCCGAAGACGGCCCGCTGGAGCAGGTGCGGCGCGGGGTGGACGACCTTGTAGTGCGCTTCGTATTCGTCGGCCCGCTTGAGGCGGAAGTCGGCGCTGAGGTCGATCACGTTGCGGCCGGCCTCGATCAGCGGCACGAGCTGCTCCGCCGCCGCGGCGTGGGGCAGCGCCGAGAAGACGACGTCGGCGTCGTCCGGGGCCGCCTCGACGATCGGCAGGTCGATCGGCCAGAGGTGCGGAAAGACCTCGGCGAGGCGCTTGCCGGCGGCGCTGCGGCCGGTGACAGCTGTGAGCCGGACGTCCGGGTGGCCGTGCAGCAGCCTCGCCAGCTCGGCGCCGGCGTATCCGGTGACGTTGAGGATGGCGGCTTTCAGCATGGCAGTAGGGTACCGGCTCGCGGCGGCTGGTTACAGGGGCGGGTGCAGGGCAGGCAACAGGCGACACAACAGACAGCAGACAGCAGAGGATCCGGCAGCGGGCGGGAGAGGCGGGAGGCGAGCGGTGAGAAGCGGGTACCGCCGGAGGTGTATGCTACCCGCACCGCTCGCCCACCGCGGCGCGTGGCAGGTCCTGACCCGCCGGGGCGGCGTAATGCGACAGGTGGCAGCATGAACGAGACGACAGCGAATGCGGCACCAGGCCGCGCGGAACTCCGAGCCGAGCTCCAGGCCGCGCAGGCACAGTTTCACGATCTGGTGGCGCGGATCGGCGAGGCGCACTGGAAGCAGCAGAGCGGCATCCCGGCGTGGACGTGCGGGCAGCTGGCGTGGCACGTCGGCGGGTCCGTGGCGTTCGTCACAGGGCAGATCGAGGGCGCGAAGAAGGGCAAGGCGCTGAACCCGCCCGCGCTCCTGATGCCGCTGCTGCTCAAGGCGAGCGAGCTGCGCGTGCGCATCGCATCACGCAAGGCGACGCCGGCCTCGGTGCTGGCGGACTTCGACGCGGGCATGGCGCGGGAGCTCGCGGTCCTGGAGGCGACGGACGAAAGGGAGCTGGGCGTCACCGTGCGTGCGTTCGGCGAGACGCAGACGCTGGCAGAGCTGTTCCGCAGCGTGCCGGCGCACGTCGCGGAGCACGCCGCACACGTCGCGCAGGTGCTGGGCGCCGCGTAGCAGCATCAGCATCACCTGCGTGCAGGCCCGCCCTGCCCATCGGCGCGCGCGACACGTAGGGGCGCAGCCCGCTGCGCCCGGACGAGGCAGGGCGCGCCGCACCGCGCCCCAACAGCAATCAATCTGTGTCGTCTGTGGATGGTCGCCGCCGTCGCTCGTGCGCGCGGCTACGCGCCGCCGGCGACCGCCGGCACGATGCTCACCTCGTCGGACGCCGCAAGCTTCGTGCCGAGGCTGTCCAGGAAGCGGACGTCTTCGCCGTTGATGTAGATGTTTACGAAGCGGCGGATCTCGCCGCTCTCGTCGCAGATGCGCTCCTTGATCCCCGGGAAGCTGCCCTCGAGCTTGTCGACCGCATCGGACAACGTGGCCGCATCGACCGTCACGATATCGACGTCGTTCGTCAGTCTGCGGAGCGGCTGCGGGATTCGGATCTTGGCCATGGTGTCAGATTCCTAGCTAACTGCGAGCGCGCAGCGCTCACCGTTCTGTCGTCTGCTGTCTGTTGTCTGTTCTTGGGCGCGCAGCGCCCGGCGCTCACCCCTCGACGATGTCTCCTTGCACCGGGTCCACGCGCACGCCTTTCGACGCGACCCAGTCGAGCGCGCGCTCGATCTCCTCCATCACGCCGTCGAGTTCGAGCACGACCCAGCCGCGGTCCTCGGTGACGTCGGCGCGGCGGACGTTCGTGACCAGATTGAACTGCTTGCCGAGCTCGTAGATGATCGGCAGGGTGATGAGCTCCTGCGGGAAGGTGAATTTCACGCGTTGTCGGGCCATGATGTCAGTCCTCAGTGTGTTGCTGCCGGCGGCCGGCCGGCGTGGACGTTAGGTTACAGGTTCCTGCCCGGACGTTACAGGGGCCGTTGGGCCTTCACTCCGTGACACATCCTCCCCTCTCGCCTTGAGGAAGAGGGGCCGGGGGTGAGGGCGCCGGCGCCCCGGTCTCACACCGCCGCCGCGGCGCTCCGCGCGCCCATCGCCTGCTCGAACGACGCCATCGTCGGCTCGATGTGCAGCGGCAGCGCGACGTGGTCCTCGATCGCTTCCTGCGTCTTCAGCCCCGCACCCGTGATGTACGCGACCGTCAGCTCGTCCGGCTGGATCTTCCCGTCGCGTGCCAGCTTCTGCAGCCCGGCGATGACGACGCCGCCGGCCGTCTCCGCGAAGATGCCCTCGGACTCCGCCAGCAGCTTGATGCCGTCGATGATCTCCGGGTCGTCCGATGCGACGCCGAAGCCGCCGGACTCCTCCATCACCTTCAGCGCGTAGTAGCCGTCGGCCGGGTTGCCGATCGCCAGCGACTTCGCGATCGTCTTCGGCTTCACAGGGCGGATGTTGGTGGTGCCGTTTTCGTACGCGGTGATGATAGGCGAGCAGCCGCGGGCCTGCGCCCCGGACATCTTCGTCTGCACCGAGTCGATCAGCCAGAGCTTCGCCAGTTCCTGCAGCCCCTTCCAGATCTTCACGTACAGCGAGCCCGACGCCATCGGCGCCACGACGTGCTCCGGTGCGCGCCAGCCCAGCTGCTCCGCGACCTCGTAGCCCAGCGTCTTGCTGCCTTCGGCGTAGTACGGCCGCATGTTGATGTTGACGAACGCCCAGGGGTACTTGTCCGCCAACTCGGAGCAGAGCCGGTTGACGTCGTCGTAGTTGCCGTCCACGGCCACCAGCGTCGCGCCATAGACGCTCGAGCCGAGGATCTTGCCGCGTTCGAGGTCGCTCGGGATGAAGACGTACGCCTCCAGCCCGGCCGACGCGGCGTGGGCGGAGACGCTGTTCGCCAGGTTGCCGGTGGAGGCGCACGCCAGCGTCGTGAAGCCGAACTCGCGCGCCTTCGTGGCGGCCACCGTCACGACGCGGTCCTTGAACGACCAGGTCGGGTTCGCGCAGTCGTTCTTGATCCAGAGGTTCTTCAGCCCCAGGTGCTCGCCCAGGTTGCGGGCGCGGATCAGCGGCGTGAAGCCGGCGTTGATGTCGACGATGTACGCCGGGTCCGCGGGCAGCAGGTCGGCGTAGCGCCAGACGGAGTGTGGGCCGCGCTCGATCGTCTCGCGCGTGATGTTGCGGTGCATCGCCTCGTAGTCGTACGAGACTTCGAGGGGGCCGAAGCAGAACTCGCAGACGTGCAGGGGTTCCAGTGGGTATTCGCGCCCGCACTCTCGACAGCGCAGGGCCTTGGCGTACGGCATGAGCGGTGTTCCTCCTCTGTCCGCGGCGCCGTGCGCGTGGCGCAGGCGTGCGGGCAAGCCCGTATGGGCAGGGATGTGGCTATCCCGGCTGGGCGCCCCGGCGGGTCCGGGGCAGAGGCATCGCCATGTGGAGGATGTTCATAACGCTCCGATTATGGGAAGTCCGCCTCGCGGCGGAATCGGTTGAGCGTACCAACGCCGCCCCGCAGGTGTCAATACGGGCGGGCTGCTGGAGGCCGGAGAGCTTGCGCCGGCCAACCCACCTTCCCTGCCTGGCGGCGAACGCTCCTCGGGCTCCGCTGGTGTATATTCGTCAAAGCGGATCTCAAACGGGAAGGTGTGTCGTTGGGAGTCAACGCGGACAAGCCTCAGCTGTGGAAAGCGGATATCGCTGCGTCCGTCGATCTCTACAATTCGTGGTTCCTGAACTTCGCGCCGAAGGCGTATCGCGATGAACGCGTCTCGGCGACATCGTCAGTCGAAGAGGCACTGACGCTCACGAATAACCTTGCCGACATTACCCCGGCGAAGCTTCGAGAGCATCCGACCGTGCTCCCCATGTTGCGCATGTCCACGGCGCCGCCGATCGCGCGAGACCGGTTGATAGGACTGGCGGCGGTGTCCCCTAGCTTGGTCAGAACCATGGAGCTCACCGGGCGAGTGCCGGAGGGTCGATCGGTAGCGGCTGTCGATGGCCAGTTGAACAAGATCGGTGAAATGATCGCGCGCCTCGTGGACGTAGACATTTTCCCGTGGTTTCCGACGAAGTCGAAGCCCAGACCGAGTGAACGGCATCGAGCCGCCACGATCGTAGCGGATCGACTATGCGGTTCTCGGTCCGACCCGATAATCAGAAACGCGCAAGAAGCGCGACAATTGAGGGCGATTCGCGTATGGCTTGAGGCGAAAGGGTATAAGTTCATCGGTAGCGGCGAGGGGTTGAAATACGACAGCATGCAGCCAGGCACGTTCGGCTTCAGAGTGAATGTCCCGGTTAAGCTCAACGATGGTAGTCGAACCGTGAACATCCCCATCGACGTCGCGATAAAGCGGAAGGCAAGTGTCCCGGCCGACTTTCCGCTGCTTATCGAAGCGAAGTCGGCCGGCGACTTTACGAACACGAACAAGCGGCGGAAAGAGGAAGCACAGAAGATATCCCAGCTGAGGGATACATATGGGTCTGGCGTCCGATTCGTCCTGTTCCTATGCGGTTACTTCGATAGTGGGTATCTGGGATACGAAGCCGCCGAGGGCATCGACTGGGTATGGGAGCATCGGATGGACGATCTGGTGGAATTCGGTGTGTAGATGACGATTGCCATTCGCGATCGCGAGGCCGAGAGGCTCACCCTTCAGGACGAGCTCGACGCGCTGAAGACTCCGAGTGAGCGCAATAAGTTGGGTCAGTTCGCGACTCCGACGAAGCTTGCGGATGAAATACTCAGATTCGCGCGGCTGCTCACACCCGCTGAGCAGCGCGTGCGTTTCTTAGATCCTGCGCTTGGTACAGGGTCGTTCTACGCCGCGCTGCAAAGAGAGTTCGAGGCTGCGGCGGTGGACAGTGCCGTCGGCTACGAAGTGGATCACGTCGTAGCCGACGCAGCTAAGGAGTTGTGGCGGACCTCATCGCTTGAAGTAGTTGCTACGGACTTTATGGGCGCCATGCCCGGTGATGATGCCGCTCGGCTACCGAATCTCGTGATCTGCAACCCACCTTACGTGCGGCATCACCATTTGGACAGAGACGCGAAGGCATCTCTTCAAGGTCAGGTCTTCAAATCTACTGGCCGCCGCCTCAGCGGGCTCGCCGGGCTCTACTGCTATTTCTTACTTCAATGTCATTCGTGGATGGCAGACGACGGGCTGGCCTTGTGGCTAGTTCCCAGTGAATTTCTAGATGTGAACTATGGGAGAGTGATCAAGCAGTATCTGCTTGACGATGTGACCCTACTGCGCGTGCACAGGTTCGACCCAAACGATCTTCAGTTCGACGACGCATTGGTGTCGTCCGTGGTCGTCTGTTTCAAGAAGGGCCGTCCGTCAGCCAATCACACAGCACAGTTCACGTACGGCGGATCGCTCTCGCGGCCAACCATGTTGCGATCGACACCAGTGACAGCGCTCCGTACCGAAGCGAAATGGACGGGTTTGGCCACGAAGACATCCGAGGCGGCGGACGCCGGTGCTGGGACCATGAGGCTGCGAGATGTGTTCGATATCAAGCGCGGGCTCGCTACGGGAAGCAATGACTTCTTCATCCTGAATGAGGAGAAGGCGGCGAAGCTAGAGCTGCCAGCAGAGTTTCTTCAGCCAATTCTGCCAAGCCCACGTCACCTGGCGAGTGATGAGGTCGAAGCAGACGAGAATGGTTTGCCCAAGGTCGAGCGGCGTTTGTTCCTCTTGAACTGTCGACTTGGGGAGAAAGAGATCGAAGGTCGGTTCCCAAAGCTCTGGGCGTACCTGGCGGCCGGAATCGTGCAGGGCGTGCATGAGGGATACCTGTCGCTGCATAGATCGCCGTGGTATGCCCAGGAAGACCGGCCTGCCAGTCCGTTCTTGACAACGTACATGTCGCGGCAGGACGGCGGTGGCAGCGGATTTCGGTTCATCTTGAATCGATCGAAGGCGACTGCGGCGAATGTCTATCTGATGCTCTACCCGAAGGGCCCGTTGGCGAGAGCGCTGAAGGAACGACCCGAGTTGGGTCGTGAAATGTGGCTGGCACTCAAAGAGATCACAGCCGCGACGCTCGTTGGAAATGGTCGCGTGTACGGCGGCGGGCTCCACAAACTCGAACCGAGAGAGCTAGGCAATGTGCCCGCCGACACCATCGTGGAGTTAGTTCCAGCGATCTACAGAAGCTATGCGGAACAGATCGCGCTACTCTAGCTCCCCGTTTCCAGTGAGCCGAAGCGAGGAGAGCGCCATGGACCCGAACGGCTATACCGAGACCCAGCTCCAGGTGCAGCGGACGGTCCGCGAATTCGCGCGGAAAGAGGTCGCGCCGCAGGCCGCGGAGCGAGACCGCGACGCGCGCTTCGACGCCGGCCTCTACCGCCGGCTCGGCGCGCTGGGCCTGCCCGGCATGCTGTTCGGCGAGGAGTTCGGCGGCAGCGACGCCGACACGCTGTCGTTCTGCCTGGCGCTGGAAGAGCTCAGCCGCGCGGACATGTCGCTGGCGCTGACGCTGTGGGTCGGCATCCAGGGCGCGCAGTCGATGGTGCACGGCGGCGACGAACAGCTTGCGGCGTGGCGGGATCGGTACATCATCCCGACGGTCCGCGGCGAGATCGTCAGCGCCGGCGCGATCACCGAGCCCGACGCGGGCTCGGACACCGCCGCGCTGAAGACGCGCGCCGTCCTCGATGGCGGGGAATGGGTGCTCGACGGCGCCAAGATCTTCATCAGCAACGCGGGGCTCGAGATGTGCGCGTTCGCGATGGTGCTCTGCCGCACGGACGAGGGGTTCGGCATCGTGATCGTGCCGGCAGGCACGCCCGGCTTCACGATGGGGCCGGCGCTCGGCAAGATGGGCATGCGGTCGTCGGACACGCGCGAGCTGTTCTTCGATGGCTGCCGCGTGCCGCGCATGAACCTGCTGGGCGGACGCGGCAGCGGCCGCCAGGCGATCGTCGGCGGGGGCTTTCACATCACGCGGCTCTACCTTGCGTCGCAGGCGGTCGGGCTGGCGGCGCAGTGCCTGGAGGTGTCGCTCGCGCACGCGAAGTCCCGCGTCGCGTTCAAGCGGCCGATCAGCCGGTTCCAGCACGTCCAGGGCATGCTCGTCGAGATGGCGCTCGAAGTCGAACTGGGGCGGCTGCTCCGCGACAAGGCCTGCCGCATGCACGACGCGCGCGTCCCGTACGCGAAGGAGGCAGCGATGGCCAAGCTCTTCTGCACGGAGATGGGAAAACGGGCGGCGGATCACGCCGTCCAGATCTTCGGCGGCATGGGCTACATGGACGAGACGCCGGTCTCGCGATACTACCGCGACATCCGCGCGACGACGATCGCCGAGGGCACCAGCGAGATCCAGAAGCACATCATCGCCCGCGAACTCGGCTGCTTCGAGTGAGCGACCGCTACCGCCCCAGTGTCGACAATTCGCACTGTCTGGAAGGACGCAACGCCTCGTAGAATTCAAGGGAGCCGCGTCTAGAGGCCGCGATCCCGCGATGGCGGTTCGACGGCTTCTGTGCATCAGCACGAGAGAAAGAGAGCATTGCGCCATGCTTGGTATGAGGAACTACACTCCAGAATATATAGATGCATGTCGCGCAAGAGTTGGCGCGGATCTTGCCGCGTACAGGAACCTGCGAGATCAAGGTGCGGCTAATGGACCGCTGCTTAGTGCCGAAGCCGAGGCGTTTGACGCGTCGCCGCCGGTCCATCACGTGGCGCCCAGACCACCGACGATCGTCGGATCGTCTACGCCGGATTGATACGTGGTGGAGGCCGGGCGGGCTAACCCTTCCCGCCCCGCCCTTTGCCAAACGCGCCCAGGAGTGGCGATCCAGCGCCGACCAGGAAGCCGAAGTCGTACCAGTTGCCGCTTCTCACACCGTTGTAGATCGGAAACCGCCCCCAGGCGCCGAACGCATGGGCGATCAGGACGACCCACGCCGACAGGCCGTTCCACCAGCCCCAGAGCAAGTCTTGCCACCACATAAGGCGTCCCTCCGAGGACAGCATGACGGTCGGACGCGCGGATGCGGAGAGCCGAACGGCCACCTGTCGGCGGAGCGTCTGGCCTGGCCCGGATTGGAGTCGCCAATCCCCCGTGTTCTCGCGTCACTCGCCCGCCCCGGTGCCATCCACCGCTTCGAGTTCACTCGGACGCTCGCGTACGCTTCCCCCCGAGAGGAGTACCGATGCGCCAGCCGTCCCTCGTTCCCCGCCCCTTTGCTGTTTGCTGTTTGCCCTTTGCTGTTTGCTGTCTGTTGTCTGTTGTGCGCCGCAAGGCGCCGGCGCATCAATCAGCCAGCGCTACCCCGTTCGTATGCGGGGTCAATCAGAAACATCGCACTTTCGCGAAAAACAACACGTCAATCAGACCGCCCGCGATCCGGCGGCCCGCCTGGTCCCGCGACGGGGCGGATGCCGATGGCGCGGCGGTGCAGCTCGTAGCCAAGCGCTGTCAGCACCACCATCGCCGCGACGAACACCACCGCCGCCGCCGGCTTGAAGCCGCTGACCGCGCCGACAGCCGCCACCGCCAGCACCAGCGCGCAGGCCGCGACGGCGAGAATGACGGCGCGCGTCCGCGTGGCGCTCAGGGCCGCGCCTGCGCCTGCTGTTCGAGGAGGATCTCGGTGATCTGCGTGAGCGCGTTGGCGGCCAGGATGATCACGTCGCGCGGGTGCAGGTCGTCCAGCTTCTTCAGCGTCTCGTCGCGAGACTGGACGATGTCGGCCATCTCGTCGGAGAAGTCGATCTTCATCTCCAGTTCGTACAGCCCGCCGTCTTCGCCGACGACGATGCAGCCGAACTCCGCGCGCTCGGCGCCGTCGAGGTTGACCTCGATGGCGTTCGTGAAGAACGCGCCGGGAAACGGCGGGAACGGGCGCAGCTCCTTCGCCGCTTCCTGCAGCAGCAGCATGAGCTGCTGCGCGGCGCGGTCGATGATGAGGTCTGCCTGGGTCTTGCGTGCGAGCGGGTTGTCCATGGTGCTTCAGATTACCGGTTGGCGGGGGCAGGTTACAGGGGCGGCGGCTACTCCGCGGCGGCGGCGCGGCGGGCGGCGAGGAGCTCGTTGCGGGCGGCGACGGTGTTGGGGTGGAGCGGCCAGGCGCTCTCGATGGCGACCTCGGCGTGGTAGTTGAGGTAGACGAGCATGGCGGCGTCCAGGTCGGTCGTGGCGAGGTCGGCGACGCGCTGGACGCGGGTGGCGCGTTCTAGCTTGTGCGGCTCGATCTTGTCGGCGACGAAGATGAGCTTCTGCAGCAGCGTCATGCCGGCGTGGGCGGTGGTGTGGTAAGCCACGGCGCCGAGGATGTCGGCGTCGAGGACGTTGTACTGCTCGCGCAGGATGGGCGCGGCGAGCGGGCCGTGCAGCAGGACCGGCTCCATGCGGTCCACCTCGTCGAGCGGGTAGCCCTGCTCGGCGGCGATGGTGAGCAGGCGTTCGTCGCTGTGCGCGCGGAGCAGATCGTGGCCGAGGGCGGCGATGCGGGCGGCCTGCTTGTTCACGCCGTGGATCTCGGCAAGACGATCGGCTTCGTCGACGACTCGGAGGACGTGCTCGGCGAGGCCGGCGGGGACCTTGAGGAGCGCGGCGCGGAGCAGTTCTTCGGTGTCGGTCATCGGCAGCAGTGTAGCGCGCGCCTACGATTCCGGGTGGCGTCCTGCGATACTGCGCCCGTGAACCCGGACTAGCGATGGAGCGGCGTGATGCGGCACAAGATTCGGCTTGAGGGGGCGGTGACGCCGGCGGACGCGGTGGCGCAGTACCGGTACGTGCCGTTCACGGTGCCGGCGGGCGCGCGTCGGCTGGAGGTCAGCTACTTCTACGGGAACCAGGTGACGGGCGCGCAGGAGACGCACGCCGGCAACAACATCGACATCGGCGTCTTCGACGTCCGCGGCGCGGACTTCCTGACCGGCGGTTTCCGCGGCTGGAGCGGCGGCGCGCGCAGCGGCTTCTTCATCGAGCAGGGGGCGGCGACGCCGGGGTACTTGCGCGGGCCGATCCAGCCGGGCGAGTGGACGATCATCCTCGGCTGCTCGAAGATCGACGACCCGGTCGTACCGTATCGCGTGAACGTCGACGTGGAGATCGACCCGCTGGCGATGGAGGGCGGCGCGCTGGCGGACCCGTTGCTTGTGCCGGGGATGCCGCGCGCGGAGATCGTCGGGACGGCACCGGGTGTGGCGTCGCCGGGCGGGCGCGGGCGCTGGTATCGCGGCGACCTGCACGCGCACAGCGAGCACAGCGACGGCCAGAACACCGTCGCCGAGATCGTCGACTACACGCGGCGGATCGGGCTGGACTACTTCGCGCTGACGGACCACAACACGATCAGCCACTGGGACGAGCTGGCGCGGCTGAACGCGGACGCCGTCTCGGGCGGGCCGCTGCTGATCCCGGGCGAGGAGATTACGATGTACGGCGGCCACGCGAACGTCTGGGCGCTGGCCGATTGGATCGACTTCCGCGGCAGTGACGACGAGCGCGTGCGGCGGCTCATCGAAGCGGCGAACGCGCGCGGGTCGATCTTCTCGATCAACCACCCGGACTCACCGATCCCGTGGAAGCACGACGCCGTGCGCGCCTACCAGGCGGTGGAGGTGTGGAATGCGCCGTGGCGCTGGTTCAACGAGCCGGCGCTACAGCGTTGGGAGGGGCACCTGAACAGTGGCGAGCGGATGATCGCGGTGGGCGGCAGCGACTCGCACTGCGTGCCGCCGGCGCAGATGACGCAGCCGAACGGGCCGGGCGAGCCGTGCACGTGGGTGTACCTGGAGTCGCCGCTGACGCAAGGCGCGGTGCTGGACGCGGTGTCGCGCGGGCGCGTGTTCATCTCGGAGGGGCCGACGGGGCCGCTGATCGAGCTGCGCGCGGACGCGGACGGCGACGGCGTCTTCGAGTCGGTGCAAGGCGACCGTATCGCCACTGCGGGCGGTGCGCTGGTGCGTTTCCGGGTGGCGTACCGCGGGCCGGACGGGAAGCACCTGCGCTTCTTCAGCAAGAAAGGGCTCGTGAAGGAGATCACGCCGGCGGTGGAGTCGTACGACGACGAGTTCGACTGGCGGATCGAGGGCGACGACTACCTGCGGGTGGAAGTGCGCGGGCATCGCGGCCGCCCGGAGCGCGGCGAAGTGGTGCACGCGATGACGAACCCGGTGTACTGGGGCGCCTGGTAGGCGTTCGAGAACTTAGAACCTGGAACCCAGAACCAAGACGCGGGACGCGGCTGTGCTACCGGCGGGCTTGCTCGGCGAGCCAGCGAGCGGCCTCTTTGGCGTGGTAGGTGATGATGATGTCGGCGCCGGCGCGCTTGATCGCGGTGAGGATTTCGAGCGTGATGCGCGGGCCGTCGATCCAGCCGTTCTGCGCGGCGGCCTTCACCATCGCGTACTCGCCGCTCACGTTGTAGGCGGCGAGCGGCAGGTCGAACTCCTGGCGGGCGCGGGCGACGATGTCGAGGTAGGACAGCGCGGGCTTCACCATGATGATGTCCGCGTCCTCGGCGATGTCGTCGTCGATCTCGCGCAGGGCTTCGCGCGCGTTCGGCGGGTCCATCTGGTAGCTGCGGCGGTCGCCGAACTGCGGCGTGCTGCCCGCGGCCTCGCGGAAGGGGCCGTAGAACGCGGAGGCATACTTCGCGCTGTAGGCCATGATCGGCGTCTGCGTGTAGCCGGCTTCGTCGAGCGTGTCGCGGATGACGCCGACGCGGCCGTCCATCATGTCGGACGGCGCGATCATGTCGGCGCCGGCGCGCGCGTGCGAGAGCGCTGTGCGCGCGAGCAGGTCGAGCGAGCGGTCGTTGTCGACCGCACCGTCGATGACGATGCCGCAGTGGCCGTGGTCGGTGTACTCGCAGAGACAGACGTCGGTGATGACAGCGATGTCCGGGGCGGCCGCCTTGAACGCGCGGACCGCCTTCTGCGTGATGCCGTCGTCGGCGTAGGCCTCGGAGCCGACGTCGTCTTTCGCCGCGGGCAGGCCGAAGAGCAGCACCGCCGGAATGCCGAGCGCGCGCAGGTCGTCGGCCTCGTGCGGGATCTGATCCAGCGAGATGCGGAACTGGCCGGGCATCGAAGGGATCTCGTCGCGGACGTTCGTGCCGTGCGTGACGAAGAGCGGGTAGACGAAGTCGGACGGCGACAGGCGCGTCTCGGCGACGAGGCGGCGTAGCGCGGGGGAGTGGCGCAGGCGGCGGTGGCGGGCGAATTCGCCCCGTGTGTCGAGATCCAGCATGAGGCCAGTGTAGCGCCGTGGCCGCGCAACGCGCGAAACGGGCGGTCCGCTCGCGGGCGTGGGAGATTTGCCAAGGTTCTCCGTTGGGGGCTGTCAACGGGTGGCCGTGGGCCGCTTGTGACGATTGACACAAGCGCGGGCGGTGCTAGAATCTATGCAAGCCACGGTGCCGCATCGAGCCTTGCATAGATTTGGCCACATTCCCATCCATCGAGCAACCCGTCGCCGCGTTCGTCCCGCCGGAGGGTGACCGCTGGCTGACGCTGGGCCAGGCGTGCCGCCTGCTGAACGTCGATGAGTCGACGCTGCGGCGCTGGGCGGACGCGGGCCAGGTGCGGACGTTCCGTACGCCGGGCGGGCATCGCCGCTTCGCCGAAGGCGACGTGCGGGCGATCGTCGGCGGGCGACCGAAGAAGCAGCCTGTCACGGAGGTGGGCGACCTGGCGACGCGGCGCATCCGCCGCGGCATGCACAGCGGCAGCAACGCCGACTGGTATGCGACGGTGGACCCGGCGCAGCGCGAGAAGCTGCGTCCGCTGGGCCGGCGGCTCATGATGCTGGTCGCGGATTACGTGGCGAAGCGCGGGCGCAAGACGTCGTTGTTGGAAGAAGCGCGCGCGACGGGCGCGGAGTACGGGGCCGAGCTTGCGGGGGCGGGAATGTCGCTCTCGCAGGCGATGCACGCCTTCACCTTCTTCCGCCGCAGCCTGGACCAGAGCGCGAAGCAGGCGCTGACGAAGACGGGCACGCCGGCGTCGGAGTCGCTGGACGTCTGCGAGCAGATCATGGTGCTGGCGGACGAGGTGCTGCTGGGCATCGCCGCCGCGTACGAGGCACACGGCTAGATTGTCCCTCTCCCCGAGGGGCGAGGGACGGGGCGAGGGGTAATCACTTCTCGGCGGAGCGGACGAGTCGATGAAGCGCGATCCGATCCAGGAGTGGCGACGGGCGATGGCGCGGCGAGCGGTACGGCCGGGCGAGGAGCGACGCTGGGCGGCGACCATGCAGGCGCAGTCGTTGCGCGAACGTGCCGGCGAAGCTGGCGCGGTCCCCGCGATGCCGCCGTCCGGCGTGCTGACCGCGGACGAGGTGCGCGCGTTGATGCGGCGGTCGCGGACGCTGGCGGCGACGAACTGGTCGGACTTCGGGGCGACGATCCGGGTGCTGCAGCGGCACAACAAGCTGCTGCGCGAGCGGTTCGGCGTGGAGTGGGCGGACGCGGCGAGCGTGGTCTGGAGCGAAGCGCATCGGCGCGGCGCGTCCGCGGTGGCGCTGGCGCGCGTGCTGGCGGCGGGGCTGCGCGCCGATGCGGCGGGCGGCCGGCACGAGTGATAGAGCGGAGCGAGGGCTGATGGCGTTGTATCCGATCTTCGTAGAGACGAAGGGGCGCCGGGTGATCGTCATCGGCGGTGGGCACGTGGGCGCCGAGAAGGTGCGCGGGCTGCTGGCCGGCGAGGCGGACATCACGCTCGTGAGTCCGGCCCTGAACGACGAACTGCGCGGCTACGCGGAGGCGGGGCGCCTCCGCCACGTAGCACGGGAGTACGTCGAATCGGACCTGGACGGCGGCTACGAGTTCATCATGGTGGCAACGGACGACGGCGCGATCAACGCCGAAGTGGCGGCAGCCGGGAAGCGGCGCGGGATCTGGGTGAACGCGGCGGACGACCCGGTGAATTGCGACTTCATCCTGCCGGCGGTGGTGCGGAAAGGGAAGATCACGCTGGCGGCATCGACGTCGGGATCGAGCCCGGCGCTGGCGCGGCGGCTGCGCGAGGAGCTGGATGCGTATCTGACGGAAGACATGCCCGCGCTGGCGGACCTGCTGTCGGAGATGCGGCAGGAGATCCGGAAGCGCGGCATCAAGGTCGCGAACGACACATGGCAGTACGCGATTGACGGGCAGCTGCGGGTGCTGCTGGCCCAGCGGCGCTACGGGCAGGCGCGCGCACGCCTGCTGGCGCGGCTGGGCGTGGAGCTGACGCCGCTGACGGCCGGCGTCGTGGCGGACGAGACGCGGGAAGAGGGATTGGGCTGATGCACGTCTCGATGGTCGGCATCTCGCACAAGACGGCGCCGGTGGCGGTACGGGAGCACTTCGCGTTCTCGGTGCGGGAGCTGCCGGAGCTGCTGGCGCGCCTGGGCGAACGGTACCCGGGCGCGGCGGTGCTTTCGACGTGCAACCGGACGGAGATCTACGTTGCGAGCCCGCGCGGCGTCGGCGATGCGCGGTCGATCGTGGCGCTGCTGAGCGAGCTCAAAGGCGAAGTGGCGATGGAAGGCGCGCCGTTCTTCTCGCTTACCGGGAAGGACGCGGCGCGGCACCTGTTCAAGGTCGCTGCGGGTGTCGAGTCGATGGTTATCGGTGAGTCAGAGGTCCTGGGTCAAGTGCGGGGGGCGTTTACGGCCGCGACGGCGGCCGGGACGCACACGCCGATGCTGTCGCGGCTGTTTCACTCGGCGATCCGCGTGGGGCGGCGCGTGCGCACGAAGACACAGATCGGCCGCGGGACGATGTCGGTGAGCTCGACTGCGGTGGCGCTGGCGCGGTCGTCGCTGGGCGACCTGGCGGAGATGACGGCGCTGGTGGTCGGTTCGGGCGAGGCGGGGATGCTGACGGCGCGCGCGTTGAGCGGCAGCGGCGTGTCGCGCATGCTGGTGACGAGCAGGCACCCCGGACGGGCCGCAGTGCTGGCGGGCGACCTCGGTGGCACAGCGGTGCCGTTCGAGCGGCTCGGCGAGGCGGTGGCGCAGGCGGACGTGGTGGTGTCGTCGACGTCGGCGCCCCACCCCGTCATCGACCGCGAGATGATCGCGGAGGCGATGCGCGGGCGCGCGGCGCGGCAGCTGTTGCTGATCGACATCGCGGTGCCGCGCGACGTGGAGACGACCGTGCGGGAGATCCCGGGTGTGCACCTGTATGACATCGACGACCTGCAGGCCGTGGCGCGGCAGAACCTGAACCTGCGAAAGCAGGAACTCGCGCACGCGGAGCAGATCATCGACGAAGAGGTGACGAAGTTCGGCGACTGGCTTCGGTCACTGGAAGTGGTGCCGACGGTGGCGTCGCTGCGGTCACGGGCGGAGCAGGTGCGGCTGGCGGAGCTGGAGCGGACGCTTTCGAAGACTAGCATGAGTGCGGCGGACCGGAAGCGCGTGGAAGCGATGACCTCGGCGATCGTGAAGAAGCTGCTGCACGGCCCGATCGCGCGGCTGAAGACGCCCGGCGACGGCGAGCGATATGTGGAGCCGGTGCGGGCGCTGTTCGGGCTGGAGGATGAGGCTCAGGGCAACTAGAGTTCCAGTGGCCGGACGTCAGCGGAAGACGCGGCCCGACGGCCGCGTCTATTGTTGTAGGGCGAGCAGACAGATGATCGGCAGACGCTGATGCGGACACTGGTGATCGGGGCGCGGGGGAGCCGGCTGTCGTTGCGGCAGGTGGAGCTTGTCTGCGAGGCGCTGCGGACGGCGCATCCCGGGATCGCGCTGGACGTGCGGGAGATCCACACGGAGGGCGACCGGTCGAGCGCGCCGCTGTCCCAGATCGGCGGGACGGGCGTGTTCACGAAGGCGATCGAGGACGCGCTGCTGGCGCGGGAGATCGATATCGCCGTGCATAGCATGAAGGACCTGCCGGCGCGCGTCGCGGACGGGCTGATGGTGGCGGCGGTGCCGCGGCGCGAGGACGTGCGCGACGCCCTGGTGGCGCGTGACGGCGGGCGGCTCGAGTCGCTGCCCGCGGGGGCGCGCATCGGCACGGGCAGCGAGCGGCGCGCTGTGATGCTGCGCGCGATGCGCGGCGACATCGTGACGGCGGAGATCCGCGGCAACGTGGACACGCGCATCCGCAAGGTCGAGCAGGGCGAGTACGACGCGACGGTGCTGGCGATGGCCGGACTGTCGCGGCTGGGGCTGACGGCGAAGGTGGCGCAGGTGTTCGAGCCGGAGGAGATGCTGCCGGCCGTGGGACAGGCCGCGCTGGCGATCGAGACGCGCGCGGACGACGGCGAGGCGATCGAGGCGGCGCGCGCGATCGAGCACGCGGAGACGCGCGCGGCCGTGGACGCGGAGCGGGCGTTCCTGGAGCGGCTGGGCGCCGGCTGCCGGCTGCCGGTCGGCGCATGGGCGACGGTGAGCAACGGGCAGCTCTGGCTGCGGGCGATGGTGGCGCGAGACGGCGAGATCAGGCGCGCCCAGGTGCGCGGCGCGGCGGCGGACGCGGCCGCGTTGGGCGTGAGCGCGGCGGACGAGGTAGGGGCGTTGTGACGGGCGAGGCGATGGCGACGGGATTCGTGTCGCTGGTGGGGGCGGGGCCCGGCGATCCGGACCTGATCACCGTGGGCGGCGCGGCCCGGTTGGCGATGGCCGATGTGGTGGTATACGACCGGCTGGCGAACCCGGCGCTGCTGTCGCACACGCGCGCAAGTGCGGAGCTGATCTACGCGGGCAAGCTGCCGGACCGGCACACGCTGACGCAGGACGAGATCAACGCGCTGCTGGTGGAGCGCGGACTGGCCGGGCAGCGGGTAGTGCGGCTGAAGGGCGGCGACCCGTTCGTCTTCGGGCGCGGCAGCGAAGAGGCGGAGGCGCTGGTGGCGGCGGGCGTGCCGTTCGAAGTGGTGCCGGGCGTGACGTCGTCGATCGCCGCGCCGGCGTACGCGGGCGTGCCGGTGACGCACCGCGGCCTGGCGTCGTCGTTCGCCGTGATCACCGGGCACGAGGACCCCGCGAAGGACGACACAAGCATCGACTGGGAGCACCTGGCGCGCGGAGTGGACACGCTGGTGTTCCTGATGGGCGTCGGGCGGCTGGACGAGATCGCGCGGCGGCTGACGGAGCACGGGCGCGCGGCCGAGACGCCGGTGGCGGTGGTGGAGTGGGGGACGCTGCCGCGGCAGCGCGTCGTGAGCGGCACGCTGGCGACGATCGCCGGGGACGTGCGTGCGGCGGGCGTCGGTTCGCCGGCGGTGACGGTGGTGGGCGAGGTGGCCAGGCTGCGCGCGTCGCTGCGCTGGTTCGACACGCGCCCGCTCTTCGGGAAGCGGGTGCTCGTGACGCGGACGCGGCAGCAGGCGAGCGAGCTGTGCCGTGCGCTGGCGGCGCGCGGCGCGGAGCCAGTGGAGCTGCCGACGATCGAGATCGTGCCGTCGTACGACGCGGGCGCGCTCGCCGCGGCGATCGACGATCTGCGGACGTCGGCGTACGGTTGGGTGGTATTCACGAGCGCGAACGCGGTGGAGCTCTTCGTACGGCATTTGCACGATGCGGGGCTCGATGCGCGGGCGTTCGGGCGGGCACGCATCGCCACGATCGGGCCGGGCACGGCGGAGGCGCTGGCGAGCGCCGGGCTGCGGGCGGACCTGGTGCCGGCGCGTTACATCGCGGAGGGGCTGCTGGAGGCATTTGCGGCGCGCTCAATGCGCGGGCAGCGCGTGCTGCTCCCGAGGGCGGAGGGCGCGCGCGAAGTGCTGGTGGAGGGGCTGGCGGCGCTGGGCGCGCGCGTGGACGAGTTGACGCTGTACCGCTCGGACGTGCCGCGCGACCCCGACTCGGAGGGACTGCGGCGGCTGCGCGGCGGCGAGATCGACGTCGTGACGTTCGCGAGCTCGTCGTCGGTGCGGAACCTGGTCGAGATGTTGGGCGGCGCGGACACGGCGGCGCCGCTGCTGCGGCGTGTGCGCATCGCCGCGATCGGGCCGGTGACGGCGCAGGCGGTGCGCGCCGCGGGGCTGGAGCCGGCGGTCGTGGCGGACGAGTACACGATCGACGGGTTGGTCGAGGCGGTCACGAGGATCGGCTGACGCGACGTGGGCGAGAGGTAGTGGAGGCGGATCACTGATCCGCCTCGTTTTGTGTACCGGGCACCGGCGCTAGAGCGAGGCGATGGGTATGACGGCGTCCGTCGTGGCGCGCGCGCCGGAGGCCAGCACGTCGTTCATGCTGCCGCTGCGGAAGCCGGCCAGGTCGAGCGTGACGTATTTGTAGCCGAGGTTCTTGAAGCGGGCGACGATGCGGTCGCGGTGCTCCAGGACGCCGGCCAGGTGCTCCGGCTCGACCTCGATGCGCGCGACGTCGGTGTGGTGGCGGACGCGGAGCTGGCGGAACCCGAGAGCGCGGAGAAAGGCCTCGGCAGCGCCGACCTGGTCGAGCGCCTCGACCGTGACGGGCGTGCCGTAAGGGATGCGGGACGAGAGGCAGGCCATCGCGGGCTTGTCCCAGGTGGGCAGTCCCATCTGCTTCGACAGCTCGCGGATCTCGGCCTTGCCGAGGCCGGCCTCGATCAGCGGGCTGCGCACGCGGTGCTCGGCGGCGGCGACGCGGCCGGGGCGGTGGTCGCCCAGGTCGTCCATGTTGCAGCCGTCGAGGACGAAGGCGATGCCGTCGCGCTCGGCCATCTCTTCGAGCAGCGAGTAGAGTTCGGTCTTGCAGTGGTAGCAGCGCTGGGGCGAATTCTCGACATAACCAGGCCGGTCCATCTCGGATGTGTCGAGCAAGACATGGCGGATGCCGATCTGCCGGGCGAGCGCCTGTGCCTCTTCGACCTCTGACGATGGGATCGAGGGCGAGACGCCCGTGACGGCGAACGCGCGCGCGCCGAGCACATCGGCGGCGGCCGCGGCGACGAAGGTGCTATCGACGCCGGCGGAGAAGGCGACGACGCAGGACTGCATCTCGCCCAGGATACGGCGGAGGTCGTTCAGCTTCGATGTGAGTGTGGGTTCCATCGAACCACTATAGCAGGCAGGATGCCGGACGCCCGGCGTTGCCGGCGGCTCGTTTCGCTTGTTCGTCTGATGTCTGCCACGACGCGGTTCTACGGAGGCATCTCGCTCGTTTTGAATCTGCGCGAGGGCTGTAGGCGGCTTGGCGGGCGGCCGATACTGAAAGGGACTCGTGATCCAGGGATGGCATCGAGGCGGAGGGCTGATGCATCGGGATTCGACCATCGCGGTGTACCTGCGCTTCGCTGGCGCCAGCCTCGCCGCGTTCCTGGTCATCTCCATCACCTTCGGGTTCATCGGTATCAGCCTCATGCGGATGGCACATGAGGATGCGTCGACGCGCGCCAGCGTTGCGTACGCCGCGCCGCTGCTGGGCGTGCTGGAGGCGCCGGGCGGCGACGTCGCCGCGCGCGCGGCGACGGCCGGTGCGGCGATGCTCGCCGAGCCGTATCGTGCCGTGCAGGTGCGCAGCGCGGACGGGACGGTGGTGTACGCCGGCGGCGCCTCGCTGCCGGAGCGAGGGCTGCCGGGCGAAGGCGCGTCGGCGAAGGTGAAGGCCAGCGACGGACACACACTGTTCGTGACGGGTGCGCTCGTGGGCGGGTACTCCGTGGCGGTGGCGCAGGATGACGCGCCGATCGAAGCCGGGGTCGTCCGTTCGCAACGGGCACTGGCCGTACTGGTGGCCATCTTTGCCGTGGCCGCGTATGTGGTGCTCCAGGTGGCGTACTGGTTCGGTGTGAGCGGCCTCGTGAAGACGTACCGGCGGCTGTTGCACCTGTATAACCGTGGTGATGAGATCCGCTCGTCGTTGGATCTCCAGGAGGTCGTTGCGCACCTGTCGCGCGACGCGACGGCGCTGGCACGCGGCGAGTACGGGATGGTGGCGCTGTTCGACGAGGCGTCGGGTGACATGACATTGCAGGCGACGTACGAGGACGCTGTGGGCGCGGTGGGCTATCACACGCGCCGGATCGAGGAATGGTACTTGCGGCGCTGCGCCGCGACGAACTCGCCCGTGGCGGGCACGCAGCCGGCGGCGGCGTACCGGCAGATCTTCGGGCCGGCGCTGGACGGCGAGGGCCGGATGTTGGCGGTGATGTGCGTGCCGATCTCGATGCGCGACCGGACGCTGGGTGTGCTGTCCGTGCTGCGCGACGCGAAGCGCGGTGGCTTTGCGCAGGAGGAGATCGCGAGTGTCGAAGCGCTGGCGAACCAGGGCGTGATGGCTGTGGAGCAGGCGCAGCTGTTCACCAAAGTGCGCTCGCACGCGGACGAGATCGAACTGAGCTATGACGCGACGCTGAAGGCGCTGATGGCGGCGCTGGACGCCAAGGACGAGGTGACGGAGGGCCACTGCGAGCGCGTGGCGAAGCTGACGGTCCAGCTCGCGCGCCAGATGGGGATCGAGGATCAGGCGCTGGTGGACATCGAGCGCGGCGCGCTGCTGCACGACGTGGGGAAGATCGGCGTGCCGGACGCGGTGCTGAAGAAGCCGAAGGCACTGAACGACCTGGAGTGGGAGGCGATGCGCAAGCATCCGCTCCTCGCGGGGCTGATGGTGTCGAAGATCGGCTTCCTGGAGGGGGCGCTGCCAATCCTGCTCTACCACCACGAGCGGTACGACGGCCAGGGGTATCCGTTCGGGCTGGCGGGTGACGCCATCCCGCTCGAGGCGCGCGTCTTCATGGTCATCGACGCGTACGACGCCATGACGTCGGACCGGCCCTACCGCGCGGCGATGTCACATCACGAAGCGATGACGGAGATCGCGTCGCACAATGGGAAGCAGTTCGACCCGGACGTGGTGCGTGCGTTCGCGGCGCTGATGTCGTCGCGGCCGGAGCTGCGCCATGCCGGCGGGACGCGCGTGCTGATCGAGCACGACGATGACGAGGCAGTCGCGTAAGGATCCGAGGTTGCAGGGACACGGTGAGGCCCGCCTTCGGCGGGTTTCTTGTTGCCGTGTCGGCGGCCTATCCGTCGCCGGTGGCGAGGGCCGTCGCGGCGTCGGCGAGGGTGATGCGGCCGTCGTACAGTGCGCGGCCGATGATGACGCCTTCGAGGCCGTACTCGTTGAGCGCGACGAGGTCGTCGATCGACGTGACGCCGCCGGAGTAGATGAGGGTGGCGGGCGCGCCGGTGCCGGCGAGCGCGGCGAGCATGCGTTTCACGGAGTCGAAGTCGAGGTGCTGCATCATGCCGTCGCGGCTGATGTCCGTGTAGATGAAGTGGCGGACGTCGCGGAGCGCCATGGCGCGCGCGAACTCCTCAGCCGGTGTATCGCTGGTCTCCAGCCACCCCTTCACGGCGGCCTTGCCGGCGCGCACGTCGATGGCGACGGCGATCTTGCCGCCGTGCCGGCGTGTGGCCGCTTCGATCACGTCGGGCTGCTGGACGGCGAGGGTGCCGACGACAACGCGGGCGGCGCCGGCGGCGGCCCAGCGGTCGATGACGGAGGCGTCGCCCATGCCGCCGGCGACCTGCACGGGCACGCCGGACTCGCGGATGATGCGCTCGATGATGGCGTCGTTGACGGGGCGGCGCTCCTTCGCGCCGTCGAGGTCTACCACGTGGAGGCGGGGCGCGCCCTGGGCGGCCCACTGCTTCGCGACGGCGACGGGGTCGTCGGCGAAGACGGTCTCGCGGTTGTAGTCGCCCTGGACGAGGCGGACGGCGCGGCCGCCGCGGATGTCGATGCCGGGGATCAGATCCATGTGCGCAGATTACCGGCTGGGGGCGACAGACTACAGAGCCGGGGCGGCGTTACTTCGCGGGCGCGGCGCGGGCTACGAGCGCGAGGAAGTTGGCGTACATCTTCAGCCCCATGTCGCCGGACTTCTCCGGGTGGAACTGGGTCGCGACGATATTGTCGCGCGCGAGGACCGACGCGAACGTGACGCCGTAGTCGGTCTCGCCGATGACGACGGACGGATCGTCCGGCACCGGGTAGTAGCTGTGGACGAAGTAGAAGTAGCTCTCGTCCGGGATGCCGTCGAAGATCGGGTGCGGCTCGACTTGGTGCACCTGGTTCCAGCCCATGTGGGGCACCTTCTGGCCCGGGGGCAGCTTCTTCACGCGGCCGGGGATAATGTCGAGGCAGGCGTGTTCGCCGCCCTCTTCGCTGAACGAGAGGAGGGCCTGCTGGCCCATGCAGACGCCGAAGAACGGGCGGCCGGAAGCGATGTAGTCGCGTATCGGCTCGACCATCTTGTGCTCGCGCAGATTGCGCATCGTGTCAGCGGCGGCGCCGACACCGGGCACGATGACGCCGTCGGCGTGCGCGACGTCGTACGGGTCGGACGTGACGCTGGGCGCGTAGCCGGCGTGCGCGACCGCGCGGGAGACGCTGCGCAGGTTGCCCGCGCCGTAGTCGATGATGACGATGCTGGGTGGCATGGTGCCTGAGTATACCGGTCGCGCGGGCGGTAGCTGACGGCGGCGGCCTCCCGGGGTACCCTGCTGCTATGGCGACGACCAGGGACGAGACGCGGGCGTACCAGCAGGCGAAGGCGCGGGTGGAGGAGTTGCGGGCGCAGATCGCGTACCACGAGCACCGCTACTTCGTGCTGGACGCGCCGGAGATCAGCGACGCGGCGTTCGACGCGCTGGTGCGGGAGCTACGGGAGCTGGAAGCCGCGCACCCGGAGCTGATCACGCCGGATTCGCCGACGCAGCGGGTGGGCGGGGCGCCGGTCGAGACGTTCAGCATCGTGCAGCACCAGGTGCCGATGCTGTCGCTGGCGAACGCCTTCGGCGACGACGACCTCGCGGCGTGGCACCGGCGCGCGGCAAACATCATCGAACGGGCGGACTTCGCGATGGTGTGCGAGCCGAAGATCGACGGGCTGGCCTGCGCGCTGGTGTACGAGGACGGCACGCTGGTGACGGCGGCCACGCGCGGCGACGGGACGCGCGGCGAGAACATCACTCCGAACGTGCGGACGATCCGCTCGATCCCGCAGCGGCTCAAGGGCGTGCCACCGCGCTTCGAGGTGCGCGGCGAGATCTACATGACGAAGAGCGGCTTCGAGAAGCTGAACGCGGAGCGCGGCGAGGCGGGGCTGCCGCTGTTCGCCAGCCCACGCAACTCGGCCGCGGGATCGGTGCGGCAGCTCGATGCCAACGTCACGGCGTCGCGGCCGCTGGACGCCTTCTGGTACCAGCTCGGTTGGCAGGAGGGCGGGGCGGTACCGGATACGCACTTCGGCGTGCTGAAGTGGCTGGGCGGCTTTGGGTTCCGCGTGAACCCGAACATCGAGCGGCTGAGCACGCTGGAGGAGGTTGCGGCGTTCTGCGCGCGCTGGGCGGAGAAGCGCGACTCGCTGGACTACGAGATCGACGGCATCGTGATTAAGGTGGACGATCTGGCGCTGCAGCGGCAGCTCGGGGCGGTGGGGCGAGAGCCGCGCTGGGCGATCGCGTACAAGTTTCCGGCGACGCAGGCGACAACGAAGCTGCTCCGCATCGAGGTGAACGTCGGACGGACGGGCGTGCTGACGCCGTTCGCGGTGCTGGCGCCGGTGCGCATCGCGGGCGCGACGGTGGGGCTGGCGACGCTGCACAACGCCGACGACATCCGTCGGAAGGACATCCGTGTGGGCGACACGGTGATCGTGCAGCGCGCGGGCGACGTGATCCCGCAGGTGGTGGGGCCGGTGCCGGGTCAGAAGCGGCGCGCGAAGCCCTGGTCGATGCCCGAGCGCTGCCCGGAGTGCGACACGCCGGTCGTCCGGAACGAGGGCGAGGCGGCGACATATTGCCCGAACCGCGCGTGCCCGGCGCAGCGCTTCCGGCTGCTGGAACACTTTGTCAGCCGCGGTGCGATGGATGTTGACGGGCTGGGGGAATCGCTGGTGGCCGTGCTGATGGAGCGCGGCTTCGTGCAGGACGGCGGCGACCTCTACCGCCTGCACGAGCGGCGCGATGACCTGCTGCAGATCGAGCGGCTGGGCGCGAAGAGCGTGGACAATCTGCTGGCCTCGATCGAGGCGAGCAAGGCGCGGCCGCTGGCGAATGTGATGGTAGCGCTGGGCATCCGGCACGTAGGCGGCGAGGTCGCGGCCGCGTTGGCGACGCAGTTCGGCAGCATCGAGGCGCTGATGGTGGCGACGGCGGAGCAGATCGCGGAGCTGCCCGGCATCGGCACGAAGATCGCGGACAGCGTGGTCGAGTTCTTCTCCGACGAGGAGAGCCGGCGGCTGATCGAGAAGCTGCGCGCGGCCGGTGTGACGCTGCGCGAGGAGGGCGGCGGCGCGCGTGAGGGGTCGTTGAGCGGTCTCGCGTTCGTGGTGACGGGGCGGCTCGAGCGCTTCTCGCGCGATGCGGCGGAGGCGCTGATCAAGCGCAACGGCGGCGCGGCGGGCAGCAGCGTGACGAAGAAGACCGACTACCTCGTCGTGGGCGCGGAGGCGGGTTCGAAGCTCGCGAAGGCGCAGAAGCTGGGCGTGGCGCTGCTGGACGAGGATGCCTTCGTGGCGCTGCTGCGGGACCGCGGAATCGACGTCTGAACGCGGCGCTGTTGCGGCTTCGGTACGGCAGATTCGCGCAGTTGAAACTGTGACAACGATTCCCGGCGAGGGCGATCCGACTCGCCCGGCCGGGTGTATACTCGACTCCTCCGCGTTGCATGGCGCTATGTGAGGCGCCGTGGCGGTGGACATCGATCCGGGCCGTCGACCCGTACTAGTGGTGGAAACCTTTCGCCCGCACCGGGAGGGACGCCATGACGACACCAGACCCTGTCGACGCCAACATGGCGTTGTGGGCGTACTACTTCGAGCATGAATGGCCCGCGTTTCCGGATCCGCTGGTGCGGCGGTTCGTCGCGCGCGGCGCGGGCACGGCGGTGGCGGTGTGGCTGACGCTGATGCAGGGGCCGGAGGTCGCACGGCTGTTCGACGAGAACGCCGGCGAGGTGAGCGCGTTCGCCGCGCAGGTCGCCTGGCAGGCGCCTGACGAGGTGCCCGAAGAATTTCGGCGCAGCGAGCCGGCCGCCCGGACCGAGCGGCTTCCGCCGGAGCGCGTCGCGTTTGTGGCGCCGTGGCGCGAGGCAGTGGCTACCGCGTGAGGGTCACGAGCATCGGGAGCAGCAGCGCCAGCACGAGCAGCAGCGAGATCCCCGTCAGCACGAGCGGCGAGAGGAAGAAGGGGCGCGCGGGTTTCGGCTCCCAGTCCCAGCCGTGCGCCTCCGAGAGGTCGTAGTCGGGGTCGCCGGGGGCGATCTCGTCCGTCTCGTCGTCAGCGTTACCGGCGGGGCCGTCCCACTCGTCAGGCATCTGCGTCGCCGTTATCCCAGCACGCGCCGGAAGAGCGCGAGCGAGCGCTCCCAGGCGTCCGTCGCGGCCTCCGGGCGATAGCTGTCGCGCGTGTCGTTGAAGAACGAGTGGGGTGCGCTGTCGTACACCTTCACCACCGCCTTGCGGCCGGTGCTCTTCAGCGTGTCCTCGAACTTGCGGACGTTCTCAAGCGGGATGCCCGCGTCGTCGGCACCGAACGCGCAGAACATCTCCGCCTGGATCTTCGCGATCTCGTCGGCGGGCGGCTGGAAGCCGGCATAAAACGGCGCGGCGGTGGCGATGTCGGGCGTCGCGGCGGCGAGCGCGAGCGTCAGGCTGCCGCCCATGCAGAACCCGATGCAGGCCACTTTTCTTGGTGCGACCTCCGGGATGCTCTGCAGGTGCTTCACGGCGCCCAGCAGGTCCTTGATCGCCTGCTCGCGGTTCATGTTCATCACGAGCTTGCGCGCCTCGTCCGGCTCGGTGGCAATGTTCCCGTGGTAGAGGTCGGGCGCAAGGGCGATGAAGCCTTCGCGCGCGAAGCGGTCGGCGATGCTCTTGATGTGGTCGTCGAGGCCCCACCACTCCTGGATGACGATGACGCCGGGATGCGGTGCGGCGTCGTCGGGGCGGGCGACATAGCCCGTACCGTTGACGCCATTCGCCGGGAACGCGACGGTCTGGGTGCTGATGTCGGGCATCGGTGCCTCCTGGCTGAGTGCAGGTGCGTGGTTCTCGGCCTCCCGCCTAAGCGGCCTGTTGCCTGCGGGCACGAGCTGGCTATCTGGCGAGCGCTTCCTGGACGGCCTGGCGCACGTCCCGCAGCCGGAACGGCTTCGCGAGGACGGCGTTCTCGACGCTCTGCAGGAAGTGGCGCGTCTCGTTCGCGACGGTGTCGCCGGTGATGAAGATGACGCGGCGCGCCAGCGGGTTCGCGGCATCGTGCAGGTGCTTGTAGAGGTCGGGGCCGCCCATGACGGGCATCTTCACGTCGGTGATGACGAGATCGAACGGCTCGCGCTGCAGGCGATCGAGCGCCTCGCGGCCGTTGCTGGCGACCTGCACCTCGTGGCCGTCCATCTCGAGCACGCCGGTGAGCAACTTTTGGATGCTCTCCTCGTCGTCGACGACGAGGATGCGGCGGCGTTCGACGGGTCCGGCGGGCGCCTGCTCGACCGGCCGCCTGGGCGCGGACGCGACGCCGGCGACCACGGGCAGCTCGATGACGAACGTGGTGCCGCGGCCGGGTTCGCTTTCGGCCCAGATGCGGCCTCCGTGCTCCTCGACGATGCCGTAGCTGATGGTAAGGCCGAGGCCGGTGCCCTCGCCCGCCTCCTTGGTCGTGAAGAACGGGTCGAAGATGCGGCGGACCATCTCCGGGCTCATGCCGGGGCCGCTGTCCTGGAACGACGCGCTGATCGCGCGGTCGGTGTACGTGGTGCGGATGCGGAGGGTGCCCGCGTCGGTGTCGGAGCGCATCGCCTGTTCGGCGTTGATGATGATGTTGAGGAACACCTGCTGGATCTGGTTCGCGTCGAGCATCGTCTCGGGCAGCGTCGCGTCGAGTTCGAGGGCGGTGTCGATGTTGCGGACGCGCAGGTCGTAGTTGCGCAACTCGAGGACGCGTTCGATGAGGGTGTTGATGTTGGCGGGTTCCTTCTGGGCCCTGCGGCGGCGCGCGAAGGTGAGCAGGTTGTTCACGATCTTCGACGCGCGTTCGGCCTCGCCGTAGATCGTCTCGACCTGGTGGCGCGAGGTCTCGTCCAGTTCGCGCAGCAGCAGGAGCTGCGCGAAGCCCATGATGCCGGTGAGCGGGTTGTTCAACTCGTGGGCGACGCCGGACACGAGTTGGCCGACGCTGGACATCTTCTCCGACTGGAGCAGCCGCTCCTGGACGAGGCGTGTCTGGTTGCGCTGCGCGTCGAGGTGCTCGATCGCCTTGGAGACGTCGCTGGCCATGGAGAAGTACAGCGAGCGTTGTTGCTGCGTCATGGGGCCGGCGCAGGCGACGCGCAGCATGCCGGTGACGACGCCGTTGACGACGAGCGGCGCGTCCTCGTACGAGTCCGGCTCGGCGAGCTGGTGTTCGTGGGCGCGGGCGAGTCCGATCACCACGGGCTCGTCGCCGGGCCAGGTTGCGTGGTCCGCGCCGGCAAGCTCGACGAAGGCGGCGAGCGCCTGCACGTGGACACCCTCGACCGCGCCGGGCGAGAGCGCGCCGGTCAGGAAGATCGGGACGATGTGGCGGTTGTCCTCGCAGATCACGGCGACGGCGATGTCGAAGCCGAGGGTGGGCCGGACCAGGTCGAGGACGAGGGCGAGCAGGTCAACGGCGCCGAAGGGCCGCTCGGCGGCGTCGGTCTCTGTCCGTGGTGACTGCGTGAAGATCATAGGTTGGCGCCATTGTACCGGAGCGGATCCAGCGCGGCTAACGCCCGGCCGCGGCGGCGTGGTGCGCACGGGCATCGCCCGGAGGAGCGGGGGCCGTACTTCCGGGGCGCCGACTGCTGCGGCGTCGAGCCTGGACGCTCATGGGACGGCAGTCACAAGAATCACACAACTCGGATTGTCCCTAGGTACATACGGCGGAGGAATTGCGGGGGCGCACGTGGGGGCACGGGGGCGGAGCCGCATGGGAGGGGCGGGACGGGGCGAGCATACTGGGCGTCGACCGGGTGGCTAGACAAACAGATACATCACGTTCCTGGAGGATGAATGCCGGACGCGCAATCCCCTGAGGCTGACGACGCCGCCGACGAGGTACAGGTGCCGCCGGAGGTGGTCCCCGAGGAAGTGGACCTGTTTTCCGATGCCAGCCTGACCAAGATCATCAAGGACTACATGCCGCTGGTGCGGCACGCCGTCAACCGGATCGCCGTGGGCAGCACGAACGGCGGCATCCTGCAGTACGAAGACATGGTCTCGTACGGGGTGCAGGGGCTGATCGAGGCGTGGTACGCCTTCGACCCGGACAAGGGCGCGAAGTTCTCGACGTACGCCTTGCCGCGCATCCGCGGCTCGATCCTGGACGCGATTCGCGCGACCCACCCGCTGCCGCGCTCGCTGCAGAAGTTCGGCAGCGACCTGGAGAAGGCGACGGCCGCGCTGCACGTGACGCTCGGCCGCGCGCCGACGCGAGACGAACTGGCGACGTACATGGGGGTGGCCCCGAAGGATTTCATGGCGTCGCTCCGGACGAGCAACGTACGCGTGGTGTCGCTGGACAGCCTGGCGGACACGGCCGCGAACGGCGCGAGCGAGAAGCTCTGGGAGATGGCCGACGAGGACCCGAACATCGACCCTGACGCGGTAGCGGAGGAGACGATGGTGCGCGCGAAGCTGGCGGAGGCGGTGGCGCTGCTGCCGGAGCGCGAGCGGATGATCGTGCGGCTGTACTACATGAAGTCGCAGTCGCTGAAGAGCATCGGGCAGGCGCTGGGGATCTCGGAGTCGCGTGCTTCGCAGCTGCGGCACCGGGCGATCCGCCGGCTGCGGACGGTGCTGACACAAGAGCTGCAGGACGCTGCGTGATGACGATGCGCGCACCGACGCCAACGGACACGTCGATCACCGTCATGGTCGTGGGCACGGGTGCCGAGTCCGACGCCTGGGCGCGCGCGTTGCGCGGCGTCGAGGCGGTTGGCGTCGAGCGGCTGAGCGGGGCGACCGATGACGACCTGCTGGAGGGGCTGTCGCGCGGGGGCGTGGACGCGGTCGCGTTTACGGCGCCGGTGGCGGACCTGGCGGGCGCGGTCAAGCGCGCGGTGATGTCGCGCCGCCACGTGCTGGTGGCGGGGCCGGTGGCGCTGACTTCGAAGCAACTGCTGGCGTTGGACGAACTGGCGAGCCGGCGTGGCCGGGCCATCCTGTTCGACACGGGCAGCCTGGCGGACGAGCGGCTGGCGTTCGTGCGGAAGATGACGACCGGCGCGCAGGCGCTGTGGCGTCCGCGCTACATACGCGCGTTGCGCACCGGCACGCAGACGCGCGGCACGCTCGACGAACTGGCGATCGGCGACGTTGCGGCGGTGCTGTCGATCGCGGGCGGGCTGCCCGCGGCGGTGAGCGCGGTCGCTCCGCGGGTCGACGACGAGACGGGTGCCGCGGACGTGGCGATGGTGACGCTGGCGTTCGACGGCGGGCCGGTGGCACGGGTGGACGTGAGCCTGGTGGAGCCGTCGCCGCGGCAGGAGATCGTGGTCGCGTGCGACGGGCGGACCGTGGTGCTCGACGCGATGGACGCGCGGGCGCCGTTGCAGATCCAGGCGACTGCGGCGCACCGGGGGCCGGCGCGCGGCGGCCAGTGGGCCGAGACCGTGAGCGAACACCCGCTGGGCGACACGGGCGACCGCATGGCGCGGGCGGCGGCGCTGTTCGCGGCGGCGGTGCGCTCGGGCGGTGCGGAACAGACGAACGCGCGCGAGATCGCGGCGGCCGTGCTGGTCTGGGAGGTGGCCCGCGCATCGATGTCGCGGGGCGGCGAGATGGTGGCGTTGCCCGTTTCCAGCCCGCTCGTCGAGTCGCGTCGGCCGGCGTTGCAGCTGATCGAGGGCGGCGGGCACCGGGTGGAGACGGGCGAGGCGCCCGCGCTGAGGCTGGTGGCCCGGCGGGGCTCGTAAGCTCGCTGTACTGACACGTCAGTACCATGGACAAAGACTAGGTCGAGCGGGGTAGGAGCCCCGCTCGTTCGTTGTCCAGGGGAAGGCCGTGAGGAGCGATCAGCGGCCGGGAGCGGTATGATCCGTCCTGGCGCTGAGGGCCCGTAGCTCAGCGGCAGAGCACCCGGCTCATAACCGGAGGCGCGCAGGTTCGAATCCTGCCGGGCCCACCATCTGCCAGCCGAGCCAAACGGCCTGCCGAGTAATCGCCAGAGCGAGTGCTTACAATCGTAGATACCGCGCCACGAACTACGGTGCAATTGGGCGTGCCGAGCCGCAAATGATTACCGTCGCCAGCGTTGACGGCGATGCCTCTATAGCGCATCATGTGCTTCTCGAACCGTTGCCCGACTGGGCTGTTAGACCTGAGGCGAAGGCAGCATCCGCGATACGTCGTAACTAGCGCATCGGGGGAGAGAACTAAGATGGGCAAGCTTCAGATCTGGGCGATAGATGACGAAGGCGACCTGACTAAGGACGCGATTCCGGGTTTCGGACGAGGCCAGGCCGAACTAGCAAAGGCTGCGCTCGTACTGACTGAGCTTGACGCGGGGGAGTTGCGCGGACAGATCGAAGCCTTCCTTAGCGAGTTCTCGCAGATCGTGGAACCCGTGCAAGGTTCATTCGGAATTGACGAGATCGAATTGGCGCTCACGGTAAATGCCTCCGGCGGGGTGGCATTGATCGGCAAGCTTGAGGCAGGTGCTGAGGCCGGTATCAAGATAACGATCCGCCGCCACCCAAGCGCTCATTGATGAGCGCGCGCGACGAGTTGCGTGCCCTTCAGCAACTCTATCCTCTTCCGAGAGGCAAGATGACGTCGGCTATCGCTGAGCTCGCACGGCATCATGGCGTCGATCCGGCCGTTCTCGCGCGGCTCTTCGCTAGCGAACCAATGCCCGACCCGGCCGAAGGGAACCTAGGTCGCCTCCTTTCCGTCGGCCCTGAACAACTCCGACAGCTCAACGAGGACGGGGACCTCGCGGCTGGGACGCTCGCTTCGTCCTACCTCAGGGCCTGCACGACGACGCGGGGATCATTTGTCATCACGGTGGACCTGGGATTCACGCATTTCATATATGCCGCTGCCCGGGCGTTAGCGGTTGCGCTCCCGGAGCGCGATGCGAAGGGCGAAGGCTCTGTACAGTTCGAAGACGCTGCCAGTCTCATCGCGGAACTTGCTTGGTGGTACAGCGTGGCCAAGGCCATTCCTCCGTTACTACCAGAACAGCCCGCATCGCCTCAGCAGCTTGAACTAGCGCTTGCCCTCTCCCGCTTCGGCGACCTATTCTTTCTTGCTCACGAACTTGGTCATGTGTGGTGTCGTCTCGTTGGTCGCGATATGGCCGGAGAGGACCTGCCGGCTCCTCCAAGCAAGAGAGTGAATCGTCGCGAGGAACACCTCGCGGATGGCTTTGGCTTGAAGCTCACCTTGGCCACCATGCCATTTGATCGAGGAAGCGACTCGGAGCAGCTCGCCTATGCCGGCGCTGAATTCGGATTCCAACTACTTCGGGTCATGGAGCGCCTAGGAATCTACCCTCACGATCGGAAGACTCATCCCTCGGCGCAGAGCCGCATCATGTATCTGCGCGAGTTGGCGTTCGGGCTAGGCGCAGTTCGCGCAGTGCGTCGTAATTCCTCGCAGTCGCTCGTCATTCCGGCCACGCCGCGGGTGGCCGACACCATAGAACGTATCTTCGATCGCACGCTTCGTCTCATTGGCAAGCCTCCAAGCCGAGACCTCGCAACCCTGGAGGAGGCGAAGCAACTGGAGTTGGAGATAGAAGGGGAGCTAGAATGCGTCGCGGAGGCAACTACTCGCGCCGACGATGCAATCTTCATCCTGTTCATGGGCCGGATTCGTAGCTTCGGGAGCTTACCAGCCGTGACTATCGCGTCAGCTCACCTCGCAGTTCAACTCCGGGACTCGCTGCGTGTACCCGGGTTGCTCGCCACGACACACACTGACGATGAACTTCTAGCGGAGCAGATGAAGCTGGATCTGCTGCTTGCCGCGGTTCGCACTCTCCGTAGGTTCGAAGGCGCCTTCGAACCTGATGCCGCCCACTCGAAGGCGACCGCACCCGGCTCATAACCGGAGGCGCGCAGGTTCGATCCCTGCCGGGCCCACCATCTCCAGCCCCGGGCGATGAAGGTATCGGAGGCGCGATCCGCGCCGCGCCGCACAGCCCCCTCCGTCTCGCACGCACCGTCGAAGCTGGAGCACCCGGCCGACTCTGGGTGCGGCCCCCCCTCTCTCGGCGGCGGGGTCCGTTTGCCAGCAAGCACCGCCGTGGTGTGCCGATATATGAGTGGCGAAGCGACCGCGCGGGATTGCGCAGCATTGCCGCCAGACGGCCGGCTCGCACATGCAAGGAGACGCAAGGCGATGCTCATTCTGACACGCAAAGTCGACCAGGGAATCGTGATCTCGGGGAACATCCTCGTGCGCGTGCTCGGAGTCGAGCGCGACCGGGTGAAGATCGGAATCAGCGCGCCGGGCGAGGTGACCGTGCTGCGGCAGGAGCTGTGGCACGAGGGCGAGGAGAACCAGCCCTTCGAGAAGAAGGACCGGACCGGACAGCCGCCGTCGGCCGCGTCGGCTTGAGACCCGGGAGCACACGTAATTGACAGTCGAGACCGCCCACCGGGCGGTCTTTTCGTTCGCCCTTCATCCGCGCGTCCGCGATACTCACGGCGGCCTCCGTTGACAGCCCGGCGGCCCGCAGACGAGAATGAACCCTGTTCAGCGGAGGTGACGTGGCGGCGACGACGGTACTCGAACGGACCCAGCGGGCGGAGGCGGCGAAGGCGCAGCGACGCGAGGAACTCCTGGCGGCGGCGCGGCGCGTCTTTGCGGCGCGCGGCTTTCGCGGCACGACGATGGCGGACGTCGCGGAGGAAGCGGGTATCGCGCTGGGCACGATCTACCTGTACTTCCCTTCGAAGGAAGAAGTCTTTGCGGCGCTCACGCAGCAGTTACGCGACCTGATCACGGAAGCGATGAGCGGCACGGACGGGGCGACGACGCTGGAAGACGTGGTGCACCTGGGCGTCAGCAACGTATTCCAGGTGTGCGCGGCGAACCGCGACCTGGTGCGGCTGGTGGTGCTGAACACGGACGCGGAGAGCGCGGCGGCGCAGCAGTTGCGCCGTGCGGACGAGTTGCGGGCCGCGCCGATCGTGCAGCGGCTTGAGCAGGCGATGGAGTCCGACCTCGTACGGCAGGGCGACGCCGGCATCATGGCGAAGCTCGTGACGGGATCGGTATCGATCGCGGTGTACCAGGCGCTGGTACTGTCTGACGGATCGGACGCGGAGAAGTACAGGACGGCGTGCATCGACATGGTGACGGCGTACCTGAAGCCGCCGGCGCAATAGGCGGAAGATGCGTCCGCCGGGCACTGTGGGGGCGGGGAAGGAACGGGCATGGCCAGCATGGATCGATTCGGCGAGGCGGAACGTGTCGCTGCACGTCCGGCGCGATCGTTGAGCGCGGCGTGGCTGCGCGAGACGACGACGTGGTTCGCGGCCTCGGTCGCGGGCATGATCGTGGTGTTCGCGGGGCTGGCGATCGACGGGTACCGGCACAATCACGGCGCCGGGGAAGAGTCCCTGGTGAGCCTGGGCAACCCCGGGCACGTGATCGCCGCTATCGGCCTGGCGATCACATCGCTCGCATCGTTGGCGGGGCTGAGCGTCGCGGCGCTGCGCGGCGTGACGACGCCCGAGGGAGCGGTTCGCCGCTTCGTGCCGGTGACAGCGGCGTGGGTGGTGCTGGCGACGCTGGGCGTGGCCTCGGTGACGTACCTGGCGGCGTCTGGAGCGACGCTCGGGCACGGCACCAGCGCGAACGACGTCGCGGGCGCACACGTCCACACGACGGACGCAGGCGCGGCGGACGCGGGCGGCGTGGCGCAGGCGCTGACGCAGCAGGGGATCATCAGCACCGACCAGCCGGACCCGGCGACCGTGCCCGGCGCGCTGACGCAGGGTTCGAACGGCGAGGCCAACGGGCACCAGCACGACCACGGCAAGCAGCCGACCTTCGTCCAGCTTGAGACGCTGAGCGCGGACCAGGTGCTGCCGCTGTTCCCGGCGAATACGGTGAGCGCGGCCGACCTGCCGCTGCTGAAGCAGCAGATCGAGCAGGTGCACCAGGTAGCGCTGCAGTTCCCGACCGTTGAAGCGGCGAAGGCGGCGGGCTACGTCAACACGACGAGCGACGTGCCGTTCATGGGCGAACACTACCTGAACTACGACCTGGTCAAGAAGGGCGTGTTCGACCCGGCGCATCCGCAGGGGCTGCTGTTCAGCAAGCTCGGACCGAATGGCGAAGAGCAGCTGGTAGGTGTCTGGTTCCTGCTGCTGCCGGGCATCAACGGCGTTACGCGGGACAAGGAACCGGCGGGCTTCGCGTCGAACCTGGACCTCTGGCACGCGCACACGGGGCTGTGCCTGGTGGGCTTTGCCGGCGCGAGCGAGGGTGAGACGAAGGAGAGCTGCACGGCCAAGGGCGGCAGCTACACCGCCGATCTGCGCTGGATGATGCACGTCTGGGTGGCGCCGAACCAGGAGAACCCGGACGGGATCTTCGCATACCTGAACAACGATCTCTGGGCGAAGCAGCAGGCCGCCGCGAAGCGGGCCGGCGCAGCGACGGGGACGGTGGGGCAGTAGGACTTCGGAGTAGACAGTAGATAGTTCACAGTAGACAGTCCGGAGAGGCCCGCACACGCGGGCCTCTCTTTGTTGCGTGGGCCGCGGCGGGGCAGCGGGTAGGATGGGGCCGTGACATCCGAACTCGCCGGGCGTGAGACGCCGCTGCACATGACGAAGTACGACGGGTCGTACCACCGGCGCTTTCCCGGCCGGTTCGTGCTGCGGCGGGGCCCGCTGTACATCATCCGGTACTTCATAGGCGACGTGATGACACGGACGCCGGTGCCGGCGGACGACCCGGATCCGCTGAATATCATCTGGCCGGGCGACGTGTACCTGTGGTCGGACCGCTGGTACAACGTGGCGCGGATGGCCCGCGACGGGCGCACGTGGTTCTACGTGAACGTGGCCACACCAGTTGAATTCGACGGCGCGCAGTTCCACTGCGTCGACCTGGATCTGGACGTGGCGTGGTACACGGACGAGGAGCCACAGGTGCTGGACGAGGACGAATTCCTCGCGCACAGCCAGTCCATGCGGTATCCTCCCGGCGTTATTGAACGAGCGCGCGTGGCCGTGGAAGAGGTTCTTGGACTGATCCGGCAGCGCGCATTTCCATTTGACCGAGGATGATCCGCGACGACCTGGCAGCGATGATCGAGGCGGCGGCGCAGTCCGCGATGGCGGATGGTGATCTGCCGCAAGTCGCGCTGCCAGAGATCGTGATCGAACGTCCCGCGAAGCGGGAGCACGGCGACTACGCGACGAATCTGCCGTTGCGCCTCGCGCGGGCGGCGCGGGCGAACCCCCTGGACCTGGCGAAATCGCTGGCGGCGCGCATCCCGGTGACAGGCGCCGTGACGGCGGCAGAGGCGGCCCCGCCCGGGTTCATCAACTTCCGGCTCTCCGAGACGTGGCTGGCGCAGCAGGTGGACGCGATCGTGTCGGCCGGTGATGCGTTCGGCAACATCGATCTGGGGCACGGCGAGCGCGTGCAGGTGGAGTTCGTGAGCGCGAACCCAACGGGACCCCTCACCGCGGGCAACGGACGCGGCGCGGCGATCGGCAGCGTGCTGGCGTCGGTGCTGGCGGCGGCGGGATACGACGTCGAGCGCGAGTACCTGGTGAACGACGCGGGCACACAGACGGAGGTGTTCGGGCGCACGCTGGTGGCGAGGTATCTGCAGCTCGCGGGACGCGACGTCGAGATCCCGGCGGACGGGTACCCCGGCGAGTACATGATCCATATCGCGAAGCAGATCCGCGACGAGTCGAACGACCACTATGCGGACGCGACGCTGGAGTCGCCCCCCGTGGAGATGGTGCTGCGAGGCATCGGCCTGATCGTCGAGCAGATCCAGGAGGACCTGGGCAAGCTCAACGTGACGTACGATGTGTGGTTCCGCGAGCGCTGGGTCTACGAGGCCGCAGGCGATGGGCGGAAGCCGGCGCACGAGGGCGCGGCGTCGTACGACGCGGCGATGCGGACGCTGCGTGAGAAAGGGTATCTGGTCGAGAAGGAAGGGGCGACGTGGTTCGCGTCCACGGAGCTGGGCGAGGACAAGGACAACGTCGTCGTGCGCAGCACAGGGCGGCCGACGTACTTCGCGTCGGACATCGCGTACCACTACGACAAGTTCGTGACGCGGGGCTTCGGGCGCGTCATCGACGTCTGGGGCGCGGACCACCAGGGCCACGTATCGCGGATGAAGGCGGCGGTGGAGGCGCTGGGCGTCGACTCGTCGCGGCTGGACATCCTGATCTACCAGCTCGTGAGCTTCCGCCGCGGCGAGGAGCTGGTGCGGCTCTCGAAGCGCGCCGGCAATATCGTGCTGATCCGCGACATCGTGGACGAGGTGGGCGCGGACGCGGCGCGATTCTTCTTCCTGTCGCGGTCGGCGGACAGCCAGATGGAGTTCGACCTGGAGCTGGCGAAGCGGCAGTCGTCGGAGAACCCGGTGTACTACGTGCAGTACGCGCACGCGCGCATCGCCGGCATCCTGGCGAACGCGGCGGAACGCGGGGTGTCGGCGGCGGGCGCGGAGGTGTCGCTGCTGGTGCACCCGGCGGAGCTGGAGCTGGTGCGGAAGATGCTGCAGCTGCCGGAGCTGGTGTGGCTGATGGCGAAGAACCACGAGCCGCACCACCTGCCGCACTACGCGCAGGAGCTGGCGACGGCGTTCCACGCCTTCTACACGGAGTGTCGGGTGCTGGGCGAAGAGGTGACACCGGAGCTGTCGGCGGCGCGGTTGCGGCTGTGCGAGGCGGCGAAGGTGACGCTGGCGCGGGCGCTGACGCTGATGGGGATGTCGGCCCCGGAGCGGATGTGACGGAGTCGATGGGTTGTAGTTAATTGGGTAGTTGGTGATTGGCCCGCGCTTCGCGCGGGTTTTCTGTTTGTGGGGGCAGGGTCGATCGATGCGTGTACAAGGGGCGCGGTGCGCCGCGCCCGCGCTGCATTGCGCGAAACAATGCAGAAGGGGCCGCTCGTGAGAGCGGTCCCTTTCTTGGATCCGATGCCTGCTGGCGTGCCGATTGGCGTTACACCTTCTCCAGAATCTGGATGGTGCACGCGGAGCCGAGGCCGATGACGTGAGCGAGGCCGACCTTCGCGCCTTCGACCTGGCGGCCGCCGGCTTCGCCGCGGAGGTGCCAGACGACTTCGCAGACGTTCGCGACGCCGGTCGCGCCCAGCGGGTGGCCCTTGGAGAGCAGGCCGCCGCTGGCGTTTACCGGGATCTTGCCGCCGATCGTCGTCGCGCCCTCGTCGATCATGCGGCCGGCTTCGCCTTCGCCGCAGATGCCGAGGTTCTCGTAGTGCAGGATCTCCGCCGTGGCGAAGCAGTCATGCAGCTCGATCAGGCTGAGGTCCTGCGGGCCGATGCCGGCCTTCTCGTACGCCTCCTTGGCGGCGGCGCGGGTGAGGGTGTTGATGTCGGGCATCGTCAGGTCCCGCTGCGTCCACGGGTCGGAGGTGAGGACGGAGGCGGCGACGCGGATGGGCTTGGTGGTGAACTGGCGCGCCTTCTCCATCGAGCAGACGATAGCCGCGGCGGCGCCGTCGCCGGTGGGGCAGCACATGTAGAGGGTGTTCGGCCACGAGACGACGCGGGCGTTGAGCACATCCTCCAGCCCGACTTCGGTCTGGTACTGGGAGTAGGGGTTGTGCATCGAGTGCTTGTGGTTCTTCACGGACACCTTCGCGAACTGCTCCTGCGTGGTGCCGTACTTGCGCATGTGCTCGACGCCGGCCATGCCGAAGACGGCGGGCATGAGGCCGGAGCCCAGGACGCCTTCGGTGCTGTAAGCCGGGTCGCCGCCGGGAGCGCCCGCGCCGAGCAATCCCATCTTGCCCATCTGCTCCGATCCGACGGCCATCGCGACATCGTACGCGCCCGACGCGACGGCGAAGTAGGCCTCGCGGAAGGCCGTGGAGCCGGTGGCACACGCGTTGGCGACGTTGATGACGGGGATGCCGGTCTGACCGATGGTCTGCAGGATGCGCTGGCCGACCATGGCGTTCGACTGGTAGAGATTGCCGCTCGCCATGAGCTCGATGTCCTTCATGTCGACACCGGCGTCCTTGAGGGCGAGCAGGATCGCCTGGCCGGCGAGCTCCGGCACGGTCTTCTCCGGGTAGCGTCCGAACTTAATCATCCCGACGCCGATCACGGCTACGTCTCGCATGGGGTTCTCCTCTCAGCCGCCCGCCATCAGTGGGGGCGGCGCTTCGTCCCCGCTTCGTGCGGAGACCTTCTGTCGGGATGCCGTTAGATCGGCTTGAAGCTGAAGGCGATGACGTCGTTGCCCTCGCGGTCGGTGCGGATCTTCTCACTGACCATCTGCACCGGCATGCCGAACTTCAGGTTCTTGGGGTCCGCCTCGACGCCGCTGATGTTGCAGCGGACGCTGACGCCCTCCGGCAGGTCGACGATCGCCGCGACGTACGGCGTCGGGATGCCGGGCACGCTCTGGTGCACGATGGAGAAGACGTGCAGCTCACCGCGGTCGGAGAGCTTGACTTCCTCCATCGTCTCCGCGGAGAAGCAGCGGCTGCAGGCCATGCGGGTGCCCAGGTAGGTGGCGCCGCACTGCTTGCACCGGCTGCCGGCCAGGTACGGCTTCTCCGCCGGATTGGCCGGGATCTTGAGGAATGGGACGATGGCTCGTTGGGTTTTTTCCGCGGCTGGTGCTTCTGCCAAGGTTGCCTCCTGGTGGGCTGGCTTGTGCCGCCGGCGCGTCCGCGCGGGCGGGGTGACGTGCTGATCCGATGCAAGGAGCGGGCGCGCCGCCACCGTTGCGCGTCCGGCGGGGTAGTTGCCGTCGCGGAGCGCCGCCGGGGCGGCACCTTCCGCAGGGGCAAGTGAGATTATCTTCCCGCGTTCCGTGGGAGTCAAGGCGCGGATGGCCCGCGCCCGGGAGCCATCCGCGCCGCCGCCACGTATGGGATAATCGGTGACGAGCGAGCGCGCGCTGGCGCGCAAGGGAGCCGATGGACCTTCGCCTGTTTCCGCTGCAGACGGTGCTGTTCCCGGGGATGCGGATGCCGCTGCACGTCTTCGAAGAGCGCTACCGGCTGATGATCCGGGAGTGCATCGAGGAGGACGCGCCGTTCGGGGTGGTGCTGATCAAATCCGGGCCGGAGGTTGGTAGCGGCGCGATCCCGTTCGACGTGGGCACGACCGCCCGGATCTCACAGGTGGAGTACCTGGAGGACGGGCGGATGAACATCTTTACGATGGGGGAGCAGCGCTTCCGCATCGTGGCGTTGAACACGACTCAGCCGTACCTGCGCGGGGAGGTGGCCGTGCTGGAGCAGCAACCCTGCGACGAGGCGGCACGGGAGCTGCTGCAGCGGGCGGAGGCGTACTTCGACGAGTACCTGAAGACGCACATGGCCCTCGGCGACCAGTGGATGCGCGGCGTGTACCTGCCGGGCGACGCCGGCGAGGCGGCGGACTACATCGCCGCGCGGATCGATGTGCCGGCGTCGATGAAGCAGGACCTGCTGGAGCAGCTGTCGCCAGGCGCTCGGCTGCGGCGAGAGCTGGAGATCATCGCGGAGGAACTGCCGGACATGCGAGGGCGGCTGGTCGCGCGGTTGCGCATGAAGACGGCGGGGTTCGGGGTGCTGAACTAATGGCGCGCGGCGCGCCGGCGCACGGAGGTGCTTCGCTATGAAGCTTGAGATCCCGACGCGCACGGTCGTCGTGGCGGCGCTGACGGTTGCGGCGCTGCTGATCACACTGCAGCTGTGGCCGGTGATGCTGCTGCTGGTGACGGCGTTCATCTTCCAGGCGGCGCTGCTGCCGTACGTCGAGTGGCTGATCCGGCGCGGTTGGCCGCGCACGCTGGCGGTGCTGGCGGTGGCGCTGGCGGTGCTGCTGGTGCTGGCCGGGCTGCTGGCGCTGATCGTGCCGGCGCTGATCGACGAGTTCCAGAGCGTGCGCGACAACCTGCCCTCGGACGCGCGCGACCTGGAAGACTTCCTGGACCGCTTCGGGATATCGGTCTCGCTGGAGGCACGCGCGCGCGACATCGACTGGAAGGCGCTGATCTCGGGCCCGAAGGCGCTGGATTACGGGCAGCGAGTAGTACAGACGACGCTATCTACGCTGACGGTGATCGTGCTGACGATCTATCTGCTGGTCGAGGCGCCGCGGCTTTCGCGCTTCGTCTACCGGTTCGTGCCGGGAGACCGCGAGGCGGATGCGCGGCGGTTCCAGGCGTCGCTGGTGCGGGTGGTCGGCGGCTACATCCGCGGGCAGGTGATCACGTCGGTAGTGATCGCGCTGTACACCTTCGTGGTGCTGCTGGTGCTGGGTGTGCCGAACTCGCTCGCCTTCGGGGTGCTCGCGGGATTCGCGGACATCGTGCCACTGGTGGGCGCGTTCATCGCGATCGTGCCGGCGTCGGTGGCGGCGTTCCACGAGTCGCCGACGCAGGCGGTGATCGTAATCGCGCTGCTCATGCTGTACCAGCAGTTCGAGGACCGGTTCCTGATGCCGCGCGTGTACGGCCAGACGCTGAACCTGCCGCCGCTGGTCGTGCTGATCGCGGTGCTCTCGGGGCAAGAGTTACTCGGGATCACGGGCGTGCTGCTGGCGCTGCCTGCGGCGGCCGTGGCGCGCGTGGCGTTCGATTACTGGATGGAGCAACGCGGCATGGGCGAGCAGCCGGTGCCGGCCACCGAGGTGATGGCGCCCGACGATGGACCGAGCGGGTGAGGGCTACGCCGGGGCGGCGACCTTCACCCTGGCTGACACGGGAGCGCCGGTGCGGTCGAAGAGCTGCATGACGGCGCCGGCGCGGTAGTAGGACGAGACGTAGGCTACGCCTTCGGCGACACGCCCGCTGATCTTGCAGGGGAGCGCGAGCTCGCCGTGGGCGGTGACGAGCGTCACCTCCGCGCCGTCGGCGACGCGGAGCGCTGCGGCGTCGGCGGGGTGCAGCTCGACCGCCTCTTCGCGGTGCAGCTTGTCGGCGTCGGGCGAACTCAGCGCCGCGCCTTCGAGGCTGGTGAAGAGCGTGCGGCCCGCGGTGAGCAGCAGTTCGCCGCCGGCGGCTGACGGCGCGCACGCGGCGACGGCCTGCGTCACCGCCTTCGTCGCGGGTTCGGCGGCGCGCGCGCGGCCCCAACCGCTCCGGCTCGCGGGGAAGATACCGTAGCTGGCGACGCTGCTCGCGATCTCGTCGGTGACGGCGTCGGGGTGGTCGTACGTCCAGGTGTCCGCGCCGCCGATCGCGTTGGCGAGATCGGTGAGCGCGAGCAGCGCGGGGCGCGCATCGCCCAAGGCGTCGAGGGCGGCGTGCAGGCGGTTCACGCGGCGTTCGGCGTTGGTGTAGGTGCCGGTCTTTCCATACGACGGCACGTCGGCGAGCACGACGTGCGCGGCCTTCGCGGTGTCCGTGAGCAGGCTGTCGATGACGATCAGCACGTCGAGCGCGGCGAGCGCCCGCGCGACGCGGGCGCGGCCGGGTGCGAACATCAGCGGGTTGTCGCCGACGACGATCATCGCCTTCAGTGTGCCGGCGATGGCGGCGTCGACCATCTGGTCGAACGACATGCCGGGCGTCGCGGCGGCGGCGCGGCCGGGACCGCGCTCCGGGTCGACGCCCATGTCGCGCGCACCGTTGACGTTGGCCTCGGCGGGCAGGACGTGCAGCGACTCGGCGGCCTTCGCGCCGCGCAACGCAATCGCCAGGTTGGCCGCGGCGCGCGCGCCGTTGCCGGCGGCGGCAGCGTCGATGCCCGGCGCGTAGACGATGCTGACGGTCTTCTTCTCGTCCTTCGCGGCCGCGATGATCGCCTGTGCGGCCGCGGCGTCGCCGCGGAGCAGGCCGGCGGGCGCGGCACCCTTCGCCAGCGCGTCGACGGCGGCGGCCTCGGCGCCGGGGCGGGTCTGCAGCCAGACGCCACCGTACGGCTCGGCGAAGGCCTCGAGTTCGCCCTCAAGGTGCGAGACGAGCAGCAGCTTCGCGGCATGCGGCGCGGCCGGCTGGCCGGCGACGGCGTCCTTGATGCGCAACGCCGCGACGTTGTGGCTCGACTCCAGGTCGTCCGCGATGCAGACCACGACGTCGCTGCGAGCGATGTTCAGCATGTCGGAGGCGAGCGCCTCGGTGCCGAAGGCGGCCTCGAGCGCCTTCGCGACGGCGCGGTTCGGCGCGGCGGACGAGAAGTCGACGTGCGGCGTGCCGATGACGTCGCGGGCGAGCTTCTGCGCCAGGTAGTTCTCCTCGTTCGTAGCGAACGGCGAGCCGAGCACGGCGACGGCGGCCGCGCTGTGCTTCGCGACGACGTCCTTGATCTGCTGCGCAGCGTAGCCGACAAGCTCGCCCCAGTGCGCGGGGAACTGCGGCGAGCCAGCGGGGCCGCGGCGCACGAGGTGGCGCTGGAGGCGCTGCTTGTCGGGCACGGCGTCGTAGTGGAAGCGGCCGCGCACGCAGATCTGGTCGGCGCTGACCGGGTTGACGCGGTCGGGCTTGACGATGACGGCGCGGCCGCTGCGCGTGCCGATGCTGATCGTGCAGCCGACGGAGCAGGAGTTGCAGGTGGTGCTGGCCCAGTCCTCGGTGCGGGCGATCCACTTGTTCGGCTTCTCCATCAGCGTCGCCGTGGGACAGACGTCGATGCAGGCGCCGCAGAAGTCGCAGTCGGACTCATCGATGCGGCCACCGGCGCCGAAGGCGATGCGCGACGGGAAGCCGCGGCCGGCGAGCGTGATGGCGCTTGTGTGGCGGATCTCGTCGCAGGCGCGGACGCAGCGGGTGCAGAGAATGCACATCTGCGGGTCGAACTCGAACCACGGGTTCGCGCGGTCGGGGTCGGGCTGCTCGCTCTGGTAATAAGAGCGTGGCTCGCCGGCCCACGGCTCGACGTTGTCGAAGCCCATGTCCATCAGTTCGTTCGTGGTCTGCAGTTCGCAGCGGTAGTTCTTGGAGCAGGTGACGCAGCGGTGCGTGACGACGTCGTCGCGCAGGCAGATGTCGCCGGGCATGCACTTCACGCGGCGGTGGCAGGTGAGGCAGCGGTCGGAGTGGTTGGCGTTGATGATCGCCAGCACCTGCTGGCGGGCTTCCTTCACGTGCTGCGGCTCGGTGTTGACGACCATGCCGTCGGCGACGCGGGCCGTGCAGGAGAGCTGGAGGCCGCGCGCGCCCTCGATCTCGACCAGGCAGGTGCGGCAGCCGGCGTAGGGCACGAGGCCGTCGATGTAGCAGAGGTTGGAGATCCAGACGCCGTTCTTCTTGATGACTTCGACGAGCGGCGCGCCGTCGGGCGCATCGATCTGGACGCCGTTGAGGGTGATCTTAGCCACGGGTGCTTGCCTTGACTACGCGCTCGCCCTTGGAGACGGCGCCGGGCCGCTGCTTCGCTTCGAGTTCGATGAGCTTGATGACGTCGCCGGGGGCCTGCTGGCCGTGCGGGTAGGTGAAGTCGTTGCGGCGCAGATGCTCGTGCGCGAGGCGGGTGAGCGCGTGCTTGTCCTTGTACATGGTGTCGAACTCGTAGACGGCGTCCTCGAAGACGCCGCCGGCCTGGATGGCCTGGTAAGGGCAGGCTTCGACGCAGAGGCCGCAGTACATGCAGATGCGGAAGTCGATCTCGTACCGCACCTTTTCGAGCGAGCCGTCCGGGTTAGGGGAGGTCTCGACGAGGATGCAGCCGTCGGGGCAGGCCTGGGCGCAGGTGCTGCAGCCGGTGCAGCGCTCCTCGAACCAGAGAAGGTTCGTGCGGGCGCGCGGTGACATGGGGCGGGTGACCTCGGGAAACTCGATGGTCGCGACGGGCTTGAACATTCGCTGGAATGTCACCGCCATGCCCTTGAGGATGCCGATGCCGTACATTTTGGTCGCCTGGCTGCTTGCCGGTCGCTTGGTCGCTGGTCGCTGGTTGCTGGTCGCTGGCGTCTTGGCGTCGATTGTAACAGTTTTCACGTACGGCTCAACCGGGGTGGAGATTGGAGATTGGAGCCTGGGGGTTGTGAGGTGTGGGGTGGGTGATGGGGATCGGAAAGGCGGCCATTGCGGCCGCCTGGGTGTGTGATGGTGGGCGATACTGGACTCGAACCAGTGACCTCTACGATGTCAACGTAGCGCTCTAACCAGCTGAGCTAACCGCCCGTGAGGTGCTTCGCATCGTAGCGGCGCTGGGCGGGCTAGTCAATGCGGGTGGCGGCGGCTCGCGCCGTCAACGGTGGGGATGGGTGGCGCGCCGGCGATCTTCGAGAAGCAGCTGATCGCGCAGACGCGCGCCCTGGAGTCGCCGGGGTAGCGTCGGCGCGGATGCCTGGCGGCGATGAGGACACGGCAACTCAGCCGGCCAGCAATTCGCCGATTGCGAAGAACAGCCAGAACGCCGTAAAGAGCACTGCTGGCGCCACCGTGAGCACGATGAGGAAGGACCGCTCGCGCCGCCTGGTGAGCGCGACCAGGCCGGTCGCGCAGGCGGGTGCGCCGAGCAGCAGCGCCACGGCGACGTATTCGCGCCCGCCGGTGCAGAATCGGCCCGGGCATACGTCATCCCTGATCGCGGACTGCAGGCGCTGGCCGAAGATGACCCATGCGATGGCCGGCGCGGCGAGGGCCGCGGAGCACCAGCCCATTGCCGTGCGTGGCAGGGCTAAGAACGTCGCGCGAGGTGCGGATCGAGACGGCGTTTCAGACTTCAACGGACCTCCGGCGCAGTCCCCTGGCGCACGCGGGACGAACAGTGAATGCCGTCTCGTCCTCCTGTCTACTGTGCGCACGCGGACGGCGTCACGACAGTGCCGAATGCTGGTAACGCGCGAGCCCCCGGCGGGGCCGCGCCGAGGTGATCTTGTCGTGGGGGCGGCTCGTGCTAGAATGCGGGGCGCGGTTCCCCGCGCGGTGAGCATACGGGCCGCTAGCTCAATTGGCAGAGCAGCTGACTCTTAATCAGCCGGTTCTGGGTTCGACTCCCGGGCGGCTCACCACGAAACCGAATGTAGAAGGCGGGCACACAGGCCCGCCTTCTAGCGTTTGAAGGCGGGCCGCCGCAAACGGCGTGACGGCGCTCCGTCACGCTTCATCCTCCAGGGGAACCGGGCCGCGTATGATGCGGGGATGAAACGGTGGTCGCGGTTGGGCCTCTGGCCCCGCATGGCGCTGGCGCTGAGCCTGGGCTTCCTCCTCCTCTTCGGCGCGTTTAGCGCCCTCGGAGAGTACGCCCTCCGCGAAAGCGCCAACGAGACGCGGCACCAGTACCTGGTGATCGCGCGGCTCACGGCCGCCGAGCTGGATGCCCGCATCAGCCAGGAGCAAGCGGACCTGCGGCAGACCGGCGACGATCTCTCGGCTGCCACCGGCGACGCCGGCGAGCAGGAGGCGCTCGCTCTCGGCTTCCGCCGGATGGACTCGATGGCCCTCGACATCCTGTTCGTCGACACGTCTGGCGTGACCCTCGCCGCCGCGCCCAACCCAGTCGGCACGCTCGACCCGGGCCTCGTCTCCTTCGCCGAACACGCCGCCGCCGGCGATCCTGCCACGGCATCTGACCCTTTCAGCGATCCGCGGACCGGGCGTCCCGCCGTGGCGCTGGCCACGCGTGTCACGCGCGAGGGCCAGCCTGTAGGAGTGATCCTGGGCATCCTCGCACTGGATAGCCAGCCCGTCCTCCAAGCGCTCTCTCAAGCGGTGCAGGTCGGACGCACGGGACACGCCGGGCTGCTCGATGCCCAGGGGCGCGTCCTTGTCTCGACCTACGGGCTCGCGTTTCTCTCCGCGGGCGAGCATCCCCCATTCTTCCAGGAGGCGATGGCGGCGCGGAAAGACGAAGTGAAGACGGTACCGTTCGTGCTGCATCTGCCCGGCGAGACGACTGGAGAGCAGCACCTGATGGCGGCGGCGATGCTCCACCAGGTGCCGTGGGGCGTCGACGTCGGCGGTGACGCGTCGGAGGCGTTCGCGCCGTCGAGTCACCTTCGCTGGGGCCTCGCCATCATCGGCACACTCTCATTGATCGCTATCTGGGGCGGCAGCCTGTGGGGCACGCGCGTACTGGTCAGGCCCGTCTACGGGCTCATGCGGTCCGCCCAGAGCATCGCCGACGGCGATCTTGATCTCCCGCTGGAGGCCAGCGCCGGCGGAGAGATCGGCGCCATGGCGCGCGCGCTCGATCAGATGCGGCAGCGGCTCCTGCAGACCATCCAGAGCCTGGAGGACCTGCGCGCCACGCTCGAAGTGCGCGTGCAGGAACGCACCGCGGCCCTTCATGAGCAGGAGGCGCAGGTGCGACGACTGCTCCACCAGGTCATCACGGCGCAGGAAGAGGAACGGGCGCGCCTCGCGTACGAACTGCACGATGAGATCGGCCAGCTGCTCACCGCCGTGCGTTTCTCCACCGATGACCTGCCCATCGCCTCGCTCGACGCCGACGCCGCACGCCGCGTCCTCCGCGCGCAGGAGTTGATCGACGAAGCGATGAATGACCTTCGGCGCCTGATCTCCGGCCTGCGCCCCGGCGTCCTCGACCAGCTTGGACTGATGGCCGCCCTGCGCGAAGTGGCGGACCGCATCCTTACGCCGGCCGGCGTCGTCGTCGCGATCGACGGGCCGCAGGATCGCCTGCCGCCGGAGGTGGAAGTGGTACTCTTCCGCATCGCCCAGGAAGCCATGCACAACGTCGCCCGCCACAGCGGCGCGACGCGCGTCGAGGTGACGGTGACCCGTAGCGACGGAGACGTGACGATGCGTATCAGCGACGACGGCCGCGGCTTCGACGTAGCCACGGCAGGCTTGAGCGCTGCGGGCGGTCGCGGGTTGGGGCTGGCCGGCATGCATGAGCGCGCCGCACTTCTCGGCGGCGCGCTGACGATCAACAGCACACCCGGCACCGGCACCACTGCCGAAGTCTGGCTGCCGCTTCCTCCCCACGGCGACGACGGCGCCACGATCGGGGACGGCGCATGACTGGCGACGCGCAGGTACCGGAACCTGCGGCAGGGCGCCGCACGCGTATCGTGGCGGCCGACGACCACGCCATCGTCCTCGAGGGGCTCGTCGCGTTGCTGCGCTCCCAGCCGGATCTCGATGTCGTCGGCCAGGCGACGTCCGGCCGCGCCGCGCTCGAGGAGATACGCCGCGTCCGGCCCGACGTCGTCCTGCTCGATATCTCCATGCCGGAGATGAGCGGCCTCGAGGTCGCCCGCTGCCTGACCGACGAAATGCCGGGCGTCCGCATCCTGATCCTGACGATGCATGATGAGGAGGCGTTCTTTTTTGAAGCTCTGCATGCCGGCGCGTCGGGCTACGTGCTCAAGGGCGCCGGCAGGGACGAGCTCTTATCCGCCGTTGCCACCGTCGCGGAGGGCGGCGTCCACATACCGCCGCAACTCGCCAGGGGTCTTGTGCGTGAGGCGCTCCGCTACCAGCCGTCGAACAGCGAAGAAGCGTCAGAGGCCCTGACGGAGCGCGAGCACGACGTCCTGCGTCTCGTCGCAGAAGGCCTCACGAACAAGGAGATCGCCGACCGTCTCATCCTGAGCCCGAACACGGTCAAGACCCATCGGCTCCGTCTCTACCAGAAGCTGCACCTCCACACCCGCGGGGAACTCGTCGCGTTCGCCCGCCGCAAGGGCATCCTCCGCTAGCCGCGCGCGGCGCTGGTCGCCTTGCCGATCGGCCCGCCGCGGCGGGCCGATCTTCCCTGCCGATCAGTTCACCGCCTCACCCCTTTTTCACCCGTACCGTCACCCCCGGGGCGGGATGGCAGCCCGGCATCTCCGCACGACAATGAGGCCAGACACACAAGCGCCCATTGGACGGGGCTAGCAAGGGGAGATGATTGACATGGAACGACCAGCAGCGGAACCTACATTCCTTCGGTCTGTTAGGGCGCGCGCCCGCATCGCAGTGCGGCTCGTCGTCCCGATACTCGCGGCCGTCGCCGCTGTCGTCGCGTTGCCGGCGTCCCATGCGTCCACCGCACGCGCGGCCGGCGCAGGCTTGACCATCCACGCCACGGACTTCGTCTTCCAGACGAACGGCGACACGACTTCGACCGGCCCGGTGCACGTGCAGTTCTTCAACGACAGCAAGGACTACGACCACGAAGTGTTCATCTTCCCGGCCGACCAGTCGAAGCTCGATGAGTTCCTGGCCGCCAAGCGTGCCGGGAAAGAGGTGAGTGAAGCCGACTACCTCACCGGCATCGCCGGCCACGTGGAGGACGTCCCCGCGGGCCAGTCCATCGCGTTCGATGCGACGCTTCCGGCCGGGACGTACGTGCTCGCGTGCTTCGTCTCATCGTCCATCGGCGGACAGGACATGGTCCACTACGACCTCGGCATGCACAGCGGCATCGTCGCAGGTGCGTCGGTGGCGCCGGCGCCGACGGCGGTTGCCGCGGCACCGACCGCTGCGCCGGCGCAGGTCGTGAAGGCGCCGAACGCCGGCGCCGGGCCGGAGCAGCGCGGGACGGAGTGGACCTGGCTGCTGGCGCTGGGCGCGCTCGGCGCGCTGGTCGTCGCCGTCGCCGTCGGTGGCATCGGCCGGGCTCGCGCCCGCTAAGAAGAGCCATGAGGGCGGGGGCGTAGTCATCGCCCCCGCCTGCAGCAGAGAGGAACTGACGATGCATCGGCACACAATGATCTTCCCAATCGCAACAATCCTTGGCGGCGCGCTCCTGGCCGCCGCATGCAGCACATCATCGTCGGCGTCCGTGGGCACACCGGCGCCCCGGGCGACCGACACCGCGCAGGCCACGGCCACGCTTCAGCCCGCCGTGACGCCAACGGCCGCGCCAGCCGCGCCCACGAGCACGCCCGTCCCAGCGGCGACGGCCGCGCCCGCGTCGACAGAGGCTGCATCTGCGCCATCTTCTCCGCCACCTCCGCCTCCGCCAGCGCCCTCGGGCCCGCAGACGATCTCGCTCGATGTCGAGGACAACTACTTCACGTCGAAGGAGATCACAGTCCCCGCCGGCGTGACCATTACGATGGCGGTCCACAACGAGGGCCAGGCGCTGCACAACTGGGACGTCGCCGGCGTCACCAAGACGAACTTCTTGCCGCACGGACAGACGCAGGTCGTTACGTTCACCGTCGCGCCGGGCACGTATACCTTCGTCTGTGACGTCCACCCGAAAGAGATGACAGGCGTCTTGATCGCGCGCTAGCAGCGTCGATGGCGCTCGCCGGCACCTCTGGGAAGGGCGGGTCGAGAGATCCGCCCTTCTGGTGCGCCCCTCTCCGGAGGATCTGAGGAATCGAATCCGAACTCGAGCGACAGGAATCCTGGCTTGGAGTCTGCGGAGTCAACTCTTCATCAGCTGGTTCTGGGTTCGACTCCAGGGCGGCTCACCATTCGGCGACTGACGTACGGCCGGAGCGGTCCAACCGCTCCGGCCATGTGTGCCCGGCCCGGCTGGCCCTGATCTTCGTGCCGTTTGCCAGTCGCCGCCGTGTGAGCGCCGGCCTACGATCATCGTGCACTAGTGTGCGAGGAGGTACCGCCATGCGCACGATCTCCCTATCTCTAAATCTCTCTGCGCGGATGAAGGCGGGGCACGCGAAGGCCGGGCTGCTGTCGCGGCTGATTGATGTCCGGCCACGGGCGGTGCTACGGCTGCCGCGGCTCGATGCGCTGCGGGGCGGCCTGCGCGGCGCGGCGCCGCTGCTCCGCGAGCGGACGGCGCACGCCGGCGCGATCGCGGCGGCGGCGGGTCACGATGCGGCGGTCGGCGCGGAACGCGCGGCGCTGGCGGCGGTACGCGGCCGGCGGACGCTGTCGCTGATAGCGGTTGGCACGGCGACGGGCGCGCTGGCGATGTACTACATGGACCCGCACGCGGGACGGCGCCGGCGGGCGCTGGTCCGCGACCGAGCGGCGCACGTGGGCCACCTGCTCGCGCGCGACCTGCCCCGCGGCATCGAGCGGCGCAGGCGGCTCTTCCGCGGCAGAGCGCGGGGGCTGACGCACGAGGCGGCCGAATTGGTGCGGCTGAATGGCCACCACGGGCTCACGGACGACGAGACGCTGGTGGCGCGAGTGCGGTCGGAGGCGCTGCGCGACGCGCGGGTGCGGCCGGGGGAGGTCAACATCGACGCGTACGAAGGGTGTGTGACGCTGCGCGGGCAGGTCGAGAGCGAGGACGTAATGCACGGCCTGGTCCGCGCGGTGCGGCACATCGAAGGCGTGACGGCGGTGCGGAGCTACCTGCACCTGCCGGGGACGCTGCCGCCGAACAAGGCGGAGAGCATCGAGCACGTGCCGGCCCACCTGCAGGCAGTGTGATCATAAGGAGGAGGACGGGATGAACGTCCGAGCCCGCTGCTGGCGCCGCCACGGCGGGCTCTTCGCGTTTGTCATGGCGGATTTGCCCTGTAGCGTTCGCGACGGGGGCGCGTATACAATACCGGCACGCAGCCTGAAGTCGAATTCTGTCGTTTCACTTCAGTCTTCGGCGTGCGGCGTGGGCGCTCCGGCAGGGGGAAGTGTCGGAATTGGCAGACGAGCGTGATTTAGGATCACGTGCCGCGAGGCGTAGGAGTTCGAGTCTCCTCTTCCCCACCATCACGCCGGACGGCCCGGGCCGTGGGCGAAGACGCCGGGGGCGCTCGCGAAGACGAGGGACATGCTGCCGGAGACCGAGAGCGGTGTCCGGTTGTCGTATCGGTTGGTAGTACGCCCGCGGTCCGCGGGGAGGTCAGATGGGCACACTGCTGCAGGTCCGTAATCTGAAGACGCAGTTCTTCACGGAGGAGGGCATCGTCCGTGCAGTGGACGGCGTGTCGTTCGACGTGGAGGAGGGCGAGACGCTGGGGCTGGTGGGCGAGTCGGGGTGCGGCAAGAGCGTCACCGCTCTCTCGATCCTGCGGCTGATCCCGAACCCGCCGGGGAAGATCGTCGGCGGCGAGATCATCTTCGAGGGCGAAGACCTGCTGAAGATGGACGAGGACGAGATCCGTCACGTGCGCGGCAACCGGATCGCGATGGTGTTCCAGGAGCCGATGACGTCGCTGAACCCGGTGCTGACGATCGGGCGGCAGCTGACGGAGGCGCTGGAGCTGCACATGAAGATGGACCGCTCGGCGGCCAACAAGCGTGCGGCCGAACTGCTGGACATGGTCGGCATCCCGGCCTCGTCGAGCCGGCTGGACGACTACCCGCACCAGTTCTCGGGTGGCATGCGTCAGCGCGTGATGATCGCGATGGCGCTGTCGTGCAATCCGAAGCTGCTGCTGGCCGATGAGCCGACGACGGCGCTGGACGTGACCATCCAGGCGCAGATCCTGGAGATCATGGCGCGCCTGAGCCGCGAGCTTGGCACGGCAGTCGTGATCATCACGCACAATCTGGGCGTCGTGGCGCGGTATGCCGACCGCGTGAACGTGATGTACGCGGGCAAGATCGTCGAGACGGCGACGGCGCCGGAGCTGTACGCGAACCCGCGGCACCCCTACACGATCGGCCTGCTGAAGTCTGTGCCGCGGCTGGACCAGGGGCGCAAGGATCGGCTCGTGCCGATCGAGGGCGTGCCGCCGGACCTGGTGCACCCGCCGGCGGGGTGCTCGTTCGCGCCGCGCTGCCAGTACAGGATCGACAAGTGCCTGACGGAGGAGCCGCCGCTGATGTCGGCGGGCGACAAGCACCAGTCGGCGTGCTGGGTGATGCCGACGGTGGACGCGTTGCCGGCCAGGGCGGCTGCGGCGCAAGAAGGGGCGGCGAGCTGATGACGACCGACACGAAAGAGATGGGCACCGTCCAGACCGCTTCCGACATTCTCGTCAACGTGCAGGGCCTCAAGATGTACTTCCCCGTGACGGCGGGGCTGATCTTCCAGCGGAAGATCGCCGACGTGAAGGCGGTGGACGGCCTGAGCTTCAGCGTGAAGAAGGGCGAAACGCTGGGACTGGTAGGCGAGTCGGGCTGCGGCAAGTCAACGACGGGCCGCGCGATCCTGCAACTCTACAAGCCGACCGCGGGCTCGGTGAGCTTCGGCGGGACGGAGTTGACCAAGCTGGGCACAGGCGACATGCGCCGGATGCGCCGGCGGATGCAGATGATCTTCCAGGACCCGTACGCGTCGCTGAACCCGCGCATGTCTGTGGGGTCGATCATCGGCGAGCCGCTGCAGATCCACGGGCTGGCAAAGGGATCGAAGGCGCGCAAAGAGCGCATCCAGGACCTGATGCGCGTGGTGGGGCTAAACCCGTACTACGCCAATCGCTACCCGCACGAGTTCTCGGGCGGTCAGCGGCAGCGCATCGGCATCGCGCGGGCGCTGGCGGTGGAGCCGGACTTCATCGTCGCGGACGAGCCGGTGTCGGCGCTGGACGTGTCGATCCAGGCGCAGATCATCAACCTGCTCGAAGATCTGCAGCAGCAGTTCGGGCTGACCTATCTCTTCATCGCGCACGACCTCTCGGTCGTGCGTCACATCAGCGACCGCGTGGGCGTGATGTACCTGGGCAAGATGATGGAGCTGGCGGACCGGAACGAGCTGTACGAGAACCCGCTGCACCCGTACACGAAGGCGCTGCTCTCGGCAGTGCCGGTGCCGGACCCGGCGGTGGAGCGGACGCGCGAGCGGATCATCCTGACGGGCGACGTGCCGAGCCCGCTGATGCCGCCGCCCGGCTGCGTCTTCCACACGCGCTGCCCGATCGCGGGCGACGAGTGTCGCGTAGCGATCCCGGAGTTCCGGGACGTAGGCGGCGGCCACCTGGTGGCGTGCCACAAGGTGTAGGCAGGCACGGCCGGCAACAGACGGCCTGCGGCAAATGGCAAACAGCAAGGGGCGCGATGGGCGCCCTTTCGCTTGGGCGTCAAGATCGTTCGCTTTCGCGCGGGGGGCCGGCAGTGGAGAATGTGGGCGTGGGAGACGAGCGGAGCAACGGACACGTAGCGGGTGAGCTGATCGTGGCGCACACGTCGGACCTGCACCTGGGCGGCCGGACGCGCGGGGGCGGCGAACTGGCGTCGCTGCGCGCGGTGCTGGGCGCCGCCGGTGAGGCGCGCGCGCAGGCGCTGATCCTGGCGGGCGACATCTTCGACAGCCATCGCGCGGCGGCGCACATCGTGGAGGGCGCGGCGCGGATGATGTCAGATGCGGGGCTGCCGTGCGTGATCCTGCCGGGGAACCACGACCCTGCGACGGCCGACGCGGTGTACCGCCACGAGGCGATGCTGGACGCGCCGAACGTACACGTGCTCGGCATCAGCGTGGGCGAGACGGTAGAGTTCCCGGAGCTGGAGCTGGAGGTGTCGGGCGTGCCCCACGTGGCGTACGCGGACATGGTGCCTCTGCGGCCCGCGCGGGCGCGCTCGCTGCGCTGGCACATCGTGGTCGCGCACGGGCACTGGGTGACGGGGCCGCACGACTCCCATCGCGGCTGGCTGATCCACGACGAGGCGATCGCGGCGACGGGCGCGGACTACGTGGCGCTGGGACACTGGGATCGCGCGGTGGAGGCGGGCGACGGCCGCGTGCCGGCGTACTACTCCGGCTCACCGGAGCTGGCGCGCACCGTGAACATCGTGCGATTCGGCGAGGCCGGCGTCGGGGTGACGCGGCACCCGGTGGTGCTCGCGGGGCGATAGCGGGTGACTCGCTACGCTGCCAATGCCGCGCGAAGATTCTCCGCCAGCTTGTCGAGGAAGGCCTGGGTGTTGAGCCAGGGCTGGCCGGGGCCGATGAGCAGCGCGAGATCCTTGGTCATGCTGCCGGACTCGACCGTATCGACGCACACCTTCTCCAGCGTGCGGGCGAAGCGCGTGACGTCGGGCGTGCCGTCGAACTCGCCGCGGTAGCTGAGTCCGCGGGTCCATGCGAAGATCGACGCGATGGGATTCGTCGACGTCTCTTTACCCTGCTGGTGCTGGCGGTAGTGGCGCGTGACGGTGCCGTGCGCGGCTTCGGCCTCGACGGTCTTGCCGTCGGGGCTGAGCAGCACGGAGGTCATCAGTCCGAGCGAGCCGAAGCCCTGGGCGATGCTGTCCGACTGCACGTCGCCGTCGTAGTTCTTCGCGGCCCAGAGGAAATCGCCGGGCGACTTGAGCGCGAAGGCGACCATGTCGTCGATGAGGCGGTGCTCGTAGGTGATGCCGGCGGCCTTGTAGCGTGGCTCGAACTCGGCGGCATAGACCTCGGCGAAGAGGTCTTTGAAGCGGCCGTCGTACGCCTTCAGGATCGTGTTTTTCGTGCTGAGGTACACGGGATAGCCGCGCTGCAGCCCGAAGCTGAGGCAGGCGCGCGCGAAGTTACGGATCGAGTCGTCGAGGTTGTACATCGCCATCGCGACGCCGCCGCCCGGGAAGTCGAATACCTTGTGCTGGATGGGCGCGCTGCCGTCGCCTGGCGTGAAGGTGATGGTGAGGACGCCGGGGCCGGGTACCACGAAGTCGGTCGCGCGGTACTGGTCGCCGAAGGCGTGGCGGGCGATGACGATGGGCCGGGTCCAGCCGGGCACGAGGCGCGGCACGTTCCGACAGACGATCGGCTCGCGGAAGACGGTGCCGTCGAGGATGTTGCGGATCGTGCCGTTGGGCGACTTCCACATCTGCTTGAGGTGGAACTCTTCGACGCGGGCCTCGTCAGGAGTGATGGTCGCGCACTTGACGCCGACGCCGTACTGCTTGATGGCGTTGGCGGCGTCGACGGTGACCTGGTCGTTGGTGGCGTCGCGGTGCTCGATGCCGAGGTCATAGTACTTGAGGCCGATGTCGAGGTACGGGAGGACCAGCTTCTCCTTGATCATGGCCCAGATGACGCGCGTCATCTCGTCGCCATCGAGTTCGACGAGAGGCGAGGCGACCTTGATCTTCGGCATGCTGAATCTGCTCCGCGTTGCCCCGCGGATGGGGTTCCGCGGCCTGCGGGCACGATAGCACGGGAAGCGGCTACCAGCTATCGGCGACCGGTGGGCGTGGCTAGCGGTTGCGGAGGCGGCGGTAGCGGCGGGGTCGGCCGGGCGATGCGCTCCCGGGCGTTTCGGCATCCTCCGCGCCCTCATCTTCGTCGCTCTCCTCATCCTCATACTCGCCGTCGTCTTCGTCCGCGGCGGCGGCGTCGTCCTCGTGGCGGAAGAAGTCGAGAGGGTGGCTGTGCCACCAGAAGTAGAAGAGCATGACGAAGAAGAAGGTGGAAACGAAGAGCAGCAGGATGCCGTCGGTGTCGCCGCGCAGCAGGCCGATGGTCGTGGGCAGGATGATCGCGAGCTGCGCACCGTACGGCACCCAGATCAGCAGCCGGTAGCGGTCGCGGCGCCAGACCAGCAGGCCGTAGACGGGGATCTGCACGATCATCTGCGCCCCGATGACGCGCTCGGCGGTGCGATCCTGGCCGCCCAGGGTGAGGGCGGAGAAGCTGCCCGTGAAGAGCGCGAAGCCCTCGAGGAACGACCAGATCGCCAGCAGGATGATCAGCAGGCGGAACGCGCCGTAGGCGCTGATGACGGCGACGGCGTCGTCGCGGCGGATCTGGGACGCGCCGGAGGGCGGCGGCGTGGTCGAGTGCTGAGACATCAGACGACGTCCGTCTGACGCGGCAGGTTCATCAGCAGGAAGACCAGGAATCCGGCGGCGGCGAGAATTGGTACGACCGTCTGGCCGAAGCCGACATCGCCGCGCGCCCAGTGGAACGTGTACGCGAACATGGCGACGAACTGCTCGAGCGAGGCGAGCCAGAGCACGAAGCGGTAACGGACGGGGTTGCGCGCGGCGTAGACGTAGGCGATGGCGAGGACGGCCGTGGCGCCGCTGACCGAGCGCGCGCCGAGTACGCCATCGATGCCGCCGAGCCGCAGCAGGCGCGTGTTGGTGAGCGTGAGGATGAACGCGAGAAGGTCCCAGGCGGCGAGCAGAAACAGGACGAGTTGGAGCCGCGCCTGCGACGTGGGGTTGGGCCTGCCGATGTGACGAGCCTGCATGCGGGCGATGCGCCTCCCTACGATGGGGGCATCGTACCACGGGGGCGTTGCGAGTGCGATCAACGGTGTAGGGGGATGAGCGGATGTATTCGGGGCGACTCAGGCGGGTCAGAGAGACGCGGCAGAGCGTGCGGCGACAGGGGATTCGATCAAGGAAAGCGAAGGACGCGGCACACGCCGCGTCCTTCGTTGTCCTGCCGTTGTTGGCGGGCTAGTTGTCTTCGTCGTCGAGAATGTCCTCTTCGCCGTCATCGTCCTCGTCGAGGTCGTCTTCGTCGTCGGCGACGAGCGCCTCGACCTCGGAGACGCCGCGCTGGCCCCACATGGTCTCGTAGTTCTCGCCGGTGATGGCGCGCCGCACCTCTTCGCGCTCGAGCTTCGCGAGTTCCGTGTAGCAGCGGTCGCACTCGCGGACGATCTCGGGCGAGCCGGTGTCGGCGAAGCGCCGGACGATGTGATCCCAGACGCCGAGGTCGACGAGGCTGGGGACGTACTTGGGCCAGGGGATGATCGTGATGCTGTCGGGCTTGCGGAAGCGCGGGCGCATCTTGAGCAGCGACTGGAAGCGTTCCTCTGGCGTGTTGGCCATCGGCACGACGCGGATCATCGCGCCGTCGATGTCGTTGGTGCGCATGTCCATGAGCAGCGTCTTGCGGACGAGCGGGAAGTAGAGCGCGACGACTTCCGCCGCGTCGATGTTGCGGTTGACCTCTGAGACGTCGATGCGGTAGTCGCTGTCCAGCGGAATCCCTCCTGAACACGATGTCTGTCCATTTATCTTAGCACGATGTGTCCAGTGCGAAACGTACGTGGTGCGTCAAGCGGTGCGTGTTGTGAGGGAACGCTCCCGGCCGCGCGCGAATGGCGACCGTCATCATCGCGGCGCACGCCGGCGCAGAGCGATCCAACACCATGCTCCAAGCGCCGGTCACGGGTTGTGCGATGCGGCAGTGCGGAGCGTGCGACGGTGGCTGCAACGACCTTCCGACTGTCCGGCATCCGATTCCGGCGATCTCGTGTGTTACAATCGAGCGCAAACCTCCCCCTTACGGAAAGGTTAGGACGTGGCTGGCAGGTTCCCGGCGCGGATTGTGCGGGCGCTCCCGTGGAAGCAGGCGATCCGCATCGACGACACTCCCGCCGCCGTGATCGAGCCGAACGCCACGGGCGGCGCGCCCCGCTTCGGCAACACGTTCCGCGCCCTGCGGAACCGCAACTACCGCCTCTTCTACATCGGACAGACGATCTCGCTCTGCGGCACGTGGATGCAGACGATCGCGCAGGCGTGGCTGGTGCTGCAGATCACCAACTCGAAGGTGGCGCTGGGCACGGTGACGATGCTGCAGTTCCTGCCGATCACGATCTTCGTGCTGTTTGCCGGCGTGATCGCGGACCGCGTGCCGAAGCGGAACTTCATCCTCTGCACGCAGGCGCTGGCGATGGCGCAGGCGCTGACGCTGGCCGCGCTGGTGTGGTCGGGGCACATCGAGCTCTGGCACGTCTACGTGCTGGCGCTGGTGCTCGGGTTCTCGAACGCGTTCGAGCAGCCGACGCGCCAGGCGTTCGTGGTGGAGATGGTGGGCAAGGAAGACTTGATGAACGCGGTGGCGCTGAACTCGGGTATGTTCAACGCCGCGCGGCTCATCGGTCCGGCGATCGGCGGCTTCGTCATCGCGGCGGTGGGCGTGAAGGCGGCGTTCCTGCTGAACGGCCTGAGCTTCATCCCGGTGATCGCGGGGCTGCTGATGATGAACACCGGCGCGCTCTTCAACGTGCAGCGGAAGCAGGAGGGGCCGGTGAACCCGCTTGCGGAGCTGCGCGAGGGGCTGGCGTATGCGTTCCGGACGCCGCCTGTGCTGCTGATCATCATCCTCGTCGCGGTGATCGGGACATTTGGCTACAACTTCACGGTCATGCTGCCGCTGCTGGCGCGGTATGTCGTGCATCGCGGCGCGGTGGGGCTGGGATTCATGACGGCGGCGGTCGGCGCCGGCGCGCTGATCTCGGCGTTGGCGCTGGCGAGCCGTGAACGCGCGGCGCCGAAGACGCTGTTCGTGGGGGCGGCTGCGTTCAGCGCGCTGCTGGGGCTGGTGGCGCTGAGCCAGTGGTTCCTGGTGACGCTGTTCTTCCTGCTGCTCCTGGGTGTGGCGAACACGATGTTCGCGGCGACGGCCAACACGTCGCTGCAGCTCTCGACGCCGGACCGGCTGCGCGGCCGCGTGATGGCGCTCTACATGCTGCTGTTCGCGGGCTCGACCCCGATCGGCGGCTTCCTTACCGGCGTCATGGCCGAGCGCCTGGGCACGCAGATGGCGGTGGGCATCGAGGCGACGATCTGCCTGGTGGGCGTGGCGGCGGGCTTGCTGTACTTCTTCCCGCACCGCGAGGCGATCGCGTCGCACGAGGTGGCGACGGCGGGCTAGAGGAGGTTCCCTGTGAACTCCCTCAAGGGATGGCGCCGCGCTCTTTCAGCGCGATGATCGCCTCCCAGTCGTGCCCCAGTTCGAGCAGAACTTCTTCGGTGTGCTGGCCGAGTTCCGGGGCGATGCCGCGCGGGCCGGCGGGTGTGCCGTAGAAGTCGACCGGGCTGTTGACGGTGGGCACCGGGCCGTCCGGGCCCTGCACCTCGCGGAACGCGCCGGCGGCCCGCACAACAGGATCCTGGATCGCCTGCGTGATCGTGTTCACGGGCGCCCACCAGACGTTGTGCGCGTCCAGGATCGGTCCCCACTCCTCCATCGTCTTCTTCGCGAACTCCTTGTCGAGCTCCTGCACCAGCGACTCGCAGTTGCCGCGGCGGATCACGATGTCCTTCCAACGCTCGTCCTGCTGCATGTCCTCGCGGCCGATGGCGCGGAGCAGGTCGGGCCAGTGCCGGTCGCCCTGGAGCAGCAGCAGCCAGATCCAGCGCCCGTCCTTCGTCTCGAACGGGTTGAGGATTGGGTTCGGGGCGTGGAAGCGGTCGTAGGTGGTGGTGCGGGCGCCCATGCGCATCTCGAGCGCGTAGTCCCAGCCCATCATGTAGACCCCTGTGCGGACGAGCGACGCGGCGACGCGCTGTCCCTCGCCGGTGCGCTCGCGCTTGAAGAGGGCGGCGGAGATCGCACCAGCTGCGGCGACGCCGGTCATGTGGTCGCCCATGCCGCCGCGCTGCTGCGGGATGGGACCGTTGGGCGGCGTCAGCGCCATACCGACGCCCGCGCGCGACCAGAAGCCGCCGATGTCGTACGAGGCGCGGTTGGCGTCCGGCGTGTCGGGCCCCTGGCCGGTGAGCTGGGCGTAGACGATCCGCGGATTGGTCTTGCGGACGGATTCGTGGTCCATGCCGAACTGTTCCAGCACGCGCGGCCGCATGTTGGTGACGAAGACGTCTGCTTCATCGACGAGGCGACGGGCGATGGCGAGGCCCTCCGTGTTCGCCAGGTCGAGGCAGACGCTGCGCTTGCCGCGGTTGTCCACCTCGAACGGGGGGTTGATCGGGACGGCCGCGCCGAGCGCGCTGGCGAAGAGGCCGCGGAACGGATCGCCGGTAGGCGGTTCGAGCTTGATAACGTCGGCGCCCCAGTCGCAGAGGATGGCGGCGCAGGAGGGTCCGGCGACCCAGACGCCCATCTCGACGACCTTGATGCCTTCCAGGGGTCCGGCCATGTGCGTATCTCCTTCATCAACGGGTGCGTTGGAGGATTATAGAGGCTGGCGGCCCGCGTCGCAGGCCGGCGCATCCGGCCCGGCATCCCGGTAGGCGGAGCATCCGGTATGGTGCGGGATATCGCACATCGCCCCCGCTTCCGATGGGAGCGGGCGGGTCGCAGGATCTTGGTCGTGGTCGGCCGTCGTAGGGCGGAGAGACGCAGGGATGTTCAGGAAGCTCGAGTACAAGTACATCGTCGGCATCATCTTCGTGTTCGGGCTGTTCATGGACCTGCTCGACATGACGATCACGAATGTGGCGCTGCCGACGCTCTCGCGAGACTTCAGCGCGAGCACGACGACCATCGAGTGGGTGGTGACGGGCTACCTGCTCAGCCTGGCGATCTTCATCCCGGTGAGCGGTTGGATGGGCGACCGCTTCGGCACCAAGCGCGTCTTCATGTTCGCGCTGACGGTGTTCACGATCTCATCGCTGATGTGCGGGCTGGCGTGGAACGTCGGCGCGCTGATCTCGTTCCGGCTGCTGCAGGGCGTGGGCGGCGGCATGCTGACGCCCGTCGGCACGGCGATGCTGTTCCGGGCGTTCCCGCCGGTGGAGCGGGCGAAGGCGTCGGCGTTGCTGACGATCCCCGCTGTCGTGGCGCCGGCGAGCGGGCCCGTGCTGGGCGGCTACCTGGTCGAGTACCAGTCGTGGCACTGGATCTTCCTGATCAACGTGCCGATCGGCGTCGTCGGACTCATCGTCGCGGCGCTGTTCCTGAAAGAAGAGAAACAGCCGGCGACGGGCCGCTTCGATGTTGCAGGATTCCTGCTGTCGGGCTTCGGGCTGGCGTCGGTCGTGTACGCGCTGGCGGAGGCTGGTCAACGCGGCTTCGATGACGGGCGCGTGATGGCGTTCGGAATGGGCGGGATCGCGCTGCTGGCGCTGGTGGTGGTGGTGGAGCTGCGGAGCGCCGCGCCGATGCTCGACATGCGGCTGTTCTCCAACCGCTTGTTCACGGCGACGAACTCAGTGCAGCTGGTCTCGATGGCGGGGATGCAGGGCGCGCTGTTCCTGTTGCCACTGTTCCTGCAGGAGGAGCGCGGGATGAGCGCCCTGCAGTCGGGGCTGACGACGTTCCCGCAGGCGCTCGGCGTCTTCTTCGCGATGCCGTTCGCGTCGCGCGTGTACCAGCGCATCGGTCCGCGGCGGATGATGATGATCGGGATGCTGGGGATCGCGGCGACGACGTTCGCCTTCGTATGGGTGGATCTGGCGACGAACGCCTGGTGGATCCGGCTGATCATGCTGGGGCGCGGCGCCTCGTTCGGGATGACGCTGATCCCGATGCAGACGGCGACGTTCGCGACGATTCGGCCGCAGGACACGGGCCGTGCGAGCGCGATCTTCAACTCGGGGCGGCAGGTGGCGGCCAGCTTCGGCGTGGCGCTGCTGGCGACGGTGCTGACGAACCGCCTGGCGCATCACGGCGCGGTGCTGGCCGCGCCCGCCATGCGGCCCGGCGCCGTCCAGGCGTTCCACGACGCGTTCTTCGTCGGCGGCGCGCTGGCGCTGGTGGGCGCGGCGGCGGCGCTGCTGCTGATCAGCGACAAAGACGCCGAGAGCACGCGCTTCCGTCGGGTCAGCGTGGACGACGAACCGGCGCCGGCGGCCGCGCACTGATCCGTCCGCAGCGTTGCGGCTTGAAGCGGCGGTCGCCAGGATCGCCGCTTATTCGTTGCCACGGAGCGTCTGTGTCTCCGCGCCGGGATCGGTGTAGTGTGTCTCGATATCGAAGATGTGACAGCGAGGGGGCGGCATGGGCGACGAGCAGGCGGAGCAGGCTGAGGGGAATGGGCGGCTGCACGAGCTGAAGTTCCTGTCCGGGCCGCAGACGCGCGGGTTCGAGCTGAAGTTCCTGTTCCGCGTGGCTTGGGAGATGTTCCGCGGGCTGCGGGCGCTGCACTTCGTGGGGCCGTGCGTGACGGTGTTCGGCTCGGCGCGATTCGGGGAGGACCACCGCTACTACGGCCTGGCGCGGGAGGTCGGCGCCGAGCTGGCGCAGGCCGGCTTCACGGTGATGACGGGCGGCGGACCGGGCATCATGGAGGCGGCGAACCGCGGTGCGAAGGACGTAGGCGGCCGCTCGATCGGGTGCAACATCGTCCTGCCGAAGGAGCAGCGGCCGAACGCGTACGTGGATCTGAACGTGCAGTTCCGCCACTTCTTCGTGCGCAAGGTGATGCTGGTGAAGTACTCGTACGCGTTCGTGGCGATGCCCGGCGGCTTCGGCACGTACGACGAGGTGTTCGAGGCGGCGACGCTGATCCAGACGGCGAAGATCCGCAACTTTCCCGTCGTGCTGGTCGGGCGCGAGTACTGGGCGCCGCTGCTGGACGTGCTGCGCCACACGCTGCTGACCGTAGGCACGATCGATGAACGGGATCTGGAGATCGTGCAGCTCGTGGACTCGGCGGAGGAGGCGGTGGCGCACATCCGCGACGTGGCGATCACGAAGTTCGGGCTGACGTACGGGCCGAAGCTGAAGCGTCGCTGGTTCCTAGGTGAGGGGCGCTCGTGAGCCAGGCTCAGTACTTGTCGCGCTCGGGCTCCTGCATGTCGTCGCTGCGCCCGCGGAAGACGAGCTTGATGGCGGTACCCGTGAAGCCGAAGTTGCGCCGGATCACGTTCTCCATGAAGCGGCGGTAGCTGAAGTGCACGGCTGAGGCGTCGTTCAGGAAGAAGACGAAGGTTGGCGGGTCGATCTCCGCCTGTGTGACGTAGAGCAGTTTGATGCGCTTGCCCTTCGACGGCGTGGGCGGCGGCTTCTCGGCGACGGCGCGGCGGATGGCCTGGTTGAGCGGACCCGTCTCCACGTGGCGTCGCCGCTCCTTGCCGACGCGCACCGCCTCCGCGAGCAGCTCCGTGATGCCCTCGCCCTCGATCGCGGAGACGAAGCGGATCGAGATCCACGGCGCGAACTTGAGCTTCCAGCGGAGGCGGCGCTCCCAGTCTTCCTGCGTCCACTCCTGGTCGCGCACGAGATCCCACTTGTTGGCGACGACGATGATGCCGCGCGCGGCCTCGAGCGCGAAGCCGATGACGTGCGCGTCCTGCGCCGTAAAGCTCTCGGACAGGTCGAAGACGCAGAGGGCCACCTGGGCGCGCTCCAGCGCGCGGCGGGCGCGCATCGTCGAATGCTTCTCGACGCCGGGCTCGATGGCGCCGCGGCGGCGCAAGCCCGCGGTATCGACCAGCACCAGCGGCTCGCCCTCGAACGTAAAGTCGGTGTCGATCGCGTCGCGGGTGGTGCCGGGGACGTCGCTGACAATGACGCGCTCCTCGCCGAGGACGGCGTTGAGCAGCGACGACTTGCCGACGTTGGGGCGGCCGACGATCGCCAGGCGCAGGCCGCCGGGCGCCTCCTCGCTCTCGCCGGGCGGGAGCGTGTCGTAGATCATGTCCAGGACGTCGGCGACGCCGTGGCCGTGGTGTGCGCTGATCGGGATGGGCTCGCCCAGGGCGAGCTCGTAGAAGCCGACGGCGGCCTCCTCGCGCTCGCGGTTTTCCGCCTTGTTGGCGACGAGCAGCACGGGCTTCGCGGCGCGGCGCAGCAGGTCCGCGACCTCGAGGTCGGCGGCGGTGATGCCCGCGATCGTATCGACGACGAAAATGATCATCTGCGCCTCGTCGAGCGCCTGCTGCACCTGCTGGCGGATCAGCGGCGTGTAGGTGCCGGGCACGTCCGGCTCCAGGCCGCCGGTATCGACGACGCGGAACTCGCGGTTGCGCCAGACGACGTCGCCGTAGATGCGGTCGCGCGTCGTGCCGGCCTCGTCTTCGACGAGCGCGGGACGGCCGCCGACGAAGCGGTTGAAGAGCGCGGACTTGCCGACGTTGGGCCGCCCGACGATGGCTACGATGGGCTTGCGCGCGGTGCCGGTAGTCATATCACTGCCTTTGCGTGATGGCGATGCCAAGTTGCGGTGGGTCGGTGCGGACGAGCGTGGTGCCGGCGGGCGCCGTGACCTGCAGCGGCATCGCGTAGAGGCCGGGGCCGAGGCCCTGGGCGTCGATGATGACGGTGATCGCCTCCGGTGTCAGCGTCGAGAGCGTGGGGATCTCGCCAGAGAGCGTGATGGTGACCGGTTCGGCCTGCGTGACGGCGAGGCCGGAGCCGACGTTGCGCACCTGTGGCACGACGCGGAAGGTCGCCTCGCCGCGGGCGGGGCGCACCTGGATGGTGATTCTGATCGAGGGCGAGCCCTGCACGCGCACGCCGGCCGGCACCGCGACCTGCACCGTGCGCACGACATCGGCGCGCGCGTCGGCGATCGAGATCTCGTCCGTGGAGATGCCGCGGACCGCGTCGATCGACGCGAGCACGTCGAGCGCGCCGGCGAGCGTGATCAGCTGCGGGTCGATCTGAATCGCGGCGACGTTGTAGCCGAAGGCGGGCGCGCCGGTGACGTTGGGGCTGACGATGAATTGCTGGCTGAACTCTCTCTGCACGAGCTGGACGTTCACCTTCGCGCGTTCGGGGCTGACGTTGATGCGGCTGATCTCCCCGCCCCGCGCGTCGCGCGGCTTGAGGTCCACGTTCTCGGTGACGTCCACGCGCTGGCCGACGAGGTTAACCTCGGCGACGACGGAATCGACGAGCGCGACCAGGCTTTCGGGGCCCGTGACGCTGGCCTGCTCCGGGTCGCTGCGCTGCTGCACCGCGGCGAAGCCCTGCTGCGGCGAGCCGATCAAGGAGACCTTCACGGGCACCGCCTTCGTGCGCACCGGCTCGAGCGAGACATCGACGCGCGAAGGCACGACGCCGACGACGTTGATGCCGCCCCGCGTGGCGGATACGACGATGGCGACGGTACTCTGGCCCTTCTCGGCGCTGCCCAGGTCGACGGTGGCGGAGAAGTCGTCGGCGACGAGGCCCTTGAGGTCGTTCTTCGACGCCTCGACGCGCACCTGGACGGTGGACTCGGAGGTGTTGGCGACGGCGAGATCGGTCGGGACGTTGACGAACTTCACGGGGATCGCGCCGTTGAACGTCTGCTGCTGCTTCGGGTTCTCCTTGTCGGTGACGAACAGCCAGAGGCTGAGGCCGAGCGCGACGGCGAGCAGCGCGAGGCTGAGGTTGCCGAAGACGGACGTAAACGCGCCGCGGGCGAGAAACGCGAGGGCGCGGGGCAGGCGGGAGAGCATCGTCGTCACGGCGTGGCCCCGTTCCGCTGGCCGCCGAGCAGGCGCTCCAGCAGCGCGTGCAGGCGTTGTTCATCGAGCCGCGTGTAGAGGCGGCCGTCGGCGGCGACGGTGATGAGGCCGGTCTCCTCGGAGACGACGACGGAGACGGCGTCGGTGCGCTCGGTGATGCCGAGGCCGGCACGGTGGCGCGTCCCGAGTTCGCCGGGGGTGGTGTTGTCGCTGAGCGGCAGCGTGACGGCGGCGGCGGCGACGCGGTTGCCGCGCAGCACGGCGGCGCCGTCGTGCAGCGGCGAGTTGGGGAAGAATATCCCGTGCAGCAACTCGGGCGAGGGGATGGCGTCGACCGGGACGCCGCTCTCGATGTAGTCCTGCAGGCCGGTCTCGCGCTCCAGCACCATCAGCGCACCCACGTGGTTCTTCGCCATGTCGGCGGCGGCCTCGCTCACGGCGTCGATCGTGCCGGGGCTGCCGACGCTGGCGCCGAACGCGCGCGCGCCCGTGCGGCCGACGCGCTCGAGCGCGCGGCGCAGCTCGGGCTGGAAGATGATCGGCAGGGCGATCAGCAGGCCGGTGAAGGAGTTGCTGATCAGGAAGTTGAGGACGCGCAGGTTGAAGACGCGGCCCAGCAGGAAGGCGGCGATCAGCACAATGAAGGCGCCGCGCAGGACGGCCATCGCCGTGGTGTCGCGGAGCAGCATGAGCACGCCGAAGAAGATCAACGAGATGATCGCGATGTCGAGCGCGGAGGTGGCGTCGAACTGGTTGAAGTTGTCGCGGAAGAGGCCGATGGGGTCGCTCATGTTCGCGGCGACCTACAGGTCATGATCGCTCGTCGTCAGCGCGAGGATCGCTTTCTGCGCGTGCAGCCGGTTCTCGGCCTGGTCGAAGACGACCGACTGCGGGCCTTCGATGACGTCGTCCATGACCTCTTCGCCGCGATGGGCGGGAAGGTCGTGCATGAAGATCGCGCCGGGTTTGGCGAGCGCCATGATGTCCGTGGTGATCGCGAACCCCGCGAACGCCTCCTTGCGCTGCGCGTAGGTGTCCTCCTGGCCCATGCTGGCCCACACGTCGGTGTAGACGACGTCCGCGCCGCGCACGGCGTCGGCGGGCGTCTCGTAGGTGTCGATCTGCGCGCCGTTCTGCGCAGCGAGCTCGCGGATCAGGCGCAGCGTCGGCTCCGGGATGCTGTAGCCGGACGGCGCGGCCATAGCGAAGCTCATGCCGGCGAGCGCGGCGGCCTCGGCGAGCGAGACGGCGACGTTGAAGCCATCGCCGACGAAGGCCAGGCGGACGCCGCGCAGCGTGCCGAAGCGCTCGAGGACGGTGAGCAGGTCGGCCATCGCCTGGCAGGGGTGCTCCTCGTCGGAGAGGGCGTTGATGATCGGCACGCCGGCGTGACGCGCCAGGTCGAGCAGCGTGCTGTGGGAGTAGGTGCGGGCGGCGATGACGTCGACGTAGCGGCTGAGGACGCGGGCGACGTCGTGGACTGGCTCGCGCTGGCCGAGGCCGACCTCGGACTGGTTCAGGTAGATGGCGTGGCCGCCCAGCTCCTGCATGGCGACGTCGAAGCTGACGCGCGTGCGCAGAGACGGCTTCTCGAAGAGAAGCGCGAGCGTCTTGTTGGCGAGCAGATCGTGGCCGCCGCCGTCCCGCTTCAGGCTGAGTGCCGTCTTCAGGATGCGGTCAACCTCGTCCGGGCCAAGGTCGGCGATGGAAAGCAGGTCACGCCCGCGCACGAAGTACCTCCGGATTCGGCTCAGTATAACGTGGAACGTCCGGCGGGGCGGCTAGAAGTGGACAAGAGTACGGTGCCGCGCACTGCTTTGGCGCGTGGCTCCGGGCGCTCGGCCCATCTGGGGCTGTGTTATGATTCCGGCAGAGTATTGACAAGGCGTTCGTAGAACTGATGGAACAGCCCCCGCGCGAGCGCAAACTCGCATTCATCTTCCCCGGCCAGGGCTCGCAGCACGCGGGCATGGGCAAGCGCGTCGCCGAGGCATCGCCCGCGGCCCGCGAGGTCTTCGCACAGGCCGGCGACATCCTCAAGCTCGACGTGAACCGCATCGTCATGGAGGGGTCCGAGCGGGACCTCCGCAAGACCACGACTACGCAGCCGGCGATCCTCGCCGTGAGCTGGGCCTACCTGGCGTACCTGCGCGAGCGCGCCGCCGAGATGGGTCGGCAGCTTCGGCCATCGCACGTGTCCGGGCATTCGTTCGGGCAGTTCTCAGCCGCGGCGGCGTCGGACGCGATTTCGTTCGCGGATGCGTTGAAGCTTGTGCGGGAGCGCGGGCGGATCATGACAAAGTGGTCGAAGCGGCGGCCGGGCGGGATGGCGAGCGTCATCGGCCCGACAGACGCGGACGTGCTGGACGTCTGCCACCGCGCATCGCCCGACGGCGACGTGGGCGTGGCGGCGGTCAACGCGCCGGGGCAGACGGTGATCTCCGGCACGCTGGCGGCGCTGGCGCGCGCGATGGACCTTGTGAAAGAGCGCGGCGCGCGCGTCGTGCAGCTGCCGATCTCCGTGCCGGGGCACTTCCCGAAGATGGCGGAGGCCCGCGACGAGCTGCGGCGCTTCATCGACGGCATTGAGTTCCGCGACCCGAAGGCGCCGGTGGTTTCGAGCCTGACAGGTAAGGTGCTGACGACCGCGGACGAGGTGCGGCAGGAGCTGAGCGACCAGATGACGGGTGCGATCAACTGGATGCGCGCGTTCCTGGAGATGCGGCGCGCGGGCGCGTCGGCGTTCTTCGAGATGGGGCCGGGCCACGTGCTGGGCAACATCAGCAAGCGCGTCGACCGCGAGGCGCAGTTCATCGACATTTTCGAAGAGTCGCAGTGGCACGAGTTGATCCTCGAAGGGCCGGCGCTGGCGCCCGCGATCGTCACGCCACGCGGCGGCGCGGCCATCGATCCGACGATTGCGGATAAGGCGTTGCGTACGTGACGCGTCCCGGACATCTGCCGAACCGGCGTGTGGTGGTGACGGGCATGGGCACGGTGTGTCCGCTCGGCAACAACTGGCGCGACGCGTGGAAGGCGATGGCGGAGGGGCGCTCCGGCATCGCGGCGCTTACGCAGTTCGACACCAGCCAGTTCGAGGTGCGGATCGGCGGCGAGGTCAAGGACTTCCACCCGGAAGAGGTCATACCCACAAAAGAGCTGCGGCGCATGGACGAGAACGGCCAGTTCGCCGTCGTCTCGGCGCTGGAGGCCGTGCGCGACGCGGACCTGCGCATCGACGACGCGAACCGCGACTCGATCGGCGTCATCTTCGGGTCGGCGGGCGGCGGCTACGGATGGCTGCTGCAGCAGAACGCGATCTTCGAGAAGGGCGGCTACCGGCGCGTCAGCCCGTTCCTGATCAGCAACATGCTGCCGGACGCGGCGTCCGGACACGTGGCGATCGCGACGGGCGCGTGCGGGCCGAACTTCGCGGTCGCGTCGGCGTGCTCGACGGGCACGGGCGCGATCGGCGAGGCATGGGAGACGATCCGGCGCGGCGACGCCGAGGCGATCATCGCGGGCGGCACGGACAACCCGCTGCTGCCGGTGCTGCTGGCGGGCTTCCACGCGCTGCGGGCGCTGGCGAACGATCCGGAGCACCCGGAGCGCGCGAGCAAGCCGTTCGACGCGCGGCGCGACGGCTTTGTCGTGGGGCAGGGTGCGGCGGCGCTCGTGCTGGAGAGCTTCGAGCACGCGCAGGCGCGCGGCGCGGAGATCTACGCCGAAGTGGCGGGCTACGCGACGAGCAGCGACGCGTACGACATGGTGGCGTCGCTGGAGTCGGGCCGCGGCTCGGCGCGGGCGATGACGCAGGCGATGCGCAAGGGCGGCGTCGAGCCGTCGGAGGTGGGCTACATCAACCCGCACGGTACTGGCACGCCGCTGAACGATCGCGCGGAAACGGCGGCGATCAAGCTGGCGTTCCGCGAGCACGCGTACAAGCTGGCGATCTCGTCGACGAAGTCGATGCACGGGCACCTGATGGGCGGCGCGGGCGCGCTGGAGGCGATCGCGGCGATCCAGGCGATCCGCACAGGGATCATCCCGCCCACGATCAACTACGAAGTTCCGGACCCGGAGTGCGACCTGGACTACGTGCCGAACGTGGCGCGGCAGGCGGACGTGCGGGTGTCGCTATCGAACTCGGTGGGGCTGGGTGGACACAACGCCGCCGTGATCTTCCGCCGCTTCGAGGCGTAGCTCCGGGCTACTCACGGTTTCACAGAAGGGGCACACATTGGCAAGCGCGGCTCGTTCGCGTTGCGGCGCGTGCCATCAGCGCTGGCGGACGAGCGGGGAGAGGCGGCGCGCGACGGAGAGCGCGACGCCGGCGCGGCGGCCCTTCGGCATCGCGGCGTAGACCGCCCAGGGGAGCAGTCGCAGCACCGTGCGGCGCACCGTCGACGGGCGCGCGCGGGCGGTGACGACATAGCCCAGCGGCAGGCTGACGGTCTTCTCGAAGATCTGCTCCGGCATGGGGTCAGAGTACCACGCGGCCCGGCTCAACCAAGCGCGGCGAAGTGGGCGCGGACGGTCTCGACGTCGGCGGCGATGGCGGCGACGAGGGATTCGACGCCGCTGAACTTGATCTCGCCGCGCAGGCGGCGCAGCAACTCGATGCGGAGCTCGCGGCCGTAGAGATCGCCCTCGAAATCGAGGAGGTACGTCTCGACGGAGGGCACGGGGTCGTCGAACGTGGGGTTGATGCCGATGTTCGTCGCGCCCATGTAGACGCCGCCGGCGACGTGCGCGCGCGTCACATAGACGCCGAATGCGGGCAGCGCGCGGTCGGGCGTGACGGCCATGTTGGCGGTGGGGAAGCCGATGGCGCGGCCGCGCTCGTTGCCGCGCACGACGGGGCCGCGGAGCGCGTACGGGCGGCCGAGCAGCCGCTGCGCCAGCTCCATCTCGCCGTCCACGAGCGCCTTGCGGATGGCGGTGGCGCTGACGCGCACGCCGTCGCCTTTGAGCGGCGCCTGCAGCACCTCGACGTCGAACCCGAGTTCCTCGCCTATCTCGGAGCAGCGCTGTGGCGTGCCCTCGCGGCCGCGGCCGAACGCGTTGTCCGGGCCCATCAGCAGGAAGCGCATGTCCAGTGCCTCGCGCAGCATGCGGAGGAAGTCGAACGCCGACAGCTCCGCCACTTCGGAGGTGAACGTCAGCGGGGCGACCGCGTCGACGCCGGTGGCGCGCAGGAGCTCGATACGCTCCTCGAGGCTCGTGAGGTAGGCGACGCGCACGGCGGGCCGCAGCACCTGGACCGGCGACGGGTGCAGCGTGACGATGCCGCTGGCGAGGCCGCGCTCGGCGGCGCGAGATTTGAGGATGTCGATGAGATAGCGGTGGCCGCGGTGCACGCCGTCGAAGACGCCGATGGTGACGGCGGTGGGGCGGCCGGCGGCGTGGCGTGCCAGTTCATCGCGCGAGAGCAGCATGGTGCAGGGTACCGTGCGCGGGGTCCGGCGCGGGAGGCACGAGCGGCTGGGTTGACACGAGGGCCGTGTTAGACTGGGGACGCACACGGGCACTTGTTGACGGAGTCATTGTCCGACATGGACAACACGTATCACCTTGACTATGGCGCGATCCTGGACACGGTCCGCAACGCGGACGTCGTCGCGTTTCGCTTCGTGACGGTGCAGGAGCGGCTGCTTATCGACAACCGCTTCAGCCAGATGGATCCACCGATGGTGAAGCTGGTGCCGCGGGTGAACAGCGCGGAGGAGCGGTTCAAGAGCCTGAAGATCCTGCGGCCGCGGTTCCGCCTTCCGAACAAGATCAGTGCGATCTGGTGGCCGCGCTACATCGGCGGACTGGCCGATTCGGGTGTGTGGGACGCGATCGCCCAGCGCATCGTCGGAAACGGCTTCCCGGACGCGGCGTGCGAGTGCGAGGCCCTGCTGGACGACCTGCGCCGCATGGAACGCGAAGAGATGGTCAACGCGATCGGCGGCGAGGGGTATCGCACCCTCTGGCCGGCGTCGCGATAGCGCGCGGCGGCCGATGGATCGCGCGCTCTTCGTGAGTCTCGTGCGGCAGGCGCTGGGCGACGTGCCGCAGCCGTTCCGGGACTACCTGCACGAACTCGACATCGTGGTGAAGCGGCGGCCGAGCGCCGCGGACCTCGTGGACGCCGACCTGGCTCCGGATGAGTCGATGTATGGCTTCTACCGGGGTGTGCCGCTGACGGAGCGCGACAGCGGCTATCACATGGCGGCGCCGGACGTCATCCACATCTACCAGGAGCCGCTGGAAGAAGATTTTCCCGACGAGCGCGAGTTAATCGCGGAGATCCGCACGACGGTGCTCCACGAGCTGGCGCACCACTTCGGTATCGGCGATGACCGCTTGGACGAGCTGGGCATCGGCTGAACGGCGCCGGGGGCGCGGGCGGAAGCGTCTCGCGACGGGCACGAGATCAGGCAAGGAGGTCGGACTTCCGGGTGAGCTTGTCAAGACGGACGCACGCCTGTATGTGCGTGTGCGAGTTGCATGGTAACTTGCGGTTTGACCGGCCAGATGCCGTCCGGTACGCTCTCGCAGGTCCCTGAACCTGGCGGGTGGCGAATCTGAAGCGGCAGGAATGACGGAACTCGGCAAGACGTTCACCCAGGCGCGCGTGCAGCGCGGCCTCTCGCTCGAAGACTGCGAGCGCGATACCCGTATCTCCAAGCGATACCTCGACGCGCTCGAGCGGGAGGACTGGAAGGTCTTCCCCGCACCCGTCTACAGCCGCGCCTTCCTCCGTACGTACGCGCAGTACCTGGGGCTGAACCCCACCGAGCTGATGCGCCAGTTCCTGGCGCAGACCGAGGAGCCGCCGGAGATCAGGCCGCTGCCGGAGATCCAGACGCCCGCACCGACCGGTGCGACGAGCTGGGTGCTGGCGGCGGGTGTACTGGTGTTCCTGCTGATCGCGGGCGTGTTCCTGTACCTGTCGAGCGGCAGCAGCGGCAGCACCAAGACGACGGTGGCGCTGCCGACGATCGTCCCGGAGGCGTCGGGCGGCGGGCCCGCGCCGGCGCTGGGAAAGCCGCTGGGCGAGATCAAAAAAGGCGTCGTGCCGGACCTGACGGCCGTGCGTCTTGACGACGCGGTGGCCGCGCTGACCCAGGCCGGGCTGAGCTATGTGGTAGTCGAGACGGACAAGGCGACGGGCCAGCCGGGCGTCGTCGCGTCGCAGGACCCCGCGCCGGGAACCAAGGGCGGTGCGAGCACGTCGGTGACGCTGGTAGTGCCGCGCGGCGGTGGCTAGCTGATTCGCAGAAAACACAGAGGGTGATTGGCGGGGCCGCTGCGGCCCCTTCTTGTTGCCCGCCGTGCGAGCCGGGCACGCAGCGTCGATGCGGGGCCGATCCGCTACCATGACTATCGTGCGATATCACATTGTGACCCTGGGCTGCGCGAAGAACGTCGCGGACAGCGAGCGCATCGCCCGCGTGCTGGGCGAGGGCGACCACCTTGAGGTGGAGGCGCCGGCCGCGGCGGATGTCGTCATCGTCAACACGTGCGGGTTCATTGACGCGTCGAAAGAGGAGTCGGTGGACACGATCCTGAAGCTGGCCGCGGAGAAGCGCCGCGGGCAGCAGCTCGTCGTGGCTGGCTGCCTGACGGCGCTGCACGGCGCGGAGCTGCGCGCGGAGATCCCCGAGATCGATGCGGTGTTCGGCGCGGAGGACTGGAGCGGCATCGGCCGCTACGCGCAGACTATCGTGCCGGTGGTCCTGGACGCGCAGCGCTATGACGTGCCGGAGACGACGGCGCCGGCGGCGCTGCGGCGGCCCAGCGCGTACCTGAAGATCTCCGATGGCTGCAACGCGCCCTGCACGTTCTGCATCATCCCGAAGATGAAGGGGAAGCTGCACAGCTCTCCGGCGGACGAGATCGTGGCGGAGGCGCGGCGGCTGGCGGCGCAGGACGTGCGCGAGATCGTGCTGGTGGCGCAGGACAGCACCGACTACGGCCGCGACCTGGGGCTGCGTGACGGGCTGCCGGAGCTGCTGGAGCGCGTCGCCGAGGCAGTGCCGGGGGTGCCGTGGCTGCGCATCATGTACGCGTACCCGGGGCACGTGACGCGGCAGCTGGCGGAGACGATGGCGCGGCTGCCGAACGTGGCGCACTACATTGACATCCCGCTGCAGCACGGAGCGGAGAGTCTGCTGCGCCGCATGCGCCGGCCGAGCAACACGGTCATGGTGCGTGAGATGCTGACGATGCTGCGCGAGGTGATGCCGGACATCGCGATCCGGACGACGTTCATCGTCGGCTACCCGGGCGAGACGGAAGACGAGTTCAACGAGCTGCTGGGCTTCGTGCGCGAGATGGCGTTCGACCACGTGGGGTGCTTCACGTTCTCGCCGCAGTCGGAGTCGCCGGCGGCGCACGAGGCGGAACCGGTGCCCGAGCGGGTGAAAAAGCGGCGGCAGCGGGCGCTGATGGAAGTGGCGCAGCAGGTGTCGCTGATCCGCAACCGGGCGATTGTCGGGCGCGAGATCGACGTGCTGGTGGAGTCGGCGAGCACGGGTCGCCGCGCGGACGTGGCGGCGGGCTTCGTCGTGGGGCGCTCGTACCGCGACGCGCCGGAGGTCGACGGCCTTGTGCTACTGGAGGGCCCGCACGCGCCGGGCGATTTCGTGCGGGCGCGGGTGACGCAGGCGCTGGCCTACGACCTGGTGGCGTCGCCGGTCGCGGTGCCGGTCGGCTGACGCGCCGCCGTCAGAACCCGATGACCTCGGTCTGGATGTCGATCATCTCGGCGTCGAGGCGGGACTCCTGGACGTAGGCGATGACCTCGCTGAGGACGTGCTCGCACTGGCGCGCATCGTTGGCGACGCAGGCGACGCCAAGCGTGGCGATCTGCCATACGTCGTTGTCGGCGACCTCCGCGACGGCGACCTGGAACTTGTTGCGGACGCGCTGTGCGACGGAGCGGACGACCTGCCGCTTGTCCTTAAGCGATCCGCTCTCGGGCAGACGGAGCGAAAAGCGCAGGACTCCGACGTTCAGATCGTCGCCTCTTCCGGCAGCTCCTCGGGCGCTTCTTCCGTCAGCGGCAACGGAGGCAGGTCGTCAGGCTTCTCCAGACCGAAGTACTCCAGGAATCGCACCGTGGTGCCGAACAGCGTCGGGCGGCCGATCACCGGCGCGCGCCCGACCTCCTCGATCAGGCCGCGGGCTGTCAGCGTGCGGATCGGGCCGTCGCAGTCGACGCCGCGCACGGACTCGATGCCGGTGCGCGTGATCGGCTGGCGGTAGGCGATGATCGCCAACGTCTCGAGCGAGGCGTTGGTGAGGGGCGGGTGCTCCAGCCCCAGGAAGCGCTCGACGTACTGCGCCGTGCGGGGTGCGGAGACGAGCTGTACGAGCTCGCCGGTGCGCTGCAGGCGCACGCCGCGGTCGCGCAGCAGCGCCGCGAGTTCGTCGAGCGCGCCGCTGACCTCGGCCTTCGGCGCGTTGATCGTGCGCGACAGCGCCACCAGCTCGATCGGAGCGTCGGCGACAAAGAGGACGGCCTCGAGGATCGATACGAGCTCTTCGGGCTCGGGACGCTCGATGAGTCTAGGCTTGCGCTTCTTCAGGTGTGTCGGAGTTTCCTCGTTGGTCACGGTCCCCCTCGAGAATGGCGGCCGGTCGCTCCCAGCCAGACGGTCCGAGCCTGCGCGGCGCATCGGCGGCGCCCTGCAAGCGTAGCTCACGATAGTGCAGACGCGCACGCGGCGGCGCCGCCAGGTCGATGTCGAGCTTCGTTTCGGCAAGCACGCGGGTGCGGCGGCAGGCATCGTCGGCCGTGTCTGCGAGGTCGGCGCCGGGCTCGACGTGGAGCTCCAGCACGATCTCGGCGCGCCTGCCCCGCGCGGCCACGATAGCGTTGCAGGCGGCGACGTGAGGTATGGCTTCGACCTCGGCGTTGACGCGCGCTGCGATCTCGTGCGTCGTGATCACGGCTTCGCCGGCGCGGACGTTGCGGAGGCGCATCTTCTGCGTCGGCGACGGCGTCAGCTCGACCAGGATGGCCATGAGCATAAGCAGCACGGCGACGGCGGCGGAGAGCGAGATGATCGTCTTCACCTCGGTGTTGTTGTGGCGGCCGAGCCAGCCGGCGAGGTCGGCGATGCGGACGATGCTCTCGTTGGGCGCCCCCCAGGCGAGCAGTGCGAGCACCAGCGCGGCGAAGATGCCGGCGAACGCCAGCGCGATCACGACGAAGCGGTTGAGCCGGTCCTGGCGATTGTCGCTCACAGCGCCTCCGCGGCTATATGGATCGCCCGATCGATCAATATCGAGGCCAATATACCGCAGCGGACAGGGTAGTTGTGAGACGAGCTGCTCCGGGCGGCGGCGAGGGCTGATGCAGCTTCGGACCGCGCGGGATCGAACTAGCTGCAGGTGGAGAAGCCGCAGACGGGGCAGGTGACGCAGCCCTCGGCGTGGACGAGCGGGCCACCGCAGTCGGGGCAGGCGCGGGAGCGCGGGACGACGATGGTTCGGACGCGGATACGGCGGGTCATGGCGGACCTCCTGTCGCACAAATGTTCTGGCCCGGCAATGATAGTAGAACATCCGTCCTGTTGTCAAGAGATGCGGAGCGTACTCGAGCCTGGGCCGGGGCGCGAGATCCCGTCGCGTGTGGAGGCGATTTGGGCCCGCGCGGCGCATGGGCGAGCACTGACCGGCGGGTCGGTGTTGCTTGACCGTCGGATCGGGGCGCGCGTATGATGCGCCCGTAGCTCAACCTTTACGCAAACGTGCAATGAGCTACGTTCGAGGGAGTTAAACAACCGGAAAGAGAGGCTACCAATGTTCGCCATCCTGGGCGCCGTGATCGGCGTCATCGTAGGATTGGCGATCGGGGCTCTTCTCGGCTACGCGATCAAGCGTAGCGGAACCAGGGACCAGGAGGCGGTAGCCCAGCAGGCCGCCGACCGCATCCTGGTCGATGCACAGGCAAAGGAAAAGGAGATCCTCCTCGGTGCGAAAGAGGAGGCAATTCAACTCCGAGCTCAGGCCGAACAAGAGGCAAAGACGCGCCGGGACGAAGTCCTGCGGCTTGAGCAGCGTGTTGCTAACAGGGAAGAGAATCTCGATCGCAAGCTAGATTCACTCGAACGCCGGGAGACAGCGTTCACAGAGAAGGAACGCCTCCAGGAAGCGGCGCGGCTCGAAATCGACGAACTCCGCAGGGCTAAGCTGGCCGAGGTTGAGCGCGTCTCCGGCATGACCAGCGCGGAGGCGAAGGATCTGCTGCTCCGCGAACTGGAGCAGGAGATCCGCGAGGAGGCCAACCGCCAGGTGCGCACGCTGGAGGCGGAGGCGAAGGAAGAGGCCGACCGCCGCTCCCGCTCGATCCTGGCGACGACGATGCAGCGGCTGATGGCCGACGTCGTGACGGAGACGACCGTCTCCGTGGTGCCGATCCCGAGCGACGACATGAAGGGCCGGATCATCGGCCGCGAAGGCCGCAACATTCGCGCGCTGGAGACGGCGACCGGCGTGGACCTGATCATCGACGACACGCCGGACGCGGTGACGCTGTCGGCGTTCGACCCGGTGCGTCGCGAGATCGCCCGCGTGGCCCTGACAAAGCTGGTGCTGGACGGGCGCATCCACCCGACCCGCATCGAGGAAGTCGTCGAGAAGGCGCGTGGCGAGGTAGAAGCCAGCATCAAGACGGCCGGCGAGCAGGCGGCCATCGAGGCGGGCTGCCCCGGATTGCACCCGGAGATCCTGCGCACGCTCGGCAAGCTGAAGTACCGCACCTCGTACGGGCAGAACCAGCTGAAGCACGCCGTCGAATCCGCGTTCATCGCCGCGATGATCGCCGAGGAGATCGGCGCGGACGTGAACACGTGCCGGCGGGGCGCGCTCATGCACGACATCGGCAAGGCGATCGACCACGAGATCGAGGGGACGCACGCGGCGCTCGGCGCCGAGCTGGCGAAGCGCTACAACGTGCACCCGTCGGTGGTGCACTGCATCGAGGCGCACCACGAGGAGATCGAGGTCGAGACGACCGAGGCCGTGATCGTGCAGGTGGCGGACGCCATCAGCGGCAGCCGCCCGGGCGCGCGGCGCGAGACGCTGGAGCTGTACATCAAGCGGCTCGAGGCGCTGGAGAGCATCGCCAACAGCTTCAAGGGCGTGGAGAAGTCCTTCGCGATCCAGGCGGGGCGCGAGATCCGGATCATCGTGAAGCCGGACGAGATCGACGACCTCGACTCGATGCGGCTGGCGCGCGACGTCAGCAAGAAGATCGAGGAGTCGATGGAGTACCCCGGCCAGATCAAGGTCACGGTCGTCCGGGAGACGCGCGCGAGCGAGTACGCGCGGTAAGCTGAGCCGTGCGAATCCTGGCCATCGGAGACATTGTCGGCAAACCGGGCCGGCGCGCGATCAGCGCGCTGGTACCGGGGCTGCGCCGTGAGTTCGCGCTCGATGTCGTGGTGGCCAACGGCGAGAATGCGGCGGCGGGCAAGGGCATCACGGTCAACACCGCGAAGGAGATCTTCGCCGCGGGCGTGGACGTGATCACGACCGGCAACCACATCTGGGCGCAGCCGGACATTATCCCCTATCTCGATACCGAGGCGCCGGTGCTGCGGCCGGCGAACTACCCCGAGGGCACGCCCGGCCGGGGCATGGTGCGTTTCGGCGCGCTCACGGTGATCAACCTGATGGGCCGCGTCTTCATGTTCGAGCTGGACGACCCGTTTCGCGCGGCGGACCGGCTGCTGGAGCAGGTGGAGCCGGGGACGCCCGTGCTGGTCGACTTCCACGCGGAAGCGACGAGCGAGAAAATGGCGATGGGCTGGTACCTGGACGGCCGCGTGTCGGCGGTGGTCGGCACGCACACGCACGTGCCGACGGCGGACCAGCGCATCCTGACCAACGGCACGGCGTACGTCAGCGACCTGGGGATGTGCGGCCCGCGAGATTCGGTCATCGGCAACGAGGTGGAGTCGGTGCTGCGCAAGTTCCTGACGGGCATGCCCGCGCGGTTTACCGTGGCGGAAAAGTCGCGCTTCGTGAATCTGAACGCGGTGCTCGTCGACATCGACGACACGACCGGGAAGGCGCGCGCGATCGAGCGCGTGGACAGGGAATGGGAGCAGCATGGCGAAGGGTGACTTTCACACGCACAGCACCGCGTCGGACGGGATCCTGACGCCGACGCAGCTGGTGGACCTGGCGGCGAGCCGGGGCGTGGTCTACCACGCGCTGACGGACCACGACTCTACGGAGGGCATCGCGGAGGCGGAGGCAGCGTCGGCGAAGCACGCGGGGCACATCCTGATACCCGGCGTGGAGATGGGGACCGACATCGAGGGCGCCGAGGTGCACATGCTGGGCCTGTACCTGAGCCCGCACGACGACGCGCTGCAGAAGACGCTGGCGGAGCTGCGTGAAGGGCGGCTCGGCCGCGGCCGAGGCATCGTCGAGAAGCTGCGCGGCATGGGGATCATGATCGAGTGGGAGCGGGTGCAGCAGATCGCGGGCGACGCGTCGGTGGGGCGGCCGCATGTGGCGCAGGCGCTGGTGGAGGCGGGCTACGTCTCGCAGATCTCCGAGGCGTTCGACCGCTGGATCGGGCGCAACGGTCCGGCCTACGTCGAGCGCGACAAGATGACGCCCGCGGAGTCGGTGCAGAGCATCGTAGCGTTCGGCGGGCTCGCCTGTATGGCGCACCCGGCGGACCTGCAGGACTTGGACGGCATCCTGAAGGAGCTGAAGGAGGCCGGGATGGCGGCGATGGAGGTCTACTACAAGAACTACCCGCCGGAGACGGTGGAGCGGCTGCGCCAGGCGGCCGAGCAGTACGACCTGATCCCGCTGGGCGGCAGCGACTACCACGGCATCCACGGCAACGACGAGCGGCTGCCGGGCGACATCCCGCTGCCCGACTCGTCGATCGAACGGATGCTGGCGTACGCGCGCACGCTGCCGAACTGCGAGCTGGTGAAGTGAGAGCACGCTGACGCATGCAGTGCGCGACGCATCCGACCGTCGAGACAGAGCTGGCGTGCAGCCGTTGCGGTAAGGCGATCTGCCCGCGCTGCATGGTGTACACGCCCGTAGGCGGGCGCTGCCGCGAGTGCGCCAACGTCCGCCGTATCCCCACCTATAACATCGGCGCCGAGACGTTCATCCGCGCCGCGGGCTCGGCGATCGTGAGCGGCACCGCGATCGGCGTGGCGTGGTGGTGGTTCAGCCCCTACCCGCTGCTCTACGTCTTCTACGGAGTGCTGGCCGGGCTGGCGATCGGCTACGCGATCGGCGAGTCAGTGTCGCTGGGGATCAACCGGAAAGTCGGGCCGCCGCTACAGGCGATCGCCGTGACCGGCGTGTTGCTGGCGTGGTCGCTGCGCAGCGTGCTGCTGCTGGGCGACGGATATTCGTCGCGCTTCGTGTTCGACCTGCAGAGCAGCGTGTCGCTGTTCTTTGCCTGCTTCATCGCGATCGGGCGGCTGCGCTAGGCGCGTGCGCCCGGCAGCGTCGATGTAAGGGGCCGAAGGGGCCCCTTCTTGCTGCGTCCCCGGCTCGCTGGATGCTGTCCTCCCCTCTCCGCCTTGTGGGAGAGGGGTCGGGGGTAGGGATCAGCGCAGGACGAAGGTAAGGACGATGAGCGTGATGACAACGCCGCTCGCGAGAACGGCGATGCGCCGGAGCTCGTGGATGGCGTACTGGGTGTCGCGCACGGCCAGCGCCTGGACGTCGAACTCGCGGCGCTTGCGGACGCCCTGCTGCTGGATCGCGCGGACGGCGGTCGGCAGCTTGCCCGAGGGAGCGGAGCGGGCGGGCAGCGGCGCGGGCGCGGCGGCCTGCGGGGCAGCGAAGGCGGCGCCGGGATCGACCGGCAGCGGCGTTTCCGGAGGAGCGGCCTCGGCTACTTCAGCGGCTACAGCTTCGTCGTCGACGGGCGCGGTGTCGTCCGCGCGCGCCGGGGTGTCGCCGCCTAAGTAGCTGCGGTCGGTGCGCTTCTGTCGCGGCTGGATCTTTCCATCACGGACGAGTGGGCGGTTCTGCTTCGGCAACGTCGCTCCTATGGGCTCGCGGCCCTGAGAATGTGCCGCATTATAGCCGTGGCCTATGCCCGTCACAACGCGGGCTTATCTCCAGAAACGCTGCCCCGGCGCGCGTCATTGCAGCCAGAGGCGGGTTCGGCCGCTGACAAGCTGATCGGCTGACCAGCTGAGCAGCTACCTAGTACCCGCCCTGGCGCTCGAAGATGCGCCGCGGGTTGTCCACGGTCATCGTGCGGATCTGCTCCTCGGTGACGCCCGCCTGGCGGAGCGCCGGGACGACGTCGTCCGGGATGTGCAGGAAGTTCCAGCGCGGCACGACGTGCTTGATCATGGCGGGCTCGAACCAGTCGATGTAACACGAGGTGTCGTGGGCCAGCACCATACGGTTGGCGCGACCGCGGGCGCAGAGCTGGGCGATGACCGCGACCCGCGTCTCCGAGGGGAGGATCGTGTCGATGCCGAAGCGGTCCATGCCGATGTAGCTGCCCGCGTCCATTAGCTTCTCGAGATAGGCCAGATCCTCTGAGTCGCCGCAATGGCCGATGACGCAGCGCGAGAGGTCGACGCCCTCTTCGCGGAAGATGCGCTGCTGCGCGAGCCCCTGCTCACTCGCGGCGTGCGTATGGGTGGAGATCGGCACGCCCGTGCGGCGGTGGGCGCGCGCGACGGCGCGCAGCACCTTCTCGACGCCGGGCGTGAGGCCGTGCTCGTCGGTGGCGCACTTGAGGATCGCGGCGCGGACACCCGTGTCCTGGATGCCCGTCTCGATGTCGCGCACGAAGAGGTCGGCCATGTGGTCCTCGTCGCGGTTCTCGAAGTAGTGGGGGAGCGCATCGTAGGTGTAGAGGCCCGTGGCGACGATCACCTGCATGTCGGACTCGCGGGCGATCTCGCGCACGAGCGCGACGTCGCGGCCGAGGCCGAGCACGGTGAGGTCGACGATGGTGGTGACGCCGTGCGCGTGGGCCTCGTTGAGCGCGGTGACGGCCTGCGCCTTGCGCGCGACGCGGTCCCACAAGTGCGGGAAGTTGGGGATGACGCCCTCCGAGAGCACGAAGATGTGCTCGTGCATCAGCGTGAATCCGAGTGCTGCGCTGTCGATGGGGCCGGTGGCGGTCTGGATCGTGGGCATGGCGCCTCCTTCGCGGTGATTGTGCGCGGCGGGGGCGCGGCGAGCAAGCGGGCTTCCGCCTCGCGGCGGCGTGCGCGACGATAGGGCGCAACCGCCACGAGCCTAGGAGGGACGACAATGCCGTTCGACATCGACCATCTGCCTGCATTCAGCGATCTGCCGGTGAAGGCGGGCGCGCCCGCGGGGTCGGCGTGGGGGCTCTTTGGCGACGACGACGAGCTGGGCACGTGGAACCTCGTGACGCCGCGCAAGACGGCGGAGGCGGCGGCGCTGGTGCGCAAGGGCGCGGTCTTCAGCCTGAACGCGCCGCTCGACGAGCCGAAGCGGCCGCTGTTCTGGTTCCGCGCCGCACCGCGCCGGACGATGTTCGACTGTAGCAACGGTATGCCGCTGTCGTACGATGAGTACATCGACAACTTCTGCCCGCAGTCATCGACGCAGTGGGACGGGCACCGGCACGTGTGCCACCCGGGGCTGGGCTTCTACAACGGCGTGACGCACGACCAGGTGCTGGCGCCGGGCAGCACGGTGCTGGGCATCCAGAACATCGCGGAGCGCGGCATCGCGACGCGCGGCGTGCTGCTGGACGTGGGCCGCTACCTCGAGCAGCAGGGGACGCCGCTGGACCTCCACAGCTCGCAGAGCATGGATATGGCGACGCTGGAGGCGTGCCGCAAGGCGCAGGGCGTGGCAATCCGCACGGGCGACCTGCTGCTCTTCCGCACGGGCTGGCTGGGCTGGCTCCGCGCGCAGCCCGCGAACGTGCAGACCGAATTGGCGGAGCACCTGGTCGCACCGGGGCTGCTGGCCGGCCCGGAGATGGCCGCGTACCTCTGGGACCAGCACGTGGCGGCCGTGGCGACGGACGTGATCGCGGTAGAGTCGTGGCCGCCGACCGCGGAGCGCGGATTCCTGCACATCCAGTTGATCACGTATTTCGGGATGAACCTGGGCGAGATGTGGGAGCTGGACGCCCTGGCGGCGGACTGCGCCGCCGACGGCGTGTATGAGTTCCTGGTGACGTCCGCACCGCTGAATATGCCGGGCGGCGTGGGATCGCCGCCGAACGCGCTGGCGATCAAGTAGCGAGCGCGCGTGCCGCGCGCGCGGCGGCGGCGCGGACGAGTGCCGCGGCGTTGCGCATCGCGGCCCCGGCCGCCATGCCGGCCGGGGCCGCCTGCTCGATGACGTCGTAGCCCGGCGGCGAGCCCTCGACGAGGCCGGCAACAACGGCGATGCGCTTGCCATGCGCGCGGGCGAGCGTTGCCACGCCGTCGGCGGTCTTGCCAAACGCGGTCTGCGCGTCGAGCTTCCCTTCGCCCGTGATCACGGCATCGGCCGCGGCAATGCGCTCGCCCAGGCGTGCGGCCGCCGCGACGAGCGGGAAGCCCGGCTCGATCGTCGCGCGGGCGACTAGCATCAGACCCGCGCCGAGGCCGCCCGCCGCGCCGCCGCCCGCGACGGACAGGACGTCCACGCCCGTGTCGCGCAGCGCGATCGCGGCGAAATGGCGGAGCGCCGCGTCGAGCAGCGGGATGGTGTCCGGCGTCGCGCCCTTCTGCGGGCCGAAGATCGCCGCGGCGCCCTGCGGGCCGCAAAGCGTGTTCGTGACGTCGCTGGCGACGCGGACGCGCGCGCCGGTAAGGCGCGGGTCGCGCGCGGAGAGATCGATCGACGCGAGGCGCGCGAGCGGGCCGCCGCCGGGCGGCAGCTCCGCGCCGGCGGCGTCGCGCAACTGCGCGCCGAGCGCCTGCATCGCGCCCGCGCCGCCGTCGACAGTGGCGCTGCCCCCGACGCCGACGATGATGTCGCGGCGGCCGTGGTCGAGAGCCGCGCGGATCAGTTCGCCGGTGCCGAAGGTGGTGGCGGCGAGCGGGTCGGGCTCGCCCGGCGCGAGCAGCACGAGCCCGGACGCGGCGGCCATCTCGATCGCGGCGGAGCCGTCGGCGAGCAGCGCCCAGACGGCGGCGACGGGGCGCATCAGCGGGTCGTGTACCGGCGTCTCGATGCGGCGGCCGCCGTGAGCGGAGAGCAGCGCATCGACGAGGCCCGCGCCGCCGTCGGACATTGGCGCGATGTCGAGCGTCGCGTCGGGCAGCGCGTCGCGCACGCCGGCGGCAATGGCGGCGGCGGCCTGCGCGGCCGTGAGCGAGCCCTTGAACTCCTGCGGGGCGATGACGAAACGCATCGCCCTCACGGCGCCCAGGTCACCTGGCCGTGGTACCCGCCATCGCCGATGCGGTTGGACGCGCCGTTCTTGAGGTTGACGTCGTAGAGCGCAGCGGAGCCGAAGACGTACATGTGCGTATCGTCGCCGCTCCACGTGAGCGAAGGCAGGTCTTCCTTGAGGTCGGCCACGCGCACGGGCGCGCCACCGGTCGCATCGACCGTCCAGATGTCTTCCGGCAACCCGTCGAGCGAGCGCCGGGATGGAGCGTACGACGCCATCGTGATGGCGGGCTCGTTTGCGCGCGCGCCGGTCTGGTCGGCGGAGGCGAAGGCAATCTTCGTGCCGTCGTGAGAGTACGTGGGGAAGTTGAACGGCGCGAGGTTCTGGTCCGTGCCGACGAGCGTCGTGGCCGTGCCGCCGGCTAGGTCGGCGAGCATCAGCGTCTCGCCGGTCTGCGGCGCGAGCTGCGCGAAGACGACGCGCTTGCGGTCCGGCGAGAGGCCGAACGCGGGCACGTCCCGCAGCACCTTCGCGCGTGCGCCGGTGGCCACGTCGACGCGCTCGAGCCAGTAGGTGACGTTCGTCGCGCCGCTCTGCTCTGAGAACTCCTGCACGATCGCCAGGATGTGGCCGGCGTCCTCCCACTGGGGGAAGCGGACGAGCTGGTTCGGGGTGGGGTGCGTGAAGACAGCATGGGGGTTCGAGCCGTCGCGGGCGGCGACCCAGAGGTCGGAGCCCGCGTCGTACTGGGCGCCCTGCACCTTCGGCGGCGGCTGCGAGATGTAGGCGAGCGACGCGGCGTCAGGCGAGAGCGCCGGGTCGAGCAGGTACGCGCCTTCCGGCGCCGGGGCCAAGAGCTGTTTCGTCGTGCCGGATCCGATCTGGAACTCGAACAGCCCCTCCGGCTTCGCCAGGATCAGCGAACCCGCGCCGCCGGATTTCGCGGGCGATGCGGCGGCGCTAGCGGCGGGCGTCGCGCCGGGCGGCGCGGGTGTCTTCGCCGGCGCGGCGCTGGTCGCGGAGGCGGTGCCTGGCGTAGGGAGGATCTTTGTGGCGGTGGCGTTGCCTGATCCGCCGCCGCACGCGAGCACGACGGCCGGGAGCAGGAGCAGCGCGGTGGCGATGGCGGCGCGGCGGAGCTTCACCGTGGCAGGGTAGCGGAGGCGGACGCGCGATGCGAGACGGGCGTGGAGATTAGAGATTAGAGATCACGCGAAGGTCCATCGCGTGGATGTGGCAGCGAAGACGCTCTCGGCGCCGGGGCCGGCTTCGATGAACGCGAAGACGGTCGTGGGGCGGACGCACCAGAGCGGGTCGTCGTAGCCGGTCATGTCCCAGGCGTATTTCGTCTCGTAGATCTTGATCACGCGCCGCGTGAGGTCGGCGTCGTCGACAACGGAGGCGACGCCCTCGACGATCACCGCTTCGCCGCCGCTCTCGGGCGTGACCACGCAGTGCGGGTCTGCGCGCAGGTTGCACGTCTTGCGCGACGTGGCACTCGTGCTGAAGTAGAACGCGTCATCGATCCAGACGCCCCAGACGGGCATGACGTGTGGGCGCGCGGGATCGTCGCGCACGGTCGCGATGAAGTAGTTGCGCGCCGCCGCGAGCCGCTCCGCCGCCCAGCGCCACGGGAGCTGTCCCTCCGGCGATGCGGAGATGCCGTAGCCGGGCATGTACGGCCGATCGGCGCGCGGCTCCCCGGCGTCGCCGCTCATGCGTCCGCTCCGTCCTCGAAGTCCGCGCCGGCGCGGCCGAGCTCCTCCCAGCAGCGGGCGATGGTGGCGCGGCAGGTCTCCCAGCCGAAGCCGCGGCGCTGCAAGTAGCCGCCCAGGCGGTCGCGGAACGCGCGGTAGTCGAGCGCGGCGAGCGAGCGGACGCGGCGCTCCGCGAGGCGGTACGCGGCCTCTTCGTCGGAGACCGCCGTGGCGGCGTCGCGCGCGACTTCGGCGGTGACGCCGCTGGCGCGCAGCTCCTGCACGATCAGGCGGCGGCCGCGCGGGCTGGTGCGGTCGCGCGACTCGGTGTAGGCGCGGGCGTAGTCTGCGTCGTCGAGCAGCTTCGCGTCGCGAAGGCGGCGCAGCGTGTCGTCGATCAGCGCTTCGTCGAAGCGGGCGCGCGCCAGGCGCTGGCGGACGTCGTGCTCGCTGCGGGGGCGGCGCGCCAGCATTGCGACGGCCGTATCGAGCGCCAGGCGGTGCCGGTCGGCCGCGACGATGGCGTCGATGCGGGCGCGGTCGATGGGCTCGCCGGCGCGCAACCCCTGGGCCGTCGCGGTAGCGCCCGCGACCTCGAAGGTCGCGACCCCGTCGACGTAGACGTCGACGCGGCCGCGGCGCTTCGGGGTGCGTTCGATCGAGGTGATGATCATCGAGCGGCGCGGAGGCTCGATGCTACTCCTCCGGCTCGAGCTCGGCGACGGCGGGGCCGTGGCCGTTGCGGCTGGCCTCGGCGCGGGCGGCGGGCGCGGCGGTGACGATCAGGTTCTCGATCTCGTGCGCGATCTCCGGGTTCTGGCGCAGGTACTCCTTGGCGGCCTCGCGTCCCTGGCCAAGGCGCAGTTCACCGTAGCTGAAGAAGGCGCCCATCTTCTTGAGGATGTTGCCGTCGACGCCCAGGTCCACGATATCGCCCTCGCGGCTGATGCCGCGGTGCTTGCCGCTGAAGAGGATGTCGAACTCGGCGGTGCGGAACGGTGCGGCGACCTTGTTCTTGACGATCTTGGCGCGCACGCGGTTGCCGATGATGTCGGTGCCCTGCTTGAGGGTTTCGGCGCGGCGCAGCTCGATGCGGACGGAGCTGTAGAACTTGAGCGCGCGGCCGCCGGGCGTGACCTCCGGGTTGCCGAAGACGACGCCGATCTTCTCGCGGAGCTGGTTGATGAAGATGACGCTGGCGCGCGACTTGGAGATGACGGCGGTGAGCTTGCGGAGCGCCTGCGACATGAGCCGCGCCTGGAGGCCCGGCAGCGAGTCGCCCATGTCGCCTTCGATCTCGGCGCGCGGAACGAGCGCGGCGACGCTGTCGACGACGATGACGTCGACGGCGTTGCTGCGGACGAGCGCGTCGCAGATCTCGAGCGCCTGCTCGCCGGTGTCCGGCTGCGAGATCAGCAGTTCGGCGACGTTGATGCCGCACGACTCGGCGTGGTCCTTGTCGAGCGCGTGCTCGACGTCGATATAGGCGGCGACGCCGCCCATGCGCTGGGCGGAGGCGACGACGTGGTAGGCGAGCGTGGACTTGCCGGCGCCCTCGGGGCCGTAGATCTCGGTGATGCGGCCGCGCGGCAGGCCGCTGACGCCGAGCGCCATGTCGAGGGCGAGGGAGCCGGTGGAGATGACCTCGACCTCGAAGTTGGTCGCGTCGCCGAGCTTCATGATGGCGCCGTGGCCGTAGCGCTTCTCGATGTCGGCGAGCGTGTCCTTGAGGGCCTGGTCCTTCTTCGCGTCGCTCATCTCGCTGGAGCGGTCGCGTTGGGCGGACTTCTCGGTGTTGCGTGCCATGCGGGGGAGCCTCCTGCCAGAGCGTTAGAACAAATGGGCTAACTGCCGGGCTATGATAGGATCGGGCGCGCCCGCTGTCAAGTACGGATGTTCTACTTTCTTGCGGCGCGTCCGCGAGCCGGAGCCTGCGGACATTGTACGCCTTACGGACGTTGCCGGGAGCGGGGGCGACAGGTACCGCGAGACGGCGTCCGGCGTACCGTTTCCGGGGGTTTTCGGTACCTCATTTCGCGTTATGTTTCGCAAATTGAATCTGGCCGTGTACCTGTTTTGTAATTTCGACCTTTTGGAACGCCTTGCCGGCTGGCTGCGCCGCGTGGCGCCGCGGGCGCATTACGCGCGGGGCGATTGTGGGGGATGGGCGCAGCGAACGCCAAGCGGGGGATGGCACGGGGTGTGGGGACGTTGTACGCGCTGCGGGGGATCAGCTGCGATATCGTGGCCCGCTGCCGACGCGCGCCTTCTTGAACGAGACCGCGCCGAGCACGACGAGGGCCAGACCAGCTGCCAGCAGCAACCCGGCGACGCGCGCCGGCACCTGCGCATGCGCGCCCGGGCCTGTCCCCGCGTTCGGCGCACGGACAGGCTGCGGCAGGCAGTCCGCGACGCTGCCTATGAAGGCCCGGGACGGATAGCCCGCCACGCCGCCGATCGCCGCCGTCACCGTGACCTGCAGGCTAGTCGCGCCACACGGCACCATAAAGCGCGACGGTATGACGAAGCGCGTGCTGTTGGCCGGGAGCGTGAACGTCCCGGCGTCGGTGCTGGACTGGATACTCACCTGGTAGCTGGACTCTCCAGCCGCGTTGTCGACCCACGTGACGGTGAGGCCATCCCAGCGGAGATCCGTTGGGGACGCCGTTGGCCCGATCGGACGTTCGGCGCGGATCACGTTAGTGAGCTTCGTGCTCTGGACGTCGACGAGCTGCACGCGGTACGTGGCGGCTCCGGACACGCTGAGAATCGGCGTTTCCGGCGGCGTGCTGATCACGTCGAAGGTCGTTTCGGGCAGCCCCGACGGCGGCAGCGGCACGTCGCAGCCGCCCAGCAACACCGCATAGCGCCCCGGCAGCAGGTTGATGCGCGCGACGCCCGTCTCGTCGCTGTGCGCCGAGGCAACGAGCGGCAGCCGGGGATCATCCGTGCCGGAAAGGGCATCGGGTACACGCGTGCCGGTGAGGTCCGAATACACCCAGATTGGACAGCTCTCGGCGATGTCGTCGGGTCCAAGCACGGCGTCGCCGTTCAGATCGACGAAGGCGGAGGCCACGACTTGGCCCGGGACACCGTCGGGGAGCACCACCGACGCGTCGATCGCGTTTGAAGCTCCGAGGGCGGTGAAGAGGAAGCGCGCCTCCGCGGTCACCGTGCCCTGCCAGATCGCATTGACGCGCACCTTCACCTCGATGCTACCGGTGGGCGCGGTCGGGCGCGCGAAGACTGTCACAAGATGCTGTGGCGCGGGCGGCGTGAAGGACTGGACGTCCGTCCAGACGTCGGCGCCGCTCACGGCGCGCGCGGACACGAACGTCGTGCCGGGAGGGATGATGATCTGATACGTCGCGCCGGCGCCCGCCGGCTCGGTGTGGTTGATCACGTAGGTGATGACCGCGCCCGGGTGCAGCGAGTCCGGCCCGGACGGTACGCCGCTGAGGGCGAGCGAGAATCCCGTCGCGCCCGTCGAGTAGATGTCGTCGGCCTCGATCGAGCAGCCCGCGCGCCAGACGCCCGCCGCCAGCAGGTGGTCGCCGATCTTCACGTCGGACAGCCTCTGGCTGCTACCGTGCCACCGCGTGCCGGGGGTGACGATGACCGTCACGACATCTCCGCTCGGGAAGTAGACATCAAGAACCGAGAACGGGTTGCCGTTGAAGCCGTGCGGCGTTAACTGCAGCACGCTGACCAGGACGTTCGCTGTCTGGCCGGCGGGCGCGCATGAGGTTTGCTGCGCCGCCGCGGTGCGGTGGCCCGAGTACAGGAAGCTGGCGGCGAGAATCGCCGCGGTCGCCAGAGTCATTATGCGCATCGCGGGGAGCCTCTTAGTCGGGTCCTCGGTGGTTAGTCGTCTGGCCGCGATACACGCGCTTACCAAGGCGAGCAGTCGAATTGCGCTCGGCTCCTCCACTCTGTCGATCGCATCGGCGATTGTACGCTTGCGTCGTGGGCGCTGTCAAGGCTCGGTGAACCCGCTTCAGCCCGAATGAGGCCGGGCAGGCTCACAGCAGCGATTCCAGGGCGGTGCGGACTTCGGCGTCGGGGACCTCGGCGGCGCAGCGGGGCTGCTGGGCGATGTGGCGGCCGGTGCGGGAGAGCACCGTGCGCATGCCGAGCGAACACGCGGGGGCGATGTCGTTGTCGATGCGGTCGCCGACCATGGTGCACTGGTCCGACGCGACGCCGACGACTCAATCATCTTGAGCAGGGCCGGATCGTGCAGGACTAGCTCGCCGGGATCATCGTCTCACGCGCCGATGCTCTCAAGGCGCGACGGTAACGCGCAGGAAGGTTGCCGGAATGGTGGTGGCATCCTTGCTGGGGCTCTGGTTCTGGCTGGTGAAGAGAGCCTCCAACTCTTTCCGCAGATCAGCTGCTCGGCCGTTCTTCTCCGCGGCTTCGAATGCATTCATGGTCGGCCCGTAGTAGTCTCTGAATGCAGCAACGAACTCCGCTGGTGCGCCGGGGAAGTGGAATGTGTAGGTGTCCCGGACGAAGGAGATCTTCTCTCTTGCAACTCCGGCGCCCGCGAACCGCTCTATGACGTTGTCCTCGATCCCCCAGGTCATGGGGCTGATGAAGCCTTCCGGCGGTGGCGGCGAGTATGCGGAGCTGATCTTCAAGATCTGCGCCACCAACGTCGGATCATTTGGAATCCAGTTCCCCATCGTGATCCGACCTCCGGGCCGGGTCACGCGCACCATCTCCCGGGCGACGTCGGAGGGCTTTGGTGCAAACATGGCGCCGAAGATGCTCACGACGTGATCGAACGTATGATCTGGCAACTCGTGCAGAGCGGACGCGTCGCCTTCCTGAAACTTGCAGTTCGTCAGGCCGTGCTCCTGTGCGCGCTTGTTCCCAGCCTCAACAAGGTTCCTCGCGATATCGACGCCTAACACGTCCGCTCCGAGTCTCGCCGCTGGTAACGCCGTCGTCCCATCGCCGCATCCGAGATCCAGAACCTTGAGCCCTGTTGTAATCCCGATTCCCTTGACGAGCGCCTCTCCGCTGCCGCGCATGCTCGCGGCAATCCGGGTAAAGTCGCCCTTTTCCCACAATGCCTGGTTCGGATTCATTGGTGCACCCTCCTTAAGAGTATTCCGATGTTGTACTGGATAAACGGAGACGACAGCAAGCCGCGGTCTCGTCCAACTCGCGCCCCGCGCTCACAGCAGCGATTCCAGCGCGGCGCGCAGCTCCGCGGCGGTGCGGACCTCGGCGTCGGGGACCTCGGCGGCGCAACGGGGTTGCTGGGCGATGTGGCGGCCGGTGCGGAAGAGCACGGTGCGCATGCCGAGCGAACGCGCCGGCGCGATGTCGTTGTCGATGCGGTCGCCGACCATCACGCACTGCTCCGGCGCGACGCCCAGGTCGTCGCAGCAGCGGAGGAAGAGGCGCACGTCGGGCTTGCGGTAGCCGTGCGTGCCGGAGACCTCGCGGTGGTGGAAATAGCGGCCGACGCCGTGCGCGTCGAGCACGGCGAGCGTGGCGTGCGGCTGGTTCGCCGCGAGGCCGAGGCGCAGGCCGCGCGCGCTCAGCCAGGCGATGACGCCCGCGATGCCGTCGCGCAGCTCGAACGCGGGCCATTCGCGCATCGCGCCGCGGAACGCGGCGTAGACGCGCGCGGAGGCCGCGGCGTCGCCGCCGGTGAGGCGCCAGATGATGGCGGTGTGCGCGTCCGGCGCGAAGCGCTCGACCGCCCAGTCGCTGGCCGCCGCGTAGCCGGCGTCGCTCACGGCGATGCCTTCGGCGGCGAGCGCGGCGCGGATGGTGGCGTCGACGCGGCGCTCGTGCTCGATCTCGGTGTTGATTGGGCCGCCGACGTCGAAGAGGACGGCGGCGGGAGCTCGTCGTTCGTAATCAGTGCGCGGCGGCGTCCCGGTCACTGGCCCCCACTTCGTATGGTATTGCGACGCAGCCAGGCGGCGATCTCGGCGACGGGAGTGGCGGGATCGCTGGAGGCGAGGAGCAGAGTGAAGTCCGCCAGTTCGTCGTTTGCCGTGGTAAGCGCGTACCCGTTTTCGTTTAGAAACATCTCGGTGATGACAACGGCGATGCGCTTGTTGCCGTCCGCGAACGGGTGATTCTTGACCATCGAGCGGAAGATCGCACCGGCCTTGTCGATCGCCGTCGGATAGTAGGGCTGGCGAGGCAGCGCCAATGCTGCGTCGAGCAGCCCTGCGTCTCGCAGCCTGCCCGTCATCACCGAGGCATCACGCGTGCCGAAGTAGGCATCGAGGCGAGCGATGACGAGCGCGACGTCGTCGCGCTCCGGGTACCACCAGCGGCGGGGCATCGCTTAGTCGAGTTTGCGAAGCGCCGGTGCACGGCGCTTGATGACTTTATCGATCTTGCGTTGCGGCGTGTTGGCGCTCTTGGTCGCCTGTCGTGGAGACGCTAACGCGCGGCCTTTGGTACGGGTCTTCGTCGTGGAGTCTGGCTTGCGTGCGGCGACCATGCGGCTCTCCTGCGCGGCACTGTAGCACAGTGCCTGCGGCACGATCAGCCCGGCGCGGTCGCCTCGTCGTCCCCGGGGCCGGTGCTGAAGTAAGTGGCGTCCGGGTGGTGGAAGACGAGGGCGCTGACCGTCGCCTCGGGCTCCATCATGAAGCCTTCGGTGAGTTCGGCGCCGATCTCCTGCGGCCGGAGCAGGCCGAAGAGCGGCACCTGCTGCTCCAGGTCGGGGCAGGCGGGATAGCCGAACGAGTAGCGCTTGCCGCGGTAGTGCGCCTGGAAGACGTCCTTGCGCGGCAGATCGGGCGCGTCGGCGAACCCCCAGAGCGCGCGCAGCTTCGCGTGCAGCCACTCGGCCGTGCCCTCGGCCGTCTCGAGCGCGAGCGCCATCAGCGCGTACGAGCGCAGGTACTCGCCGGCGGCCTTGGCGGCTTCGGCGCGCTCGCGGATGCCCTCGCCGGCGGTCGTGACGAAGATCGCGAGGTGGTCGCGCTGGTGCGCGCGGCCGTGGCCGTCGCGAGTGGCGGGCAGCAGCAGATCGCTGAGCGCGAGGCCGTCGGGCTTGCGCTGGCGCGGGAAGGTGAACGTGGCAGCGGGCACGCCATCGCCGGGGCGATAGACGTGGATGCGGTTGCCGTCGGGCTCGGCCTCGAAGAACTGCCAGACGGCGCGCGCGTGCATCGCGCCGGCGCGACACTCGGCCTTCATCGCCTCGATCGTCCGCTCCAGTTCCAGCGCCTTCACGTCGCCCGCGGCGAGCGCGTCGCTGAAGCGGCCGCGGAAGCCCAGGTGGCGGCCGTAGAGCATCTGCGGGTTGATGTAGCTCCAGGCCTCGTCGAGGTCGATGTCGCGTTCGACGTGGCGGTCCAGGTCCGGGACGGGCGGCACCGGCACGTCGAGCGAGATCTTCGCGCTGCGCTGCTGCGTCTCCGGATAGGCGTCGGCCGGGTCGGGCGCGGCGCGTTCGGCGAGCGGCTTCTCGCGCAGCTCCGATTCGAGGCGCGTGCGCTCGTCCGGGTCCATCAGCCGATTGAGCGTGTCGAGCCCGTTCATGGCGTCGTTGCAGTAGATGACCGTGCCCTCGTACGCGGGCGCGATCTTCGAGCGCGTGAAGCGGTCGGAGAGCGCCGCGCCGCCGACGAGCAGCGGCAGGTCGATGCCGGCCGCGCGCAGGTCGCCGGCGGTGATCACCATCTGCTGCGCCGACTTCACGAGCAGGCCGGAGAGGCCGATCGCGTCGGGGCGGTGCTTCTGCGCGGCCTCGATCAGCGCCTCGGGCGGGATCTTGATGCCGAGGTTGACGACGGTGTAGCCGTTGTTGGAGATGATGATGTCGACGAGGTTCTTGCCGATGTCATGGACATCGCCCTTCACCGTCGCCAGCAGCACCTTGCCGCGCGCGGAGGTCTCGTTCTTCTCCATGAACTGCTCGAGGTGCGAGACGGCGGCCTTCATCGCTTCGGCGCTCTGCAGCACCTCGGCGACGATCAGCTCGTTCGCGTTGAAGAGCCGGCCGACCTCGTCCATGCCCTTCATCAGCGGGCCGTTGACGATCTCCAGCGGCGGCGCTTCCTTCAGTTTGAGGTCGAGGTCGGCGACGAGGCCGTCCTTCGAGCCCTCGATGATGTAGTTGGCGAGGCGCTCGTCGAGCGGCAGCGACGAGACGTCCTTGCGGACGCGCGACTGCGCGCCGCGGAAGTGCGCCGTGAAGGCGGCGATCGGGTCGTCACCGCGGTTCCAGAGCAGGTCCTCGGCGAGCTTGCGCTCGTCCTCCGGGATGGAGGCGTAGCGCTCGAGCTTCTCCGCGTTGACGATGGCGAGGTCGAGCCCGGCCTTCGTGCAGTGGTACAGGAAGACGGAGTTCAGCACCTCGCGGCCGGCGGCGGGCACGCCGAACGAGACGTTGCTCACGCCCAGCACCGTCTTCGCGTACGGCAGCGCCTGCTTGATCAGCCGGATGCCCTCGATCGTCTCGACGGCGCTGCCGACGTAGTTCTGGTCGCCGGTGGCGCAGGGGAAGGTCAGCGGGTCGAAGATGATGTCGCCGGGGTGGATCCCGAACTGCTCCGTCAACAGCTTCCAGGAACGGAGCGCGATCTCGACCTTGCGCTCGCGCGTGACGGCCTGCGCCTGCTCCTTGTCCTCATCGATGCAGCCGACAATGAGGGCGGCGCCGTAGGCGCGTGCGAGCGGCGCGACGCGCTCGAACTTTTCGAGTCCGTCCTCCAGGTTGACCGAGTTGATGATCGACTTGCCCTGGCAGTAGGTGAGGGCCCGCGCGATCGCGACGGGGTCGGTGGTGTCGATCATGATCGGCACCTTGACCTTGCGGATCAGCTTCTCGTAGAAGCGGTCCACGTCGTACAGTTCTTCGCGGTCGGCGTTCTGCAGGTTGACGTCGATGATCTGCGCGCCGCCCTTCACCTGGCGGCGGGCGAGCTCGCTGGCCTCTTCGTACTGCTCGGCCGAGATGAGCTTCTTGAATGCGCGCGAGCCGACCTCGTTCGTGCGCTCGCCGACGATCAGCGGGCGGTTGTCGTCGGTCGCCTCCAGGAAGTCGATGCCCGAAAAGACCGTCCTGATCTGCGGTGCGGCGACGCGCGGGCGCTTGCCCTCGGCCATCTGTGCGAAGGCGCGCGTGTGCTCGAACGTCGTGCCGCAGCAGCCGCCGATGATGTTCAGCCAGCCGTTGTCGATGAAGCGCTCCAGCACCTCCGCCATCTGCACGGGCGACTCGCGGTAGCGGCCGTCCTCGTCGGGCAGGCCGGCGTTCGGCCAGACGGAGGTGCGGAAGGCCGTGAGCGCGGCGAGGCTGCGCAGGTGGTCGGTCATGAACTCCGGCCCGGTGGAGCAGTTGAGGCCGAGCGCGAGCAGGTCGGCGTACTCCAGCGACGCCGCGAGCGCCTCGGTGGTCTGGCCGGCGAGCATCGTGCCGGTGAGTTCGACCGTGGCGGAGACTACGACGGGCACGGGCTCGCCCGCTTCCGCGAAGGCGCGCTCGATGCCGCGGAGCGCGGCCTTGATGGTGCGGGTGTCGTTCTGCGTCTCCAGCACGAGCAGGTCGGCGCCACCGGCGACGAGGCCGGCCGACCAGCCGTGATAGACGTCGGCCATCTCCTGAAACGTGATGCCGCCGGTGACGGAGAGGGCCCTGGTGGTCGGGCCCAGGTTGCCGGCGACGAAGCGCGGGCGGGCGGGCGTGCTGTAGGCGGCCGCGACTTCGCGCGAAAGGCGCGCGGCGGCGTGGTTGATCTCGAACACACGGTCCTCGAGCGCGAATTCGGCGAGCACGATCGAGCCGCCGCCGAACGTGTTGGTAGCGATGATGTCGGCGCCGGCTTCGAGGTAGCCGCGATGGGCGTCGGCGATGACATCCGGGCGGGTGACGTTGAGCTGTTCCGGGCAGCCGTCGTGCGCGACGCCGCCGTAATCGGCGGGCGTCAGGTCGCGGCCGTGCAGGTACGTGCCGTACGGCCCGCCGATGACGAGGATGCGCTCCGCGAGCGCCTCGTGAAGCAGCTTGATGCGGTCAGTTCGGTCGGTCATTGGACCCTTATGGTATCGGATTGGTCGAGGGTCGTTGGTCGCTGGTGACCACGGGCCTCGCGGGTTACGGCCGCAGCGCGAACGTGCGCCATGACTCCCGCGTGGAGCGGGCGCCGGGGATGGCGGTGAGGTTCGTGACGGGGACGCGGCCGGCCGTGTCGCGGGTGTTAAGGAAGGGGAGGATGTCCTCGACCTCCGGTCCGGACAGGGGGCCGATGGCGATGCTGATGTGCGGCGCCCAGGTCGCGGCGGCGTAGGCGGCGCGCGCGTCGCGGGCGACGGCGCCCGCCGCGTCCCAGATCCGCGCGTGCAGGGCGAGCAATGCGTCGTCGGCGAGGACGGGGATGTAGAGCAGGCATTCGGCGCCGCGGAGCAGCGCGAGCTGGCCGGTCGCCGCCTGGAGCGGCGGCGCGCCGGCGGCGACGCGGACCAGCGCGGCGTCGAGTGCGGCGTGGTCGTAGCGCGCGGCGGCGTGCCAGGTGAAGCAGGGCGCGGTGGAGCCGCGCAGCTGCTTGAGGCCGAAGACGGCCTTCAGTTCGCCCCAGATGTTCTCGATGGCGTCGCGGAACGGGTCGTCGATGAGGGTGACGATAGAGGCCATCGGGACGGAGGGTACAGGGGGAGGCGGGATACGGGAAGCGGCTGCTACAGGGCGAAGGTGCGGATGGCCCAGGCCACGCCGTCGGCGTCGTTGGCGGGGCCGACGACGTCGACTTGCGCCTTCACGTCGTCGGGAGCGTTGCCCATCGCCATGCTGAGGCCGGCGACGCGCATCATCTCCAGGTCGGGCAGGGCGTCGCCGATCGCCATCGCGTCCTCCGGCGCGACGCCGACGTGCTCGCACACCAGGCGCAGGGCGCGGCCCTTGTCGGCGCCGGCGTGGACGATGTTCAGGTACGGCGGAAACGTCTCGCTGTAGCCCCAGGCCATGTTGAGCACGCCCGCATAGCGCGTGCCGAGGCGCTGCTGGACGCCGTCCACCGCGTCCTGGCCGAAGAAGAGGAACGACTCCGCGCCGCCGGCGACGTGGTCGGAGAGCCGGTCGGTCAGCACCATGCCGTGGGGCAGTCGCGCCGGGTCGACGTCGGGCCGTTTCGTGATCATGTGCGTGACGTCGTCCACTGTGACCATCGACTCGTAGCGGGCTTCGTCGGCGATGGCGGCGATCTCGACCGCGGCGGCGGCGGGCACGTCCAGCTCCAGCAGCCGCGCATCGTCGATGGGGCTGCGCACCATGGCGCCGTTGTGGCAGATGATCGGCGACGTGACGCCGAGCGCGTCAGCGGTGTGCTTCGCCAGCGCGTACCAGCGCGACGTGGCGAAGACGACGTGCACGCCCGCGGCGACGGCTTCGCGCACCGCGGCGGCGTTGCCGTCGCTGACGCTGCTGGCGCGCGTGAGCAGCGTGCCGTCGAGGTCGAGCGCGACCAGCCGGACCTTGCGGCGGCCCGCCGCTGCGCCGTTCACCGGGCGGCTCCCGGGAAGCCGGCCTTGAGCGCGTGCATGCTGACGTAGCGGCCGCCGCCGATGATGACGTGGTCCAGCAGGTCGATGCCGAGGAGGCGCGACGCCTCGAAGATGCCGCGCGTCAGGGTGACGTCGGCGGGCGACGGCGTGGGGTCGCCGGAGGGGTGGTTGTGCAGGACGACGATCGCCGCGGCGCGGATGCGCACGGCATCGCTGAGCAGCTCGGCGATGCGGACGTGCGCGGTGTGGACGCTGCCGACGTAGACCGTCTGCATCGAGAGCAGGCGGTTCTTCGCGTCGAGCAGCATGACGCGCACGTGCTCCTGCTGCAGCAGCGACATCTCCGCCATGACGAGGTTGGCGATGTCGTCCGGCGTGCGGACGAGTGGCCGGTCGTCGGCGTTGTAGGACGAGAGCCGCACGCCGAGTTCGAGCGCCGCTTTGATCTGCGCGGCCTTCGCCTCGCCGATGCCGGGCTCGCGGCAGAGCTCGAGAAAGGCGGCGGAGCGCAGGCCGGGGAGCCCGCTGAACCGCGCGAGCAGGCTGTTCGCCTGGCTGAGCGCGCTCTGCTTGGCGCCGCCCACGCGGAGGATGATGGCGAGGAGTTCGGCGTTGGAGAGCGCGGCGGGGCCGGCGTCGCGCAGCCGCTCGCGCGGGCGGTCGCTCGGGGGCAGGTCGCGGATAAGGGTGTAGGGCGCGCGGTCGTCGCTCATCAGGCCACGAGGCTAACAGGGTTCGCGCGCCGGGCGCAACGGCCTCGATGGTCGCCTGGTGACCGGTGATGGGTGATCACGTACTCCGCGGCCCGGTCTCCGGCTTGCGGACGCCCGGCGCTAGCGTCCGGGTGACGGCGTCGGGGCGGGCGTGGCGGCGCCGCCGCTGCCGAAGAGCTCCTTCCACCACTCGGCGCCGGGACTCCCCTGCGCGACGGGCGTCGCGGGCGGGGGCGTGGTGCCGCTCACGATGACGAGGGTCTCGCCGGGGTTGACGAGGCCGAGGACGCGGCGGGCGACGGCCTGGACGTACTCGTCGGACTTGAGGTAGTCGCGCACGGCGACGAGCTGCTCGTGGTCCTTGTTGAGCTGGTCGATCTGGCGGCGCACCTGCGACTCCTGCTGGTGCAGCTGGTAGTTGTGGATGACGTAACGGCTGGTGGTGAAGCTGAGGTAGGCGAAGGCCAGCGCGGCAAGGCCGAGCACGAGCGGGAGTGCGGAGAGATGCGGCAGCCGGGACACCCTTACTTGCCCTCCACACCCACTACCGCCGGGGAAACTGTATAGGACGATGATCCGGATCGCAACAAACCGGAGTCTGCAGGATCAAAGATTGCGGCAGGGCGCCCCGTGATCGGACCGCCGCGCGCGCTACGACGGCCCTGCGACGGGCCGCGGCCGCGCTAGGACGACGTGCGCTCGGTGCGGGGGCGGAAGGTGCGCTCGGAGACGGGGACGTCCTTGAAGAAGGCGCGGTTCATCTGGACGTACTGCTTCCACTCGGCGGGCACGTCCTCTTCGAAGTAGATGGCGTTGACGGGGCAGACGGACTCGCAGGCGGCGCAGTCGATGCAGGTATCGGGGTCGATGTAGTACTGCGGGTCCTGCTCGCGGGTGTAGATGCAGTCGACGGGGCAGACGTCCACGCAGGACGCGTCCTTCGTGCCGATGCAGGGCTCCGTGATGACGTAGGCCATAGCGCTGCGGCTCCTCTGAGGCTGTTACTCCCGGTCCAGCAAGGCGCCGCTTCTAGGCGGGCGGGCGCACACCCGGCTTCTTCACGGTGATCGATGCGCTGCCCGCGATGCGCGCCTGGCACGCGAGGCGGACGGACGTCGACAGGACGGAGGGGCCGCGCGCCGCCACCAGCGTGCGCTCCTCGGCGCGGCCGCGCGGGGCGAGGGCGGACGCACCGGCGAGCACCTCGCAGGCGCAGGTGGTGCAGCGTCCTTCGCCGCCGCAGGTAGTGGGCCAGTAGTACCCGGCCGCCTGCGCCGCGCCCATGACCGTGGCTCCGTCCGCGGCGCCGATCGTTACGTCGAGCGGCAGGATGCGGATTCGCGGCATGGGACCTCGGCCGCCAGTTTAGCATACGCTCAGATTCACGATAAAACGGTGATTCGGCCCTCGAAAAAGGGCCGATCCGCGACGTGTTGACGGTAGATCGGCTGTGATAGCATGGCCAACGGCAGGGTGCAGAAAGGAGCCGCCGTTGAGAACAGGGTTCGACCCCGGGGTCGAGGAGCGGATGACCATCACCACGACGCCGGAGATGGGCATCACGCACCTGGGGCCGAACGTACCGTCGATGTACTCCACGCCGTCCATGATCCAGCTGATCGAGGGGACGTGTTTGCAGCTCATCGGCCGCTATGTGGAGCCCGGCGAGCAGTCGGTGGGCTACCGGGTCGATGTGCGGCACGTGGCGCCCACGAAGATCGGCAAGCAGGTGACGGCGAAGGTGCGGCTGCGGGAAGTGAACGGCCGCCGGTATGTCTTCGACGTGGAGGTCATCAACGAGGACGGCGTCAAGATCGGCGAGGGCGTGCACGAGCGCGCGCTCATCGACATCGACCGGTTCGCCGCCGCGCAGGCATGACGCGGCGGCGGAAAGATCATGCAGACGAACGGTTAACCTTTACGCGTTATCGATCGTTCTAGCTGATAGACTGGTACCCTGAACGGGCGCAGGCCGCGCCCAGAGCCACGTACAAGGAGGTATGTTTTGAAGCGATTGCTCACGAAGAGACTGCTGGCAGCCGGACTCGTGATCGCGGGCTTGGCCGCGTTCGCCGGCACGTGCACCATCCAGCGCATCTCACTGACGACCATCGGCAGCAACGACGTCTTCGCCGGCGAGATCCACAACGACAGCGGCGTCGGCATCCTCCAGCACAACATGGCGGTCGCCTTCCTCGACGGCAGCAACAACCTGCTGGAGACGCAGATCGTGCAGCCGTGCCTGCGCACGCTGCCGAGCGGCGGGGCCAACTACTTCTCCGCCACCAGCAACTACCCGGCCGTGCAGACGCAGACGGGACTCGCCCGCATCAACCTTGACTCGACGTTCAAGGTCGGCCCCCCGGCCACCGGCTCCGGCACGATCACCGGCCTGACCGTGACCCGCAACGGCACGAGTCTGCTGGTGAACGGGACGTTCAAGAACCTGGACAGCACGACGCTCACGGAGCCCAACGCCTGTGCCGTCGTCTACAACAGTTCGGGCAATGTGGTGGTTGTCAAGCTTGACCAAACGATGGTCGACCTGGCGCAGAATGCCAGCGACACCTTCCCCATGACGATCACCGTGCCTGACTCGACGACGACCGTCTCCCGCGTCGACATCTACGTCGACGGCCTCAGGAACAACGTGCCGATCCTGCCGATCACGGCCACGGGCAACGCCATCGTCGTCGGCACGCAGACCCCCGTAGCCACGGCCACGTCGACCGCCACACCCGGCGCCGCGGTGAAGCTCGGCTTCGTGACGACGCTCGGCACGGCGACACGTGCGACGTCCTTCGGCGGCGTGCAGGTCGCGATCCAGGATGCGAACGGGTTGACCGTGACCGGTAGCACGGCGAGCGTGACGCTGTCGATCGATTCTGGTACGGGATCAGGGGGTGCCGCGCTGACCTGTCCGACCAGCACACTGATGATATCCGCGGTGAACGGTGTCGCAACCTTCACGCCGTGCCAGATCAACTTGGGCGGCGTTGGATACGTCCTAAAGGCGGTCTCGGGGGGACTGAGCACCGCTTTTAGCAACTCGTTCAATGTAACGCCGGGGGCCGCGACGGGTCTCGCCTGGGTGCAGCAACCGGCCGCCGCGAGCAGCTTCACGTCCGGTGCGGCGTGGACAGCAGGGAGCCAGCCCATCCTCAAACTGGTCGACTCCGACGGCGTGGTGGTGTGGAACGACAATTCCACTACCGTCACGCTGTCGCTGGGCACGAACCCTGGCGGCGGAGTGCTGACATGCACGACGTCGAACTCACGCGTGGTCAGCGGCGGCATCGCGACCTTCAGCGGCTGCAGCAGCAGCAAGGTCGGAAGCGAGGCGTTGGCGGCGGTGGACGGGTTGCTCAACGCCCCTGCCGGAAACGCTTTCAATATCATGCCTGTGATCGTATTCACCACCGCGCCGAGTTCAAGCCCCGCGTCCGGCGTGAACTTCGCCCAGCAGCCGATCATCACGCTGCGGAATGGTGACGGGACGACCGTGACCGGCGACAGCACGACGGCGATCACGCTAACGCTCAGTGCCGCGATCAGCGGTGGTCCCGGCGTGCTCGCCTGTACCACGAACCCGATGACCGCAGCCTCGGGCATTGTCACCTTCGCGGGCTGTAAGATCACCGGCGCAGGGACGTATACCATCACCGCGTCAGGGACAAACCTGACGTCCGTGACAACCGGCAACATCGTGGTCAGTCCTTAACTTCGATCGCCTGACATAACCGAAGAGGGGGCCGCATCCTGCGGCCCCCTCTTCGTGCGTCTCGCCTCCAGCAGCGCCGCTACCCCGTCGCAGATCGGCCTGCTATGACTCCGCTGTCCACCGGGCCCCCGGACGGGGAGGGCAAGCGAGGAGCGCGAGCATGGTCGCCACACGCGACATCGTCGACGAACTGCGGGAACTGATCGAGGAGCGGAGCCTGCTCAAGCACCCGTTTTACCAGGCGTGGCAGCAGGGCGCGCTGACGCATTCGGTGTTGACCAATCCATCGGCAGAGGAAGAACCGATCCACGAGTAGAGGAATACAGCGTTACTCGCGCTGTTGAATCTTCCTAGCTGTTGGATCTTCCTAATAGATGGATCGCGCCACCGCCCAGTCGGCGTGTTAACATCGCGCGGGAACTGGAGCCCGGTGCCGACGATCGGGCGGGACCGACGAAGGCCCAGGGACACTCGCGGGTGAGAGCTGCACCACCGCCCAGGGATTGCAGGCGTAACGAGGGATCGTGGCAGACGCCGTGGACCGCACAGCGAGCGGCCCATGCCGTGCAAGGAGGTACGGAGCATGAAGAAGAAGGCCGTCATCGCGGGGCTGTTCATCGCCGGCCTGATGGGGTTTGCCGGCACATGTACGTTCCAACACCTTTCGCTCACGACGGTGGGCAACAGTAAGATCTTCGCCGGAGAGGTCCATAACGGCACCGAGGCGAACGTGCTCCAGCACAACTTCGTCGTGGCGTTCGTCGATGCCGGCGGCAGCGTGCTGGAGACGCAGACGGTGACGCCGTGTCTGCGGTCACTGCCGGCCGGCGGCGTGGACTTCTTCTCGGCGACCAGCACCGTCGCGGCGGCGCAGGTGACAGCGGGGCTGGCGCGCGTGGCGCTGGACAACACGCTGAAACTCGGCAAGACGGCAGCGGGATCGGCGACGTTCTCGGGCGTGACCGCCAAGCGGGCGAAGATGGCATTGACGGCGGCGGGGACGGTCACGAACGCCGACGCGACGACACTGGAATCACCGATTGTCTGCGCGGTGGCGTACTCGGCCGCGGGCAACGTGATGGCGGTGGGCACGGGCGCACTGGCGAATCTGGGCCCGGGCGCGTCGAACACCTTCTCGGTGACCGTGCTGGTGCCGGACGCGAATGAGTCGGCGGATCGTGTCGACCTGTACGTGGACGGCCTGAAGGCGGGCGTGCCGACGGCGCCGAGTTCGAGCCTGGGGAACCCTGTCCAGGTTGTGCTCGGGCCGCCGGATCCGCCGGCGAAGGTGGGCTTCACCGTACAGCCGCCGGCTTCCACCACGTCCGCCACGGCGATGGCGAGCATCGTAGTGGCGATCCAGGACGCCTCGGGCGCGACGGTGACGTCGAGCACGCGGCCGGTGACGCTGGGGATCGGGAACAACGCGGGCCCGGGCGGCGTGCTGACGTGTACGAGCACGTTGACGGTGGCCGCGGTGAACGGCCTGGCGACGTTCACGGGGTGCAAGATCGACAAGATCGGCACGGGGTATACACTGACGGCTTCGAGCGCGGGGCTCGCAAGCGCGACGAGCAACGCGTTCAACATCACGCTCGGCGCGGCGTCGCAGGTCGTGTTCACGACGCAGCCGGGCGGCGGCACGGGCGGCACGGCGTGGGGCACGCAGCCGGTGGCGGCGATAAAGGACGCCGGCGGGAACACGGTGACGACGGACAACGCGTCGACGGTGACGCTGGCGATCGGGAACAACGCGGGCCCGGGCGGCGTGCTGGCGTGTACGACGAACCCGGTGACGGTCGTCGCCGGCGTGGCGACGTTCGCGGGGTGCAAGATCGACAAGATCGGCACGGGGTACACGGTGACCGCGACGAGCGGAGCGCTGACCGTGGGCACGAGCGCGGCGTTCAACGTGACGCTGGGCGCGGCGGCGAAGGTTGGGTTCACGACGCAGCCGGGCGGCGGCACGGGTGGCACGGCGTGGGGCACGCAGCCGGTGGCGGCGATCCAGGACGCCGGCGGGAACACCGTGACGACGGACAACGCGTCGACTGTCACGCTGGCCATCCTGAACAACGCAGGCCCGGGCGGCGTCCTGACGTGTACGGCGAACCCCAAGACCGTCGTCCTCGGCGTGGCGACGTTCGCCGGGTGCAAGATCGACAAGATCGGCACGGGGTACACGGTGACGGCGACGAGCGGAGCGCTGACCGTGGCCACGAGCAGCGCATTCAACATCACGCTGGGCGCGGCGTCACAGCTCGTCATCACGACGCAGCCAAGCGGCACGGCGACCACTAACGTAGCGTTTGTCACGCAACCGGTCATCAAGGTCGAGGATGCCGGTGGTAATGTGGTCACGACGGACAGCGCCAGCACCGTCACGCTGTCGCTGAACGTGGTTTCGGGCGGTCCGGGCACGCTGTCTTGCACGAGTACGGGTAATCTGGTGAATACCGTGTCCGCCGGCGTGACTACCCTCACCGGGTGCAAGATCGTCACCGCAGGCACGTACACGATTACGGCGACAAGCAACACCGGAGGCGTGACGGCGACGACGACGACGCAGATCGTGGTCAGTTAACGCCAGGTTAGTTGCGTGAGAGAGGGGGGTCGCCGCGGCGACCCCTTTTCTTCGCCCCCGGCCGCTACCCCATCAAGAATCGGCCTGCTATAACTCCGCTGTCCACCGGGCCCCCGGATGGGGAGGGCAAGCGAGGAGCGCGAGCATGGTCGCCACACGCGACGTCGTCGACGAACTGCGGGAGCTGATCGAGGAGCGGAGCCTGCTCAAGCACCCGTTCTACCAGGCGTGGCAGCAGGGCGCGCTGACGCAGGAGCACCTGCGCGGCTACGCCGAGCAGTACTACTATCACGTGCTGGCGTTCCCCCAGTACGTGAGCGCGGCCCACGCCATCTGCCCGACGCAGGGCGAGCGGCAGGAGTTGCTGGAGAACCTGATCGAAGAGGAGCGCGGCGACCACAACCACCCGGAGTTGTGGCTGCGCTTCGCCGAGGGCGTCGGCGCGGCGCGCGCGGACGTGGAGCACGCGACGCCGCTGCCGCGGACGGAGCGCCTGGTCGAGCTGTACCGCGAGGTGACGGGGCGCCGCTCGTTCGCCGAGGCGTGCGCGGCGCTCTACGTGTACGAGTCGCAGGTGCCGGAGGTGGCGAAGACGAAGATCGCCGGCCTCAAGCGGTTCTACGGCATCGACGACGCGCGCTCGCTGGAGTTCTTCGAGGTGCACATCGGCGCGGACGAGATCCACGCCGATGTGGGCGCGGGGATGGTGCGGCGGCACGCGGCGGATGAGGCGTCGCGCGAGGCGGTGCTGGCGTCCGGGCGCGAGTGCGCGGACGCGTTGTGGGGGTTCCTGGACGGCGTCTACGCGGCGTACGTGGCGGCGTAGGCGAGGATCATGACGCTCGACCTGACATTTCTCGGCACCGGCAACGCCTTCGCACCGACGCGCTACTGGAGTTCGTTCATCGCGAACGGGAAGTACCTGTTCGACGCGCCGCCGACACTGCTCGCGCACCTGAAGCGCCTCCAGATCAACCCCGGCGACCTGGAGGTGATCTTCATCAGCCACTTCCACGGCGACCACTTCTTCGGGCTGCCGTTCCTGCTGCTGGAGTACGCGGAGCTTGCGCCGCGGACGAAGCCGCTGACCATCGTCGGGCCGCCCGGCATCGCCAAGCGGGTGGAGACGGTGACGGACCTGGCGTTCTCCAACGTCTTCCGCAAGAAGGACCGCGGCTACCCGCTGCGCTTCGTCGAGGCCGGCGAGAAGCTGAGCGGCAGCGCGGGCGACCTGGGCTTCCTCTCGCGCGAGGTGCCGCACGTGCCAGGGCTGGAGTGCTACGCGTACCGCGTCGAGGGCGAGATGGGCTCGCTGGCGTATTCGGGCGACACGATGATGTGCGACGCGCTGGCGCCGCTGGCGGACGGCACCGACGTCTTCGTCTGCGAGTGCTCGTGCTGGGGCGAGAACTGCGGGCCGCATCTGAACCCGAACGACATCTTGCGCCTGCGCGCCGACATCGCACCGGCGACGAAGTTCGTGCTGACGCACATCGGCGCGGGCGAAGCGCCGAAGCGGATCACGGACGCGGGCATCCTCATCGCCGACGACCTGAAGACGGTGCGCGTGAAGTAGGGACGGACGCGCCGCGACTCACCCGGGCAGACGATGACGATGGCGCCGATGGGCGCCTTCTCTGCGTGCGCGGAGTGCCCGGCCTACCGCGCGGCGTCGGGGGCCGTCGGCCGGGGGAAGAACGGCGTGATCGGCACGGGCGAGCGCCCGGTGTCGATGCAGGTGAAGAGGCCGATCGACTTGGCGGTGTAGAGCGAGTAGCGGTTATCGAAGATCACCACGTAGTCGCCGTTGATCTTCGCCGGGATGCTGAAGTCGTAGTTCGCCGCGCGAGGTCCCGTGAGCAGGACGTCGCCCTGCGGCGACTCGACGCGCATCATGATGTCGACGCGTCCGAAGCCGCCGTCGGCCTCGTACGTGCCGCGCAGCAGGTTGCCCGCCTGGAGTGTAATCGTGCGGCGCGTGGTGGAGCGCGGCTTGACGCTGAAGTTGACGTTGGTGCAGTCCTGCAACTGGCCGTTGGAGAGGGCGCCGGCGTGCGCCGGCGTGCCCACGTTGCCGGGGTTGTAGTAGTTCATCGCGACCCAGCCACCGGCGATGCCGCCGGCGAGCAGGATGAAGACGAATACGCCTGTAAGCAGGGTTCGCATGGGTTTCCGGCTACCTCGAAGACAACATCGGCGCGGGCGCGCGGATCTGGAGGGGGCCTGCGTGGGAGTACGAGGCGGGAGGAGATGAGAGCGGCACCCATGACATATCCCGCTTCTCGCGTCGCGCGGCCGGCTTCCCGTACGATGGGCGCATGAGCATCGATGCGGACGCCCTGGTGGTGCGCGTGGGCGTCCTGGCACGGCGGGAGGCGCCGGAACTGCTGCCGGGGCGGCTGCTGCTGGCCGTGTCCGGCGGCGCGGACTCGTGCGCGATGGCGGCGCTGATCTGCGAGGCGGGACTGGCGGCGCGCGGCAGCGTGGCGGCGCACTTCGACCACCGGCTGCGCGGGGAAGAGGCGGCGGCGCGTGACGCGGCGGCCGTCGCAGCGCTGTGCGCGCGCTACGGGCTGGCGCTGGAGTCGGGCTCGTGGGCGTCGCCCAGGCGGGGCGAGGCGGCGGCGCGCGAGGCTCGCTACGCGTTCCTGCGGGAGGTAGCGCAGCGGTGCGGCGCGCAGGCGATCGCGACGGGGCACACGTCGGACGACCAGGTGGAGACGGTGCTGCTGCACGCGTTGCGCGGCGCGGGGCTCTCCGGGCTGCGCGGCATGCGGGCGCTCGACACCCTGCCTGCTGCGGGCGTGGCGCTGCTGCGGCCGCTCCTCGGGGTGACGCGGGCGGAGACGCGCGGCTTCTGCGCGGCGCGCGGCATCAGCTTCGAAGACGACGAGACGAACGCGGATACGTCGCTGCTGCGGAATCGCGTGCGGCTGGAGCTGCTGCCGCGCCTGGAGGCGATGGCGCCGGACGCCCGGGCATCGATCCTGCACCTGGCGGAGGAGTCGCGGGCGGCGGTGACGGCGCTGGAAGCAGTGGCCTCGAAGGCGCTGCTGGAGGCCGCCGCGGACGCCGGCGAGGTGCGACTGTGGCGAGAAGGGCTGCGCGGCCTGCCGGCCGCGGCGGCACCGTACGCGTACCGGCTGGCGCTGCAGCGGCTGCTGGGCGACGCACGCGACTTCGACCGTCGGCACTACGGGCTGATGGCGCGCGCCGCTGCCGGGGCCACGGGCGCGGCGTACGCGCTGCCGCGCGGTGTGGTGCTGACCGTGGACGCGGAGGTGATGGTGCTGTCGCGCGGGCAGCCGGGCGCGCCCGCGATCGAGGCGTCGTTCGAGGCGGCGGTGCCGTACGCCGGCGCAGCCGGCGCGTGGGAGATCGCGGTGCGGCGGACAGTGGTTGCACCGACGGGCGCGGAGGCGGATGTCGTCGCGCTGCCGGCGGGGGCGGTGGTGCGCGGCCGGCGGGCGGGGGACCGCATCGCGCCGCGCGGAATGGCGGGGCACAAGAAGCTGCAGGACTACTACGTGGACCGGAAGGTGCCGCGGCGCGAGCGCGACGCGGCACCGGTGATCGCGTGCGGCGCGGAGGTGCTGTGGACGCCGTTCGGCGCGGCGGAGGCGGTCGCGGGCGAGGGATATGCGGTGACGGCGCGGCGGCGGTGTCCTTGACTTCGGGCGGGGGAATCGATAGCATAGTGTTGACGCACGAAGGCAACGGGTCCTGCGAGACCCGCAAGTCCGGTGGCCCCGCGATGGCGGGGTCTTTCCTACGCCGGACGGGCGTACAGAAGAGCCCGACCTCTACCCACGGTAGGGACCGCAGCTAACCTGGGCGCGAGTTTTCCAAGTCAACAGGACGACGATGGGTGGGCGCATCCATCTCGTGTGAGCGCGTAAGCGTTGACACGTGTGGGGCGCCGCGCTAGACTCGTTCGCCGTGCCGCCTGGGTGGCGCGGGGCACCTTAACAATTGGATAGCGGTAAGAAGAAGTGCGGGTGAGGGTTCTCCGTTGAATCCGACTCACTACGGTGAGTGAATTGTCGGAGAGTTTGATCCTGGCTCAGGATAAACGCTGGCGGCGTGCCTTATGCATGCAAGTCGAACGAGGCCAAGATTTCGGTCTGAAGCCTAGTGGCGGACGGGTGAGTAACACGTACGTGACCTGTCCAGAAGTGGGGAATAACCAGCCGAAAGGTTGGCTAATACCGCATGTGGTCACCCCTTGGAAGGGGATGACGAAAGCCGAAAGGCGCTTCTGGAGGGGCGTGCGGCCGATTAGCTAGTTGGTGTGGTAACGGCGCACCAAGGCGATGATCGGTAGCTGGTCTGAGAGGATGGTCAGCCACACTGGGACTGAGACACGGCCCAGACTCCTACGGGAGGCAGCAGCAGGGAATTTTGCGCAATGGGCGAAAGCCTGACGCAGCAACGCCGCGTGGGGGATGAAGGCTCTTGGGTCGTAAACCCCTTTTGCCGGGGAAGATAATGACGGTACCCGGCGAATAAGCCACGGCTAACTACGTGCCAGCAGCCGCGGTAATACGTAGGTGGCAAGCGTTGTCCGGATTT
>JBGQBE010000003.1:0-142176 GCA_041494685.1 Dehalococcoidia bacterium | reverse complement strand
GCGCTACCTGCGCGACCTCTGGGGCCTGATCGAGGCGGCGCGCCACCGCTACGATATCCGGCGCGAGATCCGCATCTGCGTCGATGAGTGGAACGTCTTCTACCGCCGCAACGACTTCGCGAAGTACGGCACCCTGCACGAAGAGCAGTACGACCTGGCGGACGCGCTCTGCGTCGCGGCGTACCTGAATACGCTGATCCGCAACGCCTGGGGCGTCGGCATGGCCAACATGGCGCAGATGGTCAACGTCATCGCGCCGATCTTCACGTCGCCGGATCGGCTGTTCCTGCAGACCATCTACTACCCGCTGCTGATGCATGCGGAGCACCGCGGCAGCGTCGCACTGGACGCCCTCGCGGAGTCAGAGACTTTCTCTGCGCGCGGCCAGGACGTGCCCTGGGTGGACGTCGCGGTCACCTACGACGACGCGTCCGGCACGGCATACGTCCACGCCGTGAACCTGCATCGAACCCAGACGGCTTCACTTGAGATCGCAGGCGCGGTCGCGGATGCCGACGCAGCGGTATACGAGATCAACGGAGCCGGCGTCGATTCGGCGAACTCATTTGAACGGCCCAACGCCGTCGGCATGAGCGACCGCCGAATCCGGAGCACGCGCATTGTGGAGCTGCCGCCCCACTCGGCGAGCACCATCGTGACCCGTCTGGCGTAAGAATTGGCACATCTAGCGTTACTTCTGGCCTCCCCGAGCCGATATCACCTGTGAGGCAAGAGCCTCACGACCCATGCTATAGATTCAGGAGCAACGCCTGTGAGACAGAAGATCATCGCTACAGTCATCGGAGTGGGCTTGGTCTCGCTCGCCGCCGTCGGGGCGTTTGCCTCGCAGGACGCGGTGAACTTCCTGGCCGACCCGACCAGCACTCCCACCGACGTCGCAGCCACCAACACCCCGGTGGCCACTGACACCTCGACGCCGGTAGCAACCGACACGCCGGCCCCGACAGCCACGGCCACAGCCGCCACTTCCGCCGCCGGCGACGAATGCGACCACCACAAGGGCAACGCCACACCAGGCGCGGCCACGACGACGCCGGTAGCAACCGACACGCCGGCTGCGACAACCACGACGACCGCCGCTTGCACGGGCGAAGAGCACCGCGGCGAAGGCTGCGAGCACAGCCAGTCCGGCGACACGCCCGCGGCAAACTTCAGCGGCACGCCGGTCCCCTGTAACCACAAGAACGACTGCGAGCACGGCGCTGCCAGCGGCACCCCGGCCGCCGGCGCCACGCCCGTCGCGTGCCCGACGGAAGCGCCCGAACACGAAGGCTGCGGCATCGGCTCCTTCACCGGCACACCGGCTGCCGGCACCACGCCTGCGGCAGGCGGTTCGTGTGAGCGCAAGGACGACGGCCAGCAGCGCGGCGACAGCCAGAGTGGCGGCCAGAGTGGCAGCCAGCGCGGCGAAGGCCACGGTGGCGGCGGTCACGACGGCGGGGGGCGCGACTAGCCCCGCGGCGACGTAGCGACCATGCTGGCAGAGGGCCTCGCGTAACGCGAGGCCCTTTTTCCTTGTCTCGCCGGGGCGCAGCCCCCTGCGGCACCAGATCGGGCATCTCCCTACGCCAGCAGTGGCCCGCCCCGCCGACACTGAGGTGAGAGGCGCAGCTCTGTGCTACCCTCAACCTGGACGACGCGTTCACCGCTTCTGGAAGACAGGCCGTTGGGAACCCGCTGCACCCTGCTCCGGCCCGGACTCACCCCCTACCAGGACGCCTGGCAGTTACAGCAACGCATCGCCGAGGCGGTGCGCGACGGCGGCACGCCCGCCATCCTCCTCCTCGAGCATCCGCCGGTCTACACGCTCGGCGTGCGCGGCAATCCCGAGCACCTGCTGCTCACACGGGAGGCGTACCGTTCGCGCGGCGCGGACGTGCGCCGCACCGACCGTGGCGGCGACGTGACGTTCCACGGCCCGGGCCAACTCGTCGGCTACCCCATCTTGCCGATCCGCGACTGGGGGCAGGGGCCGGTCGCATACGTCCGCTCGCTGGAAGCGGCGCTGATCGACGTGCTCGCGCGCTTCGGCATCGCGGCGGAGCGCGCCGAGGGGCTGCCCGGCGCCTGGGTGCGCGGCGAGAAGATCGCCGCGATCGGCGTGCGCATCTCGCGCGGCGTCACGACGCACGGGTTCGCGCTTAACGTCAATACGGACCTCGACTACTTCAAGCAGATCATCCCGTGCGGCAACGCGTCCGCAGGCGTCACGTCGATGCGCCAGCTCACAGACGAGACCTTCGACATGCGCGCCGTCGAGGACGAAGTCGCGGCCGCGCTCGCGCGGCGGTTCGCGCTGGATCTCGTCGAAGCGGACGCGCTGGCTGGAGTCGCCGATGGTCGCTGAGACGCACCCGATACCCCGCAAGCCGGACTGGCTGAAGGTCCGGTTCCCGGCGGGCGACCGCTACCAGTCGCTGCAGCGGTTGATGCGCGAGCAGGGGCTGCACACCGTCTGCGAAGAAGCGCGCTGCCCGAACGCCGGCGAGTGCTGGAACTCCGGCACCGCGACGTTCATGATCCTCGGCGACGTCTGCACGCGCTCGTGCGGCTTCTGCGCCGTCACTACGGGACGGCCGGGTGAGATAGACGTGCTGGAGCCGTTCCGGCTCGCGCAGACCGTGCGAACGCTCGCGCTCGACTACGTCGTCATCACGTCCGTGAACCGCGACGACGTCCCTAGCGGCGGCGCCGAGATCTTCGCCGCCTGCATCCGCGCCATCCGGCGCAACGATCCGGCCGTGCGCGTCGAGGTGCTGATCCCCGACTTCAAGGGCAACTGGGACGCGCTGGCGATGGTGGTCGATGCCCGGCCGTTCGTGCTGAACCACAACATCGAGACAGCGCCGCGGCTGTATCGCGTCGTGCGGCCGCAGGCGCGCTACGAGCGCTCGCTGGAGCTGATCCGGCGCGCGAAGGACGCCGCGCCGGACATGCTGACGAAGTCGGGCTTCATGGTCGGCCTGGGGGAGACGCAGGATGAGCTGTTCCAGGTGATGCGCGATCTGCGCGCCCACGGCTGCGACATCCTGACGATCGGCCAGTACCTGCGGCCGAGCATGCAGCACCTGCCGATTGACCGCTACTACGACCCGTCCGAGTACCAGGCGTTCCGCGACTACGGCCGCGAACTCGGTTTCACGCACGTCGAGGCGGGACCGCTGGTGCGCTCCTCCTACCACGCGGAGAAGCTGGCCGGCCTGGCGCCGGGCGACCAGTCCGAGATCATCCCGATCGAGCAGGTGCAACGTGGCTGAATACGACATCGCGATCGTCGGCGGCGGCCCGGGCGGCTACGTGGCGGCCATCCGTGCCGCGCAACTGGGCAAGAACGTCGCGCTGATCGAGAAGGACCGCGTGGGCGGCCTCTGCCTGAACTGGGGCTGCATCCCCAGCAAGTCGCTGCTGTGGAACGCGGAGGTCGTCAGCCTGCTGCGCGAGGCCGAGGCGTATGGCATCTCGTTCGACAACCTGCGCGTCGACATGGCGAAGGCGATCGACCGCAGCCGGGACGTCGTCGACCAGATGGTGAAGGGCGTCGAGTTCCTGCTGAGCAAGAACAAGGTGCGCGTGCTCACGGGCGAGGCCGCGTTCGAGGCGCCGCACCGCCTGCGCGTCCAGGGCGCCGACGAGACGGTCGAGGCGGCCGTCGTGATCATCGCCACTGGATCGTGGCCGCGCGCGCTGCCCGGGCTGGAGACGGACGGCGAGACGATCATCAACAGTCGCGGCGCCCTGGAGCTGCGCGAGCAACCGGGCAGCGTGGCCATCATCGGCGGCGGGCCGATCGGCGTCGAGTTCGCGACGTTCTGGAGCGCCTACGGCGTCGATGTCACGATCGTCGAAGCGATGGACCACCTGCTGCCACTGGAAGACGAGGAGATCAGCACGCAGCTCGAGCGCTCGCTCAAGAAGCGGCGGATCAAGTTCGTCACCGGCGCGACGGTCGCCGGCGCGGCTGCGGCAAACGGCCGCGGCACCGTGACGTTCACCGCGAAAGGCGCCGAGCAGCAACTCACAGCCGATAAGGTGCTCGTCAGCATCGGCTTTGAGGCGAATGTCGCCGCGCTGGGACTGGACGCGATCGGCGTGGCGATCGAGCGCGGCTGGGTGAAGATCGACGCCGGCATGCAGACGAGCGTGCCCGGCGTGTACGCGATCGGCGACGTCACCGGCACGAAGAACCTCGCGCACGTGGCCTCGGCCATGGGCGTCACGCTGGTCGAGCGGCTCGCGGGGCTGACGCCGCCCGACCTCAACTACGCGCGCATCCCGGTGGCCACCTACTGCCAGCCGGAGGTCGCCAGCATCGGTTTGACCGAGAAACAGGCCCGCGACGCCGGTATCGAGGTGAAAGTAGGCAAGTTCCCGATACGTGCCAATGGGCGTGCCAAGGCGATACTCCAGACGGACGGTCTCGTGAAGATCGTCGCCGATGCGCACACCGGCGAAACGCTTGGCGTGCACATGATCGGGCCGATGGTCACCGAGTTGCTAGGCGAGGCTTCGCTGGGCATGACGCTGGAAGCGACGCCGCGCGAACTGGGATGGACCGTAGCGGCCCACCCGACGCTGGCGGAGACGATCAAGGAAGCGGCGCTGGCCGTCAGTGGCGAGGCGATCCACTTCTGGACGGAGTGACATGACAAGCATCACCCAGCACGACGCGCCCCGCGGCGCAAGCGACGGTCCGCCCGACCGCGTGGCCCTGCTGCGCACGATGATGCTGATCCGCCGCTTCGAAGAGAAGTGCGCGGAGATGTACGCCAAAGGGCGCATCAAGGGATTCCTGCACCTCTACATCGGCCAGGAGGCCGTCGCCACCGGCGCGATCGCGGCGCTGCGGCCGGACGACTACATCGTCAGCCACTACCGCGAGCACGGCCACGCGCTGGCGCGCGGCCTGGAGCCGCGTCGCATCATGGCGGAGCTCTACGGACGCGCGACCGGCGTGAGCGGCGGCCGCGGCGGATCGATGCATCTGTTCGACCGCGAGAAGTCGTTCATGGGCGGCTACGCCATCGTCGCGGGCCACATGCCGCTCGCGTGCGGACTCGCGCTCGCCGAGCAGTACAAGGGCAGCGACCGCGTCGCCGTCAACTTCTTCGGCGACGGCGCCGTGAACGAGGGCGAGTTCCACGAGGCGCTGAACCTTGCGGCCGTCTGGAAGCTGCCGGTGGTGTTCATCGTCGAGAACAACCTCTACGGCATGGGCACGGCGATCCGCCGGGTCTCCGCCGTGGAGGAGATCTACAAACGCGCCCAGGCCTACGGCATCCACGCCGAGCAGGTCGATGGCATGAACGTCGTCGCCGTGCGCGACGCGGTGGCGCGCCTCTCGAAGCGCGCGCGCGCGGGCGACGGTCCCGTGTTCCTGGAGGCGCTCTGCTACCGCTTCCGCGGCCACTCGATGGCCGACGCGGAGTTCTACCGCTCGAAGGATGAGGTGGAGCGCTGGCGCACGCTCGACCCGATCAAGCAGCTCCAGCACGCCCTGACCGCGGACGGCGTCATCGACGCCGCGCGGATCGCCGCGTTGCAGGCGGAAGTGGACGAGATCGCGCGCGACGCGGCGCAGTTCGCCGAGGAGAGCCCGGCGCCGCCGATCGAGAGCCTGCACCGCTTCGTCTACAAGGAAGCCGCCGATGCCTGAGATCACGTATCGCCAGGCACTGCGGCAGGCGCTGCGCTACCAGCTGCAGCACGACGAGCGCGTGTTCCTCATGGGCGAGGACATCGGCGCCTACGGCGGCTCCTACGCCGTCACCAAGGGCTTCCTGGAGGAGTTCGGCGAGCGGCGCGTCAAGGACACACCGATCTCGGAGTCGGTCGTCGTGGGCGCGGGCATCGGCGCGGCGATGGCCGGGCTGAAGCCGATGGTCGAGTTGATGACGATCAACTTCAGCCTGCTCGCCATCGACCAGATCGTGAACAACGCCTCGAAGCTCTACTACATGTCGAACGGGCAGATCAACGTGCCGATCGTGATCCGCATGGCGGGCGGCGCGGGCAGCCAGCTCGGCGCGCAGCACTCGCAGAGCCTGGAGTCGTGGTACGCGCATGTGCCGGGGCTAAAGGTCGTCGTGCCGGCGACGCCGTACGACGCCAAGGGACTGCTGATGACGGCGTTCGACGACCAGAACCCCGTCATCTTCATCGAGCACACCGCGCTCTACACGTCGAAGGGCGACGTGCCTGAGGAGCCCTACCGCCTGCCGTTCGGCAAGGCGGAGATCTTCCGCGAAGGTACCGACGTCACCTTGATCGGCTATTCCGGCAGCCTGCACCAGGCCGCCCGCGCCGCAGAGCAACTCGCGCTGGAAGGCATCTCGTGCGAGGTGCTGAACCTGCGCACGCTGCGCCCGCTCGACACCGAGGCGATCCTGGCGTCCGTGCGCAAGACCAACCGCGCCATCGTCGTCGAGGACGACTGGGAGTTCGGCGGCTTCGGCGGCGAGATCGCGGCGATCATCCAGGAATGGGCGTTCGACGACCTCGACGCGCCGGTGCTGCGCTGCTCGGGCGCCGACGTGCCGATGCCATACAACGGCGCGCTCGAGCAGGCGGCTCTGCCGCAGGAGGCGGACATCATCCGCATGGTACGAGGCATGGTCTGATGATCAGCGAAGTCGTGATGCCGCAGATGGGCGCCGACATGGTCGAGGGCACGATCGTCGCCTGGCGCAAGCATGAGGGCGACGCCGTCGAGCGCGGCGAGATCATCGCCGAGATCGAGACCGACAAGGCGAACGTCGAGATCGAGGCGTTCGAGAGCGGCGTCTTCCGCAAGACGCTGGCGCAGGAAGGCGACGTCATCCCGATCGGCGGCGTCATCGCGATCATCGCCGACGCCGGCGATGACATCTCCAGCTACACGAGCAGCGCGCTCGCGCCGGCGGCGTCGAAGCCCGCGCCGGCCAGTGCAGTTATCGCGGCAGCGCCGCCCGCGCCCGCAGCACCGGCCGTCGCGGCGCCGCCGCGCGAGAACGGCCGGCTGCGCGTATCGCCCGTCGCCCGCCACATCGCCGAGGAGCGCGGCGTCGACCTGCGCGGCCTGCGCGGCAGCGGCCCCGACGGCCGGATCATCAAGCGCGACGTCGAGGCGGCCGCCACTGCACCCGCGCGCGCCGCAGCGGCCGGGAGTACGCCGCAACCGCTCGGCGGGTCGAAGATGCGGCAGGCGATCGCGCGGCGCATGGCGCAGAGCAAGCGCGAGGCGCCCCACTACTATCTGCTCGTCGATATCGACATGACGGAGTCGATGGCGTTCCGCAAGCAGGCGAACGCCGCGCTGCCCGCGGAGGAACGCATCAGCGTCAACGACCTCATCGTGCGCGCGTGCGCGCTGGCGCTGCAGCGCCACCCCGCGTTCAACGTCACCTTCGATGGAGATCAGGCCGTGCGGCGCGACGCCCAGCACGTCTGCATCGCCATCGCGCTCGACGACGGGCTGATCGCGCCGGCCCTGCTGGACGCGGGCCGGAAGACGCTGGCCGAGATCGCCCGCGCGTCGACGGACCTCGTCGCGCGCGCGAAGGGCGGCTCGCTGCGGCCCGACGAGATCACCGCCGGTACCTTCACGATCACGAACCTGGGCGCGTACGGCGTCGAGACGCTGATCGGCATCATCCAGCCGCCGCAGACCGCGATCCTCGGCACCGGCAGCGTCCTGCCGCAGCCCGCCGCGCGCGACGGCGCCGTCGTCGTGCGGGACGTGATGAAAGTGGCGCTCTCCGCCGACCACCGGATCACGGACGGCGCGCAGGGCGCGCAGTTTCTGGGCGAGATCAAGCGCCTGCTCGAAGCGCCGCTCCTGCTGGTGCTGTAGCCGCTACTGCTGGACTAGCCCAAGCACGTTCCCCTCGGGGTCGGCGATCGACGCGATCGTCGGTCCGTTCGGCACGTCGTACGGCGCCGCGATCATCGAGCCGCCGAGGGTCTTCGCCTTCTCGATCGCGGCCGCCAGGTCGAGCACCTGCACGTTCAGCACCACGCGCGACGTGTCGCTCTTCGTGATGATGCCGATCGGTCCCGGCTCGGGCCCGCCGATACCCGCCGGTACCAGCATGATCGGGCCGTCGCCGACCTGCCAGTTGAACATCTGCGCGTAGAACGCCTTCATCGCCTCCGGATCCCGCGCCTGCAACTGCCAGGCCACGACGGGCCGCGCCCAATCCTCCGCCATCACGCTCTCCTCCGCTAACCACGAACTCAGTACGCACAGCCTACGCGCTGCGGGCGACTCGCGGGTGCGCTACCTACGCGCCCATGCTGCCCGCGCGGACGAGGCCGAAGACGTTGCCCGCCGGGTCACGGAACTGGGCCAGCTCCGGCCCGCCCGGCACTTGCATGGGCTGCATGATCGTCGTGGCGCCCAGCGCCTCAGCCTTCTTCAGCGCCGCAGGCAGGTCCGGCACCTCGACGTAGAGCACGACCGCCGGCGCCATGTCGGAGCCCGTAATACCGCCGCCCATACCAGCGTCCGTGACCATTCCATAGTTCATCGGGTTGTCCGTGTTGACGCCCCAGCCGAACAAGCTCGAATAGAAGCGCTGGATCTGCTTGCCGTCCTTGCCGTGGATCTCGAAGTGGACGAGTTTGTCTGCCATGTCTTGCTCCTTCCATGCATGGTGCCCCGTCTGAGGCACGCTCTCACTGCTCTTTGGGCGGGGCGGACGAACCTGCTGGCCACGCTACGGGCGCGCGCGCAACTCGGCGAGGTGCCCCTGCAGGTGTGACTCACTGATCCTACGTACCCAATCCGCGAGCGTGGGGTATTCGCCGAGCGGCGTGTCCTTGAAGTGCGCGATGTGCGCGCGCCGCACGAACTGCTCGTCGCCCAGGCGCGCCACGTAGTCGGCGATGCGCTCGTACTGGCGCAGGAACCCGTCGACGAGGTCGTCCAGCGCTATCGTGTGCCGTTCCGGCGTGTAGTGGGTGACGCCGGGCGTCACCTCGATCTCCGGCGTGTCCTCGAGCACGAAGCGCCCGATGCCGTCGAGGAAGCTCTCGTTGTCAGTCTGACAGAGGTGCGAGATGATCTCCCTCGCGCTCCACGTGCCAGGTTCGGGACGGCGGGAGGCATCGGCCCCGCTCATGGCGCGGACGATGTCGGCGATCTCCTGCGCCGGCAGGAGGATCGCGTCGTGGAGTGGCGCGGCAGGTGAGTGAGCCATACGGAGTCCCGTTCGCCGGCGACTGTGAGCAGCCCGTGAGTTCAGATTCTAAAGTGATGCCCCAATTTCGGTCAAGTGCGTGGTAGCCTGCGGTTGGACCCCGTGTCAGGGAGCGAGTTGCCATGAACCGAAGCTACAACCAGCCATGCCCCATCGCGCGCACGATGGACCTTATCGGCGAGCGCTGGACGCTGATCATCTTGCGCGAGCTCTACACGGGCCGCACGAAGTTCACCGAGCTGCGCGAGCGCTCGCCCGGCATGCCCACCAAGATCCTCTCCGACCGGCTGAAGATGCTCGAGGCGGAAGGCTTCGTCCGGCGCCAGCTCTACGGGTCGCACCCGCTCCGCGCGGAGTACCTGCTCACGGAGAAGGGCCTCTCTCTGGCGCCGGTCATCGAGGCGATCGTGAATTGGGGGCTGGAGCACACCTTCACGGAGAAGGAGCGTCCCTCCGTCATCGCACGCATCCTCGACAACCTTGCGCGTCCTGGCGCCGTGGGGCTCGGCGGGTGGAAGACGCCGGGGCCGCGCGGCCGCGGCGGCGAGACCGTCTCCCACTGACGCAGACGGCGGACGCTTGCGCGCCCGCCGTCCGTGTTCACCGAGTTCGGTTCGCCCGCTTAGTGCGTCGCGGCGAGCTTCGCCTCTACCTCGCGGAGACGCCGGCTCAGGATCGGCAGCATTGCCACCGCCATGTGCGGGTTCGTCTGCAACTCCGCCACGAAGTCCCAGCGCGAGAGCACCAGGCACTTCGTGTCCTCCAACGCCTTCACCGTGGCCGCGCGCGGGCCGCCATCCAGAAGCGCCATCTCGCCGAACGTCGCGTTCGGGCCGAGCGTGTTGAGCACCTGGGCCTTCTTCGAGCCTGACGATTGCGATACCTCGACTTTGCCTTCGATCACGATGAAGAAGGCGACGGCCTGCTCGCCTTCTTTCACGATCGTCTCACCCTTCTTGTACGAGCGCTCCACGACGGCGCGGCCGAGTCGCGTGATGTCCTTGCTGGTGAGCTGCGAGAACAGCTGTACGGTACGCAGAGCTTCTTCGTGCGGCATTGAGCGCCTCCTGGCTATGGGGCACACCCTCTCGGGGGTTGGACGCATTCTACGTTCGACCGCGGGCGGCTGCAATACGGGCCGATTGGCCGGGCGGCCCCCACCGGGTGCTTGGTACACTCCGGCCGGAGGCACGAGGCTCGTATGCCCGGAACACTCCCCTTGCTGCACGTGGCGCGGAGCGCCGCGCAGACGCCGGTGCTGGACGCGCGCGTCACGCTCGCCGCCGTCGTCGCATTCGCCGTCACGATGGCCGCCATCTGGCGGCCGGACGAGGCACTGCGGCACAAGCGCACGCGGCGGACCGTCGCGAGGGCGACGCTCTCGATACTGGTCTTCCTCGCCGTGCTGCCCGCCGTGCTCCCCTACGACCACCTGTTCCTCCCCGATGCCCATGCCGCCGCCGAGGACTCCGTGCACGTAGCGCACTGCCACGTCTCGCCCGGCAACTGCAGCGACGTCCCCATGACCTCGGGTCCGGGCCAACTGCTGCTGAGCGACCCGCTGATCCTGGCGCCCGCCATGCTGGCGCTCCTCGTCGTCGTAGCCGAACCGGTGCTGCGCGGCATCACGCGCCGGCCCGAGCCACGGCCGCCCATGGCGCTCGCCGCCGCCTGACCCTTTCGATCTGTTTGACCGGAGGAAGTCCATGACGTACCTCAAGCGAGGTGTGCTGCTGCTCGCCGCGCTCTCGGTCGCGGCAGCCGCCATCGCCGCCGCGGCGTGCGGGAGCAGCAGCAGCGACGCGAAGACCGACCCGACGACGCAGGCGAGTCTTGACGCGCTTACGCTTCGTGTGCAGCGTGACGAGATGCTGAACGCCTGGGTCACGATCTCGAGCCTGCCGCTGCACGACCTGGACACCGCGTTGCAGGGCGGCAAGATTGACGGCAAGTACGTGCCGACGCTGCGCACGGCGATCCGCGTGCTCGCGCTCACGGGCTGGACCGATGACGTGAAGCCGTCTACCACGAAGTTCCACGACGACGCGGTGGCGCTGCTGCAGGCGTTGAACGCGGGCAAGACGGCGGACGAGACGAAGGCATTGTCGACCACGCTGCACGAGGACTGGCACATGTTCGGCACGGGCGTCGGCAACGCCGTGGCGAAGGACCTGCCGGCGGACGCCGGCGGCCCCGCTCCCACGGCCGCGCCCGCCAGTTCGACAACACCCTCCGCGGGTTCGACCGCGGCCCATTAGGAAACTGGACAGGAGTCATACTCATGAAGACACTCACAGGGACGTTGGTCGCGGCGGCCATGTCCGCGACACTGGCTGCGATGGCAGTCGTCGGAAGCGCGTCCGCACACGCGCACTACATCAGCTCCACACCGGCGAAGAGCGCCGTGTTGAGCACGGCGCCGGCCTCGGTGGTCATCACCTTCGCCGAAGAGATCCAGAACACGGCCAGCAGTTACGGCATGACGGTCGTCGACAAGGACGGGGTATCGGCCGAGGCTTCCGCTCCGAAGCCGGACGCAAGCGACGCCACGAAGCTGGCGGTCTCGCTGAAGTCGGGGCTGGCGGACGGCCGCTACGAAGTGCAGTGGCACAACGTGTCGTCGGTCGACGGCGACGCCGCGACCGGCGCGTTCTCGTTCTACATCGGCACACAGCCGACGGCCGCCGACCTGGCCGCCGACAAGCAGCTGGAAACCATCGGGCAGGAAGAGATGGCAACGCCGATGCCCGAGATGACTCAGCCAGCGGCAGCGCCGACCGTCATCGCACCGGCCCCGCAGGGCACGCCGGCAGCGGCGAAGCCGGCGACCGGCGGTACACTGCCGCAGACCGGCGAGGGCGGCGCCGCGGGCGGCTCGCACGACGGGTGGCGGATCGCCGGCGGCGTGCTGGCGGCGGCGGTACTCGCGCTGGGCGGCGGCATCATGTCGCGACGAAGGGCATAGCAACGCAAGGAGCGCACATGCGGAAGATACGCATCGGTGGAGCCACGGTCGCGGCCCTCCTGCTGATGGCCGTGCTCGCCACGACGGCGCTGGCTCATGCGCACTACAAGAGTTCGATCCCGGGCAAGGGAGAGGTCGTCGCGGCCTCTCCCGACCGGGTCTCGATCACGTTCACGCAGGACATCCAGAAGGTCGCGGGCACGTACGACATCCAGGTGAACCGCGACCGCGGCCAGTCCGTCGCCTCGGGCCCCGCCGTGCTCGATAACACCGACCGCGCGACGATGTCGGTGCCCCTGCAGCCCGGTCTGCCGCAAGGCCGCTACGTCGTGAACTGGAAGAACGTCTCCGACGCGGACGGCGATCCGGCGGAGGGCGCGTTCTCGTTCTACGTGAAGACGCAGCCTAACGCCGTCGACATCCAGAACGACCAGCAACTCGAAACGATCGGCGCGGAGGCCGAGACGCCGGTATCAGCCGACACAGCGGCCGCAGGCACCGCCGCGCCGACCACGGCGGCAGCGACGGCCACCGTCGCCGGTACGCGCACGCCGGCGTCAGTCACGCCCGCTTCGTCGGACGGCGGCGGCAACGACAGCAAGGTGATCTACATCGTGATCGGCGGCATCGTCGCGGGGATCGCGATCGCGGTTGGCGGCTGGTTCGTCTTCGGACGGCGCGGCGCGTGAGTCCGGCGGCCGCGCGCAAGCGTAAGTTCATGGACCGAGGGGTGGTGGTGAGGAGGATCTCGTGGCGCTAGCCAGGCGCGTCGGCGCGCTGCTCGCCATCGTCGCTGTCGCGTCGATGCTGCTGTCTCCGCTTACGGCGCGGCCGGTGTTCGCGCACGCGTCGCTGATCAAGTCGAACCCGGCGAACAACGAGACGCTCCGCCGGCCGCCGGCGCGCATCGTCCTCAACTTCAGTGAACCGATCGAGCGCAAGCTGACCACGATCCAGGTGGCCGACAAGGACGGCAAGCGCTACGACGACGGCCAGGTGGAGTTCGACGACACCGACAAGACGTTCGCCTCGGTCGGCGTGAAGACACTCGCTCCCGGTCTCTATTTCGTGAAGTGGGCGAACGTCTCGACCGTCGATAGCCATAACCTCGAGGGCACCTACCCGTTCATCGTCCTCAACCCCGACGGCACGTTCCCGGCCGGCGTCTCGCTCGATTCCGCGAGCGCCACGACCAGCGGCGGCAACCTGCTGCCCGGCAACCTCGACGCCGGGCTCAAGTGGATCGCGCTGCTGTCGCTCGCCATCGCCGCGGGCGCGGCGTTCATGCTGCTGGCCGGCATTCGGCCCGCCGCCGCGTTCCTCGAGGACGAGCCCTACCACGAGTTCACCGACGCGGCCGAGCGCTGGGTCGTCAACATCTCGCACCTGCTCCTGCCGGCGTCGTTCATCGCGGCCGGCTTCCTGATCCTCCTGGCGGTCAACCGCTTCCAGACATCGATGGGACTCGTCGAATACCTGACGACGTTGCGCGTCGGGCAGTATCGCCTGGCGGGGCTGGTGGCCGTGGTCGTCGCCCTCGCCGGCGCGGATCTGCTCTTCCTCGGCGGCAGCGAGCGGAAGCGCAACATCGGCCTCGCCGTGATGCTGCTCGCGTCGCTCGCGGCGCTGCTGACGTATTCACTGGTTAGTCACTCGGCGACCGACAAGGGCAAGGTCTGGTCGGTGTCGTCCGACTTCGTGCACTTCGCCGCGTCGGCGGCATGGCTCGGCGCGCTGGTAATGCTGGTGCCGGTGATGATCTGGGTGCGGCGCAACGTGCGCGACGAAGCGCAGCGCTTCCTGCTGCTCGCCAACGTCTTCGACCGCTTCTCCATCATCGCTGGCTTGAGCGTGATCACGATCCTGGCCACCGGCACCTTCAACGGCCTGACCGAGATGCCGAACGCCCACGCGATGCTGCACACGACGTACGGCAAAGTGCTGCTCACAAAGTTGATCCTGCTGATGCCGCTGCTCGCGGTCGCCGGGCTCAACGCGTTCGTGCTCAAGCCGTGGCTCGTCTCGGCCATCGACGACGCCTACCAGGCGGGCGGCGCCGCCACGGGCGAGCGGCGGGAGAAGGCGAAGCGGCGCATCACGTCGCTGCAGCGCTGGCTGCCGCGCGCGATCGTCGTCGAAACGGCGCTGATCGTGGCGATCTTCGCCGTGGTCGGCGTGCTGAGCCAATCAGCGACAGCGAAGGGCGAGGTCGCCCAGAACGCCGCGAAGACGGCGCAGGCGGCGAAGTTCAACCAGGCCGCAACGACCGGCGACGGCCTCAAGATCACGCTGGACGTCTCGCCGAACCAGGTCGGCATCAACCAGTTCTCGTTGACCGTCCAGAAGAGCGACGGCACGCCGCTGACCACCGTGACGCAGGCGCGCCTGCGCTTCACCTACGACGAGATCCCCGGTGCCGTCGCGCCATCGGAGGTGATCCTGACTCGATTCGCCGACGGCGAGTTCCGCAGCGCCGGCGCCTACTTCACCCAGCCCGGCAATTGGCGCGTCGACGTCGGACTGCGTCGCTCCGACGGCGACGACGTCGCGCAGCCGTTCGTGCTGCCCGTGGCGCGCGCGTCGGCGGCGAGCGGCAGCAAGAATCCCGGCATCTACGACCTGCCGTTCTCCGTATTCTCGTGGAACGAGGTCGCGGGCGCGCTCGTGGCGTTGTGCGGCTTCGCGATGATCGTCTATCGCAGGCAACTCCGCTGGCTGGAGCAGCCGGGGTACCGCATCATGATGGCCGCGGCGTCGCTCCTGCTGCTGTCGGGCGCCGTGCTGGCGTTCGGCGTTACCACGCACCGCGCCGACGGCAACCAGCGTGCCGGCAACCCGGTGCCGCCCACGCAGGCGTCGTTGGCACGGGGCAAGGAGCTCTTCCAGACGAACTGCATCGTCTGTCACGGCATCGACGGCCGGGGCGACGGCCCCACGGCCGCCCAGCTGAGCCCGCAGCCGACCGACTTCCGCCTTCACATGCCCCTGCACACGGACCCGCAGTTCTACAACTTCATCGCCAACGGCTATCCCGCGTCGGCCATGCCCACCTACCACGGCGCCCTCAGCGACACCGACATCTGGAACCTCGTCAACTACCTGCGCTCCGCCTTCACGGAGTCGCCCTCGCAGTAACGTCCGGGGGCCGCCATTTACAAGCGCCAGTGCCCGCCCTAGACTTGATGCATCAGCCGCGGGGCGCGGTGGCAGCGTTGAAGGACTCTCATTGATGGCCAAGGACACCGACGTTCAACGCAGGCTCGCCATCTCGCGCGTGCCGATCAACAAGCAGGCGCCCGACGTGCGCACCAAGAACTGGGATGAGGTCTTCCTCGGCTTCGACCTGGAGAGCGCCACGACCGAGGCCGTCCGCTGCCTGCACTGCCCCACGGCGCCCTGCCAGCAGGCGTGTCCCGTGCACAACGACATCCCGGCCGCCCTCCTCCTGCTCGAGCAGGGCGACGTGAACGGCGCGGCGGAGACGTTCCGCGAGACCAGCAACCTGCCCGAGCTGTGCGGCCGCCTCTGCCCGCAGGAGCGCCTGTGCGAGGGCGAGTGCGTCGTGGCGTTCGCCATCCGTCCGGACAGCCACCAGGAGCCGCCGGTCTCCATCGGCAAGCTCGAGGCCTTCGTGACCGACTACCAGCGCAAGCACCTTGGCGTGCCGCTGCCCGTACTGCCGCCGCCGTCCGGCTTCCGCGTGGCGATCGTCGGTGCGGGGCCGGCCGGCATGGCCGTCGCGGAACAGCTGGCGAAGGAGGGCCACGGCGCGACGATGTACGACGCCTGGCCGGAGCCCGGCGGCGTGCTGCTTTACGGCATCCCGAATTTCAAGCTCAGCAAGGACGTGCTGCGCGACAAGCTCGCCTACCTCGACAGGCTGGGCGTCGGCTTCGTCGGCAACACGTGGGTCGGCAAAGACGTGACGGTTGACCAGCTCTTCGAACAGGGCTACGACGCCATCTTCGTCGGTACCGGCGCCGGCCTCGGCGGCCAGCTCGCCATCCCCGGCGAAGAGCACACGGGCATCTACGCGGCGACGGAGTTCCTGGTGCGCGGCAACCTGCGCCCGGACTTGCTGCCGGAGCACATGCGCGAGCCGCTGCCGCTACCGAAGAACATGGTGGTCATCGGCGGCGGAGACACGTCCATGGACTGCGTGCGCACAGCCGTCCGGCTGGGCGCCGAGCACGTCACGTGCGTCTATCGCCGCACCGAGGCCGAGATGCTGGGACGGACGGAAGAGCGCGAACATGCGCGGCAGGAGGGCGTGAACTTCCAGTTCCTGACGATCCCGCTGCGATTCCTGAGCGACGGCAGCGGCCATGTGACCGGCGTCGAGTGCCAGCGGATGGAACTCGGCGAGCCCGACGAGTCGGGCCGCCGCCGCCCCGTGCCGGTGCCGCACTCGGAGTTCGTGATCGATGCGGACACGGTGGCGATCGCCATCGGCTACAACGCCGACCCGATCATCAAGGACGCCGCCCCCGGCGTGCAGACCGACCGCTGGAACCTGGTCGAAGTACACCCGGAGACGTACATGACCAGCCGCCACGGCGTGTTCGCCGGCGGCGACAACGTCAACGGCGCGGACCTCGTCGTGACGGCGCTCGCCGACGGCCGCCGCGCCGCGAACGCGATCCACGAATACCTTTCGTCGCTGCCGCCGCGGAACGTCAGCTGACGCACGCCCGAAGCAAACAGAATGGCCCGGACCGTCTGGTCCGGGCCATTCCTGCGTATGTTGCCAGGCCTGCTGCCCGGCTGCCGCGCCCCGGGAGGGCCTGCTAGCAGGAGACCCCCGAGGTGCTGCGGACGCTGTTCGGCACGCAGGCCTTACAACTAGGATGATCCATCCGCATCACCTCCTTTCCTGGTTCGGAGCTTAACAGGCACAGGTTCGGCCCGTCAATCGACGGGCCGCTCACGCGATGCTCTCAGTAGCGTCCGTTACGCCAGGAATCCGAATACGCCGTCCCGGCGGCGCACGCCCCGGCGAATCAGGTAGGCGATGCCGAGCCCCATCATCGACACGAGTGCACCGGCGGCCGCGTCAAGGAAGTAGTGGTTCGCCGTGAGCACGATGCCGCCGAGCATCACCACGGGCATGCAGAGCGCCGCCCATCGCACAGCGCGCACGCGCGTGTTGAAGGCGATGGAGATGGCGACGAGGAGATCCCAGCCGAAATGCAGGCTGGGCATGGCCGCGTACTGATTTACGATCTTGGGATTCTGGAACGCGTAGTACGACTGAGCATGGACGATCGTGTCGGTGAAGCCGAACTCCGGCATGTAGCGCGGCGGCGCCAGCGGCACCGTGCTGAACCCGATCAGCGCGATCAGTCCCGAGATCAGGAACGCGTTGCGCAGCATCGCGTAGTTCTCGCGGTGGCGGATGTAGAGCCACAGCGCCACGGCGACGATCACCGGCAGATGACCCCAGATGTACAGGTAGTTGAAGAAGTCGACGACCCACGCCTTCGGCAGGATCAACTGCTGCAGGAACGCCTCGTGGAAGATCCCCATCTCCTTCTCGATGTGGATCAGCCGCGACGCGTTGTCGTACGCCGTGCCAGCCTGGCCGTGCACCGCGCCGCGCACGAACTGGTACGCGGTATACGCGGGCACGATGAACAGGAGTTCGGCGAGATGCCGCCAGTTCCTCTCGGCGAATGCCATCCAGCGGTTGGGCCGCGCCACCGCGACGGCTGCGTGCGTTTGCTGCATGGAAACAGTATACCCCGGAGCCCTCCGCGCCATGCTAGCCCCGACCTCTCATCACTGCCTCGATGGCATCACCCGTGACGTTCACAATGATGTCAATCTGCTCCTCTGTTATGACAAGCGGCGGCGCAAGCAACACGTTGTCGCCCTTCACGCGCGTCACGACGCCGCGCTCGCGCATCGCGCGCGCAAGCTTCGGACCGATCGCTTCGGACGCCGCGAACGGCTGCTTCGTGGCGCGATCCTGCACGACTTCGACCGCCGCCATCAGCCCCAGGCCGCGCACGTTGCCGACGTGCGGCATCTCCAGCAGCCGCGCGAGCCCCTGGTTCAGCCGGCGTCCCATCCGCTCCGCCCGCTCCACCAGCGCCTCGTCCTCGAAGATCTGCAGGTTGCGCAGCGCGACGGCGCAGGCGGTCGGGTGCGCGGCGTTGGTGCAGCCGATCATGAACTTCGCGTCGGCGGGCGCGTCCAGGATCGCGCGGTGCACGCGCTCCGACGCGATGAAGGCGGACAGCGGCACATACGCGCTGGTGACGGCCTTGGCGATCGTCATGATGTCGGGTCGCACGCCCCAGTGCTCCAGCGCGAACCAGCGGCCCGTGCGCCCGAAGCCCGTGATCACCTCGTCGGCGATCAGCAGCACGTCGTGGCGGTCACAGATCGCGCGCAGGCGCGGCCAGTAGTCCGGACACGGCGGGATGACGCCGCCCGCGCCGTGCACCGGCTCCGCGATCACCGCGGCGACTGAGTCCGCGCCCTCGCGCACGATCGCCGCGTCGATCGCGTCCGCGCAACCGGGCCCGCAGCCCGCCGACCCGCACGTCTGGCAGCGATACGGATAGCAGGTGGCCACCTGCACGAAGTCCGGCGGCTCCGGGCCGAAGCCCTTGTGGAACGGCGCCATGCCCGTCACTGCGGTCGCCGCCATCGTGCCGCCGTGATAGGCCTCGGTCCGGGAGATGATCTTGGTCTTCCCGGGCTTGCCGGAGACATACCAGAAGTAGCGGGCGGCCTTGACGGCCATCTCGTTCGCCTCGGAGCCGCTGTTGGCGTAGAAGATACCCGACATGTTCGGGTAGACCAGCGAGAGCAGCTTCTCCGCCAGGCGGATCGACGGCTCGTTGGCGTAGCCGGTGTAGCCGTTCGCGAACGCCAGCGTCGACATCTGCGCCGCCGCAGCCTCGGCGAGCTCCGTGCGGCCGTGCCCCACCGCGACGTTCCACAGCGACGATAGGCCGTCGATGTACTGGTTGCCGCGCACGTCCGTCAGCACGGCGCCCTTGCCGCTGGCGTAGATGATGGCGTCCCGGTGATCGGCGACGTTGAACTGCGGATGGATGACATGGTTGATGTCGAACTCGGCGAGGCGGAGGATCTCGGCTTCGTTCAATTGCTCACCCGCATATGCACACTACTGGGACGGAGTATACGGCATCCGGCCGGCGCGCGTCACCTGGGGTCAAGCGTGAGCTTCGGAGATCAGCGGCTGCGCAGGTCGCCCAGCAGCTCGCGGGCGATGCGCCGCTCGTCCCAGGGCCAGTGCACTTCGCCGATGACGATCGACTGCTCGGTGCCCTTCCCGGCCAGCAGCACGGTGTCGTGCTTGCCGGCCCGCTCGAACGCCATCTCCAGCGCCTGGCGCCGGTCCAGCTCGCGGTCGAAGCGCCGCATGCCGTGGTTGCGCAGCCCTGCCGCGATCTCGTCGACGATCGCATCCGGCGGCTCCGAGCGCGGGTCCTCGTTCGTGATCACCGCGTAGTCCGCCAGTTCGGCGACCGCGCGCGCGATGCCCTTGCGGCGTGCGACGTCGCGTTCGCCCGCCGCGCCGAAGACGACGATGAGCTTGCCCTTCGTCACGGGCTTCAGCATCCGCAGCACGTTGCGCATCGCCTGCTCCGTGGACGCGATGTCGACGACGACGCGGTACGGCTGCCCTTCCTCGATCATCTCCATGCGCCCCGGCACCCCGGGGAACGTGGCGAGCGACTGGATCGCAGCCTTGAACTCCGCGCCCTGCGAAACGGCCGCGGCGGCCGCGGCGAGACAGTTCGAGACGTTGTAGTCGCCCAGTAGGCCGGTGCGTACCTCCACGAGCTCACCGAACATCTTGGCCTTGAAGCGCGTACCGAAGCCGTCCGGCTTCACCTCCAGCCCCATCAGGTCGGCGTGCTCGCGCAGGCCGTAGGTGATGACCGGCACGACGGTCGCCGCGCGCATGTCGGCGGCGACGGAATCGTCGGCGTTGAGCACGGCGGCTTTGCCGAACCCTTTCTCGGCGCTCTGCCCCAGCATGCGGAAGAGGATCGCCTTGGCGTCGCGGTACTCCGCCATGCTGCCGTGATAGTCCAGGTGGTCGGGCGAGAGGTTCGTGAACACCCCCGCATCGAACTCGCACTGGTCGACGCGGTGCTGGTCGAGGCCGATCGACGACGCCTCGACGACGCCGTAGCGGCCGCCTGCCTCGCGGATCTTCGCGAGCTGGCGCTGCACGTCGGTCGCCTCCAGCGTCGTCATGTGCGACGCGTTCAGCTCGACGATACCGCCCGCGCCGAACTCCACGCTGCTGAGGTACCCGGCGCGCATGTCCGTCTCGTTCAGCACGTGGGCGATGAGATGGGTCGTGGTCGTCTTCCCGTCCGTGCCCGTGACGCCGATCATGCCCAGGGTGCGCGCCGGGTGCCCGAAGAAGCCCGCCGCCGCTTCGGCCAGCGCCGCGCGCGCGTCCTGCACGGCGACGAAGGTCACGTCTTCGTTCACGTAGCGCTGCCACCGCTCGTGCAGGTCCTCCTGCACGACGACAAAGCGCGCGCCGCGCGCGATGGCATCCGGGATGAAGCTGTTACCGTCGACGTTCTTGCCGGCCATCGCGACGAATACGGCACCTGCGACGGCCGTGCGGGAGTCGTGGCAGACGGCGGCGGCCTCGGACGGGCTGCCGGAGACCACGCGCGCGAAGCTCAGATCCCGGAACCAGGTCGGCAGCTCGGAGGACGTCCGTGTCGTCACGTGTCGATTGTAGCGAATTGAACCGCATTCAGATGGCCTGTACGGGGTCGATGATCCCTGAGAAGGTGTCTCGAAATCACGCGGACGCCGGGGGGAACTCTCTTATGGTAGCCCTACGGTCCGTTCCGGGACCGGGAGACGACGCTGCCCGCGACGGCCGCGCCGCCCAGCCGAACCCGGCGGATTGGCTGACGCTGCAACAGGCCGCGTGCGAACTGGGTATCTCGGCGAGCACCGCGCGAAGGATGATCCGCGACGGGCGGCTGCGGAACCGCATCGTGCCGCGGCCGGGCGGATTCGCCTACTTGATCTACCTGCCCAACTCGCGCCACGCCGGCGGACTGCATCCGGACGCGCACGGCGACCGGCCGGCACCGCCTGGGCGCAAGCCAGTCCGGCTGGCCGACTACGTGCGGCAGCACGATGCCGGCACGGGTGACGACGCCGGCGACCAGATACGCCGCCTGGAGGCACAGGTGGAACGCCTCTCGGAGGCGCTGTCTCGCGCCCTGCGGCTGAAGCAGAAGGCGCTGCCGCCGGGCATCGGCGCGGCGGCAGCGGACCGGACGCACCCGTACGAGCGTTACCGCTGGCTGGCACGGCGGCGACGCTGGTGGCCCTTCTAACACCGGGCCGGCGCCTTCAGATCGTCCTTTCCGCAAGGCAGGCGCGGTTATATACTTCCGTCGCTTCAGCAGCGCCTCTACTCGGGCCCAACGGGCCCCGGAGACGGGGCAGTCGCGAGCGAGGCGGGAGCGTCCTCTGTACAAGTAAAGGGCCCACGTGGTTGGCACCGCGGGCCCTTCTTCATCTCATCGAAACCGCAAGTTGAGACGGCGCGAAGCGCCGCAGTGGAGGTCGAATGGCAATACGTAAGAAGGTCACGGTCATCGGCGGCGGCATGACGGGCGGCGCGATCGCGCAGCGCATGGTCGAGAAAGGCATCGCCGACGTCGTCATCCAGGACGACCCGCAGTTCGCGGGCACGCTCCACCACGGCAAGGCGCTGGACATGACGCAGTCGGCGTCATGGCTGGGCTTTGACACGAAGATCACCGCCACGGACGGCTGGGCCGAGACCGCCGGCTCCGACGTCATCGTCTGCACCGCGGGCGCGCCCCGCAAGCCGGGCATGAGCCGCGAGGACCTGCTCAACGGCAACGCCGACATCGTCCGTGCGAAGGTCGGCGAAGCGGCGAATGCCTCGCCGAACGCCGTCATCATCATCTTCGCGAACCCCATGGACGCCATGTGCCACGTCGCATTGAAGGCGTCCGGCTTCCCCCGCGAGCGCATCATCGGCCAGGGCGGTGCCCTCGACACCGCCCGCTTCCGTGCGTTCCTGGCGATGGAGACCGGCGCCAGCATCCGCGACGTCCACGCCTACGTGCTGGGCGGCCACACCGACACCACGATGGTCCCGATCACGTCGCAGGCGCGCATCGGCGGCCTGCCGCTCGCGTCGCTGCTGTCGCAGGAGAAGATCGACGCCATCGTCGCCCGCACGATGCGCGGCGGCGCCGAGATCGGCGAGCTGATGAAGGTCTCCAGTGCGTACTACGCGCCGTCCGCCGCGACCGTCGAGATGGTCGAGGCGATCCTGCTGGACCAGAACCGGCTCATCCCTTCGGCGGTGCTCTGCAAGGGTGAGTACGGCATCAAGGACATTGTCTGCGGCGTCATGTGCGAACTGGGCGCGGGCGGACTGAAGCGGACGTTCGAGGCGCCGGTAAGCGACGACGAGGCCGCGAAGATCAAGAAGGCCGCCGACGCGACGAAGGACCTGATCGCGCTGCTGAAGTAGCCGCGCCGGGAAAGAGGCAACCATGACCACCGATACGGGCACACGCGTCCGCGACATCCACGCTGACGAGATCACGAAGGTCGTCGCCGAGCTCTGCCAGACGGCCACCCACGTCCTGCCGGACGACGTCATCGCCGGCCTGCGGAAGGCGGAGTCGAGCGAGCGCTCGCCGCTGGGCAAGCAGGTGCTGGTCGAGATCCTGGAGAACGTGGACCTGGCGAAGCGCGAGATGATCCCGCTCTGCCAGGACACCGGGACCACCGTGGTGATGGTGGAGCTGGGCCAGGACGTCCACATCGTCGGCGGCTCGCTGCGCGACGCGATCAACGCGGGCGTCGGCAAGGGCTACACCGAGGGCTACCTGCGCGCGTCGATCGTCGACCACCCGTTCTCGTCGCGCGTGAACACGAAGAACAACACGCCGGCAGTGATCCACACGGAGATCGTGCCCGGCGACAAGCTGCACATCAACGTGGTGCCAAAAGGCGGCGGCTGCGAGAACATGGCGCGGTTGCAGATCATGCTGCCGTCGCGCGGCAAGGAAGGCATCACCGAGTTCGTGCTCAACACGATCGAGGAGTCGGGCGGTAACCCCTGCCCGCCGCTGGTCGTCGGCGTGGGCGTCGGCGGCTCAGCGGAATACGTGATGTACCTGGCGAAGAAGGCGATCACGCGCCCGGTCGGCCAATTCAGCGCGGACGCGGAGACCGCGGAGTTCGAGCGCGAGTTGCTGGCGAAGGTGAACGCGCTCGGCGTCGGCCCGCAGGCCGTAGGCGGCTCGAATACGGCGTTGGCGGTGAACATCGAGACGTACCCGACGCACATCACGTCGCTGCCCGTAGCGGTGAACCTGCAATGCCACAGCGCCCGCTCGAAGAGCGCGACGCTGTAGCGCCGCGCGCGAAACAGCCGGACGCGGCGCTGGCCGCACGCGTCCGTTTCCGCGTGGGCGGCGATGCCGACGTGCCCGCCGTCGTACCGCTGATCAACGAGGCGTACCTGCGCGAGGCGTGGCTGCTGCCGCCCCCGCGCACGACGGTCGGCGACTTACGCGACGAGTTGCGGGTGCCCGGCGCGGCGCTGCTCATCGCGGAGCTCGACGGCGCGCTCGCCGGCTGCGCTCGCATCAAGCGGCGCGAGCACGACACGTACTTCGGGCTGCTCGCCGTCGCGAAGGCGCAGCAGGGGCGCGGCCTCGCTTCGCTGATCGTGGCGCAGATCGAGGAGATGGCGCGCGTGGCCGGCTCCGATACGGTGCGGCTGGACTGCGCGAAGAAGAACAACCTGGTGCCGCTGTACGAGTCGATGGGCTACGTCCTGGAGCGCGAAGAGCCCGGCGCGTACTACGGCGCCAAGGGCCCGATCACGGTGAGCCACTTGAAGAAGGACCTGCGGTGAGCGATCCGCATCATCAAGCCCCACCAGCGCGACGCCGGCACGGCGCAGACGCCGGGTATGTCGCGCGTCGCCGGCGTCTCGGCCGCCACGGCGGGGTCGAGCGGCGTCTGGATGGGCGAAGTGACGACGGAGCCCGGCTTCCGCTCCGGCGCGCACCACCACGGCGACGTGGAGAGCGCCATCTACGTCATGAGCGGCCGCATGCGGATGCGCTGGGGCGCGCGGCTCGAGCACAGCGCCGTGGCCGATCCCGGCGACTTCATCTTCGTGCCGACGAGGCTGGTGCACCAGGAGATCAACGTCGCGGAGGAGCGCCTGGTGGCGGTCCTCGCGCGCGGCGGGCAGGAGAACGTGGTGGTGAACGTGGAGCTGCCCGAGGCAATCGAAGGCTAGACGACGGCGCGGCGCGGCGAAGAGATGGGCGCGCGGCGCCCGAGGAGGACCAGATGCCAATCGTAAAGGAAAACGGCGAGATCAAGGCGTACCCGCCCTTCACCGAGGAGGACGTCGCGCAGCTGCACGCGGGCGACCACGTGAAGTTCTACGGCACCATCTACACCGCGCGCGACGCGGCGCACCGCCGCATGGTGACGGCGCTGGCGGAGGGCAAGCCGCTGCCGGTCGATATCAAAGGGCAGGTCATCTACTACGTCGGCCCGTCGCCGGCGCGCCCGGGGCGCGTCATCGGCTCCGCCGGCCCGACGACCTCGATGCGGCTCGACCCGTTCACGCCGACGTTGCTCGAGCAGGGGCTGAAGGTGATCATCGGCAAGGGCGGCCGCGGCACCATCGTCAAGAACGCGCTGAAGCAGCACAAGGCCGTCTACCTGCTGGCGATCGGCGGCGCCGGCGCGCTGCTGTCCAAGACGATCAAGAAGATGGACGTCATCGCCTACGAGGACCTCGGCACCGAGTCAATCAAGCGACTGGAGGTCGATGGCTTCCCGGCGATCGTCTGCTGCGACATGTACGGTGAGGACCTGCTGCTGGCCGGCAAGGAGCAGTACCGCGACCAGGCGGTGCTGGGCGCGTACCAGTCGGTGCCGCCGGCAGAGAAGGCGGGGTAGCGTGTCGCAAGAACTGCTGCAGTACCTGGCGGGCGAGATCCGCGGCATGCACGGCCTCTACGAGCGCGTCACTGTCGATCTCGACGACCGGCAGCTCAACCACGTGCCCGCGGGCGGCCACCAGAACATCGCGTTCTGCCTCTGGCACTACGTCCGCACCGAGGACAACGTCATCCAGTTCGTCATCCAGCGCAAGCCGACGGTGTGGATCGAGGCGGGCTGGGCGGAGAAGTTCGGCCTGGACGCGAAGTCGCAGGGCACCGGCTTCACCGACGACGAGGCGCGCAACTTCCGCATCCACGGCGCGGCCGACTTCCGCCAGTACATGCTCGACGTCTTCCGCAAGACCGAAGAGTACGTGAAGACGGTGCCGCTCGATGAAGCGGCGCGCAAGATCACGGTGAAGCCGCTGGGCGAGATGTCGATCCTGCAGTGCATCGCCGGCATGGTGATGACGCACGGCTACCGCCACCTGGGCGAGATCGAGTTTGCGAAGGGGCTCGTCGCCGCGCGCGGCGGCGCGACGATCTAGCGAACAGCATCCCTGCGGCGCTCCAGCAGCTCGCGGCAGCCGCCGTCCTTGACCTCGTACACGCGCGTCGCCACGCGGTCCAGGATGCCCGGGTCGTGGCTGGCGCAGATGATCGTGCCCTCGTACTTCTCCAGCGCCTCGATGAGCTTGCGGCGCGTCGTGCGGTCGAGGTGGTTCGTCGGCTCGTCCAGCAGCAGCACGTTCGACGGCTGCAGCAGGAACTTCGCCAGCGCCACGCGGCTGCGCTCGCCGCCCGACAGCACGCCGATCTTCTTGAACACGTCGTCGCCGCGGAACAGGAACTGCCCCAGCACGGTGCGCAGCCGCACGTCCGGCTCGTTCGGCGCGACGGAGCGCACCTCGTCCAGCACGGTGCTGTCGCTCTCCATCACCTCGTCCTGGTGCTGGTCGTAGTAGCCCAGGCGCGCGCGCTCGGCCCACTCAACGCTCCCGTGCGTCGGCGTGATGACGCCGGCGGCGATGCGCAGCAGCGTGCTCTTGCCGCTGCCGTTCGGGCCGATGAGCACGACCTTCTGTCCGCGCTCCACGTGCAGGTTCACGTCGATCAGCACGACATCGTCGTCGTAGGCGTGGCCGATCTCCTCCAGCAGCAGCACGTCGCGTTCCATGCGGCCGTGCGCCGTGAGCTGGAAGCTCACCTCCGCCTCCTTGCGCGTGTGGCCGATGCGCTCGATCTTCGCGACGGCCTTCTCGCGGCTCTTCACCGCGGTCGCTTTCGACGCCTTCGCGCGGAACCGCTCGATGAAGCGCTCCTGCTTCACCAGCTCGCGCTCCTGGCGGGAGGCGGCGCGATCCTGCTGCTGCAGGCGCTCCGCCTTCTGGCGCTGGTACTCGGTGTAGTTGCCGGTGTACGAGTCGACGCGCCCCTCGCGCAGGTCCAGGATGCGCGTCGCCACGCGGTCCAGGAACTCGGAGTCGTGCGTGACGATGAGCAGCGTGCCCTTGTACTTCGTCAACTCGTCGGCCAGGAACTCGCGCGCGGCGGCGTCCAGGTGGTTCGTAGGCTCGTCGAGCAGGATGTGGTCAGGGCGGCGCACCAGGATCTTCGCCAGCGCGATGCGCATCTGCCAGCCGCCGCTGAAGTCGCCGCAGAGCTTCGTGCGGTCCTCCGGCGCGAAGCCCAGCCCGTCGAGTACGCGGCCGATGTGCGAGTCGATACGGTAGCCGTCGAGCGACTCGAAGCGCTCGAACAGCGCCCCCTGCTCGGCGATCAGCGCGTCCAGGTCGCCGTCGCCGCGCTCCATCTGGCCCGAGATCTCGTGCAGGCGCAGGTCGATGCCGCGCACGTCCGGGAACGCCGTCCACATCTCCTCCAGCAGCGGACGCGCCGGATCGTGGCCGGCCTCCTGCCTCAGGTAGCCCAGGCTGCCGCCGCGACATCCGGCCGCGCCCGTATCGGGCTTCTCGTCACCGGCAAGCAGCTTCAGGATCGTCGACTTGCCGGCGCCGTTCGGGCCGACCAGGCCCGCGCGCTCGCCGGCGCTGACGATGAACGTCACATCGGACAGCACGTCGATGCTGCCGAACGACTTCGACACGTTTTCCGCGTACAGCATAGATTCCTTCGCGCGCCGCAACGGGTGCGCTCGCGCGTCCCTTCGGACGCGGTCCGCCGCGCCCGGTCACGTCACATGGTAGCGGGTGGCGGTTCTGTCAGAGCTGCTTCGGGATGTTGTACGGCGTCATGTGCGAGGTGCGCTCCGGCGTGACGCGCAGCACGATGCGCCCCTCGTCCTTCGCCCGCTTCTCGACCGCCGGGCGCGCGGACTCCGGGACCGGGCTGCCGGTGATGCGCGCGCCGATCTTCATCATCGCCTCGACGGCGCCCTGCTCCTCGATGACGCCCCGCCCGTAGATCGTCAGATACGGGAACGGCAGCTGCTCGCCCAGGATGCAGAGCGAGACCGCCGGGTTGCGGTGGATCGCCTTCGCCTTGAAGCGCGACGCCGTCGTCGAGATCAGGATGTCGTCGCCGTCCATCACGTAGTACACCGGCGACATGTGCGGCGCGCCGTCTTTGCGCGGGATGCCCACGATCACCAGCCGGTTGTTCTTCAGAAACTCTCGCTGCTCTTCGGGCGTCATATCTCCTCCGGATATCGATCTCTGCCGCGAACAGCCTACCCCACGCGTGCGCGCGGCGTGCCGGCTTGACGTATAGAACAATCGTTCTATACTGGCGTCAGCCCTCGCCCTCCCCGCGGGCGGCCCGGTCACCTTCTCCGGGCAACGGGGTGAGTCTCCCAAACGGAGCCGGCTTCATGCGCCTGGCCTGCGTCACCGTCCCCAACTTCCGCATCGCGCTCGAGCAGCGGCGCGCGCCCGCGCTCGCGGGCCGGCCCCTCGCCATCGGCGAGCCGCCGCCGGGCGCGAACCAGGTGTTGGACTGCTCGCCCGAAGCGGCGGCGCTGGGCGTCCGCACCGGCATGCCGCTGCGCGATGCCCGCACCATCGTGCCGGACATCACGCTGCTGCCGCCCGACCCCGTGCACTACAGCCTCTCCGCCGATGCGCTGCTCGACGCGATCGAGAGCGCCGAGCCGGCCGTCGAGCCCGGCGGCGACGGCATCGCCTTCGCCGCCATCGACCCGCACGCGGACGACGAAGCGCAGGCGGACGCCGCCGCGCGGCTGCTGCGCGCCGTCGCGCAGCGGGCGGGCGTGCGCGCCAGCGCCGGCGTGGGCGAGGGCAAGTTCCTCGCGTGGGCTGCGGCGGCGGTCGGCGCGCCGGGCGAGGTGACCGTGGTGCCCGCCGGCCGCGAGGCCGCGTTCCTGGCGCCGCTCAGCACGTCGTTCCTCCCCGTCTCGTACGAGGCGCAGCGCAAGCTCGCGCTCTACGCGCTCCGCACCATCGGCGACGTCGCCGCGCTCGGCATCGGCCCGGCACAGGCGCAGTTCGGCGCCGAAGGGCGGCGCATGCGCGATCTGGCGCACGGCATCGATACGGCGCCGTTCCTGCCGCGCACGCGCACGGAGCCGGTCGCCAGCACGCTGTCCATGCCCGCGCCCACGGTCAACAGCGGCGCGTTGATCATCGCCGCGCTGCAGCTCACCGGGCGGCTGTTGCAGCGCCCCGCCATGCGCTACCGGCAGGTGCGGCAGCTGCGGCTGCGCCTGTCGCTGCTGGGCGGCGGGAGCTGGGAGCGCACGCTGACGTTCCGCGAGCCGCTGGGCGACGAGGAGGGCATCGTCTACGTGCTGAAGAAGCTGATCGAGCCGCTGCAACTGGCGGGGCCGGTCGAAGAGATGACGCTGGAGTTCGTCGGGCTGACGGCGGAGACGGGCAAGCAACGCAGCCTGCTCTTCGCCGAGCAGGCGCGCCGGCGCGCGCAGCTGCTGGCCGCGGTGCGGCAGCTCAAGACGCGCTTCGGTGAGTCACAGGTCGCCCGCATGGTGGAGGTTGAACCATGGTCCAGGATCCCCGAGCGCCGCTACGCGCTCATCGACTACGACCTCTAGCGTCGCCGGCGGGCGTGCGCGTGCAGGCGGACGAGCACGGCGCACCGCGCGCCGTGGCGTACGAGGGCGCGATGCGCGCCGTGGCCGCGGTGCAGGACCGCTGGCGCATCGACGACGAATGGTGGCGGGAGCGGCAGCTCTCGCGCATGTACTACCAGCTGCAGCTGGAAGGCGGCCGCGTGGTCACCGTGTACCAGGACCTGCCGGGGGGCGCGTGGTGGATACAGCGGTACTAGCGGGCCGCTACCGCGCCGAGCTGCACCTGCACTCCTGCTGGTCGATGCTCGACGGCGCGTCCAGCATCGACGAGATCGTACTGCGCGCGCGCGACCTGGGCTACGAGGCGATGGCGCTCACCGACCACGACGGCCTCTACGGATCGATGGAGTTCGCGCAGGCCGCGAAGGCGTTCGGCATCCGCCCGATCACCGGCGCCGAGGTCACGCTGGAGGACGGTCACCACCTGACGCTGCTGGCCGCGACGGTCGAGGGCTACCACAACCTCTGCCGCATGCTCTCCACCGCCCACCTCTCCGGCGACCGCAAGGACCCCCACCTGGCGTACAGCGTGCTCGCGGCGCACACGCGCGGCCTCATCGCGCTCTCCGGCTGCAAACGCGGCCAGATACCCGCGCTGGCCGCCGCGGGCGACACGGCCGCCGCGGAGGCCGCGCTGCGGCGCTACACCGGCTGGTTCGGGCGCGAGAACTTCTACATCGAGTTGCAGCAGAACCTGGTGCATGGCGACACGGAGCGCTGCCGCCGCCTCGCCGCGCTGGCGCGCGCGCACGGCGTGCGCTGCGTGGCCACGAACGACGTGCACTACCACGAGCGCGGCCGCCACCGCCTCCAGGACGTGATGGTGGCGATCCGCCACCGCAGCACGCTGGAGGCGTCGCACCGCGAGCGTCGCGAGAACTCCGAGTACTACCTGAAGTCGCCGGCGGAGATGGAGGAATTGTTCGCGGAGTGGCCGGAGGCGCTCGACGAGAGCGGCCGCATCGCCGCACGCTGCACGTTCGACCTGACGGCGGACCTGGACTACCGCTTCCCCGGCTATCGCACGCCCGACGGCTTGACGCCGGACGAGTACCTGGAGACCGTCTGCCGCGCCGCCGCCCGCGAGCGCTACAGCCTGATCGACGGCCGCATCCCTGACGCGGTGGAAGACCGCCTGCGCGAGGAGTTGCGGCTGGTGCGCAAGCACGGCCTCTCCGGCTTCTTCCTGATCTACCGCGACCTGCTGGAGCTGAGCCGCCAGGTCGCCGCCGAGGTGCGCGGCAAGCACAGCGCGCGCGGCCGCTCCGGCCTGCCGCCGGGCCGCGGCCGCGGCTCCTCCGTCAGCTCGATCCTCTGCTACCTGATCGGCCTCTCGCACGTCGACCCGATCAAGCACAACCTCTTCCTGGGCCGCTTCCTCAGCGACGAGATCGCGTCGGTGCCCGACATCGACCTGGACTTCCCCCGCGACATCCGCGAGCAGCTGATCCTGCGCGTGTACGATCACTTCGGCACCGAGCACGCGGCGCTCGTCGCCAGCTTCCCCACGTACAAGCTGCGCAGCGCCATCCGCGACGTCGGCAAGGCCCTGGGCATCGCCGAGAGCGAGTTGGACCGGCTGGCGAAGCGCGCCGGCTGGGGCAGTGGCCGCGATATCGCCACGGAGATGGCGATGTACCCGGAGTACGCCGGCAAGGTCGCCGCGCCGATCTGGCGCGACCTGATCGCGCTCGCGGAGCAGATCTCCGGCTTCCCGCGCCACCTCAGCCAGCACGTGGGCGGCATGGTGATCTCCACCACGCCGATCGTCGAGCTGGTGCCCGTCGAGCGCGCCGCCATGGCGGGCCGCTACATCTGCCAGTGGGACAAGGACTCGGTCGACGATGCCCGCTTCATCAAGATCGACTTCCTCGCGCTGGGCATGCTCTCGCTCGTCGAAGAATGCGTGGACCTGATCGCGGAACAGCAGGACCGCATCGAGGATCTGAGCCGCATCGACTTCAACGACCCGGACGTCTACGACATGATCTGCGAGGCCGACACGGTAGGCGTCTTCCAGATCGAGAGCCGCGCGCAGATGCAAATGCTGCCGCGCACGCGCCCGCGCAGCATCGAGGATCTGACTGTGCAGGTGGCGATCGTGCGGCCCGGCCCGATCGTGGGCGGCGCGGTGAACCCGTACGTGCGGCACCGCCAGGCGCAACTCGCCGACCCGGACTTCCGGCCGCCGTTCGACCATCCCAGCCTCGAGCCGGTGCTGGGCGAGACGCTGGGCGTCATCCTCTACCAGGAGCAGGTGCTGCAGGCGGCGATCGCCGTCGCCGGCTTCAGCGAAGGCCAGGCCGAGGCGCTGCGCCGCGCCATGAGCCGCAAGCGCTCGCGCGAGAACATGGGCCGCTTCCTGGAGATGTTCACTGCGGGCGCGCGGGCGCGCGGCGTCAGCGACACCGTAGCGCAGACCGTGTTCGAGAAGATCATCGCGTTCGCGGAGTTCGGCTTCCCCAAGAGCCACTCGGCCGCGTTCGCGTTCCTCGCCTACCAGTCGGCGTGGCTGCGGCGCTACTACCCGGTGGAGTTCACCTGCGCCCTGCTCAACGCGCAGCCCATGGGCTTCTACCCGCCGCACGTGCTGATCCACGACGCCCGGCGCCACGGCGTGTCCGTGCTGCCGCCCGATATCAACGCCAGCGGCGCGACCTGCACCGTCAAGGACGCGGCGCTGCGCATCGGCTTCGGCTACGTGAAGTCCGTGGGCGGCGACACGGCGCGCGGCATCGCCGGTGAGCGCGTGCGACACGGTCCGTTCGCGTCGCTGGCGGACTTCGTGCGCCGCATGGGCGCGCTGCCGGACTGCGGCCCGCGGCAAGAGGCGATCGAGAACATGGTGCAGGTGGGCGCCTTCGATAGCTTCGGGCTTAACCGCCGCGAACTGCTCTGGCAGACGGGGCTGCTCTACCGCCCGCCGAACGTGCAGATGACGCTGCCGCTGCCGGTCGAGCAGGACAGCACGCCTCTGGCGGACATGAGCATCTGGGAGCGGATGACCGCCGACTACAGCCTGCTGTCGCTCTCGCCCGGCCATCACCCGATGGCGCTGATCCGCCCCTCGATCGGCGAGGCGATGCCGTCCCTGCGCCACCTGCAGGCCATGCCGGACGGCGCGCGCGTGCGCGTGCCCGGCATGGTCGTCTGCCGCCAGCAGCCCGGCACCGCCAAGGGCTTCGTCTTCCTGCTGTTGGAGGACGAGTTCGGCATGCTCAACGTCATCGTGCCGCCGTGGCTGCACGAGCGGCAGCGCGCACTGGTGCGCGGCGCGGCGTTCGTGATCATCGAAGGGGAGCTGCAGCGGAAGGAGGGCACCGTAAACGTGCTGGCCGAGCGCTTCGCGCCGCTTCCCGTGCCCCACAGCATGCAGGCGCCGGTGTCGCATGATTTTGGATAGGCACGCAGAACCCGGAACCATGAACCTGACATCGATTCCGCGGCCTGGATGCTCGCTTCTGCCGTGCTCCTGCGTTCTGGGTCCCGCCGACACCGCCTGCTCGGAGATCGCCCCCACCCCGTGTTACATTCCGCCTCGACGAAGCAGGAGGTTCAGCCCGGGTGGATCATCGCTCCTCGCGGAACCCTCTGTGACCTCCGCGCGCCGGTGCGTATCCCGTCCACGGGGAGAGGCCCCGGAAAAAGCCAAAATTACAAAACAGGTACACCACCAGATTCGAATGGCACGACATAACACGAATAGAGGTACCCCAAATCCCCGGTCCAGCCCCCAGGTTCGGGGTTCTGGATCCTCGATCCTGGTTCTCTCGGGAGCTTGTTCTTGATGCGCAGTCCCCTCATCCGTACGATCCTGCACGCTGACCTCGATGCGTTCTACGCGTCCGTCGAGCAGCTCGACAACCCGGACCTGCGCGGCAAGCCCGTCGTCGTCGGCGGCTCGCCGGAGGGGCGCGGCGTCGTCGCGGCCGCCTCGTACGAAGCACGGCGCTTCGGCGTGCGCTCCGCCATGCCGATGGTTCGCGCGCTACGGCTCTGCCCCGACGCCGTGCGCGTGCCCCCGCGCTTCGCGCGCTACGGCGAGCTCTCGCGCCGCGTCATGGCCATCTTCCGCGCACTGACGCCCCTCGTCGAGCCGCTATCGCTCGACGAGGCGTACCTCGACGTCACGGCCGCCGTGAGCGCGCCCGGCGACGGGGAGCGCATCGCCCGCCACCTGAAGCGCGACGTGCACGAGGCCACCGGGCTGACCCTCTCGGTCGGCGTGGGCAGCAGCAAGAGCGTCGCGAAGGTCGCCTCGGACCTGCAGAAGCCGGACGGGCTGGTCGTCGTGCCGCACGGAGGCGAGGCGGCGTTCCTTGCGCCGCTGCCGGTGCGCGCGCTCTGGGGCGTCGGCCCGAAGACGGAGTCGCTGCTCGTCCGCGCCGGATTCGAGACGATAGGCGCGCTCGCCGCCGCAAGCCGCGCCCACGCCGAGCGCCTGCTCGGCACGCACGGCGCGTTCCTGCACGATATGGCGCGCGGCGTCGACGGCCGCGAGGTGGTGACGCAGCACGAGCGCAAGTCCGTCGGCGCCGAGACGACGTTCGCGCGCGACCTGCCCGACGGCCCCGAGCTGCGCGCGGCCCTGCGCGAGATCGCCACCGAGGTCGCGCAGCGCGTACGCGGCGCGGGCGTGCGCGCGTACACCGTCGCGATCAAGCTGCGTTACGAGGACTTCACGACCGTCACGCGCCAGTCGAGCGTGAAGTCGCCGGTCGATGACGTCGAAGACATCCTGGGGCTCGCGGGGGCGCTGCTCGACCGTATCGCCACTGACGGCGACCGCTTCCGTCTGCTCGGCGTGCAGTGCTCGCGGCTGGTCGCCGCGGAAACGCAGCGACAGGGCGTGCTGTGGAGCGGCGAGCAGGATACGATCGTGACCGGGTGAGCATCGCGGCGCCCGCACCGGAGGTCTGCATGGTCACGTTCAGGCGCGAGGACCGCGAGCGAGTCGCAAACGGCGAGATCACCGTGACCTTCCGGTTGTGGAAGTCCGCGCACGTCAAGGTCGGGAAGACGTACCCCTCCGGCTTCGGCTCCGTCGAGATCGAGGACGTCAGCGTCGTCCCGGCGGCGCTCGTGTCGGAGGAAGACGTGCTTCCTTCTGGATGCGCCGACATCCAGGCGATCTGCGATCTCGCCGGCGAGCACACGAACACCCGCGTCCGGCACGATACGTTGCTGCACCGCGTGCAGTTCCGCTACCTCGGCGAAACCGCCCCGCACACGACGCAGAGCGCACCGATCGATCTCGATCGGCTGGCGAAGCGGCTGCAGAAGATGGACCGCCTGTCCAGTCGCGGGCCGTGGACGCTGGCGATCCTGAGACTCATCGAAGCAGGCCCCCGCGTGCCCGCACGGCTGCTCGCGGCCGAACTTGGCTGGCAGACGCTCGACTTCAAGGCCAACGTCCGTAAGCTGAAGGCGCTCGGGCTGACGGTGAGCCACGCGGTCGGTTACGAGCTGTCGGACGCAGGGCGTCGCTACCTGGCGACGCTGCGCGACCGGTGAAGCTACCCGGCCGCGGCGATACGGCGCTGCGCGATCGCGGCGTACTCCGGCTCGCTCTCGATCAGCAACCACTCGCGCTCGTGCTTCGCCGCGGCGACGGCGAGCGTGCCTGCGCCGCCGAACGGGTCGAGCAACAGTTCGCCCGGCTTCGACGCGAGCTGCACCGCGCGCTCCAGCAGCCCCAGCGGCTTCTGCGACGGGTGCTTGCCCTCGGCTCGCTCTTTCTTCGACGTGACGGCGAACTCCCACAGGTTGCGCATCTGCTTGCCGCCGTTCATCTCCTTGGCGTCCCAGTAGTTGAACGTCCAACCCGTCGCCTTCGCCGGCGTCTCGTTCACGGCCCAGATGATCTGTTCCGTGCTCTCGGTCAGCGTGCGCGCCGTGATGTTGGGCTGCGCGTTCGGCTTGAACCAGACGATGGAGTTGAGTATCCGCCGCTCCAGCACGTTCTGCAGGATGAAGCCGAGCTGGTAGATGTTGTGATACGTGCCGAACACCAGGATGTTGCCGTTCGGCTTTACCACGCGCGACACCTCGCGCAGCCACGCGACGTTGAAGGCGAAGAACTCGTCCTTCGTGAACGCGTCCCACGTCTCCTCCATCGTCACATGCGACGAGAACGCCCAGCCCAGCCCGCTCTTGCTCTTGCGGCCGCTCCCCGAACCGATGTTGAACGGCGGGTCGACGATGCAGTGGTCGATGCAGCCGCCCGGCCACGCCTTCATCACCTTCAGGCAGTCGCCCGTGATGAGCTGGTTCGCGGCCGGCGCGCCGCGCTGGATGCGCAGGGGCGTACGGATCTCGCGGCGCGGGCGGCGGGCGGGTGCGGTCAGTGGTTCGAGCATGGTGGTATTAGATCAGGGGGCGGATCGGCCGCCCATAGGGGAACCCCCTGATAAATCACGGCCCGTGAGTGCCAGCCGATCCTGCGGCGCGCATTGCGCCCCCGGCCGCCCTGCCCCGACAATGCCGCATGCCCAGAGCCGCCCGTACCGCCGGCCGCCAGCGCCTCGACCTCGCGCTCGTCGAGCGCGGCCTCGCCGCCTCGCGCGAGAAGGCCCGCGCGCTGATCCTGGCCGGCGACGTCACGGTGGACGGTGCTGCGGAGACGCGCGCCAGCGCCATGGTCACGCCGGAAGCCGCGCTGGCGATCGCCGCGCCGCCTCGCTTCGTCAGCCGCGGCGGCGACAAGCTGGACCACGCGCTGGACCACTTCGGCATCGACATGGCGGGCCTCGTCGCGCTCGACGCCGGCGCGTCCACCGGCGGCTTCACCGACTGCATGCTGCAGCGCGGCGCGGCGCGCGTCTACGCGGTCGATGTCGGCTACGGCCAGCTCGACCAGCGGCTGCGCGGCGACCCACGCGTCGTCGTCATGGAGCGGCAGAACATCCGCGACCTGGCGTCGCTGCCTGAGCGGCCCGCCATCGCCACGATCGACGCGTCGTTCATCTCGCTCACAAAGGTGCTGCCCGCCGTGATCGCGCTGCTCCGCCCCGGCGCCGATATCGTCGCGCTGGTGAAGCCGCAGTTCGAGGCGGAGCGCGCCGAGGTGAGCCGCCGCGGCGTCGTGCACGACCCGCTGGTCCACGCCACGGTGATCGGGCGGGTGGCGTGGTGGTGCGTCAACCACGGGCTGCGCGTGCGCGGCGTCGCCACGTCGCCGCTGCTCGGCCCCGCCGGCAACCGCGAGTTCTTCCTCTGGCTCCGGCTCGACAACGCCTGACGCCCGCTCGCGGCGGCGTTCGCCGCCGTGCTATCGTTTGCGCACCGAGGCTACGAGCGTGAACAAGGTCGGCATCACCTACCACCCCAAGTCCGAAGCGGCGCGCGGCGTCGCCGAGGAAGCCGCGCGCCGGGTCGCCGCCAAGGGCGTCGATGCGTGGCTGGCGCCTGCTTGGGACGACGGCGCGTCGCAGATCGCGGGCACGGACCTGCTGATCTGCTGCGGCGGCGACGGCACGGTGCTGCGGGCGGCGCGCGCCGTCATCCCCCACGCGGTCGCCCTGCTGGGCGTGAACCTCGGGCGCGTCGGCTTCCTTACCGAGATCACGCCGCCGGAGCTGTTCGAGCGGCTCGACCAGATCCTCGCCGGCGCCGGGCGTATCGAGACGCGCACGATGATCGAGACGGAGACGATCCGCGGCGGCGAAGAGCTGCGCGAGCACTTCCACGCGCTCAACGACGTCGTCGTCGGCCGCGCCGCCATCGGCCGCACGGTGCAGTTCACCGTCCGCACGGACGACACCCTGATCGGCAGCTACCGCGCCGACGGCGTGATCGTCGCCACTGCGACCGGCAGCACCGCGTACTCGCTCAGCGTCGGCGGCCCGATCCTGCACCCGGAATCGCGGGAGATCCTCGTCACGCCGGTGGCGCCGCACCTGGCGCCCGCCAACAGCATCGTGCTGGCCGCCGGCTCGCTGGTGGAGGTGCAGATCTCGCCGCGCCAGGCCGCGATCCTCAGCGTGGACGGCGAGCCGGACCTCGACCTGGCCGGCGGCGACATCGTCCGTGTGCGTACCAGCGGGCACGTGGCCCGTTTCCTGCGTCTGGGGCCGCCCGGCGACTTCTTCCTCCGTGTCGGGCGGCGGCTCAACTGGCTCAACGAGTGACCGCTCGCGGCTGTTGCGATCAATGGGTACATTGAGACAGGCGGGCGGTGAGCCCGCCTCGCCGTTTCCCGGGGAGGCGGCGAGAGGGACGCAGACACGATGACCGCTTCCACCTTCGACCTTGCGCGCGCGTCCATCGCTGACGCGCAGGCGATCCACGACCTCGTCAACACCTTCGCGCGCCGCGGCGAGATGCTGCCTCGTACGATGACCGAGGTCTACGAGAACCTGCGCGACTACTACGTCGCGCGCGACGCGGCCGGTCAGGTTGTGGCCTGCGGCGGGCTGCACATCCTCTGGGAGGACCTCGCGGAGATCAAGGCGCTCGCGGTGCGCGAGGATCTGCAGGGCCAGCGGCTCGGCCAGCGCATCGTCGAAGCGTGCATGGACGAAGCTCGGCAGATCGGGCTCAGCACCGTGTTCGCGCTGACCTACCGCCCCGGCTTCTTCGAAAAGCTCGGCTTCACGCAGGCCGACGTGATGACGCTGCCACGCAAGGTCTGGGGCGAGTGCTACCGCTGCCCGAAGTTCCCCGGCTGCAACGAGATCGCCATGGTGAAGACCGTCGGCTAGAGCCTGGAAACTGGAGTCTGCAGATTGTCGCTGGGAACTGACACGCCACACGATATGCCCATCCCCGACGTCATCGCGACCAAGCGCGTCTTCGACGGCAAGCTCATCGGCGTGCGCGTCGATACGCTGCGCGCCCCGAAAGGCGCACCGTACACGCGCGAGATCGTCGAGTACGACAAGGCGGTGGTGCTCGTGCCGGTCGACGCGGACGGCCGCCTGCTGATGGTGCGGCAGTACCGCCACCCGACCCGTGCCTGGTTGCTCGAACTGCCGGCCGGCGGCATGGACAAGCACGATGCGTCGCCCGAAGACGCGGCGCAGCGCGAATTGCGCGAGGAGACGGGCTACCGCGGTACGATCATCCGCATCGGCGCCATGTACCTCGCGCCCGGCTACTCCGAGGAATACCAGTACATCTACGCAGCGACGGATCTCGTCGAGGACGCGCTGGAGGCCGACGAAGACGAGGAGCTGCTGCTGGAGCGGGTGACGCTCGACGATGCGCTGCGGAAGGTCGACGCGGGCGAGATCCGCGACGCCAAGAGCATCGCCGCGCTGCTGATGTACCTGCGTCACACGGGCCGCGCCTGAGCGCGGATCGCCGGACATGACGAAAAACCAGGGCGCTCCCCCGTGCCCTGATCCTTCTGCGTCTGTACAGGTATCGGCCGCTCCGCTGAAGCCCTGACCTCGGCCTCCAGCCCGCGCCGGTTTCTGGCTCGCCTTACCGGCGCAGCACGTCCTCGATCGTCAGGCGGCCACCGTTCGCCGGATAGATGACCAGGCTCAGCGGATTGTCGGGGTGCACGCTGGACTTCGACGGCAGGTCCACCGTCAGCACTGCGTGCTCGCCCGGATCCAGCACCTGGTCGCCGTTCCCGTCGATGAATCGCACGCTGAACGTCGCCGGCACCGATGCGGAAGCCGTGTCGCTCATCGCGGTCTCCGCCTGGATGCGGCTGTCCTGGCCGGAGAGGGCGATGCCCTGTTCGCCGCGGACGGCCAGCGGCACGATGAGCCGCGTCACGACGTTATCGTGGCTTTCGACCTGGACGGCGCCGTCCACCTTCAGCGAGGAGGGCAGCGCGGCGCTGGCGCTTCCGCCGTCTCCGCTGCCCGTACCGGCGCCGCCGCCCCACGGGGCGAAGAGCCAGAGCGCGAAGCCTGCGAACGCGGCGAGCATCAGCAGCGAGACCGGGCGGGTCGAGTAGGTGGTGGGGTTGAGAGTCATCTGTTCCGTTTCTTGGTTGGCCTTCCCGTCGGCCGTTCTCGTACTAGAACGTGTCAAGTTCGGGAGCGTTACCACTGTCAAGCATGAGATTCGGGACAGATTCGGGGCAAGGGGAACATGGCCCGAAGCGCGGGCGGCGAGACCCGGGCCTGGGACGGGGCGAGGCAGCCGGGAGCGGCCTTCCGGAGATGAGGCCCTGCTACGGCCCTTCGAGCACGAAGCGGCTGCGGGAGCGCAGGAACTCGACCGCGCTGGCGGGCGCCTTCAGGGGCGAGCCGGAGTCGAACGGCGGCTGCGGGTCGTACTCGATGCCTAGCTGGATGATCCGGGCGACCTGCTCGCCCGCGATGATGCCGGCGAGCGTCAGCGCCATATCGATGCCCGACGACACCCCGGCGGCCGTCACGACCTTACCGTCGATGACTACCCGCTCCTCCGTCGGTTCCGCGCCGAATCCGGGAAGTTGACCCAGGGCGAGCCAGTGGCTGGTCGCGCGCTTCCCGGCCAGCACGCCCGCCGCGCCCAGGATCAACGATCCCGTACACACGGACGTCGTCCAAGTCGAGGTCTCGTGCGCCGCCCGCACCCACGCGACCACGCGCTCGTCCGCCCGCGCACCGCCGTCACCGGGACCGCCCGGCACGACGACGATCTCGGGCTGCGGCAGGTCGCCCAGCGCCGCGTCAGCCGTGATCGCGAGCGAGCGCGTGTCGGTGCGGATCGGGCCGGGTTCCGCCGCGACGAACGTCACCTTCGCGCCCGGAAGCCGCGACAGCACCTCGTACGGCCCGACGGCGTCGAGCGCGGTGAACCGGTCGAACAGCAGGATCGCGATGTCCACGGCCCCTCCTGATGGTGCTCTCCGGGTTACGGCTTCGCGGCGCCCATCAGGGCATCGGCGCGGTGCTGCATCGCGTGGCACAGCGCGACCGCGAGCGCATCGCTGGCGTTCAGGTCGTCCGGCGCCTCCGCCATGCCGAGCTGCAGGCGCAGCATCTCGCGCACCTGCGTCTTCTCGCCCTGCCCGTATCCCGCCACCATCCGCTTGATGTGCGCCGGCGCATAGTGACGCACGGGCACGCCCGCCAGCGTCGCGGCCAGCATCGCCACGGTGCGCGCCTCGCCGACGGCCATCGCCGACCGGACGTTGGTACCGACGAATGGCTCTTCGATCGCAACGGCCGCCGGCTGGTACCGCGCGATGATGTCGCGCAGCGCGTCGAAGATGTGCGCCAGGCGCGTCTCAATCGGCCACTTCGCGGGCGGCGAGATCACGTCGCAGGCGACCGCGCGCGGCTCGGAGCCGTTGATGCTCACGACGCCCCAGCCGGTCACGCGCGTGCCGGGGTCGATGCCAAGGATAAGCGTGGGGGCGTCTCCGCGGGTGGAGGCCACGTCAGCTCGTGTACGCCGCGAACACGTCGTCGCTGAACTCGGCGTTGAAGTAGACCTTCTGGACGTCGTCGAGCGCCTCCAGCTTCTCCACGAGACGCAGCGTCTGGATCGCGCTCTTCTCGTCCAGTTGCACCGTCGTCTTGGCGACCCGCTCGTTCTCCGCCGATTCGACCTTCACGCCGTTCTCTTCCAGTGCCTTCTTCACCTTCTCCAGGTCGGAGGGCTGGGTGTAGACATCGATGCTGTCGCTGCCCACCTGCACGTCCTCGGCGCCGGCATCGATGGCGTGCAGCGCCACCTCGTCCGGGTCCTTCCCGTTCGGCACGACGCTGATGACGCCGCGCGACTCGAAGTTCCACGCCACGGAGCCGGTCTCGCCGAGACCGCCGCCCGCGCGCGTGAAGACGTTGCGGATCTCCGCCACCGTGCGGTTGCGGTTGTCCGTCGCCACCTCGATCATGACCGCGGTCCCGGCCGGCCCGTAGCCCTCGTACGTGATCTCGGCCAGCTCGACGCCGTCTCCGCCGCCCGTCGCGCGGGCGATCGCCCGCTGGATGTTGTCGGCGGGCATATTGTTCTCGCGCGCCTTCTGGATCGCCATGCGCAGGCGGAAGTTCGAGTTCACGTCCGCCCCGCCCTGCTTCGCGGAGATGATGATCTCTTTCGAGAGCTTGGTGAAGAGCTGGCCGCGCTGGGCGTCAGCGACGCCCTTCTGGCGCTTGATCGTGGACCATTTTGAGTGGCCTGACATGTGAGATGTGTGCTCCCTTTATGTGAATTCCGGGCGGCCGCGCGGCGCGATCCCGGCAGCCGACGGCATTGTATCAGGCCGCCTGACGCGGCCTCCAGATCGGCTTCGGCCCGCTACGGCGTCAGCGTCACGTTGTCGATGAGCCGCGTCGCGCCGAACCGCACCGCCAGCGAGGCAAGCGCCGGCCGCGCGATGCGCTCCAGCTCCTCCAGCGTCGCCGAGTCGGCCACGCTCACGTAGTCGATCGCCGCCAGCGGCTCTGCCTCGATGAGCGCGCGCATCCGCGCCCGCAGGGCGTGTGCATCGCGCTCCCCGGCGGCGAACAGCCCCTGCGCCAGCCTGAGCGCGCGCGAGAGCACGAGCGCGGCCGCGCGCTGCTCCGGCGACAGATAGACGTTGCGGGTGCTCATCGCCAGCCCGTCCGGCTCCCGCACGATCGGCAGGCCGACGATCTCGACCGGCACGTCCAGGTCGAGCGCCATGCGCCGCACGACGGCGAGCTGCTGCGCGTCCTTCTGTCCGAAGTACGCCCGCTCCGGCTGCGTAATCGATAGCAGCTTGAGCACGACCGTCGTCACGCCGCGGAAGTGGCTCGGCCGGCTCGCGCCCTCCAGGCGTGCCGTCAGCCCCTCGACGGACACGTACGTGCTGAAGCCGTCGGGGTACATCTCCTCCACCAGCGGCGCGAAGACGACGTCCACGCCTTCCGCCTCCAGCAGCGCAAGGTCGCGCGCCTCATCGCGCGGATAGCGCGAGAGGTCCTCGGCCGGGGCGAACTGCGTGGGGTTCACGAAGATGGTGACGGCCGTGCGGACGTTGTCGCGCTTCGACGCGCGCACCAGCGAGACGTGCCCGTCATGCAGGTAGCCCATCGTCGGCACGACGCCCAGCGTGCCGGCGGCCGCGCCATGCCAAGCACGAAACTCGCGTATCGTCCGGATGACCTGCAACGCGAGTCAGGCGTCCAGGCCGGCCGCGTGGCGGCGGCGCATCGCCTCGCCGCCGGCGGGCCGCAGCTCCGCCAGTGCCGCCGGGTCCATCTTGAAGCTCTCGTGCTCCGTCGGGAACACGCCCGCGCGCACGTCTGCGGCGTACTGCGCTACCGCCTCGCGGATCAGTACGCCTGCTTCGGCGTAGCGCCTGGCGTGCTTAGGGGTAAACGCGTCGTAGAGGCCGACCAAGTCGTGGAACACCTGCACCTGGCCGTCGCAGTGCACGCCCGCGCCGATGCCGATCGTCGGCACGCTGAGCCGCTGCGTCAGCAGCTCCGCCAGCGGCGCCGGGATCGTCTCCAGCACGATGGCGAACGCGCCCGCCTGCTCCAGCGCCTGCGCGTCGTGCATCAGTTGCACGGCGGCGGCGGGCGTCTTGCCCTGCACCTTGAAGCCGCCGATCTGGTTGACCGACTGCGGCGTCAGGCCGATGTGCCCGACGACCGGGATGCCCGCTTCGACCAGCTTCTGCACCACTTCGGCCGAGCGCACCCCGCCCTCCAGCTTGACCGCGCCGCAGCCAGCTTCCTTCATGAAGCGCGCCGCGTTCTGCATCGCGTCCTGCCAGCCGGTCTGATAGCTCATGAACGGCATGTCGCCCACGACCATCGCCCGCTGCGAGCCGCGCGCCACCGCCTTGGTGTGGTGGATCATGTCGTCCATCGTCACCGGCACGGTGGAGTCGTAGCCCAGCACGACCATGCCCAGCGTGTCGCCGACGAGGATCATGTCCGCGCCGCCCTCTTCGACCAGCCGCGCCGACGGGTAGTCGTACGCCGTCATCATGACGATCTTCTGGCCGCGCTTCTTCATCTCGCGGATGTCGGCTGTCGTGATGCGTGCCATCGCTGATCCCTCCGTGTGCGCGGTCAGACTACGGGCGCCGGGTCGATGTGGTTTCCGATGCGTGCGATGTGGTTAAACTCGTCGACATAGATGAGCCGCGGCTCCAGCACGCGCGCCTCGTCGTCCGTCGCGGTCTTGTAGGTGAGGATGATCACCGTGTCGCCCGGGCTGACCAGCCGCGCGGCCGCGCCGTTGATGCAGATCTGCCCGCTGCCGCGCGCGCCCTCGATGGCGTAGGTCGTCAGCCGCGATCCGTTGTCCACGTCCAGCACGTGCACCTGCTCGAACGGCAGCACGTCTGCCGCATCCATCAGATCCGGATCGATGGTGATGCTCCCCTCGTAATGCAGGTCCGCCTGCGTCACCCGCGCGCGGTGGATCTTGCTCTTCAGTACGGTGCGCAAACCCCGTCCCTCCCGGCGCATGAAAAACGCCTCGCCGGCAGCAGCCGAGGAGGCACGGAGAGACGCGCTGGTCTCGCGTATGTGCCGTCTCGGTCCTGTCCGGATCCAAGCAGCCTGGTGGTCGGCAAACCCCTCGGCATCGCGCTCCCCGCCGCTCTTCGGTCGGTGGCGCGCTTCACGATAGATCGGCCGAATTCAAGCTGTCAATCCGCCTGTCAAACCCACTGCCCGGCGGCGGGATCGACGGCGCCGATCGCACAAGCCCGATCGTATCGAAAGATCTGATCACATTCGTGATCGAGAGGGGTAGTCACGCCCGATCGTGGCGGGTATACTCGCCCGGAATGGGAGAATTGAACCGCGCAACCCGTGGCGGGGTGGGTGCGGCAGTCATCGGGCTCGCGCTGGTGGCGCTTGCGCTGACAGCGGGCTGGGCGTCCGGTGCGGCCTACGACAGCCGGCTCGCTTCGAGCGGCTGCGTCGGCCCCTGCACCGCCGCCGCTGTCCAGGAGCCCCGCCCGGCGAACCCCGAGTCGATCATCCCCACGCCCCAACCGACGCTTCCCGCCGGCTTCCCATACGTCAGCGCCTACTCCATCTCGATCGTCGAAAGCGCGTGCGGCGCCCAGATCTACGGCCGCAATGAGCACCTGCGCATGCCGCCGGCCAGCCTGACCAAGCTGATGACCGCCGCGGTCGCCTCGGACCACGCCAGCTTCGACACGCTGATCACGTCCAACGTGGACGGCGCGAAACTCTACGACGACACCGGCTCGACGATTATGGGCCTCAAGCCCGGCATGCAGCTCTCGCTTCTCGACCTCCTCTACGGACTGCTCCTGCCGTCCGGCAACGATGCGGCGATCGCCATCGCGGAAGGCGTCGGCGGTACGCAGGAGAAGTTCGTGGAGATGATGAACGAGAAGGCGCAGTCGCTGGCACTGGCCGACTCGCATTTCACCAACCCGCACGGGCTCTACGAGAACGACCTCTACTCCAGCGCGTACGACATGGCGATGCTGGCCCGCTACGTCATGCAGAACCCCACGCTGCGGCAGATCGTCTCCGCCAAGTCGTGGCAGCCGAAGTGGGATGGCCCACCGGTGTGGAACGGCAACCGCTTCATCACCGACTACGACGGAGCGGACGGCGTAAAGATCGGCTACACCGAGCAGTCACAGCAGACGATCGTCGCCTCAGCCACGCACGACGGGCGCCGGATCATCGTCTCATTGATGCGCAGCCAGAACCGCTACACCGACGCCGAACGGCTGATGGACTGGGCGTTCGCCCAGCCGTCCCCGTGCCCCTGACCCGCGACCGCGTCCTCGCCGCCGCTGCCGCCCACGCGCGAAGCTGATACGCTTGCTGCCAACAGGCGGCATGCACGCAGGGGGCCACAGATGACCACCACGAACGACGAGACGACCCAGATCCCCACGGGCATCGCCCTCACCGCGCTTGACCCTGCGTTCCGCGAGGATCCGCAACCGGCGTTCGACGCGCTGCGCGCCGCCGAGCCCGTCCACTACGACCAGGTGCTGCGGCGGTACGCCCTTACCCGACACGACGACGTCGCGGCGGTGCTGAAGAACCGCGGCATGAGCGTGGACCCGCGCAACGCGCTGCCCGGCACACTCGAGGCGATGTTCCTGCGCGAGGGCTTCGAAGGCGAGCCGAGCATGCTGCTCTCCGACCCGCCGTACCACACGCGGCTCCGCGCCATCGTCAGCAAGGCGTTCACGCCGCGCGCCATCGAGACGATGGCGCCGCGCATCCAGCAGATCGTCGATGAACTGCTCGACGCCGTCGCCACTGGTCCGGGCTTCGACCTGATCGAGGTGTTTGCCGCTCCGCTTCCGACGATCGTCATCGCCGAGATGCTGGGCGTGGACCCTGCCGAGCGCGGCAAGTTCAAGGAGTGGTCCGATACTGGTGTCATGAGCTTCAACCCGGTGCTCTCGCCGAAGGAGCGCGCGCGGGTCGACGCCGCCAACGAGGCGCTGCACGGGTACTTCGCGCGCGTCATCGCCGACCGCCGCGCCCACCCGGCGGACGACATGGTCAGCGCGATCATCGCCGCGGAGGAGAACGGCGAGCGGCTCAACGACCAGGAAGTCAACTCGATGTGCACGCTGCTGCTCGCGGCGGGCAACGTCACCACGACCGATCTCATCGGCAACGGCGTGCACGCCCTGCTCCGCTTCCCGGAGCAGCTCCGCAAGCTGCAGGCGGATCCGTCGCTGATCAAGAACGCGATCGAGGAGATGCTGCGGTTCGACCCGCCCGTCACGCAGTCGGGCCGCGTGCCCCTGTCCGACGTGGAGATCGGCGGCTGCCCGATCGGCAAGGGCCGGTCGATCACGCCGTTCCTCGCGGCCGCGAACCATGATCCGGGCGTCTACCCGGAGCCGCACCGCCTCGACATCACGCGCGCCGACACACACCACAACTCGTTCGGCGGCGGCGTTCACTTCTGCCTGGGCGCGCCCCTGGCGCGGCTGGAGGCGCAGATCGCGATCGGGACGCTCGTCCGGCGCTTCCCGGATCTGCGGCTCGGCAACGGGCCCCGAGAGCGCAGGAGCATCCCCAGCTTCCGCGGCTTCTCCCGCCTGCCCGTGCTGATCTAACAGGGTGGCGAAATAGTAACCGGGACGGGGTGCACGATGGTGGCAGTCTTAGTGACTCGGCCTCGCGGGGGATCGCCTCGCTGACGTCCCTTCGTCTATGGCCCGGCAAGCGCCTGGATCGTGATCATCCCCGTCGAAACGAACTGGTACGGCGACGTCGACGCGCCCTTCGGACCGAACCACAGCCACGCCCGCACCTGGATCGGGCCTTTCGGCACGTCCTTCGCCAGCCAGAAGATCGAAGTCAATCGCTGCGGGCCCAGCGTCGCCGGCACGACGCTCTTGTCGGGATTTTCCTGCACGACTTCAGCACTGTCCACGAACACCACGTTGCCCGCCTGATCGTACACCGCCGCGCACCCCTGCACCCCCGCGTACGTGTTGTCGGACTGGTTCCGCACGTCGAAGGCGAAGAACACGTCCTTGTCCGTGATCGGGAAGCCCGGGATCGCGGGCGGCACCGTGAACCGGATGGCATCCGAGGAGAACAGTACGACCTTCGGGTTCGGCAGTGGCGACGCCTGCGCACTGCCCGAGATCGGCCGCACGTCAAATCGCGTCCACGGCGGCACGTTCGGGTTGTCGAACCGGATGTCGAAGATCGTATGCTCGTGCGGCTGCGTGTCGGGCGGGCAGGTCGGCGCCGTCTTCTGCGCCACTACGTTGTCGTTCGCGTCGTGCAGCGTCCCCTGCAGCATGATCTGCGTGCCCTGCACGTCCGAGTCGTTCACCATCTCACCCGTGATGTGGGTGTAGCCGTCGGCGTCCACGTGCGTGCTCGTCCGGTCGATGCACCGCGCGCCCAGCGCCATCGCGCCGACCCCCAGCAGCAACGCCAGCGACAGAGCCCGCGGCCGCACCCGTCGTGGCACCAGAGCCCGTACCCAAGATTGAAGGTTCATCATGAAATCCTCCGCACGAAACATGAAGCTGCGCTATCATATGCCGACGATAAGGCGGCTGCAATCCTCTTGGTACACGCTAATGTATCGCTCGTCAATGCTCGTCCTTCTCTGCGTCGTAAGTATCTTCGTAGCGCAGGATCTTCCGGACCGGCCGCGCGGCACCGTTTCGGTCGTCGTCACCGTCGACCCCGCCCGGCCGCTCCCGGTCGTCGCCCGCGCCATCCAGGCGCTCGGCTACACCGTCCACCGCCGCCTCGATGATCTCCACGCACTTGAAGCGACCGGCCCCGCCCTCGACACCGCCGCTGGCCGCCGCCTCGAAGCCGTCTCTGGTGTCCGCTACGCCGAACCCATCGCACCGGTCGCCGCCACTGATCTGCCCTCCGACCCGCTCTTCGGCGACCAGTACGCCTACCTCCAGGTGGTCGGCGCGCCCGCCGCCTGGGATATCACCACCGGCTCACCCAGCGTTATCGTCGCCGTCGTCGACACCGGCGTCGACGTCCAGCACGCCAATCTCAAGGCCAACATCTGGGTGAACCCCGGTGAGATTTCGAACAACGGCGTCGATGACGACGGCAACGGCTGCGTCGACGACGTGAACGGCTGTTCCTTCGTCAGCGACAGCTCACCGGGCTGCGAGAACGCCGCGAACGGCTACGTCAACGACGACATCGGCCACGGCACGTTCGTCGCCGGGGTGATCGGTGCCGCCGCCAACCACACCGGTATCGTCGGCGTGGCGCGGAACGTGCGCATCATGGCGGTCAAGGTGCTCGATTGCCACGGCGAGGGTGACTCTATCGCGACGGCCCGTGGCATCCTCTACGCGGCACACAACGGCGCCCGCATCATCAACCTGAGCCTCGGCGGCCTCCAGGACGCCCAGATCATCACGGACGCCATCAACCAGGCGGTGAGCGAAGGCGTACTCGTCGTTGCCGCGGCAGGAAACGAAGGGACGGCCACCCTCTCGTTCCCTGCCCGTTTGCCGAACGTACTTGCCGTAGGCGCAGCGTCGCTCAGCGATCCGAGCCGCCGCGCTCCGTTCTCGAACTGGGGCCAGGGGATCGGCGTCGTGGCGATAGGCGAGCACATCATCGGACCCGTGCCCGCCAGCCGCTGCAACATCTTCCTCCGCTGTCTCTCCGCCGGCCCCTGGGCCTCCGGTGACGGCACGTCGTTCTCCGCGCCGCAGGTCTCGGGCCTCGCCGCGCTCATGCTCTCGCTCGACCCTACCCTCTCACCCGCCCGCCTCACCGACATCATCAAGAGCAGCGCGACACCCCTGCCGCCAGCCGATACCCCCGGCTGGGCGGGCTTCGGCCGCATCAACATGGCCGAGGCCCTCCGCTCCGTGAAGCTCAACCGCCCGCCCGGCGACCCCTGCGTCGTCGCCTCCGTCATCGATGGCCAGACCTTCAAGTGCCAGGACGGCCGCACCATCCGCATGCTCCAGATCGCCGCGCCCACCGCCGGCCAGTGCGGCGGTGACTGGGCGAAGGCCGCGCTCCAGAACATCTTCCTGACGCCCGGCCGCACCGTCTACCTTCGCTACGACGTCACCCGCACCGACCCGCAGGGCGCGACCATCGCAGCACCCGTGTGGCGCGGCGATGACGGCGCCGACTACAACCTCTCCATCGTCATGGTCTACGTGGGCCTCGCCAGGTCAGCGGACGTCGGCAGCCAGAACACCCTCTTCCACGACTGGGCGCAGGCCGCCCAGGCCTGGGCCCACTCGGCCGCCTGGAACATGTGGGCTCCCGGCAAGCCCTTCGCGGCACCCTGCTGAACCCGGCGCCGAGCGGTCGGGGACAGGCGCGCGATGGTGCCAGCACGCCGGTGGCGAGGCCCACAGGCGCGTAGATCTGCTGGAGAACACGGGCTCGCTGCAGGTTCAGCCGATGAGTCGTTCCACACAGCCGCCGAAGTCGGTACCAACCTCGGCCACGACCGGGGGCAGAGCCAATCGGTGCGAATGGTGAGCCGTTATGCCGATGCGTGCGTCACCGCGACCGCCGCGGCTGCGCCACGCGGGCCCGAGGAGCAACAGCCGCACGTGTGCGCGCCCCGCCGCGGGCTGCGGGTGCCGCCGCCTCCTCCAGCACGAAGGTCACCATCAAGTTCACACGGAACTCGGCAACCTTGCCGTCCTTCACCGTGACCTGCTGCTCTTTCACCCAGGCGCTGCGCACGTTGCGGAGCGTCTCGCTGGCGCGCGCGATCGCGACACGAACGGCGTCCTCGAAGCTCTTCGGCGACGAGGCGGAGATCTCGGTTACCCGTGCGACGGTCATGGCATTCCTCCTTGACCTGCTGGGCGGCGTGCTGCCGCAGGCGCGCGGCAGGTCTCCATGGGATCTGGCTGATGACCCAATGATAGGCCCTGAGCTTGCTTCCTGTGAGAGCCACTGGATGCATCGCTGAGAGGCCGATCGGCTCCAAGTAGGGGGCCCCGCTCGATCAGCGCTCAGATCTCGCGACCGGCCGGATGGCCAGGGTGTCCGGACTGGTGCCGGCGAGCAGCTCCGTGCCCATATCGGCGCAGAGCATCGTGAGCCGGCGCACAAACCACTCGCGCGCGACCCCTCGCGCCACGTTCACCTGCATGTTGTCGATCTGCACCGGCAGCAGCTCGACGTCCTTCACGGCCGTCGGAGCGACGCGCACGAAGAAAAGCGCCGAAAGGTCGTTCCGCAGCCCGCCGTCGACGGCGTAGTCATCGATGAAGTCGCCGGTGTCGTAGAAGATCACGCCACGGTGCCACAGCTCGATGCCCTGCACGACATGCGCGCTGTGGCCCCAAAAGACGTCCGCCCCCGCATCGATGACCTGCCGCGCGAAGTCCTGGAAGTCCTCGGATGGACGCGCTCGCATGTTTGGCCCCCAGTGTATTGAGAAGACGACCACATCGGCGTGTCCGCGCGCTTCAGCAATTGCGTCGCGCACGTCCGCAAGTGGGCGGTCCACGCTCGTGAAGTTGATTCCGGGCGTTTGATCGGTGGCCGCCCACTCCTGCGGATGATCAGCGAACGCGACGATGCCGACGCGCGCGCCGTTTGAGGTGAGGTACGCGGGAGCCGCGGCCGCCTGGCGCGTGGCGCCAGCGCCGGCATGGGCGATGCCCGCCTCATCGAGCGCGCGCACCGTCTCCAGGAGCCCCGCATGTCCGTAATCGCCGGCGTGGTTGTTGGCGAGCGAGACGAAGTCCACACGCCCCAGCTTGAGCGTCTCGACGACCGACGGTTCAGCGCGGAAGTAGAACGCCTTCTCCCGGCCGTCGAACCAGCGACCGGTGCTCGAAGTGAGCGCGCACTCCAAATTGACGAGAAACAGATCTGCGCGGTCGCGGGCGGTCCGGGCGTCGCCCCAGGGGTACGCGAACCCTCGCATCGCGATGGTGTCGTTCACCATCCTGCCGAGCATGACGTCGCCTGCGATCGCGAGTGTGATGGGATGTTCCATCGTGCGTGCCTCAGCTCGATGATACCCCACGGCGGGACTCGCATCGGACGCACACCAGGGCACAGTCGTGCGCGTTCCTGAACCCCACGGCGTGCTCCGCTCGCGGCATCGCTACGACGCCGTGGGACTCGCCAAGTCTGCCCTAACGTCGCCGCTTCGGCGCGGCGATATCGCGCGCGGTGGGATAGCCGCCTAGCGACTCCGCCGTCAGCACGCCGCGCACGATCGCGCGCTCCACCGCGCGCGTCGCCAGCGCCTCGACGATGCGGTAGTCCGCGCCATCCATCACGTGGCTGCCCGTCGCCAGCGTGAACACGACGTCGCCGTCGCTGGGCGTGTGCGCCGGCCGCACCGCGCGCGCCAGTCCGTCGTGGCACACCGTCGCGAGCCGGTTGGCCTGCTCCTTCGTCAGCGCGGCGTTCGTCGCGACGACGACCAGCACCGTGTTCTGCTCCGCGACCTCCGGCTGCCACAGCCGCCCCGCGCGCAGCACCTCCACCGCGTCGGCGAAGCCGCCGCGCTCGTCGCGCGCGCCGGCGAGGATCCGCCCGCCGTCGGGATCGACGACGTCGCCGGCGGCGTTCACCGCAGCCAGGGCGCCCGCGATCAGGCCGTTGTACGCGCACTCGCTAGCCGTGCCGATGCCGCCCTTCATCGCGCGCTCCGGCCCCAGCGCCTTGCCGACCGTGGCACCCGTACCGGCGCCGACGTTGCCCTCAGGCGTCGTGCGCCGCGCCGCGGCCGTCGCGCGGTAGCCCGCGTCGGCGGTGGGCCATCGGTCGTGGCGGCCGATGCCCAGGTCGAACAGGATCGCCGCCGGCACGATCGGCACGACGCCGCGCCCGAACGAGAAGCCGCGGTTCCGCTCGCGCAGCCAGCGCATCACGCCGGACACGGCCTCGAGCCCGTAGGCGCTGCCGCCGGCAAGCATGACCGCGTGTACCTGCTGCACCAGGTTGCCCGGCCGCAACAGGTCGGTCTCGTGCGTGCCGGGCGCACCGCCGCGCACGTCCACGCCGGCGACCGCCGGGCGATCCGGCAGGACGACCGTGCAGCCCGTGATGGCGCGGCGGTCGCTCCAGTGGCCTACGCGGATGCCGGGGACGTCGGTGATCGCGCCTTCGCTCATCGCGGGAGAGTGTAGCGGACGCGCGTGGCCGGCGCCGTCACGCTGCGGCTACGCCCCGCCGATGCCACGCGCGTGCATGCGCGGCTTCCGTGCACGCTTCGCCGCCGGCGCGCGCGCTGCGGCGCCGCGCGGCGCGGGCTGGCACTTCGGGCAGAAGACGCTGCCGCGGCCCCCCACCTTGATCCGGCGCATCGGCGTGCCGCAGCCGTAGCACGGCGCACCCTCGCGGCCGTAGGCGCGTACCGTCTCCTGGTTCTGCCCTGGTTCACCGTTGACGTTGATGTGGTCGCGCAGCGTCGTGCCCAGGCTGCTGCCGCGCCCCTCGATGCCCATCCGCAGCACCTCGACGATGCCCGCGTGCAGCCGCGCCCAGTCGTCTGGCTTCAACTTGTTCGCCGGGCGCAACGGATGGATACCGGCGTGGTGCAACGCCTCGTCGGTGTAGAGGTTGCCCATGCCCGCCAGCACCGACTGGTCCAGCACCACCGACTTGATCGGCGCCGAGCGGCCGCCCGCGCGCGCGCGCAGCACCTCCGGCGTGAACGCGGCATCGAGCGGCTCCGGTCCCAGCGACTCCATCACCATGGTGGCATCCTCGACGACCCACATCGTCCCGAACTTGCGCAGATCCGTCCACCGCAGCTCGTGGCCGTCGTCGAGCGCGAAGACGGCGCGGGTGTAGTCGTCGGGCGGATCCGCGGGCATGCGGTACAGCACGTTCCCGGACATGCGGCGGTGCAGCACCCAGGCCCGCCCGTCGTCGAGGTCGATGATCAAATACTTGCCGCGACGCCGCAGCCCTGTCACGCGCCGGCCGACGAGCTGGCGGCAGAACTCGCGCGGCGTCAGCAGCTGCACCAGCCGCGGCGCCTCCGGCGACACGTGCGCCGCCGTGATGCGGCGGCCGATGATCCGCGCCTCGAGATCGCGGCGGACGGTTTCGACTTCGGGTAACTCAGGCACGAGCGTAGTTCACGGCGTACCTACGTCCGGCGTCTCGATGCCGAGGAGGGCGAGGTAGTGGAAGATATCGGCGCGATGGTGGATGTCGTGCTCCAGCAGGTGGAACGCGATCCAGTGTCCGCTGATCGGTTCGCCGTTGTCGGCCCGAGCGTAACGCGCGTCGAGTTTCTCCTCGTCGCGCAGGAAGAGTTCTAGTCGCTCCCACGTCCGCCGGTACGCCTGTTGGATCTCGGATTTGGTCCGCACGGTCCGCCACACGTCCGGCGCCTCGATGCCATCCTTCACGTCCCTGCCCAGCCAACCGTCTCGCGTCGCAGCGACGTGCAGCAAGATGCCGCGGAAGTTCCAGAGCTCCGGCTTCGGCGACCAGTTCATCTTGTCGTCGGGCACGTAGTCGACGAGGCGTATCAAGTCGTCGTTGAAGTGCGCCCAGATGGGCGCAATGTCGATTCGGGCGAAGGGTGAGTCGTTCATCATGTGTTCCTCGTCCTGCCTAGCCTGCCGCCTCCGCGAATTCCAGCGCCGCTTCTTCCTCCGACAGCAGCGGGCCGCGCGCGACTTCCAACTCGCCCCAATTCGTGCCCGTCTTGATATCGATCTTCAGCGGCACCACCATCTCGATCGACGCCGGCATGACCCGCAGGCACATCTCCTGCACCACGTCGATCTCCGCGCGCGGGCCCTCGAAGATCAGCTCGTCGTGCACCTGCAGGATCATCCGCGACTGCAGCCCGCGCTCCGCGATCTCGTCATCGATGCGGTTCATCGCCACCTTGATGATGTCGCTGGCCGTTCCCTGCACCGGCATGTTCACCGCCATCCGCTCGCCCGACGACCGAATCTGGAAGTTCGGTGAGTTGACCTCGGGGATGTAGCGGCGGCGGCCCAGCAGCGTCTCGGCGTAGCCGAGCTTCCTGCACGACTCCATCGCGCCGTCGCGCCACGCGCGCACGCGCGCGTACTTCTCGAAGTAGCGGCGGATGAACTCGGCCGCCTCCTCGCGCGGGATGCGCTCCTTCGTCGAGAGTCCGTACTCGCTCAGGCCGTACAGCACGCCGAAGTTGAACACCTTCGCGCGCCGCCGCTGCTCGGAGGTCACTTCGTCGAGCGGCACCTGGAACACGTTCGCCGCCGTCGCCGCGTGGATGTCCTCGTCCGCCACGAACGCCTCGATCAGCGCCGGATCCCGGCTCAGGTGCGCCATGATCCGCAGCTCGATCTGCGAGTAGTCCGCCGCCAGCAGCATCGGCTCCTTGCCGATGTCGCGCGCGATGAAGGCGTGGCGGATGCGGTTGCCGTAGCCCGTGCGCACGGGGATGTTCTGCAGGTTCGGGTCGTTCGACGACAGCCGTCCCGTCGCGGCGATCGCCTGGCTGAACGTCGTGTGAATGCGCTTCGTCTTGGGGTTGATCAACGCCGGCAGCGCGTCGACGTACGTCGACTTGAGCTTCGAGACGCCGCGGTAGCGCATGATCAGGTCCACGACCGGGTGCAGCCCGCGCAGGTTGTCCATCGCGGCGGCGTCGGTCGTGTAGCCGAGCTTCGTCTTGCGCGTCTTCGGGAGCCCCAGCTCGTCGAACAGGATCTGCGAGAGCTGCTGCGGTGAGCCGATGTTGAACTCGTGCCCGACGACGGCGTAGATCTCGCGCTCGATCGTCTGCAGCTCGGCGTGCATCTCGCGCGACATCGCAACGAGTGGCTCGGGGTCGACCGCCACGCCCAGCAGCTCCATGCGCGCCAGCACGGCCATCAGCGGCATCTCCACGTCGTCGAAGAGCGGCCACAGGTTGCGCGCCTTCAGATCGGCCGCCAGCATGTCCGCCGCGCGCAGCTGCGCGTCGGCCTGCTGGCAGCAGTACTGCGCCGCCGTGTCGATGGCGACCGCGGCCATCGCGAGCTGGTGCTTGCCCGCCTTGCCAATGAGGTCGTGGAGCACCGGGATGCGCATGTTCAGCCGGTCGAACGCCAGGTTCTGGATCGTGATGTTCGCGTCCCCCAGCAGGTACGCGGCGATCATAGTGTCGAAGCGCATGCCGCGCAGCGTGACACCCTGGTTCGCCAGCACCAGGAAGTCGAAGTGGCCGTTGTGTGTCATCTTCGGCACGGCGGCGTCTTCCAGCAGCGGCCGCAGCGCCTCCAGCACCGTCGCCAGCGGCACCTGCTCCGCCTCGCCGAGGCCGGGATGGTGCCCCACCGGCACATACGCCGCCTCGCCCGGGCCCGTGGCGATCGCGATGCCGATCGGCAGGCCGCGCATGCCGTTCGCGTCGCTATTCTCCACGTGCAGCCCGAACCGCCCGGCCACCTTCGCCCGCTTCACGAGCGCTGCCAGATCCTTCGCGGTCCGGACGGTGCGGTATGCGCCCTCGGCGACGACCCCGGCCGGCGTGGCGGCGGGCTTCGCCGCGGCGCTCGCCTCGCCGAGCTGCCGCGGCAGGCGGCTCATCAGCGTGCGGAACTCCAGGTCGTGGAACAGCTGCTCGACGCGCCCGCGGTCGAAGTTGCGCAGCCGGCAGGCGTCGACATCGAGCGTCGCCGGCACTTCGCGGTGGATCGTTGCCATGTCCAGGCTGTGGCGCGCCTCCCCCTCGTGCGTGCGCAGGTTCTCGCGCAGCTTCTCCGGCGTCACTTCGTCGATGCGCGCGTAGATCGCCTCGACCGAGCCGAACTCCTGCAGGAGCTTCGTCGCCGTCTTCTCGCCGATGTCCGGCACGCCCGGGATGTTGTCCGACGTGTCGCCCTTCAGCCCCTTGAAGTCCGCGATCTGCTCCGGCTGCAGCCCGTATCGCTCGACCACCGCGGCGACGTCGTAGTCCACCGCCGGCGCGCCCTTCATGTACGGCCGGTACAGGAACACATCGACGCCCGGCTCCACAAGCTGCAGCAGGTCCGTGTCGAGCGAGACGATGCGCACCTCGACGCCCTGCGCCTTCGCCTGCCGCGCCAGCGTGCCGATCAGGTCGTCCGCCTCGAAGCCCGGCGCCTCGAACGTCGGCATGCCGAACGCGTCGATCACCTCCCGGATGCGGACGATCTGCCTGCGCAGGTCGTCGGGCATCGCGGCGCGCGTGGCCTTGTACGTCTCGTCCTTCTCGTGCCGGAACGTCGCGCCGGGCGCGTCCAGGCAGATCGCCGCCAGCGACGGCTTGAGTTGGTCGAGGATGCTGAGGAACGTGCTGGTGAAGCCGTAGACGGCCGTCACGACCTCGCCCGTCTTGCGGATGGTGAACTCGACCGGCGCCGCGTTCTTGCTGCCCTGGAAGGCGAAGAACGAGCGGTAGATCAGGCTATGGCCGTCGATGAGGACGAGGCGCTGCTTGTCGTCTGGCACGATCGGAGTATACGCCGCCGCGCCGCTTCAGTCGCGGTTCCGCCTGGGCCGTTCGCCGCCCATACTGTAGCCGCGAGCCGCTGGGGCGCGGCCATCTTCCGAAGGAGCGAACCTGCATGTCGTACGAGCACATCCTGTACGAGACCCGCGGCGCGGTGGCGCTGATCACGCTCAACCGGCCCGAGCGCCTGAACGCGTGGACACAGACCATGGAGAACGAGTTCATCGACGCCGTCAACGCCGCCGCGAAGGACAACGCCATCGGCTGCCTCGTCGTCACGGGCTCCGGGCGCGGCTTCTGCGCCGGCGCCGACATCGGCGCCTGGGACCGCGGCATCAAGGGCACGAGCGCGAAACGCCCGTCCAAGATGCTGTACGAGGGCGGCAGCCCGGAGGTGCCGATCGCGCTGACGCAGGGCAAGCCGATTATCGCCGCGATCAACGGCGTCAGCGTGGGCGTCGGGCTGACGATGACGATGTCGTGCGACATCCGCATCGCGTCCACCGCCGCGCGCTTCTCGGCGCGCTTCGTGAAGGTCGGACTGACGCCCGAGTGCGGCAGCAGCCGCTACCTGCCGTTGGTCGCCGGCCTGCCGAACGCCCTGCTGCTCACGCTCACCGGCCGCATTATCGACGCGCAGGAGGCGCTCCAGCGCCGGCTCGTCGACCGCCTCGTCGAGCCCGACCAGCTGATGCCGGAAGCGATGAAGCTCGCCGAGGAGATCGCCGGCAACCCGCACGAGGCCGTCTGGGCCGCCAAGCGCCTGCTGCACGCCAACGCGCTCGAGACCGACCTGCGCCGCGTCGTCACGCTCGAGAGCTACTCGATCCGCGAGCGGCAGACCGAGCCTGACCACAAGGAAGCCGTCGCGGCGTTCATGGAGAAGCGAGAGCCTCGCTTCAACCAGTAGCGCACATGGCCGAAGAGAACCCCGCCGACGCCGTCGCGCATTTCGTGCGCCTGCTCGAGGTCGAGCCCAGCGGCATCGACCGCTATACGGGCGCGTCCGGCCAGGAGGAAGGCCGCGTGTTCGGCGGCCTGGTGCTCGGCCAGGCGGCCATCGCCGCGGGCCGCACCGCGCCCGACCCGACGCTGCACTCGCTCCACGCCTACTTCCTGCGCGGCGGCAAGCCCGGCACGCCCGTCGAATATTATGTCGAGCGCGTCCGCGACGGCCGTACGTTCACGTCGCGCCGCGTCCTCGCCCGCCAGGCCGGCGACGCCATCTGCGACATCATGCTGAGCTACGTCCATCCGGAGGACGGCATCGCCCACCAGGATCCGATGCCGGACGCGTCCGATCCCGAGACGCTCCGCGACTCGTGGGAGATGTGGCGGGACAAGGACGGCAAGCCGCTATGGCCGAAGGGACCGATCGAATGGCGTTACGGCGATCCTCCGGATTACGTGGCGACGCCCGGCGAGTCGACCAAACAGTTGATGTGGATGCGCACGCGCGCCCCGCTGCCGGACGACCCGGTGGTGCACGCGGCGGCGCTCGCATTCCTGAGCGACGAGGGATCGCTGGGCGGCGTCGAGCGCCGGTACGGCTGGGACGGCTTCAGCGGTTACGCGTCCGCAAGCCTTGACCACGCGTTCTGGCTGCATCGCCCCGCCCGATGGGACGGCTGGCTCTTGATGGTGACCGACACCCCTGTGGCCTATTCCGCCCGCGCGCACACCATCCGCCAGTTCTACACGCGCGCCGGCGTCCACGTCGCCACCATGGCGCAGGAGGCGATCGTCCGCCGGGAGCGACCGCACCCGTAGCCGCCGGCGGCGCGGCCCGCGCCCTCTGCTACCCTGATCGCATGGACTCGTTCGACTTCCTGGCCGACCCACGCATCGTCGCCGTCGCGGACGACGCGGCGGCCCGCATCGCGCGGCGCGTGGCCGCGGGCGGCGTAGACGGCGAGGCGCTGCTCGGCGGCTGCATCGACGACCTGCGCACGGCCGGCTACCTGGGAATCACGACGCCCACGCGCCTCGGCGGCCTCGGCGGCAGCGTGCTCGACGCCTGCGTCGCGCAGGAGAAGGTGTCGCGCGCGCTCGGCTCCGCCGGGCTTGCTGCCAACATGCACTTGCAGTACATCGGCTCGTCGCTCGTCTCCGGCCTCTGGCCGCAGGAGATGCTCTATTCGTTCCTGCGCCAGTCGGTCGGGCGCGGCTACCTGATCAACAACTGCCAGGCCGAGGCGGAGATGGGCAGCCCCGCCCGCGGTGGATTGCCGGCGACGACCGCCACCCGCACGGACGGCGGCTGGCGCATCGACGGGTGCAAGCAGTGGTCCACCGCCAGCACGTATCTCACGCACTACGCCGTCAGCGCCGCCGTGCGTGCGCCCGGCATGCCCGAGCACCTGGGCCAGTTCCTCGTCGCTGCCTCGTCGCCCGGCGTTCGCGTCGAGCCGACCTGGCACGCGCTGTCGATGCGCGAGTCGGCCAGCCACGACATCGTGCTCGAAGGCGTGCTCGTGCCGGACGAAGACGTCATCCGCGTCAGCGCGACGGGCGAGGCGTTCGTCGCGTCCGCCGACGTGGCGCCATGGCATGGCCTGCCGTTCGCCGCCACCTACGTCGGCATCGCCGTCGCCGCGCGCGACTGGGCCGCGCGCTTCGCCGCCACGCGTGTGCCGACGAACCTCGGCAAGCCCATCGGCGACCTGCCCGCCGTCCGCGCGAAACTCGGTGAGATCGAAGCGCTGCTCTTCTCGGCGCGCCGCCTCGTGTTCGACACGGCGCGCGACTGGGTCGAAGGCCGCGCTGATCGCCGCGACATCGCCGCGCAGGTGCCGCTGGCGAAGTACCACGCGACAAACGCCGCGGTGCGCGTCACGGACCTGGCCATGCGGATCGGCGGCGGTGTAGGGCTGGCGGAGGCGCATCCGCTCGAGCGCTGCTTCCGGGACGTGCGCGCGGGACTCATCCACCCTCCACTCGACGACGTCGCGCTCGACGGCGCGGCGAAGCGAGCCCTGCGTGAGTTCACTGCGAACGGCGGCAGTTAGAGGCGCGCGACCTGGTAGTACAGCGACTCGTGCGCGTCCGCGACGCGCTCCCACGAGTAGCGCTCGGCGGCGTAGCGCGCGGCCGTCTGCCGGCGGCACGCCACCGTCTGCGGCGACGCCAGCAACTCCTCGAGCCGCGACCGCAGCGACGGCGCCGCATCGGCGATCCGGAACGTCAGCCCGGCCTCGCCCACCGTCTCGATGTTCTCGGCGATATCGCTGACCAGCACGCAGTTGCCGTAGCCCATCGCTTCGACGAGCGACACGGCTGTGCCCTCGATCTCCGACGGCTGCACGTACAGGTAGGCGTGCGCGAAGAGTTCGCGCGTGCGTTCGCCGTACACGGGGCCGAGCAGGCGCACGTTGGGGTAACCCTGCGCGCGCAGGTGCAGCGACTTCCAGTACTCCTCGTCCGCCGCGCCGTCGCCGACGATCACCAACCGCTTGTCAGTCGGGATCTCGCGGAACGCCTCGATCAGGTGGTGCACGCCCTTCTCCGGCGTGATACGCCCCACGAAGAGCACGTAGCCGCGGTCGTCCAGCCCGAACTCCGCGAGCGCGCCGGCGTCCTGGATCGCGCGCGTGTCGTAGCCGTGCGCGATGTAGTACGGCTGGCGCCCGTAGCGGTCGACGTAGTAGTGCGCCACTTCGTGCGAGTCAGTGATGCACGCCCCGGACGCGCGGATCGCGAGCAGTGACGAGCGTTCGAGCAGCGTCCGCGCGACGCGGCCCCACTTCCTCCGCCGCCAGTCCATGCCGTCCACGGAGATTACGGTGCCGCGCCCGGCGAGGCGTAGCAGCGGCAGCCACGGCGCGTTGCCGACGCCGAACAGGTGCACCACATCGGAGCGGTGGACCAGCGCGCGCAGCGAAGAAAGTGCTGTGTGGGTAGGCGTATCGAGGTGCTTCTCGCGCAGCGACGGCAGTTCGACGCGCCGCATCCCGCGGTACTCCTGGTCGTGGATGGTGGCGTTGTGGGCGCGGCAGTAGGCCGTGACGCGATGCCCTCGCTCCGCCATCCGCGCGCCGACCTCTTCGGCCACCGCCTCCAGGCCACCGTAGTTCGCCGGGATCCCCCGCATGCCGAGCATGGCGATACGCAGCGGGTGGCGCGCCTCCGCGGCGGGCAGAGGCTGGGGAAGCATGGGCTAGAACACCCGGGAGTACGGCTTGAGCTGCTCGTGGACTTCGGTCAGCAACTGCATCCACTTGAGGTTGTAGTAACGGGGGTGCAGCATCTCCTGGCCGTCGATCTCGCTGACGTTGTCCAGGATGCTCTGGAGCGAGTCGAGCACTGTGCGCGCCGGCGTCCAGCCCGTCGCCGCCGTCAGGCGCGCGTTCGAACAGCGGTAGTCGCGCTTGCGGCCCGTCGCCGGAATCGACGTGATCTGGACCTCGCCGACGATCGGCCGCACGGCCTCGGCCGCCACTTTCGCCAGCTCGCAGATCTGGTAGTTCTCCTGCAGCACGTTGAACGTGCGGCCGGACACCTTCTCCAACGGGGCGTCCAGGCAGACGATGTGCGCCGTCGCAACGTCGCGGACATCGACCAGCGGCCGCCACATCAGGCCGCCGTCATGCAGGAAGAGCTGCTTCTTCAGCAGCGCGTCCTTCAGGAACGTGTTCACCACCAGGTCGTAACGCATGCGCTTGCTGAAGCCGCCGACCGTGCCCTGGCGCAGCAGCACCACGTTCAGCCCGCGCTCGGCGGCGGCCAGCAGGCGGCGCTCCGCCTCGTACTTCGACGTTGCGTACGCGCCGATCGGCTCCACAGGCGCGTCCTCGTCGAGCACTTCGCTGGACGGAAGACCGTCATAGATGGAGCCGCTGGAGCCGAACGTCAGGCGCTTCACACCCATCCGGATGCAGGATTCCGCCAGCTCCGCCGTCGCGACGGCGTTCATCTGCCAGTTGGCGGCTGGGTCGAGGTCGGCCGTCGGGTCGTTCGACAGGCCCGCCAGATGGCAGACCGCGTCGGCGCCCTCGAGGTCTCCGTCGTGCATCTCGCGCACGTCCCGGGAGATCAGCTCCACCCCCGGCAGCTCGTCGAGGCCGGCCGTACCCCAGAAGAAGCGGTCAAGCACGCGCACGCGGTCGCCGCGCTGCACCAGCTGTGCGACGAGCTCCACGCCGATGTATCCGGCCCCGCCAGTGACGCAAACGAGCCTGCTCACGGTCTCCACCCCACGTTCCAGAACATACGGCATCCGGGCGATTACGTCATCGCCCGCTCATACACCGCCATCGTGCGGCGGTAGTGCGATTCCGGGCTGAACGTCTCTTCTACTAACGCTCGTGCCTTCACGCCCATTTCAGCGGCCCGCTCCGGCTCCCGGAGCAGTTGCTCGATGCAGCCCCCCAGCGCTACAGCATCCCCGGCGCGGAAGATCAGCCCGGTCTCCCCGTGGATGACCATCTCGGGCAGCCCGCCCAGGTCCGAGGCCACGACGGCCTTGCCCCGCGCCGCCGCCTCCAGGACGCTCAGGGGCGCGTTTTCGTGCCATTCTGACGGCACCACGGCGAACCGCGCCCCGGCCGTCACCGGCTCCAATTCCGCCTGAGAGAGATGCCCGAGGAACCTGACGTTCGACAGGCCCCGCTCCCGCGCGTACGCCTCCAACTCCGCCCGGTCCTCGCCGTCGCCGGCTATCCGAAGCTCAAAATCTCGCGCCAAGGCGCTCGCATCGATCGCCCGCAGCAGCGTGCCCACGCCCTTCACGCGTTCGAGACGTCCCGCGTACACGAAGTAGCGCCCCGGGGGCTTCGCGGGCAGCGGCGGTGGCGCGATGAAGTTCGGTACATGGACGACTAGGCCGCCATCGATGCCGAACTCTAGCATTTTTGACGCAATAAACCGGCTGGGCGCAACGTAGAACTTGACGTGCCGCCTGTAGCTCCCGAGGCCCGCGTGCAGGTACGCCTCCGCGGCGCACAGCGCGCTCTTGGCCCGCGACCCCTTCACGCAGCCCTGGAGGACGGCGTTGTAGTAGCGATGTCCCTTGCAACGCTCGCAGAGCGCCCCGTTCGTATACAGGGTGTACGCCGGGCAGATGAGCTTGTAGTCGTGCAGCGTCATCACGACCGGCACCTTGTGGCGCGCAAGCGCCCGCAGGATCGACGGCGAGAGCTGGTGGTAGATGTTGTGCAGGTGCGCAACGTCGGGCCGCGTCTCCCGGAGCAGCGCGTCCATCTTGCGCTCCGCCTCGCGCGAGTAGAGGATCCGTCCCGCCGCGGCTGCCTTGCCCGCGAGGCCGCCCGCCTCCTCGCGCAGGTCGATGTTGCTCACGAAGTAGCGCGCGTAGGGCGTCTCCTCGTTCCGGTCATCCTGCATCGCGAACGGGATGACCTCGTGCCCGTGCCGGCGCAGCAGGTCGGAGAGGGCGAAGTACACCGTCTCCGCACCGCCGCGGTTGTAGTGGAACTTGTTGACCTGCAGGACCTTCACGCTGCGCGTGTCCCGGCCGCAGGATGCGCCGCGTCGTGCGGCGCGCGCTGGCCCAGGCGGCGCCGCTGGTACGACCCCGTGCTGCCAACGACGACCGCCGCGAACGCCCAGAAGTACCACTCCAGCGCGGGGTAGACAATGATATTGTCCGACGCGGCGATCACGACGCGCGCGGCGAACACCATAAGGAACGCGAGCATCAGGTCGCGCTCATACCGCGACGCTGCCTCGCGATACTCCTTCATCGCGATGCGGAAGAGCGAGCGGTAGACGAAGATCGTGGCGATCAGCCCCGCGAGCCCCGTCTCCACCAGCAGGCGCACGTACTCGTTGTGCGTCAGGTTACCGAGCGTCACGTCCACCGCACCGAGCCCGGCGCCCACCGTCAGCAGCTTCGGGGTCGAGGCGACGCCGATCGCCGCGTCCCACTGCTCCGTCCGCCAGACAACGGAGCCCTGCTGGCTCGTCGCCTCGCTGAAGCGTGCGTGCACTGACGGAATAGCGAAGAACATCGCGCCGGCCATCAGCGGCACCAGCAGCAGCGTCCACCGCGCCCGCGTCGACATGAAGATCATGACGCCGACGACCACGCCCACCCACGCTCCGCGCGTCTGAGCTTCATAGACGCAGAACAGCATCGCCGGGATGAGCACGAGCAACCCGAGCCGCCCCATCTTCGAACGTGTATAGAGCAGGAACACGAACGCCAGTGGGATCAACTCCACGAGGTAGAAGGAGTACGGCGATGGGTGCGTGAACGTGCCGTAGATGCGGACCAGCCCGGGCGTGTCGACGTTGCCCTCGCCCGCGATGAACTGCTTGATGCCCCAGACGACCGGGACCACGGCGGACAGCAGCAGCACCTTGATCACCCAGCGCTGGTCGGCCTTCGACCGCATCAGGTCCACGATCAGGATGAACATGCTGAACGTGCCTACCGAGCGTATCCAGTCCTGCATGGCCCGGTTGTGATCGGGCGCCAGTGCAACGCCCAACAGCGTGATCGTCAGAAAGAGCAGCGTCGGCTTCGCCGTCGGCACGCGTGTGATGTCGATGCGGCTGATCGCGATGTGCGCCGCACCGATGCCGATCGCGATGAAGCTCATCATCGCCGCCGCATTCACGTTCGAACTCCCGGACGCCGAGAGCAGCGGCACCGTCGCTGTGACGTCGATGACGGAGCGCGCCAGCAGCAGCGCGAACACGGCGACGCGCGTATCGACCAGCGCCAGGATCACGAACGAACCGACGACGCTGGACGCCAGCGCCGCCTGCATGGGCAACGCCTGCATCATCAGCGCAAGGATGCCGCCCATCGCGGCGGCCAGAAGGACGTCGTTGCTGCGGCGCAGCCGGAACGAGAACGCCCTGCGCCGCGGCCCCTGCATCGCCGTCTCGCCCACGGTCATCGCACCTGCTCCGTGCCGGCCGGCCGCGCCGGCCGTGTCGGCACCCGCGCCGCCGTCCGGCCCGGCGTGCGCTCCTCCAGCAGCGGGCCGACGATCGCGGACAACTCCTCTACCCGGTGGTCCCAGGAATTGTCGCGCGCCAGCCGCTGCCGTGCCGCGGCGCGCTCCGGCGAGTCGTCGCGTATCGCCCGCTCCGCCAGCGTAACGAACTCGTCGCGGGAGCGCGCGATCTCAAGTGCCAAACCCTCGTAGGGCCGCATCTCTTCCAGATCGGACGACACGATCGGCTTTCCGGCGGCGAGATACTCGTACAGCTTCAGCGGGAACATGTGCCGCGTGTAATCGCTGACCACATAGGGGATGAGGCAGACATCCATACCCTTCACGTAGCCGGGCAATTCGTCCATCGGCCGCATGCCCAACAGGTGCACGTTCGGCAGCGCCTGCAGCGGCCGCACGTCGACGTCCCCCTTCACCATCCCGACCAGCGCGAACGACCGGTCCGGCCGCTGCCGCGCCATGTGCACGATCAGATCCACGTCCAGCCGCGCATCGAGGACCGCCAGCACGCCAACGACCTTGCCGGGCAGCGCCGCGATGTCCGCCGCCACCGGCGTCTCCGCCAGCGCCGCGCGCGAGAAGAGATCGTAGTCGCCCGCGTTCGCGACGAAGTGGGTATTGGCATTCCACGCCCTGCGCCGCTCGACAAGCGTGCGGCCCGTGCAGAACACCACGTCCGCCTCTCGTACGCACTCCGCCTCGCGCAGCCCCACGTTGTGCGACGGATGCCACCACTGCGGCACCGCGGCGAACTCGTCCACGCAGTGGTACACGGTAAGCGACGGCGCCACGGCCCGCCCGAACCCCGGCATCGACGGCTGGAAGTTCCAGAGGATCGGATCCTGAAACCCCAGACGGCGCACGCTCCTGCGCAGCCAGCGGCGCAGCGCGACGGCGTTCAGCGCGTTCGGCAGCTTGTTGTAGCGCAGCGGCAGCACCGGCGGCGACGCGCCCGCCCAGACGTTGGGCGCGACCTCGCGCGGTCCCTGGCGCCAGCGGCTGAACTGCTGCGCCACCGCGTCACGCCTGCGAATGCCGGTGAAGTACGACGCGGGAGAGATCGGCTGGTCCACGAAGAAGATGCGGTTGCGCGGCGCCAGCCGGCTCATCAGCTGCTGCGGCGTACCCCAGTGGTCGTCCCACGTGACGAACGACAGGCAGACGATGTCCCGCCCTTCGATCATCACGCCGACTCTCGCTGCGTAGCGCCGGGCGCGGCGGCGCGGCCCGCCCGCGGACGCACCATCGGTGCGATCAGCTCGGAGATCTGCTCCACGCGGTGGTCCCACGATTCATTGCGCGCGGACTGCCGCCGCGCGGCCGCGCGCGCCGGCGTGTCCTCAGCCATCGCCAGGACCAGCTTGCGGTGGAACTCCTCGTTCGAGCGGCCGATCGCCATCTCGTCGCCCTCGTAGGCGCGCATCTCCGCCATGTCCGTCGAGACAATGGGCTTACCGGCGGCCATGTACTCGTAGAGCTTCAGCGGGAAGATGTGGTGCGTGTACTCGTTGAGCACGTAGGGGAGCAGGCAGGCGTCCATCGCCTTGCAGTACGCTGGCAGCTCGGACGGCGGCTTGTTACCCAGGAAGTGGACGTTCGGCATCGCTCGCAGCCGCTCCTCCTGCGCGAGGTCCGGGCGCACCGGGCCGACCAGCGCGAACGACCAGTCGGGCTGGCGCTCCGCCATGTACAGGATCAGGTCGCTGTCGATGCGCCAGTTGATCGCGCCCGCGTAGCCCACCACCTTGCCGGGCAGCCGCGCGATGTCGTCGGGTGCCGGGTTGCTGGAGAGCGCCTCAACCGTGAAGGCCTCGACGTCCGCGCCCTCCGCCATGAAGTGGACGTTCGGATTGATGCCGCGCCGGCCGTCGACGAGTTGCCGCCCGGTGCAGATCACTACGTCCGCCTCGCGGCAGCACTCAGCCTCTCTCGCGCGCACCGCGCCGCCGCTGTTCCACCAGTACGGCGCCGAGGCGAAGTCATCCACGCAGTAGTACAGGGACAGCGACGGCTTGAGCGCGCGTCCCAGGTTCGGCAGCCACGGCTGGAAGTTCCAGTAGATCGGCGACTCGAAACCAGCCGCGCGCGTCTCTCGCGCGAGCCAGCGTCGCAGGAGCGCGCCGTTCAGCACATTCACCAACCTGTTGCTGCGCTTCGGCAGGATCGGCGGCGGCTGGCCCACCCAGATGTTCGGCGAGACCTGCCGCGTGCCACGCCGCCACGCCGCGATCCGCGACATTACCGCGCGGCGCGTCATCATGCCGGACGCGAACGACAGCGGCGACACCGGCTGGTTCACAAAGAAGATGCGGTTGTGGGCCGCGAGCCGCGTCATCAGCTGCTGCGGCGTCTCCATGGCATCGTCCCAGTTACCGAACGATGCGCAGACGATGTCGTGGCCGGTGATCATGGGCGGGCTCGATCCTCCGTCGGTCACGGCGACAGGGCGACGATCACGGGCGAACAGGCACGTTCGCCGGCTGGTGGCCGTTCGCCGGCCGTGCGTGCTTCGGGTACGACCGCACGCCCTCGATGACCTGCTGTATCTCGCCGTCGGTCAGCGTCGGGAAGAGCGGCAGGGTCACCAGCGTCTTCCAGAGCCGCTCCGTCACCGGCAGCAACTCCGTGGTGTACGGCTTGTATGCCGGATGCATGTGCGTCGGCACGAAGTGCACGTGGCTGCCGACGCCGCGATCCTTCAGGTGCAGGATCAGCTGATCGCGGTCCTCCGCGGGAACGCGGATCACGTACTTGTGCTGCGCCGTGAAGGCGTAGTCCTTCAGCACCGGCGTCTGCACCCACGCTTCATCGGTGAACGCGGCGTCGTAGATCGCCGCGATCTCGCGGCGCCGGTCGTTGTGGCGCTCCAGTTTGCGCAGCTGCACCAGGCCGATCGCGGCGGACAGGTCGTTCATGTGGTCGCGAAAGCCGATCTCCTCGGTCACGTGATAGTAGTCCATCATGCCGGGATCGGCGGGCGTCCCTGGCGGGCGCGCGTGCCCCAGCCAGCGCAGCTTGCGCATGCGGCGGTCGAGCGCCTCGTCGTGCACGGTCACCATGCCGCCGGCGCCGGTCGCCAGGTTCTTCACCGGATCGAAGCTGAACGTGTTCACCTCGCCGAACGAGCCGATCGGCCGGCCCTTGTACTTCGAGCCGCAGGCGTGCGCGCTGTCCTGCAGCACCGGCAGGTTGTGCCGGGCGGCCAGCTCCATGATCGGATCCATGTCGCACGGGTGTCCCGCGTAGTGCACCACACAGATCGCCTTCGTCCGCGGCGTGATGCAGCGCTCGATCTCGTCGACCCGGATGTTGCCAGTGTCCTCTTCCACGTCCGCGAAGACGGGGATGCCGCCGCACCAGAGGATCGCGTGGTTCGTGGCCACGTACGTCAGCGACGTCGTGATCACTTCGCCGCCCTCGATGTTGAGCACCGCGAATCCCAGGTGCAGCGCGGCCGTGCCGGAATTGGTACCGACGGCGCACGGCGCCTGCACGTACTCGGCGAAGCGCTCTTCGAACTCCTTCGTCTTGGGGCCGAGGCCGAGCCAGCCCTTCTCGAGCGGCTCCTTCAGCGCGTACCACTCTTCCTGGTCGATCGATGGTTTGAATACGGGGATCACGGTGAGCTCCTTGGGCAAACAACGGCTCGGCTGCCGCCGCACGTCAATGGCGCTTGAGCCGTCCCTGCTCGCCCGCTCGCCTGTACCTCGGGGGGTCGCGCTTGCGCGTCGAACCTCTGCACTACCGCCGCGTGCCGGCCTCCACCGGCACCATCTTCTCCCGCCTCAGCAGCATTCGCACTTCATCAATCGAGATGACGCGCGCCGCCGCCACGCCGACAGCCAGGATCACGCAACTGATCGCCGCTTCGGTGAACCAGGGCAGGTTCAGGAAGTACACGACCGCGCCGGCCACGAGAGCCACCGGCAATAGCCTCCATGCAACCCAGAACGATGGTACGCCTCCAATGTAACCGCTCAGCACGACCACCGCGGGCGCCAACACGGCGATTTCTGTCAGGACCGTCGATGTCGCGGCGCCTTCACGGCCGTACAACGGGATCAGCACCAGGTTCGCGCCCACGTTCACCGCCAGCCCCAGGGCCGCGTTCCACAGCAGCACCTTCTGACGGCCGACGGCGATCAGGCCGTGATCCATCAGGTTCGAAAGCCAGATGAGTCCGAAGGCCATCGCCAGGATGCGGACGCTCATCACGGAAGGCGCGTACTTGGCGCCGCCCACGAGATCCACCAGCGGCCGCGCAAACAGGATCATCAGCGTCAGCATCGTGATGCCCAGCACGGTCAGGAAGTCCTGCGAGCGCTGGAGCAACGTCCTGAACGCGTCCCGGTCATCCACGGCATGGTGACTGGAGAGCAGCGGGAACACCGACCCGACGAACATCAGGCTCAGCGGCGCGGCAAGGTCGACGGCCCGGTACGCGAAGCCGTAGTAGCCGACCGACTCGCTGTCCGTGAACGCCTTCAGGAGCAAGATGTCGATGCGGCTGTAGACGGCGATCACGACGACGGCCGAGCCCAGCGGCAGCGATTCCTTGATGATCTCGCCCGCGTAGGTGCGGTCGAGGCGGAACGCCGGCCGCAGGAACCGTCGTGCGAAGAACACGCTGACGGCACTCGATACCACGAACCCCGCGTCATAGGCGATGAGCAGTCGCACGACGCCGCCGTTCATCATCACCACGACCGCCATCAGCGCCAGCGTCGCCAACGCCTGCGCAATGTTCGCCATCGCCGCGTACTCCATCCTCAGCTTCGAGGCGAAGAGCGCGTTGTACGAGCCCGTCAGCATCATGAACGGGAACGAGAGCGACGCGATGGCAATCGCCTTCGTCGCCTCGTGCGAGTAGCCGATCGCGACGGCGATAACGACGCAGAGAAGCGTCGAGGCGGCCGCGAGCACGGCCCGGATCGTCAGGATGTTGCCTATGATCTCTTCGGCGGGGCGGCGCTCCGTCGAGAGATGGCGCACCGCGATCGTGGCGATGCCGAGGTCGCTGACGTTCACCAGCAGCAGGAAGGCGATCACGAGCTGGTACTGCCCGAACTCGTACGGACCGAGGTACCGAGAGAGCAGCGTCAGGATCGCCAGCGAGACACCCATGGTGACGCCACGGCCAGCGAACTGGACCAGGCTGTTCCGCGCGATGTGCCGTGCCGACGTCATGTCGTCTCCAGAGCCCTCGGTTAGCTTTCGGTCGCCTTGCAGTACACGAGCCCCATCGAGTGCGCGCCCAGCGCGTTCAGCTCCGTGACGCTTTCCTCGACGCTCTTGCTGCTGGCCTGGCCTTCCGCCGCGACCAGAACGACCCCGTCGACCAGCGGGGCGATCACGCCGGAACCCGCCGACGTGGACATCGACGGCCCGTCGATGACGATCACGTCCCACTGCGTCTCCAGGTAGTCCAGAAACTGCCGCATCTCCGCCGACGCCAGCAGCTCCGACGGATCGCTCATCTTCGTACCGGCGGTCAGCACGCTAAGCCGCGGCACCGGCGATGCCTGGATGGCGTCTGGCGACGCCTCGATCAGCGGCCTGCCCGGCCGCGCACCATTGCTCGAAATGAAGTTGTAGAGGCCCGGCGCGAGCGGGATGTTGAACAGCTTGTGCAGGTCGGGCCGGTTCAGGTTCGCGTCCAGCAGCAGTACGCGCGCACCGGCCTGCGCCATCGCCATGGCGGTGTACGTGGACACAGTCGTGTTGCCCTCTTCCGGACGCGCGCTCGTAAACAGCACGCTCTTGCGCTGCTGCTCCTGCATCGACGTCTGCAGCTTCGTCGCCAGCAGCCGGTAGTCCGGCGAGACCGGCGGCGGCGGGTACTTCCAGCGGATCCCGAACGGGATCGACGCCAACACCGGCAACCGCGTCACACCCTCCAGGTCGCGCACGCCGCGCAGCGTCGGGTCGACATACTCCAGCACCAGCGAGAGCGCGACGCCGGCCACCATGCCGGACAGCAGGCCGGCCGCCAGATTGAACTTCCAGCGCGGGCTGCTCGGCGCGGCCGGCGCCTCCGCCGGTTCGATGACGCTGAACGCGCGCGCTGCCTGACCCTGCTTCACCAATGCCTGTTGCTTCTGATTCAGGAGGCTCTGGTACGTGCTCTGTTCGGCAGACACCACGTCTTCCTGACTGCTGATCTCCGCCGCGCTCGCACCCTGTTGACGCAGCGTGGCCAACCGGTTCTGGTCGTCGCTCAGTTGCTTCTGGACGTTGACGATCTGGCCCTGGAGCAGTTGCGTCGAGTCTGTCACGAACTGGCTGATGAACGTCGGGTCGCGCAGCAGGTCCGTCAGGTCGTTCGCGATGGCTGCGGCCTTGCCCGGATCGCCGTTCTTCGCGGTCACCTTAACCAGTTCCGTGCCCGGTATCGGCGCCGTGCCCACGTTCTGCGCGAGCGAACTGGGCTTGACGTCCAGATTCAGGTCATCGACCACCCGCTGCAGGAACGGCGCGGTCTTGATGATCGCCGAGTAAGTGTTGAGGAAGCGCGACGCCGCGTTCGGGTCCTGCGTGTCGACGCCGCCTGCGCTGATGTCGACGCGCGCCGTAGCTGTCGCGGTGTACTGCTTCGGCGTGACGTAGCTGAGGAGCGCCGCGCCAGCCACCGCCAGGATGATCGGGATGATCAACACGAACTTGCGCCGGTACACCAGCGCCAGATATCGCTCGATCTGTAGACGGCTCTCTTCGTTCACAGGCTCCGCCCGTCGCTAGCAGCGGCGCTGCCGTTCACTCGATCCGTTGCGCCCGCGTCGGCCGCGCCTTGCCTGCGGCCCCGGTGTCCTACCAGGCGCCACGCCCGTTCACGACGACAAGCGGCGTCTTGATGAAAATAGTAACGTCAAGCCACAGCGACCATTTCTCGATGTACTCGAGATCCAGATCGACCATCTCTTCGAACGAGAGTTCGCTCCGGCCTCTCACCTGCCAGAGTCCCGTCATGCCCGGCGTCGCCGCCAGGCGCTGCATGTGCCGGGGCGTATAGTGTGCCACCTCCCGCGGAAGCGGCGGCCGCGGCCCGATGATGCTCATCTCGCCCCGCAGCACGTTGAACAGGTTCGGCAACTCGTCGAGGCTGCTTCGCCTGAGGAAGCTGCCCACCCGGGTGATGCGGGGGTCGCCCTTCATCTTGAAGATCGTCGGGCCGTCGTGGTGATTCTGAGCCTCCAACTCGTCGCGGATGAGCTCCGCGTCCTCGCGCATCGAGCGGAACTTGTAAAAGGTGAAGGGCTGCCCAAACCGGCCGACGCGCAGTTGCCGGACGAGCACCGGCCCCGGCGACGACAGCTTCACCAGCAGCGCGATGACGCCCAGCGGTGCGGCGAGAGCCACCAGCAGCAGCGTCGCCGCGACGCGGTCGAACGCGCCCTTCGTTGCGTACGCGAAGCCGTCCAGCGTCCGATACTGCACCGCATCGGCGATGCGTGCGGTCTCGCGCTCCGAGTCCCTCGTTACGACACTTCGCATGTTCAACGATACCACCGAGTCGGCTGCATGGCAATCAGAATCGACTGCCCGAATGGATGCGGGCGCAGTGATGCGCACGGGGCGGAGTATGTTGGTTGAACATAACATCTTCGCCCGGAGCCTATCAACACTGACGCAACGGTACCGAGTCAATGTCAAGCTGACCTGCCAGCCACCGAGTCTGGCGTACCTGCCTGCCATCTCCCCGTCCCAGGACTCTAACGCAATCCCTGCGAGCGCATTACGGCATGCGCCAGCACCGTACGGCGGGGATGCCGCCCGGCGCCCATCCCGTCAGATAATAGCAGGATTCCACACCTGTGCGGGCACTCACGGATGAACGTTGGAGTAACAACGTCGCCGCGTGGCCCGTTGTCTACTATGCTCAGGAGGAAGTCCGTGCACTCTCGCGGGGCGGCAAGATCCTCGGATTCAGGGACCAAGCACGTTATGGCAATCAGCGAGTCCGGGGGGCGGCCCCTGCCCGATCTGGCGGCATCCGCGCCGCTCACTGAGCGCGCGGCGGCGGCGGCGCGCGCGCTTCCCCTCGCGTTCGTCGTCGCGCTTGCCGCCGCCGCCCACGGCCTGAACATGTTCCATGCGCCCCTCTTCGACGACGACGAGGGGCTCTACATGTCGCAGGCGTGGTCGGTCTTCACGCACGGACGTCTTGTGCCGGCGCCGTATTCCTACTTCTACGACCATCCGCCGGTCGGCTGGTTCACGCTTGCCGCCTGGGCGAAACTCTGGGGCGGATTTGACATATGGGGCGCCTCCGTGAACTCCGGCCGCGCCCTGATGCTTCCCATGCACGCCGTCGCGGCGGGGCTGCTGTTCGGAGTCGTCCGCCGGGCCGGGGGCAGCGTGACCGCCGCCGTGGTCGCGGGCGGAATCTTCGCGCTATCGCCGTTTCAGCTGCTCTACGGCCGCGAAGTGCTGCTGGACAACATCGCCGTCATGTGGATGCTCCTTGCGCTCTACTTGCTCATGTCGAGCCGGCTCGATACGCGCGGCGCGCTGGTCAGCGGCCTCGCGCTCGGCTTGGCCCTGTTGAACAAGGAGATCGTCGGACTGATGATCCCTGGCATGCTGTTCCTCCTCTGGCGCCGGCTAGACGCGGGCGCGCGGCGCGCCGGCATCGTCGCCTGGCTGGGCGGGGCGCTCGGCCTCGCGGCGCTGTACCCCCTGCACGCCCTGGCCATCGGCGAGTTCTTCCCCCAAGGGTCGTTCCTCGACTTCAAGGGCGGCGTGCACGCCAGCCTGCTGGGCGGCATCCGCTACCACGCAAACCGGGCGCATGACCTCGGCATCCTTGAGCCCGGCAGCGAGTTCTGGAAGGCCGCGCGTATCTGGTGGCGCGTCGACCCGGCGATGGCGCTCGCCTCGGCGCTGGTGATCCCGCTCGGCGCCCTGCTCTACCGCCGCTACGCTGACGCGCTCGGCTTCGCCGCCATGGCGGCGCTGTTCATGCTGTTCATCGCGCGCGGCGGCGCCATCTTCGACTACTGGCTGCTGCCCGTCGTGCCGCTGGCCGCCATCATCATCGGACTCGCGACCGACGCGCTGCGGGACCGCGCCTGGCGCGCCGCCGCCCGCCGCGACCGGCTGCCGGCGCTCCGTGTCGCGCCCGTCCTTGTGGCCGTTTGCATGCTGCTGCTCGTCGCCGCAGCCGCGGTGCGTGCCCCGGCGTACGCGCGCAGCTTCCACCGCGCCTTCGCCGAGCGGCAGACAGCGCCCCAGAGCCAGGCGGTCACCTGGATCGAGGCGAACGTCGATCGCAACGCGTTCATCGTGATCGACGACTACGCGTTCGTCGACCTGCGCGACGCCGGTTATACGCGCGCGCACACGTTCTGGCGTATCGACACGCAGGACGAAGTGCGCAACGGCCTCCTCGACGACGACTGGCGCAACATCGACTACATCCTGGTGACGCCTGTGATGCAGGCCGTGATCGACGACGGCCAGCTCCCGCTGGTGCAGCAGGCCTTCGGCAACGCGCGCCTGTCGGCGCGGTTCGAGCGCGACGGCGCCTGGACGGAGGTGTGGCAGGTGCTTCATCCGTCGCTCGCGACGACGGCGCCCTGACCGCCTAGCGGTCCAGCTGCCACACCTGCTCCAGCGGTTCGTCCACCACCGGTGTAGAGCGCGGCTCGAACGCTCGCCGTACCGCCTCGCCGGTGCTGCACACCGGTTCGATGCAGTTCGAGTAGGCGTCCTGGCCGGGGCGGAAGATCTCGCTGCTGAAGAACACCCGGCTCCCCGGCGACGCGTCGATCAGGCGCTCGATATAGCCGACGGCGCCCGCCGACCCGGCCTTCCCGATGATGTCGTTCTGCAGGTCGTACGCCTTCCCGTGCCCGAAGTAGTTCAGGTACTCGACGTAGACGTAGTCGTTCGCGAAGACGATGTCGCCAGGCCGGGTGTGCTGCTCATACCAGGCCGCTCTCACGCGCCAGTAGTCGTCCGCCTTCGCGCGGTACGGCAGCACGCTGCCCACGAGGTTCACCACAAAAAGCGCCGCGAGTCCGATCGCCACGACATACGGCATGACGGCGCGCCAGCGCCCGCTCATCGTGGCCGACGACAGCGGCAGCGCGAGCAGCACGCAGGCTGGGATCCAGCTTGAGATCCAGAACTTGACGTTCTCAGGCTCCCACCACGCGAAGAACACGGCGTACGGCAGCAGCCACGCCAGCGATACCAGCGCCAGCGCGCGCGTCGCGGGCGTCAGCGCCGGGCGGCGCAGCCAGTCCGCCGCCAGCGCCGCCAGCGTCGCCACCACTACGCCGGACAGCGCCAGGAGCACGTACGCCTCGCCGGCACGGACGTTCCGTACCAGAAAGAACTCCTTGCGCAGGCTCTTCTCGGCGAAGTGGTCCTGGATGAACCGGTGCACCGGCCCCAGCGAGAGCGCGAAATGGCCGCCGATGAACGCCCGCCCCGCACCCAGCACCGCGCGCATGGGCGTCGAAGCGCGCCACTGCCCGTACTTGCCGCTCTGCGCATAGTCGGTCAGCCAGTTGTAGTACTCCCGCGGCGAATAGAGCCCGACAGCCGGGATCGCCAGCGCGTACGCCGGCACTACCACCAGCGCCATGCCCGCGCCGTACGCCGCGGCGCGGCGCGCCAGCGCTGCCGCCGGCATCTCTCGCCGGGCGCGGACCAGCACGACCAGCGCGACGAGCGCCCAGAGGACGGCCGTGTTGTGCCCCAAGACGGCCGCCCCGTTCGCGACGCCCATCAGCGCGAAGTTTCGCCATGTCGGCCGCGCCGCCGCGCCATACGCGGCGGCAAACAGCACGATCAGCAGAAACGCATCGAGCGTGTACAACTCCGCGTCTTCAGCGTACCCCCAGTAGCCGAAGGAGAACGCCACCATGCCGCAGGCCGCGCACGCCGCCAGGCGTCCCGGCACCGCCGCCCGCATCAGCGCCCACAGTACCCCGACGCCCGCCGCGCCCAGCAGCGCGTTCATCACCTGCACCGGCCCCAGCGGACCGCCATCGAACCCGCAGGCCCGGGCGATGTGGTACGCGGTCCAGCCAAGCCAGTTGTAGGCCAGGTGGTACGGGTTGAAGATCTTCGCGGCGTCGCCCGAGCGGATCTGCGTCATGTAGCCGATGCCGTCGCCGCCTTCGTTGTGGTTGCCGGCCAGCGTCAGCAGGTACAGCAGCGCGAACGCGGCGGCGACCGCCGCCGCCTCGGCCGCGATGATCCGGCGCTGCGGTACGGCGGCTGGCGATGGGCGAGGATCGGCGTGCTGCATGCGTGCGTCCTCCGTTCACGGGCCGCACGGCCCGCCGCCAGATGGTACCGCGCGCCCGGGCGCCCGACGGAGGAGGTGTCAACCGCCGCGACGCACGAGAGCCCGGGCGCGCGCCCGGGCTCTCGCTTCATCCGTTCCGTCCCGCGATCAGTTGCCGATCGCCGGGGCCAGCGGCGCGCGAGGCGTCCCGCCGCCGCCGATGTTCGAGGCACTGTTGTTATCGACCACGTTCAGTTGCGTGAACAGGTTCTGCAGGTCGCTGTCGAACGTCCCGCCGTCGCTGAACTCTGCGCCCGCCTCGACGTCGATCGCGTGGACATCCCATGCCGTGTCGTCCACCACGTACGCCCCGTAGTCCTGCAACGCGTGGCAGATCTTCCGCGCGTGCGCCGACGAGACCGTGCCGCAGTTCACGTCCGGCTTCAGCGCCAGCAACGAACCCATCCGCGTCACGCTCACCGAGCCGCCGTACGTCGTGCAGTTCATGTACCCGTCCGCCCGGTACGCCGGCCAGCGGAAGCCGCCGTTCGAGCACGAGAGGAAGCGCTTGGCGTACAGGTTGACCTTCAATGCGTGCTGCAGTGCCTGTGCGCTGTTCAGCTCGCCCTTGCGGATACTGCCGCCGAAGGACGACAGGCCGCTGCCGCCGTGGGCGCCCGGCCGGCCGTCGCCGTAGAGATCCACCGTGCCGTAGTCATACGCCCAGCTCGGGTTCCCGCCCGGGCTCAGCAGCAGCGGCTGCCCCTCGGCCACCGTCCGCCCATCCGACAGCAACAGCGCGGTGACGCCGTTCCAGCTGCCGTCGTGCTGCATGGACGCCGGCACGTGCGCCTGCAGGCCGTTGCCCAGCGTCTTGAGCGGGTCGTTCGGGTTCAGCCCGATGAACTCGTCGTCCGTCACCATCGCGCCGTTCTGCCACCCCAGCGCCGGCTGGAGGCCGGCCGGCACGTATGCGGCCCCGGAGCCGATTGGCATATTCCAGATCGAGGTCGCGGCGAACGGCCACTGGTACTTGTCGCGCGACCCGGCCGATGCGGTCGCGGTCGGCGCCGGCGTCGGAGTTGCCGTCGGCACCGCGCCGGTCGCCGTCGGCGGGACCGATGTTGCCATCGGCGGGATCGCGGTCGCTGTTGCGGGTACCGGCGTTGGCGCCACCGCGGCCGCGGTCGGCGTCGAGGTCGCGGGGACGGGCGTCGGCGTCGGCGTGGTCGTCGAAATCGGCGTGGACGTGGGCGCGGCGGACGTCGCCGTGGCCTGCGCCGGCACCGTCGTCGCCGTCGCAGTCGGAGCAGTCGTGTTCGTCGCCGTCGGAACAGCCGTACTGGTTGCCGTCGGCGTCGTCACGGTGCCGCTGGCCGGCGCGTAGGAAAGCTGCGCGACGGCGCCGCCCCACGTGGAGTAGTAGTCCAGTTCCACGGTGTGCGGACCCGCGCCCAGGGTCACGGTAGCGGTGTAGGTCGTCGGAATCTGTGTGAACCAGCTGTCGATGACCTGCAGTCCGTCGACGTAGAGACGCGCGCCGTCGTCGTGCGTCGCCGTGAAGGTGTAGCCGCCGGCAGCGAAATTCAGCGTCTGCGACCAGCGCACCGAGAAGTAGTCGGCGTTGACGCCCGGCCCCGGCACGTCCGGCCACACGAAGTTGATGGCGGACCCATCGTTACGGGACAGCGCCGCCGCGCCGCTCAGCGTGGTGTTGTTGAAGTACTGGGCGTCCCATCCCAGTGCGCTCACCGGCGCGGTAAGGGGCGACGTCACGACACCTGTCGGCGTCGCCTGGATCGCGATCGGCACGGGCGTCGTCGTCGCCGACGCCGGCGCCCGCGTGGGCACCGCCGTCGCCGTGCTCGTCGGAGTCACCGCCGCAGCCGATATCCGGCGCTTGCGATACCAGATTCCCGCCACGCCGCCCTCCGGCGGCGCCGCGTCCACGCCATCGCTCATGGCGAGCGCTGCCGGATCTTCCGTGGCTGGCGCGATGTCGATGCGGGCGCTTGCTGCGCTCGGTACGGCCATCTCCGGCGCGCCGATCTGGCGCTCGGCGTTCGCGATCTCGGCTGGCCGCTGCGGCTGCACCACGGCGACCACCGGCGCTCCACGCCCGGAGGCGCCGAGCTCGCCGGAATGCGAATCACCGCCTGCGAACAAACCCGCGAGCGCGAGCGCGGCCACGCCGGCCGCTGCGCCCGCCGGAAGCCACCTGATTTGCGATGATCTGCGACGCTTCAGGTATGCGAAAACACGATACAACAAGAAAATACCCCCAATAGGCCGACCCGGCGGCGACGCCGGGGTTCGACAACCTGACCCACAGGCATAGTCGGCACCTGAGGGCTGATCCGAAGTGTCCAAACGGTTTGTGGGCGCTGAGAGCAGATTCGTTCTGAACCTGAAGGCGGGTGGTCGCACCCGGCTTCGGCGCCCGTCCGAGGATAGCGCCAGGCTGTTAACGAACGGCCAAACGCGCGTGAACACTTCGAGTACCGCGGCCTCGGGGCCTTGAAGACATGGTGGGCGCGGGAGGGCTTGGATCGACATCGCGATGATCCCGCGAAGCAGCGGCGCCGTGCCCTGAAGGCGACGCGCCGGGACGACTACGGGCATTCCCCAGGGGCGACGGCCGATCGCCCTTGGTGCGCCTTACGCCGCCAGTCGCTCACTCTCGCCGTGCTCGTGGGTGTGCGCGTCGTTGCGGCCAGCCTCGGCGAAGATCTCGGCGAGACGGCCGGAGCGCCACAGCGCCTCGAGCGCCGCGACGACGCTCGGGCAGAACAGCTCGCCCTTCACGCGCTGTACCTCGGCGAACGCCTCGTCCAGCGACCACGCGTGCTTGTACGGCCGCTCCGTCGTCAGAGCGTCGAAGGCGTCGGCGACGGCCACGATGCGCGCCGCCAGCGGGATTTCTACGCCGCGCAGGCCGTCGGGGTAGCCGGTGCCATCCCAGCGTTCGTGGTGCCAGCGCGCCACGGCGCGCTCTACCTGGAACTGCGGCGAATCGCCGATCAGCCGTTCGCCGTGCTCCGGGTGCGCGCGCATCTGCTCCCAGTCGAGTTCCGTGAGCTTTCCCGGCCGCATCAGCACTTCGTCGCTGAGTCGCAGCTTGCCCAGATCGTGCACCGCCGACGCCTGACCGATCGCGCGCGCCTGTTCCTCCGGCAGTCCCAGTTCACACGCGAGCGCGACGCTGTAGTGCCAGATGCGGCGCAGGTGTCCGCCGGTGTGCGGGTCGCGCGCCTCGGCGGCGTCCGCCAACCGCGCCAGCGACTCGCGGCTGGCCTGCTCCAGTTGCGCCGACGACACCTCCAGCTCATCGCGCAGCAGCGCGGCGCTGATCGCGGGCGCCAGGTGATCGGCGATGGTCGTCAGTACGGCCAGCAGATCCTCGTCAAAGTAGCCAGCCGTGTCGCTGACTGCCGTGAGCGTGCCCAGCACCATGCCGTCGAAACGCACCGGGCACACGGCGCTCGATCGGATGCCGCTGCCGGCCAGGATCGCCCGCTGCGGCGCTGGCATGAGCGGTTCGTCCCGCGGGTCACCCGCGATGCAGGGAGCCACGCGCGCCATCAGGCTCACAAATCGGCGCCATTCGTCCGATCCGCGGGCAAGGTCCCACGCCGCCCTGTTCTCCGGCGAAGAGCCGGCCATGCTGTGGAAATCCGTGTCGAGCCCCTCGATCGCTACGGCCGACGCGCCCATGAAGTCGCCGATCAACTGCGCCACGGCCGATAGCCGCGCCTGCAGCGATCCGCCCCCGGCGAGCGCGTGCGCAAGGTCAATGTGGATGTCCCGCTCGCGCCCCGCCCGCACCGCGTCGACGTGCGTGCGGCCGTTGGCGACAACGGCCTGGATCAGGTCCGCCAGCGCCACGACGATCGGCGCATCAGGTCTGCACGACGCCGTCGGCAGGCCTGCCAGCAGCAGCGTGCCTCCATCTCCGCCGTCGTCGGGCACCAGCGTCTCGATCAGCCACGCGTCCGGAGGCAGGATCTGGCTCGCCGCCCCCGCGTTCTGCGCGCCACGGGCGGACGCATCGGCGAACGCCGCTTCGATCTCCGGCGACACGCCCGCGGAAGCCGTCACACGCGGATGATGCGCGCGCGGCGAGATGTTGATCGCGCACAGGCTCAGCGACAGTTCGTCGCGCGCTGCCGCGGCAATCTCCTGGAGGATGTGCGCGGTCGTCTGGTTCGGGCGCATTGCCCGTCCCGCCCGCACGAACAGCTTGCGCGTCGCGCCGGCCAGCGACGACAGCGACTCCGCCTTGCGGCGGTGCTTCTCGCTGTACATGCGCCCGTCAGCAGCCGCGAACAGCGCCTGCACCGTGTCGCCGTCCGCCGGATACGAGCCGACCCCGAAGCTGCCACGCGGCGGCGGCTGTCCCGCGCCGAAGTCCAGCGCGCCCAGCGCGGTGTCGATGCTCCGCGCGATCCGCACCGCGGCGTCGCGGTTGGATTCCGGCAGGAGCAGCGCGAATTCGTCGCCGCCGAGGCGCGCGGCCACCGCGCGCGGCCCGCCCTCCGCCAGGAACAGGCTGCTGGCGGCGCGCAGCACCTCGTCGCCGAACTGGTGCCCGAACGAGTCGTTCAGCAGCTTGAAGTTGTCCAGATCCGCGACGATCAGGCTGACAGCCACCCCGTCCTGCACCGCGCCGGTCACCTCGGCCTGCAGCAGTTCGTTGAACGCACGCAGGTTGTACAGCCCGGTCAGCGGGTCCCGCTCCGCGAGTTCACGCAACTGTTCGGTCAGCTTGCCGACTTCCTCGATCGTGCGTTCCAGCACGCGCGCGTGCCCCATCCGGGCGAGCGTCGAGATGCTCATGAAGGCGATGGTCCCCACCGCGATGCTCAGGTAGCCGAAGACCGCCGCCGCCGACGTGGGCGACTGGCGGTTCAGGTACAGGCCCGCGATCACGAGCATGACCGCGACCAGCGCCCCTGCGATCCGGGAGACCAGGACGATGCGCCGGACTTCGCTGCGCGCGTCAGATGGGAGAGTCGCCGCCGATTTCACATTGAAGTTATCGGCAGGACTCCCTAGGTGACTACACCTATTCGGGCCATTCAGGCGGTCAATTGAGCGGCAAAATCGAACAATTCAGCGGACAGGCCGTCGGCCCCGGGCCACCACGCATGCCCCGCACCGGCGACCACGACCACACGCCGCCCCGGCGCGGCCGACGCCGCCAGCGCGTCCGCCGGCGCGACGTCGTCGAACTCGCCCGTGATCAGCAGCGTCGGGATGTCCGGCAGCGGCGGCAGCGGCGCGAACGCTACCGGCGGCGAGACCAGTACCAGCGCCGCGAGCGGACACGCCGGCGCGATGCCGACGGCCACCATTGCCCCGAAGGAGTAGCCGGCGAGTACGAGCGGCGCGTCCGGCGCGATGCTTCGCAGCGCCGCGATCGCCGCGCGCGCGTCGTCGCGCTCGCCGGCGCCGTTGTCGAACTGGCCGTCGCTCTCGCCCGTGCCGCGGAAGTTGAAGCGCAGCGTCGTCGCGCCATGGGCGGCCAGCGTCCGACACACCGTCATCACGACGTGGTTGTCCATGTCGCCGCCGTACTGCGGATGCGGGTGCAGCATCACCGCCGCCAGGCGGCCGTCGCCCTCGTGCAGCATGCTCTCGAGGCGCAGATCACTGCTCTCGATCACGATCGCACGCTCACCCGGGCTCAACTCAGGTCACGCCGCTCGGGCGAGGGCCCCGGCCGCCCGCCGCCGACGATCCGTCGCCACCACGGCACGCGGATCGACGCCGCCGGGATCTCGGCCTCCACGGCCTTCCAGCGGCCGTCGATCTGCTTCCAACGCGTGCGCAGCACGTACGCTCCGCCGCCGCTGAAGCGGACTTCCGCCATGCCGTCCGCGCCGTCTTCCGAGACGCTCACGACCTCGAACGAGCGCGATCGCCGCGGCACGGCTGGCTGCCGGCCGAGTTGCACGATCGCCTGCGGCGTCATGTACGACGCGAACGCCGCCAGGTCGTGCTTCACACGCGCGCGCGCCTGCGCCTCGACCGCGTCTCTCAACCCCTGCGCTTCCAGATCAGCCTCCACTCCCCACCCGGACCACCAGCACGCGGTCGAGTCTTGCGAGATCCTTCATAACGTACCGATCCGCTTCGGGGAAGGCGCGCGCCACCTCCGCCAGCAGCGCCGCGCCTTGCGTATCGCCCATCTCTGCCGCCAGCGCGCCACCGGGGGCGAGATGCGCGGGCGCCTGCGCGAGCAGCGCCGCGACCGCCTCCGTCCCCAGGGGCCCCGGCGTCAGCGCCTCCTGCGGCTCGTGGTCGCGGATCTCCGGCGGCAGGGCGCGCCAATCTGCCCCGCTTACGTACGGCAGGTTCGCCACGATCACGTCGAACTGACCCTGCCCGCCCAGCAGGTCGCCGGCCCGCAGCTCCACGCGCGCCGCGACGCCATGCCGCTGCACGTTGCGCCGCGCCACCGCCAGCGCCGGCTCCGACGCGTCGATCGCCAGTACGCGCACGTCCGGCGCGTTCACCGCGATCGCAACGGCGATCGCACCGCTGCCCGTCCCCACGTCCACGAGACGCAGCGCCGCGCCGCGCGCCCGCACCTCTGCCAGGGCGATCTCGACCAGCATCTCCGTCTCCGGCCGTGGGATCAGCGCGCCCGGAGCGCACTCGATGTCGATGCCGTAGAACTCGCGATGCCCGACGATGTACGCCAGCGGCTCGTGCCGCAACCGCCGTTCGATCAGCGCCCCGAACGTCCGCGTCGCGTCCTCCCGCACGGGATCGTGCAGCGCCGCCAGCACGTGCACGCGGTCCGACCCCAGCGCCTGCGCGAAGAGCACCTCTGCCTCGAGGCGCGCGTCATCTATGCCGGCTGCAGCGAGGCGCTGCGCGGCGGCGTGGGTGAGTTCGCCGGCGGTAGCCATGCGGGTCAGTGCGAGCGCGGCCGGGGCGGCCGGCCGCTGGCGGCGAGGATCGCTTCGCGCACGTCTTTCGGCTCCGGGAAGCGGCCGGTGGTCTTGTAGTCGGCCACCACCTCGCCGTCGAAGCGCACGATGAACACGCCGCCCGTCGACGGGATCAGCACGATCTCCTCGGCGATCTCCGGCACCTGGTCGAACAGCTCGCGCGCCATCCAGAACGCGCGGCCCTGGAACCGGCACTGCGTGCAGAACTCGATCTCGAGCCGGTGCCGCTCCAGTGCGTCGCTCATCGTGCCTCCGCGCCACTCGCTTCGAGCTGGCGCGCCTCCACGTCGGCCGACACGGCGTCGATGACGTCGTCGATCTCTCCGTCCATGATACGCGGCAGGTTGTGCGTGGTCAGTCCCACGCGGTGGTCGGTCAGCCGGTCCTGGGGGAAGTTGTACGTCCGGATCTTCTCCGACCGCTCGGCGCTGCCCACCTGTTGCTTCCGCGCGCCCGCGATCTCCTCCGCCTGCGCGCTCTGCCTCTGGTCCAGCAGGCGCGCCCGCAGCACGGACATCGCCTTCGTGCGGTTCTTCAACTGCGAGCGCTCGTCCTGGCACACGACGACGATGCCGGTCGGCAGGTGCGTGATGCGGATCGCCGTCTCCACTTTGTTGACGTTCTGACCGCCCGCGCCCCCGGAGTGGAACTTATCGATCCGCAGGTCCGATTCGTTCACCTGCACCTCCACTTCCTCCGCCTCCGGCAGCACGGCCACCGTCGCCGTCGATGTGTGGATGCGGCCCTGCGCCTCCGTCTCCGGCACGCGCTGGACGCGGTGCACGCCGCTCTCGTACTTCAGCCGCGAATACGCGCCCGTGCCATGCACCTCGAACACTACTTCCTTAATGCCGCCGATGCCGATCTCGTTGACGGACAGCACTTCCACGCCCCAGCGGCGCCGGTCGGCGTAGCGCGAGTACATGCGGAACAGGTCCGCCGCGAAGAGCGCCGCCTCGTCGCCGCCCGTGCCGGCCCGGATCTCGACGATCACGTCGCGGTCGTCGCGCGGGTCCTTCGGCACCAGCGCGCGCTTGAGCCTCGTCTCCAGGTCGCCGCGCTGCGCCGTCAGCGACTCGACCTCTTCCTTGGCCAGCGCCGCCAGCTCCGGGTCGCTGTCGCCGATGACGGATCGCGCTTCCTCCAGCGCCTTGCCGTTCGCGCGCCATTCGCGGTACAGCGTCACGACCTGCTCGATGGCGGCGCGCTCCTTCGCGATCGCCTGCAACTTCTCGTAGTCGCCGGATATCTCGGGGCGCGCCAGCTCCTGCGTCAGGTCTTCGTAGCGCTGTTCTGTTGCTTCCAGCCGGTCAAACATCGTCACACACAGAAGCCCCCTGCCGCAGGGGGCTTCGTCCTCGATCCCATGGTAGCACCCGCGGCGGTAGTGCGCGGCTCACGCCTGCTGCTGGCGCGACAGCCGCTCCCGCGTCTCGCGCTGCAAGTGCCCGTACACGCCCACGTCGCTGTCCGGGATGATTCTGGCGCCGCAGACCTTCTCGTAGAACGACGCCGGCCCTACCCAGCCGACGATCGCATAGCCGTACCCCATCTCCCACATCGATTCGAGGCAGCGGAACAGCAGCGCCGCTCCGGCGCCGCTGCCACGCAGGTCCTCGCGCACGCCCGTCGGGCCGAAGTAGCCGCGGCGGCTGCTCTCGTACACGGCGAAGCCGACGACGTCGCCGTCCTTCGTCGCCACGAACCCCGTGATCGGATGGCCGTGCGAGAAGGCGAAGTCCGCCTCCGCCGCCCAGCTCTCGGTGAAATGCTGGTTGATGAACCGCCGCACCGCCGGGCGGTCCCACGCGTCCATCCGCCGCACCACGAGGCCTGCCCCGGCGACACGCGCGTCGTAGCAATGGGTGTCGCCCAGGTCGTAGAGCTTCACCAGCATGTCCGGCATCTCGCGCTCCTCAGCTTCACGCCGTGGCTAATCACAGCGCAAAGCCTTGCCTGTCAGCCGCCCAGCGCAGTCCCAAGGTCGTCGATGCGCACCCGGCGTTCGCTGTGGTCCGCGAGGTTCCGCAGCGTCGCCTCGCCCACGGCCATCTCCTCCGCGCCGATGATCGCCACGTAGCGCGCGCCGCGCGCGTTCGCGTGGCGCATCTGCGCCTTCAGGCTCTTGCCGGCGCTCCCCACCATCGCCTGCCGCCCCGCCGCCCGTACCGCCCGCGCGATGCGCAGCGCCGCGGTCGCCGCCTCCGGTGTCAGGTGCGCGATGTACAGGTCCGGGGCGGTCGCCCCCGGCACGGAAACCTCCTGCCGCTTGATGTTCAGGATCAGCCGCTCGATCCCGGCGCCGAAGCCGATGCCGGGCGTCGGCGGACCGCCCAGCAGTTCGCAGAGGCCGTCGTAGCGACCGCCACTGCCCATGCTGCTCTGCGACCCTTCCACCCTCGGGTGGCATTCAAAGACGGTGCGCGTGTAGTAGTCCAGCCCGCGCACCAGCTGCTCGTCGATCGTATATTCGACGCCGAGCGTCGCGAGGTAGCCGCGCAGGCGCGCGAAGTGGTCGCGGCAGGCGTCGCAGAGGAAGTCGTGCTGACGCGGTGCGCCGGCGATCAGCGGCCGGCAGCGCTCCTCTTTGCAGTCGAGCAGTCGCAGCGGGTTCTTCTCGAAGCGCATCCGGCAGTCGGCGCACACCGCGTCGAGGTGCGGCCGGTAGTACTCCCGCAGCTTGGCGATGTATGCCGGGCGGCACGCCTGGTCGCCGATCGTGTTCAGCTTCAATATGAAGTCGCGCAGCCCCAGCTCGCCCAGGAACGTCCACAGCAGGTCGATGACCTCCGCGTCGACCAGCGGGTCGCCGTCGCCGATCGCCTCCACACCGAACTGCGTGTGCTGCCGGTAGCGGCCGGCCTGCGGGCGGTCGTATCGGAAGTTCGGCGAGACGTACGCCAGGCGGACTGGCTGCGACAGGCTCGCCATGCCGTGCTCGATGTAGGCGCGGATGACGCCCGCCGTCCCCTCCGGCCGCAGCGCCAGCCGCCCGCCGCCGCGGTCCTCGAAGAGGTACATCTCCTTCTCGACGATGTCCGTGCCGGCCCCGACCGTGCGCAAATAAACCCCCGCGTGCTCGAACGTCGGCGTCTCGATGCGGTGGTAGCCGAACAGGCCGCAGACCCGCTCGGCCGTGTCGCGGACGTACTGCCAGTACGGCCATTCGTCCGGCAGGACGTCGGCAATCCCGCGGGGGGCGGCGAATTTCTGTGGTTTTCCGGCCTTCTCAGACTCGCTCATGCGTCCGGCAGGATACCAGCCGGGTTCAGACGAGGCGAACGGCTGCCGTGATACACTCAGGCGTACGTACGCCCAAGCGTACAGGCGTCAAGTGCGTGGCCGAAGAGAGGGGTACCCGTATGACCCGGCGCATGACCATCGTGTTCGACGACGAGGAGCTCTACACGACCCTGAAGGTCGCGGCCGCTCGCTCGCACCGCCCTGCCAAGGACCTGGTCGCCGACGCCCTCCAGATCATGTTCGAGGCCAGCGCCGAGGAGCACGACACGATCCTGATGCGCGCCCGCATGAAGGGCTACGCCCGGCAAGGCGGCACGCCCGTCGAGAAGATTCTCGAAGAGTTGGGACTGACGAAGGACGCCGCGGCGCGCCAGTAGCGCCTCAATGACGGAGCAGCATGACCACCCTCGCCTCTGAGCCCACGATCCAGCCCCTGCTCGAGAAGGCTGCCGCCTACCTGCCGCAGGAGCGCATCCGCCTGATCGAAGAGGCGTACGAGTTCGCGGCGCGCGCGCACGAAGGCCAGAAGCGGCTGACCGGCGAGCCCTACATCATCCACCCGCTCGACGCCGCGATTACCGTCGCCGGCCTCCAGCTCGACTCCGGCGCCATCGCTGCCGCCTTGCTGCACGACGTGCAGGAGGACTGCGGCGTCTCCAACGACGAGATCAAGAAGCGCTTCGGCGCAGAAGTCGCCAAACTCGTAGACGGAGCGACGAAGCTCGAGAAGATCACCTGGCGCGCGCCCGCGGAGCGGCCGGGCGACCAGAGCATCCAGGCGGAGAACCTGCGCAAGATGTTCCTGGCGATGGCGGAGGACCCGCGCGTCGTCATCATCAAGCTCGCCGACCGCCTCCACAACATGCGCACGCTCGACGCCAAGCCGCCCGAGAAGCGCCTGCGCACGGCGCAAGAGACGATGGAGATCTACGCCCCGCTCGCCAACCGGCTGGGCATCTGGCAGATCAAGTGGGAACTCGAAGACCTCGCGTTCCGCCACCTGGAGCCGGAGCGCTACAAGCAGATCGCCCGGCTCATCCAGTCGAAGCGCACCGTGCGCGAGCGCTACATCGCGCAGGTCGAGAAGATCCTGAAGGAAGAGCTGCGCAAGAACGGCATCGAGGCAGAGGTGAAGGGCCGCGCCAAGCATATCTACTCGATCGCCCAGAAGGCCGAGAAGTACGCCGCCGAGCACAAGACCTTCGAGCAGATTTACGACTTGCTGGCCATCCGCGTCGTCGTCGGCACGATCGGCGACTGCTACAACGCACTCGGCGTCGTGCACGGCCTCTGGCACCCCATCCCCGGCCAGTTCGACGACTACATCGCCAGCCCCAAAGAGAGCCTCTACCAGTCGCTGCACACGACGGTCATGGCGATCGGCGCGCGCCCGCTCGAGGTACAGATCCGGACGCAGGAGATGCACCAGCTCTCGGAGTACGGCGTGGCCGCGCACTGGCGCTACAAGGAGGGCGCGTCGCCGCGCGACGTGCGCTACGAGGAGCGCATGTCGTGGCTGCGCCAGCTCATCGAATGGCAGCGCGAGATGCCCGCTGCCGAAGAGTTCGTCGAGTCCGTGAAGAACGACCTCTTCCGCGACCAGGTCTTCATCTACACGCCCAAGGGCGAGATCAAGGAGATGCCCGCCGGCGCCACGCCCATCGACTTCGCGTACCGCGTCCACACAGAACTCGGCCACCGCTGCGTCGGCGGCAAGATCAACGGCCGCCTCGTGCCGCTGACCTACCAGCTCCAGAACGGCGACGTCGTCGAGATCCTGGCAGGCAAGCCGACGCGCGGCCCGTCGCGCGACTGGCTGAACCCCAACCTCGGCTACGTGAAGACCGGCCACTCCCGCGACAAGATCCGCCAGTGGTTCAAGAAGCAGGAGCGCGCCGAGAACATCGAGCGCGGGCGCGAGATCATCGACAAGGAGCTGCGCCGTCTCAACCTCGCCCTGCACGAGTGCCAGGAAGACCTCCTCAAGATCTTCAAGTACGACGCCCTCGACGACTTCCTCGCCGCCCTCGGTTACGGCGGCATTACCACAACGCACATCGCGTTGCGACTGGCGCCGCTGATCCACAAGGACGATGAGCCGGCGCTGCCGGCGGCCGGCGGCCACCAGCGCCGCCTGCAGAGCCAGACCGTGCAGGTCCTCGGTACCGGCGACATGCTCACGCAGATCGCTCGCTGCTGTAACCCCGTCCCCGGCGACCGCATCATGGGCTACATCACACGCAGCCGCGGCGTCACCATCCACCGCGCCGACTGCCACAACGTCCTGCACGAGGACGAGCAGGACCGCCTCGTCGACGTAGAGTGGGGCCGCACGGGCGATATGTATCCCGTAGCCGTGCACATCGAGGCGTGGGATCGCGTCGGCCTGCTCCGCGATATCTCGACGCTCGTGTCCGACGAGAAGGTGAACATGATGGGCGTGCGCACCGAGCACCTGGACGACCGCACGACGTCCGTCTATCTCACGCTGGAGACCAGCGGCGTGGCGCAGTTGAGCCGGATGATGGCGAAGCTGGAGTCGGTACGCGGCGTCATCACGGTGAACCGCCAGATCGACGGCCGCCGCACCGCGCCCGCGCCGTAAGTCCTACTCCGGAAGGATCGCCTCGCTGCCGAAGACGCGCCGCAGGAACGCGCCGATGCGCGCGTCGACGTCGGTGACACCGTCGAGCTGCGGGAAGAAGCTCCAGATGTGCGGCATGCCGGCGTACTCGTGCAACTCGACGTCGCGCCCCGCCGCCCTCAGCTTCTCCGCAAACTGCACGTCTTCGTCGCACAGCGGGTCGATGCCGCCCGCCAGCACGCACGCCGGAGGAAACGCCGACAGGTCGCCGCGCAGCGGGCTCGCCAGCGGGTTCGCCCACACGGCCGGATCGTCGGTGTAGCAGTCGCGCCAGTACGTCATCACGACGTCGTCGATCAGCGCGTCCGTCGGGCCGAACGCACGAAACGACGGCGAATCCATTTGGAGGTCCAGCCACGCGCACATCAGCACCGCCGCGGCCGGCGGCGCGTCTCCGTCGGCCAGCACCCGCAGCACGGTCGCTGCGGCGAGATTGCCCCCGGCCGATTCCCCGCCGACCGCCACCCTCGACGGGTCGCCGCCAAGCGACGCCGCGTGCGCGCGCACCCAGCGGAACGCCGCGATGCAATCGTCCAGCGGTGCCGGGTACGAGGCTTCCGGCGCGCGCCGGTAGTCGATACTGACGACGACCGCACCGGCGTTCTGGGCTATGCGCTTCGCGATCTTCGCTGACGATTCCGGCGTCATGATCACGAAACCGCCGCCGTGGAAGTACACCACGACGGGCAGTGGCGCGCCGCCCGCCTCCTGCGGCGCGAACACCAGTGCACGCAGGTCGCCCGCGGGCCCCGGGATCGTGATTTCGCGCTCGACCGGAAGCGTTGGGGCGCCGATGTTGAACATCGCCGCGGTCAGCGGGTCGCTGGCTCGCAGCACGTCCGCCTCCATCACGCGCTCGGCCGGGCGTGTGCCGAAGATCGCCTGGAACAACCCCTCGACCAACGGGTGCAGCGGGTCGCGGGTGTACGCTCGCGCCATGGATCAGTCCTCCTCGTCCGGCCGCTGCGCCATCGCGCGCAGCGCCTCTAGGCGCTCGAGGGCGGCGGGCAGTTCGTCGCCGACGGGCCCCTGCCGCACGACGTGCGCCGGCACGCCGACGACCGTCGCCGCCTCCGGCACGTCCGTCAGCACGACGGCCGCCGCGCCGATCACCGCGCGCTCACCCACCGTCACCGCGCCCAGCACCTTCGCGCCCGTGCCGATGCGCGTGTACGCGCCGATCGTCGGTCCTTTCGTGCCCATGTCATCCGAGAAGAAGCTTCCGCGCAGGCCCAGCCCGGAGTGCACACCGACGATCACGCAGTCGCCGACGATCGTCTCGCCGTGGATGTGCGCGTCACCGTGCGGGAAGTACACCCCCACACCCAGCTTCACGCCGCGGCTGATCGACGTGTGGTGCACGATCTCCATCAAGCGGTCGCAGAGCCCTGGCAGCACCGGCAGGTGCCGCCTTAACGCCGCCTCGCGCACCCGATACAGGATCATGATGCCCGCGGCGTGGTGGTTGCGTTTGTAGCGGTGCCACCACGCGCCCGCGCCGCCGCCACGCGGCGTCCAGCCCGGCCCGATCGCGAAGCGGTCTTGCGCCAACAGATCGGCTCGGATGCTCTGCCACAGGCCGCGTCCACTCATGCCGCGACTATACCGGTGCGGTCCCCGCGGTGAAATGGCATCCGTGCTGACAGCACGGCCGCTCCATCCTGGCGAAGTTCAACGCCCTGCCTGTAACTCGCCCGCGCGAGCGGGTACGCTGGGACACCATGGGCATCGAGATCCGGCCGCCGTTAACCGACGCCGAGTGGGCGCAGCACAGCTTCATCTCCGCGTACGCCTTCAACGGCGACCGCGGCGACAAAGCCGTTGCCCGTCGCGACCTCTACTACCAGCGGGACTGGTCCCTCGCGGCGTTCGACGGCGCGGAGCAGGTCGCCGGGCTCACGATCGTCCCGTTCGAGCAGTACATCAACGGAGCGAAGGTCCCGCTCGGCGGCGTCGCCTCGGTCAGTTGCCTGCCGGAGCGGCGGCGCGACGGCTACGTCGGCGCGCTGCTCCGCGCGTCGCTGGCGCAGATGCGCGATGCGGGGCAGCCGCTCTCGGCGCTGTACACGCCGCACTACTCGCTCTACCGCCGCTTCGGCTGGGAGCTGGCGGGTCGGATGATGAGCTACGCCTTCCAGCCGAAGACCGCGAAGGTGCGCCGCCTGGGCGCGAAAGGCACGTGGCGCCGCGTCGGCGCAGACGACTGGGCTACCCTCGACGCCGTCTACACCGCGTTCTACGCGCCGCGCAACGGGGCGCTGACCCGCAGCGAGCGCCGTTGGCGCTACAACGTGCTGACCGACTATGCCGACCGGCCGCGCGACGCCGCAGTCTGGTCCAACGCCGCCGGCGAAGCCCTGGGGTACGTCGTCTACTCGTCCGTGAGCCGCGGGCCCTCGCCGGGCCACCCGACAGGCGAGACCGTGCTGCGCGTGTTCGACTGGTGTGCGCTCGATGCGGACGCCTACGCCGCGGTCCTCTCGTACCTGCTGGGCCACGACCTTGCGTCGCGCATCTTCCTCCTCGCCTCGCCGGATGAGCCGCTGCCGGACGCGCTCGAGGAACCGGTACACATCGAGGAGCCGCCCGGGGCGTGGCTGGGCATCATGCTCCGCCTCGTCGACGTGCAGCAGGCGATCGAGTTGCGGCCCGCGCTGCCGCAGGCCAGCGGCAAGTCCGTCACGCTGGCGCTCACCGACGACGCCGCTCCCTGGAACGCCGGCACGTGGCGCATCGCATCGCATGAGGGGCGCATGAGCGCCGAGCGCACGGAGGCGCCAGCCGAGATTGAAATGGATGCGCGTGCGCTCGGGCCGATCTATAACGGCTTTATGAAGCCCGCCGACTCCGTCCGCGTCGGCGCGGTGCGCGCATCGCACGAGCGCGCCGTGGCCGCGCTGACCGACGTCTTCTCGACGCCATTTGCGCCATACTGCCCCGATGACTTCTAGGAGCACACCATGATGCCGAGGTTCACGCGAACCGATGCCTGACGTCCGCTTCGACGATGGTCTGCGCCCACTCGTCGCCAGCGAGCCCTGGCGCCTCATCGGCGACGGGCTGGGATTCACGGAAGGACCTGTCTGGCATCCGGACGGAGTGCTGCTGTTCAGCGACATCCCCAACAGCCGCATCATGCGCTGGCGCGGCGGCGCGCTCGACGTCTACCGCCAGCCGTCGGGGCAGTCCAACGGACTGACGCTCGACGCCGCGATGCGCGTGGTCGCCTGCGAGCACGAGAACCGGCGCGTCTCGATCGAGCGCGACGGCGCCGTGCACGCGCTCGCGACGCACTACGACGGGAAGCGGCTGAACAGCCCGAACGACGTGGTGGTCCGCGACGACGGCCGCATCTTCTTCACCGACCCGCCCTACGGCATCACGGAGGACCAGCGCGAACTGCCGTATAACGGCGTCTTCACCATCGCCGCCGACGGCAGCGGGCTGACGCTGCTCCTCACCGACTTCGATCGCCCGAACGGCCTCGCATTCTCGCCGGACGAGCGCACGCTCTACATCGCCGATACGGCGCGCCATCACGTCCGCGCGTTCGACGTCGCGCCCGAGGGATCACTGAGCAACGGCCTCGTCTTCGCCGAGATGCGCGAAGAAGGCCGCCCGGACGGCATGAAGGTCGACCGCGCCGGCCGCCTCTACGTCTGCGCGATGACGGTGCAGGTCTTCGCCCCGGACGGACGGCCGCTGGGCGTCATCGATTGCCCGCAGCTGCCCGCCAACTGCACGTGGGGCGAAGATGGCTCCACGCTCTTCATCGCCGCGCGCACGGGCGTCTACGCCACGCGCATCGAGACCTCGGGCATCGCGCCGTACCGCCGCCGCACAGACTCACCCTGACGCGCGCTGCCGATACTGCACCGCCTCCGCCAGGTGGTGCGACGCGATGATCTCCGATCCCGCCAGGTCCGCGATCGTACGCGAGAGCTTCAGGATCCGGTGGAACGACCGCGCCGACAGTGATAGCTGCGCCATCGCCAGCCGCAGCAGCGATTGCGCCTGCTCGTCGAGCTGCGTCTGGCAGTACGTGCGCACCTCCGTCGGCGTCATCTCCGCGTTCGCCATGAAGCGCGTGCCGGCGAACCGCGCCTGCTGCACGCGACGCGCATCCTCCACCCGCTCTCTCACGACCTCCGACGGCTCGCCCCGCCACTCCGACGACAGCTTCTCGTACTCCACGCGCGGCACCTCGACGAAGATGTCGATGCGGTCGAGCAGCGGCCCCGACACCCGCTTCTGGTAGCGCGTCACCGTCGATGACGAGCACGAGCACTCCTTCGCAAGGTCGCCCGCGAAGCCGCACGGGCACGGGTTCTGCGCGCACACCAGCATGAAGTTCGCCGGGTACGTGACCGTCCCGCTCGCGCGGGAGATCGTCACCGTCCGGTCCTCCAGCGGCTGCCGCATCACCTCCAGCACCTGCTGGCCAAACTCCGGCAACTCGTCCAGGAACAGCACGCCGCGATGGCTCAGCGTGATCTCCCCCGGCCGCGGGTTCCGCCCGCCGCCGACCAGCCCCGCGTGCGAGATCGTGTGGTGCGGCGCCCGGAACGGCCTCCGCGTGATCAGCGGCGTGTCCGCCGGCAGCAGTCCCGCCACCGAATAGATCTTCGTCGCGTCCAGCTGCTCCTCCGGCGTCATCGCCGGCAGGATCGACGGCAGCGCCCGCGCCAGCAGCGTCTTCCCGCTGCCGGGCGGACCGCTCATCATCAGGTTGTGCCCGCCCGCCGCCGCTACCTCCAGCGCGCGCTTCACGTGCTCCTGCCCCTTGATGTCCGCGAAGTCCGTGCCGTGCCACTGCTCGTCGCGCGGCGGCGCCATGCCCGTGTGCGGCACCGGCGCGATCGGATCGCGCCCGCCGAGATGCCCCAGCAGCGCCGCCAGCGTCGCGACGGGATAGATCGTCATGTCCGGCAGCAGCGCTGCCTCCGCCGCGTCCACCGACGGCACGTACGCCGTGCGGATGCCGCGCTCCCGCGCCAGTGCCACCATCGGCAGGATGCCCTGCGCGTGTCGCACCGCCCCGTCCAGCGACAGTTCGCCCAGGAAGACGCACTGGCTGATGTCGGCCACCACCTCGCCGGCCGCCACCATCACCCCCACCGCGATCGGCAGGTCGTAGGTCGGCCCCTCTTTGCGGATGTCGGCCGGCGCGAGGTTGATGACGACCCGGCCGTTCGGGAAGCGGAAGCCGGAGTTCTTGATCGCCGACTCGACACGGTCCTTCGCCTCCTTGACCGCCGCATCCGGCAGCCCGACCATCGCCATGCTGTTCAGCCCACGGCGCGACACGTCGACCTCGCACTCGACGATCTCGCCCTCCAGGCCCACAACCGCGCACGAAAGGATCTTTGCCAGCGCCATAGCGGCGCGATCATCGCACTTAGAACACCTGTTCGTCAAGTGGCAATCCGCGCCGAATCCTCCCACCCCGCGGAATATGCGCGGTGGCGCCCCTCTTGGATGCGCCCGCCGCGCGCCGTGACTGGCCCTCACGCCCCGCAACCTCCAGAATCACCGCACGGGCGCCACGCCCGCCATCCCGAATGGAGGAGCCATGTCCCGCGTCTTCGATATCGCCGACCAGTACGTCGACCAGCTCGCCGCCCTCGACCCGAGCGGCGCGACCGCCTGGGGCGTGCCCGGCCACGACTCGGAGATGACCGACTACTCGCCCGACGGCTCCGACGCCGTCGCCGACCTCGACCGGCGGACGCTGCGCGAGCTCGCCGCCGCGCCCATCGAGGACGAGCACGACCGCATCGCCCGCGACTGCATGACCGAGCGCTTCAACGTCCGCCTCGACACGCACGCCGCCGGCGAGCAGCTGCGCGCGTTGCGCATCATCGCCAGCCCCATGTCCAGCATCCGCAGCGTCTTCGACCAGATGCCGCGCGCGACCGACGAGCACTGGCGCAACATCGCCGCGCGCCTCGCGCTCGTGCCACGCGCGCTCGACGGCTTCCGGCGCTCGCTCGCGCTCGGCGCGGAGCGCGGCCTCGTCGCGGCGAAACGGCAAGTGCGGGAGTGCGCCGCCCAGGCGGAGATCTGGAGCGGCCTGCGCCCCGGCCAGCCGTCCTTCTTCAACTCGTTGCTCGACTCCTTCGACCGCAGCGGTGTCTCATCGCCGGCGCTGCGCGGCGACCTCGAGTCCGGCGTCCGCGCGGCGGAATCCGCCTACGCCCGCTTCCGCGCGTACCTGCTCGACGAGTATCTCGCGAAGGCCGCCGACGCCGATGGCGTCGGACGTGAGCGCTACACCCTCAACTCGCGCTCCTTCAACGGCTGCGAGCTGGACTTCGACGAGACCTATCGCTGGGGCTGGGACGAGCTCTACCGCGTCGAGCGCGAGATGGAGCAGACCGCCCGCCGGATCGCCCCCGGCGGCAGCATCGCCGACGCGCTGCACCTGCTCGAAACCGATCCGGCGCGCTTGATCGAGGGCATCGACGCGTACCGCGCGTGGCTGCAGGACCTGCACGACCGCGCGCTCGACGATCTCGATGGGCGCCACTTCGACATCGACCCGCGCGTCAAGGTCGTCGAGGTGACGATCCCGCCGGCCGGGGGCGCACTCGCGCCCTACTACAGCGGCCCCTCGGAGGATTTCTCGCGCCCCGGCCGCACCTGGTGGCCCATCGGCACGCGGACGCGTTTCCCCCTGTGGGGCGAAGTATCCACCGCCTATCACGAGGGTGTGCCCGGCCACCACCTGCAGGTCGGCGCAGTGCGCTGCCTCGGCGGCGAGCTCTCGCGCTACCAGCGCACGCTCGGCTTCATCTCCGGCCACGGCGAAGGCTGGGCGCTCTACGCCGAGCGCCTGATGGGCGAGCTGGGCTACCTCGACAACCCCGACCACTACATGGGCATGCTCAGCGCGCAGGCGATGCGCTGCGTCCGTGTGATCATCGACATCGGCCTGCACCTCCAGCTGCCGATCCCGGCGTCGGAGCGCTTTCACTGCGGCGAAGTCTGGTCCCACGACATGGCGCTCGCTTTCGCCGTCGAGCGCAGCCTGCGTCCGCGCGAGTTCATGGCGAGCGAGGTCGTGCGCTACCTCGGCTGGCCCGCGCAGGCGATCAGCTACAAGGTCGGCGAGCGCGCCTGGCTCGCCGCCCGCGACGCCGCTCGCCAGGGCGAAGGCGCGGCGTTCGACCTCAAGCGTTTCCACACGCGCGCGCTGAACTTGGGCCCCATGGGGCTGGACCAACTCGCCCGCGAACTCGCGCGTGCGACGGGAGGCGACGCACCCGCATGACGACAGACCCCGCGAACCGCTGGCTGCAAAGCCGCAGTGTCTCCGGCGACGATTACGACGCGACGTACGAGCGCCGTGCCGCCGCCGGCGAGCACGTCCACGGCGAGGCCGACTTCGTGCAGCGCTTCGCGCCGGCATCGGTACTCGACGCGGGCTGCGGCACCGGCCGCGTCGGCCGCGAGCTCGCGCGCCGCAGACTCGAGGTCGTCGGCATCGATATCGACGCGGAGATGCTGGCCACGGCGCGACGCAAGGCACCGGACGTCGCATGGTGCCTCGCCGATCTCGCGACCGTCGACCTCGGCCGCTCGTTCGACGCCATCGTCATGGCGGGCAACGTCATGATCTTCCTCGCGCCGGGCAGCGAGCAGGATGTCGTGTCGAACCTCGCACGCCACCTCCGGCCGGGCGGTGTGCTGGTCGCCGGATTCCAGCTCAAGTCGGGGCGGCTCTCAATCGAGCGGTACGACGAACTCGCCGCAAACGCAGGCCTCGTCCTCGCCGAGCGTTGGTCCACGTGGGAGTGCGGCGCATGGGGCGCTGCCAGCGACTACGCGGTCTCCGTCCACCGGAGCCCGCCTGAGCCGGCCTGATCGCGGACGAACGCCCGGAGCCCCGAGACTAAACGACGCACCACATCCTGCGCCGCTGAGCGTCAGTGTGCCCGCGGATGCGCCGCGAAGAACTCCCACATCGTCTTCGTCGCGTCGATCGCCTGCGACGTCGTCCCGACGAGGTTCTCCGGCAGCGTCATCTTCGAGCCCGGCCAGCTGTGCCCGCCGCCGCTGATCGCATAGAGCGAGACGTCCGTGCCGGGGCCGCAGCGCTGAAACGCGGACAGCTCCACGCTCGGCGCGGGGCGCGAGATCAGCGGCAGGCCGTCGCACCCCAGTCCCACCGCCCACCCCGAAACGGCGCGCCGCACCGGCGGGAACGTGCCGCCGCCCCGCTCCGGCGGATTGTCGCCTCCCTCGAACGGCACGACCGGGTCGGCGATGCCGTGGAACGCGATCAGCGGCGCCTTCGGCTGGCACCCCACGTACACGGCGCTGACGAGGCCCACCGCCGCGAACGTCTCCGGCGCGTCGCACGCTGTGCGGATCGCCATCGCCCCGCCCAGCGAGAAGCCGGCGAGGTACACGCGGTCGGGGTCGAGGCATAGCGTCGATTGGAGCGCCGCCAGCGCGTCCTTCAGGAAGGCTTCGTCGTCCGGCCGGTTCACCAGCTTGGCGTCGTTCCAGGTCAGCGGGTCGCCGGTACCGGCCGGTATTGCCATGACGAACCCCGCCGCGTCGGCCACCGTCGCGAAGTCGGTGTACTGGGCGAAGAGGTCGTTCGGCTGGCCGTAGCCGTGGAGGCCCAGCACGAGCGGCAGCCTCTTGCCGCCGTCGTATCCCGGTGGCACGTGCAGGATGTAGCGCCGCGCCAGCCCGCCGCTCTGGACCGTCTCGTTCGTCGTCCCCGGTGCGTGCCCCAGCGCCGGTGCGCACCCCGCGGCTGCCAGCGCGGTGGTCGACATCGAAGCTACAGGCGTCGAGTGCGAGGACGATCCGCCGCCACAAGCGGCGAGGAGCAGCACGCCGGCGGCGCATACCGCGAGGAATGTGCGCGTCATGTCGGAATCCTATCACGGATCGAGGAAGATCCTGCCGATAACTCTCACGGGTTAGTAAACAGGGTCAGGGGTGACTCACTCACCCGCGCATCCACCGCGCGGCGATTGATCCCCCGCTGCCACGCATCGCCGCGCGATACACGGCGCGCGTGACGAGGTCCTTCACGGACCAGGAGGAGCAACACACCATGTACAAGCACATCCTCATCACTCTCGACGGTTCGCCGCGATCGGAGGCCGTGCTCCCGCACGCGACCGGCGTCGCGCAGTCACTGGGCGCCGAACTGACGCTGCTCCGCATCGTCGATGCGGTCAACACCGACTGGAGCGAGCGGGGCGCCCTCGGCAAGGGCACCGTCGACGCGAGCCCGCACTCACTCTTCGCCGACCACGCCCAGGACTACCTGGACCGCATCGCGGCGCCGATCCGCGGAACCGGACTCACCGTCCGCACGCTTGTGAAGCAGGGTGCGCCGGCGCGGCAGATCGTGGACGCGGCGAAGGAAGTTGGGGCGGACGCTATCGCCATGGCCACGCACTCTCGCCGCGGCGTCACCCGGCTGATGTTCGGCAGCGTCGCCGAAGAGGTGCTCCACCTCAGCAGCCTGCCCACGCTGCTGGTTCGGGCCGCATAAAGGTCGGCCGCTCAGCGCTAACTGCCAGTTGCTGGCCGCTCCCTCAGATCAGGTCGCCCGTCGCGGCGCGCGTGCTGCCCGTCTCCTTGTACGCCGAGATCACCGCCCGCGCGATCGTCTGCATGTGCACCTCGTCGGCGCCGTCCACGAGCCGCGCCGAGCGCGCGTTGCGCATCATCCGCTCCAGCGGCGTGTCCGTCGAATAGCCCAGCGCCCCGTGCACCTGGATCGCCCGGTCGACGATGCGCCACAGCATGTTCGCCACGTGGTGCTTCGCCATCGACACCTCGTTGCGGAACGGCAGGCCGTTCTCGATCTTGTACGCCGCGTGCAGCACCATCAGCTTCCCCGTGTACAGCTCCATCGCCGACTCCGCCATCATCCACTGGATCGCCTGCTTGTCCGCCAGCAGCGAGCCGTGTGCCTCGCGGTGCAGCGCCCGGTCCACCAGCATCTCCAACGCGATCTCGGCGTTACCGATCCACCGCATGCAGTGCGCCAGCCGCGCCGGCCCCAGGCGATACTGCCCCAGCAAGTGACCGTGGCCCCGCTGACCAAGCATGTTCTCGGCCGGCACCCGCAGGTTCGTGATGCGGATCTCGCAATGGTTGCCCATCCCCGCCATCGTGTCGATGTCGCGCACGATCTCCCACCCCTCCGCCGGCAGGTCCACCAGGAACGCGGAGTTGCGGGCCTGCGGCGGATCGGCGTCCGGGTCCGTGCGCGCCATCAAGATCGCGAAGCGCGCACCCTTCGCGCCCGAGATGAACCACTTGTGGCCGTTGATCACCCAGTCGTCGCCGTCCTTCACCGCCGTCGTCTGGATGCCGGTCGGGTCCGAGCCGGCAACCTCCGGCTCCGTCATCGCGAAGCACGAGCGCGAGCGGCCCTGGGCGAGCGGGCGCAGGTACCTCTCCTTCTGCGCGTCCGTCGCGTTGTGCAGCAAGGTGTGCATGTTGCCTTCGTCCGGCGCCTGCGCGTTCAGCACGTACGGGCCGATGCCCGTGCGCCCGGCCTCCGCCGACACGAACGCCATCGCCACCTGGCCCAGCCCCATGCCGTCCCATTCTTTCGGCAAGTGCGGGTTCCACAGCCCCAGGTCGTGCGCGCGCTGCCGCAGCCGCGCGATCTCGGTGATGTAGGCGTTGCGGTCTGACTCGTTCTGGCGTAGCTTCTCCTCGGTGGGGCGGACCTCCTCGTCCATGAACGTGCGGACGCGCATCCGGACGGATTCGACGTCCGGCGCGAGCGTGAAGTCGATGGGCATGGAGTGCCTCCTTCAGATAGACAGTGCGGCGTGGACACCCGCACCGGCCGCAGCGGCGCAGGTCAACGATTCGATTGTAGGACGCGTGCGCGTTAGGGTCACGACTCGCGCAGCGCCGGCGAGGAACAACGGATGAGCGACACGATCCCCGGCATCGACCTCGAACGCCTGACGCCCTGGTTCGCCGAGCACGTCGCGCCGGTGACCACGCTCAGCGCAAAGGTCGTCGGACACGGCAGGTCGAACCTTACCTATCGCGTCGAAGCGGGCGACGGCCGCGCCTGGGTGCTGCGCCGGCCGCCGCTTTCGCACGTCCTCCCCACCGCGCACGACATGAAGCGCGAATTCCGCATCATCTCCGCGCTCGAAGGCACCGCTGTGCCCGTGCCGCACGCCATCGCCCTGTGCGAAGACCTCGCCGTCAACGACGCGCCGTTCTACGTCATGTCGTTCGTAGAAGGCATCGTGCCCGTCGATCCGAACCTCGTCGCTGCCACCTACGACGAAGCGATCCGGCGCCGCATGGGCGATGAGTTGATCGACGTGCTCGTCGCGTTCCACGCCATCGACCCCGCTTCCGTCGGGCTCGCCGACTTCGGCAAGCCGCAGGGCTTCATCGCCCGCCAGGTAAAGCGCTTTAACGCGCAGCTCGAAGCCTCCACGATCCGCCAGATCCCGGAACTCACGGAACTGGGCCGCCGCCTCTCGAACGCGATCCCGGAGGAGTCCGAACACACGCTCGTGCACGGCGACTACCGCCTCGACAACTGCGTCATCGACCGCGAAGGCCACATCGCGGCCGTGCTGGACTGGGAGATGGCGACGCTCGGCGACCCGCTGGCCGACCTGGGACTGCAGTTCATGTACTGGCCCGAGCCAGGCTCCGCCACGGCCGGCCCCGGTGCCGGCGTCGGCAGCGGCCCGGTCCTCTCGCTGCCCGGCTTCCCGACGCGCAGCGAAGCTATGCAGCGCTACGCCCGGAAGAGCAGCCGCGACATCAGCAACCTGGACTTCTACGCCGCGCTGGCCTTCTTCAAGCTGGCCGTCATCCTGGAGGGCATCAACGCCCGCTTCCTCGAAGGCGGCACGGTCGGCACCGGCTTCGAGACGATGGCCGCGCAAGTGCTGGCGCTGACCCAGCAGGGCCTCGCCGTCACGGAGCGCTCCTCGATCCCCGCACTGCGCGGATAAGCGGGCCCTCTCCGAGGACAAGCAGAGAGGCCGGTCGATGACCGGCCTCTCGTTATGTCGTGGTACCCCCGACAGGACTCGAACCTGTGCTTCTAGCTTCGGAGGCTAGCGCTCTATCCGCTGAGCTACGGGGGCGTGACCCCATGATACGTGTGCCGCGTGCCCGGCGGCAACGCACGCTACCCTGCAGCATGACGACCACGCCCGCAGCGGCCACGCCCGCACTGAAGCGCTCGCTCGGTTTCTGGCAGGTCACGGTGTCCGGCGTCGGCATCGTCATCGGCGCCGGCATCTACGTGCTCATCGGCGAAGCGGCGAAAGAGGCGGGCGCCGCGCTCTGGCTGTCGTTCGTGCTGGCCGCCGTGCTCAGCGCGCTCACCGGCCTCAGCTACGCCGAGCTTGCCGGCATGTTCCCGACCGCCGGCGCGGAGTACGAGTTCGCCCGCCGCGCCTTCAACAACTTCACCGGCTTCATGGCCGGCTGGACGATGATCGCCGCCAACATCATCGCCGCGGCCGCCGTATCGATCGGCTTCGCCCGGTACGCCCGACACTTCGTCGACGCCGACGAGCGCCTCATCTCCACCGGCCTGCTGTTCGCGCTCACACTGCTCGTCGCCAGCGGCGTCCAGCGCACCATCTGGTTTTCCGTCTCGCTCGTCGTGTTGCAGGTGGGTGGACTCCTGATGATCATCGCCTCCGGCGCGCCGCACATCGGGAACGCGTCGCTCGTCAGCGGTTCGTCCGCTGGGGGCGTGCTGGCGGGTGCGGCACTCGTGTTCTTCGCGTTCATCGGTTTCGATGAAGTCGTCACGCTCTCCGAGGAGACCCGCGACGCCGCCCGCGTCATCCCGCGCGCCCTGCTGCTGGCGCTGGCGATCGCCACGGTGCTCTACCTGCTGGTCGGCATCTGCTCCGTCAGCCTCGTCGGCGCGGACGCGCTTGCATCGTCCGACCGTCCCCTGGCCCTCGTGATCGAGCACGACTGGGGAAGCCGCGCCTCCGATATCATCGCCTTCATCGCGCTGGCGTCCACCACGAACACCACGCTGCTCGTGCTCACCGCCGCGTCGCGCCTGCTGTTCGGCATGGGGCGCAACGGGGCGCTGCCGCGCGTGTTCGCCACCGTGGGCCGCGCACGCTCGCCCTACGTCGCCGCAGTCTTCGCCTTCGTCGCCGCCGCGGTGTTCGCGCTCGCGGGCAGCATCGGTTTCGTCGCCGCCGTCACCGACTTCGCCGTCTACGCCATCTTCCTCACGGTGAACGCGTCGGTGATCGTCCTGCGCTTCCGACAGCCAGATCTGACGCGTACCTTCACGGTGCCGGGCCGCATCGGAAAGCTGCCGTTGCTGCCGATCGCCGCGGAGGGGACCGTCCTGCTCATGCTTGTGTACCTGGCCCCCTCGGCGTGGCTCGTGGGAGGCGCCACGCTCGCCCTCGGTGTACTCGCCTGGTACGTGCTGCCCGGCCGCCGCGACGTCAACCGAACAGGTAGGTGACCACCATCGCGATCGCGGCGAACCCCATCACGCCGACCGTGGCGACGCCCAGCACGTTCGACAGCGCCCCGTTGCGGTGCTCCCCCAGCACGCGCTCGTCGTTGCTCACCACGACGATCGCGATCAGCAGCATGGGCGAGATCACGCCGTTGACGACCGCCGCGTAGAACAGCGCGCGGATCGCGCCCAAGCCCGACAGCGCGATCACGACGCCGATCACCGTCGCCAGCGCGATTACAGCGTAGAATTGCGGCGCCTCCGACGGCTTGCTCTCCAGCCCCTCGTGCCAGTCGAAGACCTCCGCCACCGCGTACGCCGCGCTGCCCGCGAGCACCGGGATCGCCAGCAGCCCCGTGCCAATGAGTCCGATCGCGAACAGCGCGGCAGCGCCGTCACCCGCCAGCGGCCGCAGTGCCTCGGCCGCCTCGCGCGCCGTCGCGATCTTGTGGATGCCCGCTGGATACAACGTCGCCGCCGTGGTCAGCACGATGAAGTAGAAGACGACGTTCGCCAGCAACATGCCGATATCCGTATCGATCCGGGCGCGCAAGAGTTCCGGCTCGTCTCCCGGCAGCACGTGCCTGCGGTGCATCTCCTCCACCTCCTCGGACGTCTCCCAGAAGAAAAGATACGGCGAGATCGTCGTACCGAGGATCGCCACGAGCGTGGTGATGAACGTCGCGTCCACGTGGAACACCGGGAAGATCGTGCTCCGCAACGCGCGCCCCCAGTCCGGCCCCGCGACGAACGCGTCGATCACATACGCGAAGAGCACCAGCGTGAGCACCTTCAGGTAGTTCGCGAAGACCCGGTACGGGACCAGCACTTCCGTCGCCGCGACGGCGATGCCGACCGGCACCACCAGCGCGTCCTGCGGTATCCCCGTCAGCAGGTCGATGCCGGCCGCCACCGCCGCGATATCCGCGCCGATGTTCACCGTATTCGCGACGAACAACAGCGACACCAGCACCATCAGCAGCGGCCGCGGGTAGTGGCGCCGCAGCACCGTGGCCAGCCCCCCGCCCGTCACCAGGCCGATGCGCGCGCACATCTCCTGGATAGCCGCGTTCAGCGGCAGCGTCAGGATGCTCGTCCAGAGCAGCGAGTAGCCGGTCTGCGCGCCCGTGACCGAGTACGTCGCGATGCCCGAAGGGTCGTCGTCAGACGCACCCGTGACGACCCCCGCCCCCGGCAGCGACCAGAGGCGGCGCAGCGTGCGCATGGCGCGCCCGCCGTGACCGCGGGGCGGTGTATTCACCCTCCGACAATACGCGGGGGGGCGACGCGGGTGCAACCAACAGCCCGCCGCGAGCGTTACCTCGATAGAACCTTCCGCCGGGTGCTATAGTGAACAGCCAATCCAGATTCGGGAAGAGAGCCAGATGCCACGCAAGAAGCAGACCGTCCAGACGCAGAAACGCCGCAAGGTGTACACGCCGGGCCAACTCTCCGGCGACGCCACGCAGGTCAAGCCCAAAGGTGCCTTCAAGGTCTTCAGCAACTACAAGCTGTTCGCCGTCATCGGCGCCGTCGTGTTGATCGGCGGATTCGGCATCTCGGCCTTCTACAGCAACACCAGCAAGAACTCGGCGGCGAAGTCCGTGCGTGGCCAGGGCGTCACCAAGGCCACGCCCGAGGCCGGCGTCACGAGCGTCACCGGCGCGCAAGCGGCCATCAAGCAGTACACCGCCCCGCCCGCGATGGGGATCGACCCTAACAAGACCTACACGGCGACCATCAAGACCGAAAAGGGCGACATCGTGGTCCAGTTGCTCTCAAAGGAAGCGCCGGATGCCGTCAACAACTTCGTCTTCCTGGCGAACGACCACTTCTACGACGGCGTGACCTTCTTCCGCGTCATCCCCGGTTTCGTCGCCCAGACCGGCGACCCCAGCGGTACCGGTTCCGGTGGCCCGGGCTACGAGCTGCCCTTCGAATCGACCACGACACCCGTGAAGGCAGGCACCCTCGCCGTGGCGAAGCCCGATCGGGCCGGCACGGCGAACAGCGGCAGCCAGTTCTTCTTCGCCCTCAGCGATATCCCTACGCAGGACGGTAAGGCCACGGTGTTCGGCACGATCGTCTCCGGGCAGGACGTGCTTCAGCAGCTTCAGGAGCGCGACCCGCAGAAGGAACAGGACCCCGCGCCGGGAACGCGCATCGATTCGGTCACCGTCACCTCGTCCTAGCCGCTCCGTTTCACTGATACAAAGCAAGAGGCCGGGTCGCAGTTGCGACCCGGCCTCTTGCCGTTGGAGGAGGAGGCTGCTGACTTGATTAGTGCGGCGCGCGGCCCGCGTACTGCGCACCGGTCTTCACGCGGCCATCGAGCCGCGCCAGCTCGAACCGCGTAGCGCAGGCGTTGCACATGCGCACGCCGGCGTAGTCCACCGACCCGACGAGCGGCCGCGCGCGCCGGCAGCGCGCACAGTCGAAGGCGGCCGCCGGGTCCACCCCCCGCGCCTCGTCTTCTTCGATGATGATCCGCATCGTCTCTTCGATAGCTTGCAACTGCTCGTCCGTGATCCTGTCCGTCTTCCTGCCGTGGTCAATCGCCACGCTGTACCTCCGGAATCGGGCCCGCGAGGGGAAAACAAAACGACTGAAGGCGCACCTTCAGCCGGTCTCACCCTCTCCTCTTTATGCCTGCGGGGTTAGCTGACGGGTTCGGCTCAAAGGAGTTCGCCTACGCACCTTTCGGTGCGATTCACCCCGGGAACTTGGTGGTTCCCCCGCCTCGCGCTACGCGAGTTAGGCTCTATTCAGTTGTGCTGGCACTCTACGAAACGGCGATCAAGATGTCAACCGCGCCGCCCGTTCGCGCGCGTTGTTCGCCGCAAGAACGCTACAAGTGTTGCGCCCTATCCGAACCTGATCGCCAGCTCTGACGGTGCGTCGACCTCCACGTCGACGCTGCATACACCGTCGTCCGCTCGCACATCCACCGCGCGCCCATCGAGCGTCGCGCCCCGCGGCGCCAGGCCGCCCGTCGCGACGTAGACGCCCCGCGCGCGGCGGCCCACGGGCGCCAGGCTCACGCGCAGCGTCCCCGCCGCCGCATCATAGACCTCATCCGTTATGTCGAGTATGCCGATGCCGATGTGCGCGGTCGTCCCTACCACGCACGGGACGCCCGTGTCCCGCCGCAGCGCCACGACCCGGCTCGCGTGCGGCGCCGTCAGCGCGAACTCCACCGCCGCCTCCGCGACGCCGCGGTAGCGCTCCTCCCATAGTTCGAAGACGTGCCAGCGTCCCTCCGGCAGCGGCAGCACCAGGTCCTTCGCGTCGTCATCGAAGTTGAACAGCCCCACGACGCGCCGCTCGCCTTCCGCATACTCGTACCGCTCCGGCATGTCCCGCTCCATGAGGTCCACGGGCGTCGCCGCGTGCGGCAGCACCGGCAGCAGCATGGAGACGAGCTCGATCCGCTTCGGCGGCACGCGCTCCAGGTCGTCGCTCGACAGCATCATCCCGCCCGACAGGCCGATGACGGCCGCCAGCGTGCGAACCTCGTCGAGCGTCAGCTTCGTCAGGTCCGTGCGCACCAACAGACAGTCCGGGTCGTTCGCCCACAGCCGCCCGTGCATCCACGACCGCGCCAGCGTGTTGCGGATCGCTCCCTCTGCGCTCAGGCTATCGTCCGGCGTGCGGGACCGCGGACGCGGCTCTGCCCGCTCCGCCGTCGTCAGGTTGCGCCAGAACGGCGCCACGTCCAGCCCGATGCGGTTGCCGTCGAATACGCCGACGGACGGCGCCATCAGCGAGCCGCAGCCCAGGATGAAGCGTTCGCCGACGCCCGCCCGCACCGCCGCCAGCGCGTCGCGGTACGCTCGCACCCGCGTCGACGCGGGATCGTGGCGCCGCCCGGCGACCGCCGCGCCGTACAGGAAATCGATCTTCACGTACTCGTAGCCCCAGCCGTCGCACACCTCCCGGAACAGCTCCTTGAGCCATGCCTGCGCACGGGGATGCGAGCCATCGAGCCCGTAGTTGCGGCGCAGCCAGTTGTTCGTCGCCACCACCGGTTCTCCGTCATCGCCGCGCACCACGAACTCCGGGTGCTCCGCGAACGTCTTCGACCGGTCCGAGATCAGGAATGGCGCCAGCCACAGCCCCGGCGTGTAGCCCGCCCGCGTGATCTCGCTCGCCAGCCACGCCATGCCGTGCGGGAACTTCTCGTTCGCCGTGAGCCAGTCGCCGATGTCCGCCTGGTAGCCGTCGTCGATCTGTACCGTGTCGATCGGCATCTCGCGCCGGTGCTGCTCCAGGAAACGCAGGTTCCGGACGACATCGTCCTCCGTGACGTTCGTGAAGAAGTAGTACCAGGAGCACCAGCCGGCCGGCGTCTTCGCCGGCACGCACGCACCCATGCAACGCGCCAGCGCGTCGCCGTAGCGTTCCAGTTGCGCGTTCGGCGCGCCCGTCGCGTCGATGGCGAAGCGCTCCGACCACAGCGTCTCGCCCGGCGCGAGCGGCACGCCGTCCGCAAGGCAGCGCGCGTCGATGCGCCTCCCCGGCGCGTCCACGAACACCTGCGAGATGAAGTCGCGCGCCGTCACCACGCCCGCCAGCAGCGACGCGCCCGATGCCGGGTCGTACAGCACGCCGATGTCATCGCAGGCGAAGCGCCCGGCTTCCTGCTGCGGCTCTTCGGGTGACAGCTCCGGCCGGCGGCTCCGCACGTCGTGCTGCGCGCCCCCCAGCGACATCGTCGGCGACCACGACTGCCAGCCGTGCCGATAGATGCGCCACATCTCCGGCTTCGACGCCATCTGCAAGCGGCCGCGCCCTTCGTCCGGCGTGCTGAACGCGTGCAGCGACGCGATCGCCAGCGGCTCGCGCCGATCGTTGGTGATGCCGACGCGCGTCACGCAGAATGGTTGCGCGTCGTACAGCACGATCTCGCGCTGCAGGCGCACGCCTCGCCGCGGCAGAGAGCTCAGCAGCGTCAGCCGCCGCCCGCGGCCCAGCGCGTCCTCGTGCGGCTGGATGTCGTAGTCGGCGCGCTCGAAGTGCAGTGCGGCTCCGTCCACGGGCGCGACATACGCCAGCGCGCGCTCCGTCGGCCGGAACGCGCCCATCAGCGCCACCGGCGAGATCGACGCGTCGTCCTGGCGCGTCTCGACGCGCAGCCACTGGTTCTGCAGCCACGGCCCGTTGCGGCCCAGCCCGGACGATACGGCTTCCGGCACGCTAGTTCCCTCCCGGCCGCACGGCCCGCACACGGTGCCGCGTCCGCACCGTGCCCGTGCCTGACGGCACGATGCTGATCGTGCCGTCGATCTCCAGCACCGCCAGGTGCACCTGCGTCTCGTTTTCGAAGCCGTGCTCCCGGATCGACTGCAGCACAAGCTCGTCGGTCAGGCCCGCGCGGCGTACATGCTCCTCGATCAGCGCGCCGTTGTTGATCAGCAGGATCGGCTGACCTTCCAGTGCGCGCCGGAAGATCGGCAGACGGTCCGTCACCAGTGCCGTCAGCCGGTTCAGCGCCAGCAGCGTCACCGCGGCGGCCAGACCGCCGAAAATCGAGACGTCCGTCCCGACCATCGCGTTCTGCACGGCGTTGGCGATCAGCAGGATCAATACGAGGTCGAACGGCGTCATTTGCCCGAGTTGGCGGTTGCCCGTTACCCGCAGGCCGATGACGATCACGCCGTACACGATCGCGGTGCGGTAGATGATTGCGAAGAAGGGGGCGTGGACGCCGAAGATCTCGCTGACGCTCACAGCGCGCCGCCTAGCGCCAGCCGCCGAAGCGCACGAGCGTGCCCTCGCGCAGCTTCTTGATGCGCGTGATGGCGCGCGGGTCCGTCGGCCGGGAGTAGTCGCAGCCCGCCGTCGTCTGGCGGAAGCCCAACCGCATGTACAGCCGGATCGCCGCGCTGTTGTCGTCGTCCGTCTTCAGCCGCACGGCATCCGCACCCGCCGCGAACATCGCCTTCGCCGCGCGCACCGTCAGCGCCGCGCCGATGCCGCGCCCGTGATGCTCCGGCAGCACCGCCACGATCCAGAGGTAGCCGCCCTCGCCCGGCGACTGCGAGTACAGCGCGCAGCCGACGGCCTCGTCCTTCACCGTCGCCAGCAGCACCCGCTCACCCGCCGCGATACGCTCGCGCAGCGCCGCAATCGGCAACGGCGTGTCCGGGAACGCCGCGCGGTCGATGCGCACCAGCGCGTCAACGTCACGCATGTCGCCGGCGCGGAACTTCACGCCGGCGACCGGCGCGAGCTTCGGCAGCGGCGTCTTCTTCGCCAGCGTGAAGCCGAGCCACGGCTTGCCGGCCGCGAAGTAGAGATTCTTCAGCACCGGCTCGACGACCGGGCGCGCCGGGTTGTACTCCAGCCGGAAGCGGATCGTGTCCGCGCCCAGCTCGCGCCGCACGCGCTTCAGCAGCTGTTCGAACATGCCGGGGAAGTAGTCGATGAAGTCGCTGTTGCCGCGGAACGCGTACGCCAGCCCCGCCGGGTCGCGCTGCACCGCTGCCAGCACGTTGCCCTCGTGCCGGATGATCAGCTCCCGGTGCTCGCGCTCGACGGCGTCGCACTCCGCACGGCTCCACGCCGCGCTCAGCGGCTGCCGCGTGATCTCGTCGTACAGGCTCGCGGCGGGGACAAGCAGGCGTCGCGGTCGTTCTTGCGGCATCTATTCGGGCCAGCTCCCGCGGAAGACTTCCTCCACGTTCCCGGTGAGGATCACGTCTCCTTCGCCGTTCCACTCCAGCTGCAGCACGCCGCCCGGTACCATCAGCTCCATCCTGTCGTCCACCAGACCCAGCAGCCGCGCCGCCACCATCGTCGCCGAAGCGCCCGAGCCGCAAGACAGGGTCTCGCCGACGCCGCGCTCCCACACGCGCATCTCCGCGCGATCCCGGCCGAGCATCCGCACGACCTCGAAGTTCGTGCGCTTCGGGAACAACTGGTGCTGCTCTATCAACGGGCCGACCGTGTGCAGCGGGAAATCCGCGACCGGCAGATCCTGGAAATGCACCGCGTGCGGATTTCCCATTGAGACCGGCGTGAAGACGATCGTACGCCCGCCCACCTGCACCTCGGCGTTCATCACCGGCGGCGGTGCATCGATGGTAACGGGAATCTCGCGCGGGTCGAGCCGGGGCGGCCCCATGCTCTGGCGCACGCGGAACACCCGGCCGCGCTCCGTCGTGATGTGCACTCGCAACACGCCGGCGCCGGTCTCCACGTCGAACTCGTCGTCCTTCGGCTTGACGAGCCCGTTATCCACCGCGAACTTCACCAGGCACCGCATGCCGTTGCCGGACATCTCCGCTTCGGAACCGTCCGCGTTGAAGATCCGCATCCGTACGTCCGCTCGCGACGACGGCGCGGCCAGGATCAAGCCGTCGCCGCCCACGCCGAAGTGCCGGTTGCAGATCGCCTCCGCCAGCCGGCTCCATTCGCGGTCCAGCGTCCGCGCGTCGACGACGACGAAGTCGTTTCCTGTGCCCTGCAGCTTCACAAAGTCCATGTGCCGTGCAGCATACAGCGTGCGCCGCGTCAACGGGAGACCACTCGCGCTAGCCCGAGCCCGCCCCCGGCGATACACTCACGCCCGTGAATCTTGAACTCTTGCGCGAACTCTCCATCACCCACAACACGAAGATCCTGCTGCTCGTGATCGACGGCCTGGGAGGCCTCCCGAACGACAGCGGCCGCTCCGAGCTGGAGCAGGCGGACATCGGCCACCTGGACCGCCTGGCGCAGGACAGCATGTGCGGCCTCACGGTGCCCGTCGCACTCGGCGTCACGCCCGGCTCTGGCCCCGGTCACCTCGGCCTCTTCGGCTACGACCCCGAGCAGTACACCGTCGGCCGCGGTGTGCTGGAAGCGCTGGGCATCGACTTCGATCTCCGCTCGACCGACGTCGCCGCGCGCGGCAACTTCTGCACCGTCGATATCGACGGCCGCATCACCGACCGCCGTGCCGGCCGCATCGCGACCGAGCGCACCGCTCCGCTCTGCGAGGAGCTGGCGCGCATCCAGCTGCCCGGTGTGCAGGTGTTCGTCGAGCCGGTGCGCGACCACCGCTTCCTGCTGGTGCTGCGCGGCGAGGGCCTCTCCGACCGCCTTACCGAGACGGACCCGCAGCGCGAAGGCCAGGCGCCGCTGCCTGTACGCGCCACCGCGCCCGAAGCCGAGACGACCGCAAAGCTGCTCAACGACTGGATCGCGCAGGCCGCGAAGGTCCTGCATCCGTACGCGCCCGCGAACATGCTGACGCTGCGCGGCCTCGCCAAGCACCCGCCGATGCCCTCAATCGCCGAGATCTGCAAGTTCCGCGCCGCCGCCATCGCCGCCTACCCCATGTACCGCGGACTGGCGAAGCTCGTCGGCATGGACGTGCTGCAGACCGGCTCCACCTTCGCGGACGAGGTCGCGACGCTGAAGCAGCACTGGGACGACTACGACTTCTTCTTCATCCACTTCAAGCGCGCCGACGCCGCCGGAGAGGACGGCGACTTTCAGGCGAAGATCGCCGCGCTCGAGGAGATCGACACCTACGCCGAGGAACTGCACGCGCTCCAGGCCGACGTACTCATGATCGCCGGCGACCACTCCACGCCCGCCGTCGTCGCGGGGCACTCGTGGCACCCCGTACCGTTCATGCTCCACGCGAAGCAATTCGCGCGCGCCGACGTCACAGAGGGCTTCAACGAGAAGGCCTGCGCGCGCGGCATCCTGGGCACCTTCCCCGCGAAGGAAGTCCTCTCGCTGGCGATGGCGCACGCGGGGCGCCTCACAAAATACGGAGCCTGATCATCTCACGTTCGTAGGAGAAGGACTGCCGCTGTGTCCAGGGCGCCGTTCCAGGTCTTGGTCATCCCCTATCGCCTGACCGCGGACGGACTCCTCTATGCGTTATTTCGCCGCTTGGACACCGACGGTGGGTTCTGGCAGGCGATCGCGGGAGGCGGGGAGGACGCCGAGACGCCGCTGGAGGCAGCGCGTCGCGAAACCTATGAGGAAGCGGGCATCCGCATGGATTCCGAGTTCTTGCCGCTCGCTTCTGTTAGTACGATCCCCGTCGTACACATGGGGTTCAAGTGGGGGCCAAGCGTCCTCGTGGTCCCGGAACACACGTTCGGCGTCAGGGCAGACACGTCTGAACTCACGATCTCGACGGAACACGTCGAGTACCGCTGGCTTCCATACAACGAAGCCTACGATATCCTGCACTGGGACTCGAACAGATCAGCTCTTTGGGAGTTGAACTACCGGCTGGCGGGTGAGTAACCAGAACAGGTAGCTATGTTGCGCACACCGATCGTCGCCGGCAACTGGAAGATGAACACCCTGCGCGCCGACGCCATCGCGCTCGCACGCGCGATCCGGGAGCGCTCCGACGCGGTCTCCGGCGTCCAGAAGATCATCTGCCCGCCGTTCCCCTACCTGCACGACGTCCGCGCCGCGGTCGATGGCTCGTCGATCCAGGTCGGCGCGCAGAACGTCTACTGGGAAGAGAAGGGCGCGTTCACCGGCGAGGTCAGCGTCACCCAGATCGCCGAGGCCGCCGAATACGTCATCATCGGCCACAGCGAGCGGCGCCAGTATTTCGGCGAGACCGACGAGACCGTGAACCGCCGCGTCAGGTCGGCGCTCGCCCACGGACTCAAGCCGATCATGTGCGTCGGCGAGACGCTGGACCAGCGCCAGGCCAGCCAGACAGCCGAAGTGCTCATGCGCCAGACGCGCGGCGGCCTCGACGGCGTCGACCTGAGCGCGGACTTCGTCGTCGCGTACGAGCCCGTCTGGGCCATCGGCACCGGCCTCGCCGCCGACGGCGCCACCGCCGAAGAGGCGATCGCCCTGATCCGCCGCACCGTGCGCGAAGTCGCAGGCGAGGTCGCCGGCCGCGTCCGCATCCTCTACGGCGGCTCCGTGACGCCGGACAACATGGCGGAATATATGTCGCAGCCTGACGTCGACGGCGGCCTCGTCGGCGGCGCGTCGCTGAAGGCCGATAGCTTCGCCGGTATCATCGACGCCACGGCCGCGGCCGCCGCGGCGCGCGCGTGACGCGTCCCCGCCTCATCGCCATCGCCGGCGCAACTGCGACCGGCAAGACCGCCCTCGCGGTCGCGCTCGCCGGGCAGCTCGGCGGCGAAGTCATCAGCGCAGATTCGCGCCAGGTGTATCGCGGCATGGATATCGGCACCGCCAAACCGACTGCGGCCGAGCAGGCGCGCGCGCGCCACTGGCTGATCGACGCCATCGCTCCGGACGAGACGTTCACGCTCGCTTCGTTCCTCGACCTCGCCCGCGCCGCGCTCGACGACGTCTGGAGCCGTGGCCGCCTGCCAATCGTCGCCGGCGGCACGGGCCAGTACGTCTGGGCGCTGCTCGAGGGCTGGCGGGTGCCGCGCGTGCCGCCCGATGCCGCCCTCCGCACCGAACTCGAGGCACTCGCCGCGCGCGAAGGCGCGACCGCCGTCGCCGCGGAGCTGCGGCGCATCGACCCCGCCAGCGCGGACACGATCGACGCCGCGAACGTCCGCCGCGTCATCCGCGCCATCGAGGTCACTCGCGCGACCGGCCGGCCCTTCAGCGAGTGGAGGCAGCGCGACGAACCCGCGTTCGACGCCAGGGTCATCGGCCTGCGCATGGAGCGCGCCGCGCTCTATGCCCGCATCGATGCGCGCGTCGACGCCATGCTCGCGGCCGGGCTGGTGGACGAGGTGCGGCGGCTGAACGCCGGGGGCTACGGCTGCGATCTGCCGGCGATGTCCGGCATCGGCTATCGCCAGATCTGCGAGCACCTGCGCGGCGAATGCACGCTCGTCGAAGCGGCCGCGCGCATCAAGACGGAGACGCACCGCCTCGCGCGCATGCAGCACACGTGGTTCCGCGACGACGACCCGCGCATCACCTGGCTCGACGCGCTCGCGCCCGATCTCGTCGCACAGGCCTTGGCGGTGCTCGCCCCTACGCTGTAGCTTCCGCTTCCACCGGCTCGAACGCGAGCGCCAGCGGCGCCACCGGCTCGGCGCGGCGGTACTGCGCCGGCACGGCCTCGCGTGGCGGGCGCTTCGGCATCAGCCCCAGCAGCTGCGCCATCGGCCACGCGATCAGCACGCTGACCGGCACGTACACCCCCACGAGGAACGTCCACCACACGGCGTCGGACGCACCCTCCAGCCGCACCTGGCTCGCGACGAGCCGCATCGCGTCGCTGACGATCAGCAGCGCGTACGACATCACGCCGAGCGACGCGAGCGCGCGCACCGGCATCGTCACGTCCACGCGGCTCGGCGGCTTCACCAGCAGCGGCAGCACCAGCAGACCCAGCCCCAGCGTCGAGAGCGGCAGCGCCATCGACTGCCAGTAGCGCACGCTCCAGCGCCCGATCAGCAGGTCGCCCGTGGTGTGCGCGGCGAAGCCGGCGATCAGCACCGCCGCGATCACCAGCGGATTGCGCGCGATCGCCAGCGCGCGGTGCCGCTCCGGCGACGCCAGCAGCCAGCCGATCGCCATCCCCGACGTGAATTCGAACAGCCGGAACGGCGCCCAACCCGTCACCATCGCGAACTTGAACTCCGGCGCGCCGTACTGGTCCACGATCCACCAGTTCGCCGCCACCGTCATCCCGAACGTCGCCACCACGAACGGCAGCACGCCGATGCGCCGCATCGCGAAGAACAGCGCCGGGAAGAGCAGGTAGTACTGGGCCAGCAGCCCCACGAACCACAGCGCCAGCTGCGGCGCGAAGAACCACTCGGCGCGCCATAGCCGTGGCAGCAGCGCGATGCTCGCGAATGCGACGCCGCTATCGACATGGATGGCGCTGTGCACCGAGATCGTGACGCCGTCGGTGAAGTGATCGCCGAAGCTGCCGCCGCCGACCGACACCTGCCGCCACGCGATCGCGGCCATGACGGCGTACGTCAGTGCCACCCCCGCCCAGTACGGCGCCAGCAGCTTGCGGAAGCGCGCGGCGAAGAAGCGCGGCCAGCGCACGGCGCCGCCGCCGCGATACGCCGCCACGGTCAGCGAGATGCCGCTGATCATCATGAACAGCGGCACGCCCTGGAAGCCGTCACGGAACAGCAGGTCCGTGAACGCCGTGCAGATGCGCCACGGACCCTCGCCCTGCCGCACCTGCCAGGTCAGCTGCTCGTAGTACTCCCGCGGCGCGCCCGGGAAGAACTCCAGGTCGCCCCACAGGTGGAACAGCACGACCCAGACGATCGCGATCCCGCGCAGGATGTCGATAGCAACAAGGCGCCCTTCGCCGGCGCCTTCATGTTGACGCATGTGCGGTCCGTCCAGGGTAATCGGCGCCGGCCGACACGCGGGGATGTCCGCGACGATACCCGCTGCGGGCTGCGGGTTCAAGAGTGCATGGGAAGGATCAAGGGCCGCGCTGTGCTAGCATCGCTTTGCGCTGCCCGAACCATGTCAAGGAGGAGGGCGTCCATGGACTTCCACTTCAGCCCCGAGGAAGAGGCGTTCCGCGACGAGATCCGCGCCTTCGTCCGCGCCGAGCTGCCTGCCGACTGGGGCCGCGCCGCCTACAACGACCGCGAGGACGCGCCCCGCGAGGTCAGCGACGCCTCGCGCGCTTTCCAGCGCAAGCTCGCCGACAAGGGCTGGCTGACGCTCGCCTGGCCGAAGGAGTACGGCGGCCTCGGCGCAGGCGCCATGCAGCAGCTCGTCTACAACGAGGAGATGTCCCGCCTCCGCGCGCCCGGCTTCGGCGGCACCGGCGTGGCGATGGTCGGCCCCACGCTCATGCTGCACGGCACCGAGGACCAGCGCCAGCGCTTCCTCACCCGCATCGCCCGCGCCGAGATGAGCTGGTGCCAGGGCTTCAGCGAGCCAGGCGCCGGCTCCGACCTCGCGTCGCTCCAGACGCGCGCCGTACAGGACGGCGACGACTTCGTCGTGAACGGGCAGAAGATCTGGACGTCCGGCGCGCATCGCGCCGACTACTGCATCCTGCTCGCGCGGACCGACGCCGAAGCGCCGAAGCACCGCGGCATCAGCTACTTCCTGCTCGACATGAAGTCGCCCGGCATCACGATCACGCCGCTGACGAACATGCTCGACTCGGCCGCCTTCAATCAGCTCTTCCTCGACAACGTGCGCATTCCGCGCGCTAACCTGGTCGGCGAGCTCAACCGCGGCTGGTACGTCGCCACCACCACGCTCGACTTCGAACGCTCCGGCATCCAGCGCATCGTCTTCGCCGAGACGCTGCTGCACGATCTCATCGCCTGGGCGCGCGAGCACAACGACGACGGCGTCCGCATGATCGACCGCCCCGTGATCCGCCACCGCCTCGCCGAGCTGCACATCGAGTTCACGCTCGGCCGCCTGCTCGCCTACCGCGTCGCGTGGATGCAGGGGCAGGGCCAGGTGCCGAACGCCGAGGCCTCGGTCGCCAAGCTCTACTCCACGGAATTGCAGTCGCGGTTCTCGGTCGCCGCCGTCGGGCTGATGGGCACGGCCGGCGTGCTCGCCCGCGGCTCCGCGTGGGCGCCGCTCGACGGCCGGATCGCGGCGTACTACCTCGCCGCCGTCTCCTACACCATCGCGGCTGGCACGTCCGAAGTGCAGCGCAACATCATCGCCCAGCGCGGCCTCGGTCTGCCGCGGGACTGAGCGGCGTCAGAACATCCGCATCGCGCCGCGCTCGCGCTCGATCGGCACGTACAGCAGCCGCGCCACCTGCGCGATGTGCAGCAGGTCGTGGTATGCCAGGTGGTGGATCGTGTCGGCCACGCTGATCTCGCCGGCGACCGAGTGCTTGCCCCATTGCCCGAGTTGCGCCGGTTCGATCGACCTCAGCAGCGTCATCGCCTCCGCCCGCAGCTCCGCGAAGATCTCCAGCACGTCCTCCAGCGGCCGGCCACGCAGCCCGGACTGCGCCAGCGCCCCGTCCTCATCGACGTTCGGCACAGTCGCGCCCTCGTTCGACAGCAGCGCGCCGATCCGCTCGATCACGGCTGGCCGCTGGATCGACGCCAGGTGCGCCACGACGTCTTTCGGTGACCATCCTTCCGCGCCCGGCGCGCTCACCGTTGCGTCCGGCAGCCTGCCCAGCATCGCGCGCAGCACTGCCGGCGTCGTCGCCAGCACCTCCAGCGCCGCCGGGTCGAGTTGGGTCGTCATCGCATCTCCCTCCACTCAACGATCTGACACTGACCAGATTGGTCGTAGGGTACTGAAAAACGCCTGGCCCCGTCGCGCGAACCGTGTAGCACAGCCGTCCCCAGCTGTGCGTCCGGCGGAGTCGGACCACCTGTCAGGTGCCGCGCTCGTGCGTAACCGCCCGCCGCACTACACTCGTCCACAGACGCCGCACGGAGGTGATGCCCATGACGACACCCTGGATGCAAGACGCCTGCTCGCTCGCCGACGCCATCCGCCGCGGCGAAATCCGCTCCGCCGACGTGCTGGAAGCCTCGCTCGCCGCCATCGCCGCGTCGAAGCTCAACGCCGTCGTCTACCTCGATGCCGACGGCGCGCGCCGCCAGGCCGCCGAGATCGACCGCCGCGTCGCCGCCGGCGAGGACCCCGGCGCGTTCGCCGGCGTGCCGCTGCTCGTGAAAGACCTCGAGCACGCGAAGGACATGCCCACGACGTACGGCTCCGTGCCGTACAAGGACAACATCGTCGACCACGACTCCACACACGTCGCGCGCCTGCGCGCCGCGGGCGCCGTCATCGTCGGCAAGTCCGCCGCGCCGGAGTTCGGCCTCGTCGCCTACACCGCGACGAAGCTCCACGGCGTCACGCGCAACCCCTGGAACACCGAGCGCACGCCGGCCGGATCGTCCGGCGGATCGGCGGCCGCGGTCTCCGGGGGCCTCGTGCCGCTCGCCACGGCCAGCGACGGCGGCGGATCGATCCGCAAGCCCGCCGCGTTCTGCGGCCTCGTCGGCATGAAGGGCACCTTCGGTCGCATCCCGCGCGGGCCGCACGCCCGGAACGGGCCGCTCACGTCGAACTGGGGCACCGTCTCCCGCAGCGTGCGCGACACCGCCCGCTGGTACGACGTCGCCTCCGGCTACCACCCGCGCGACCCCTTCTCCCTGCCACGCATCGACGGCTGGGAGCGCGACCTCGGCACGCACGACCTGCCAGGCCTGCGCGTCGCCGTCTCGCCCGACCTCGGCTGCACCGTCCTCGCCGCCGACATCCGCCGCGTCGTCACGGACGCCGCCGCCGCCATCGTCGAAGCGTCCGGCATGCGCCGCGTCGATCTCGACGTGCGCCTGCCAGAGGGCGGCGCGAAGTGGCTGAACGCCGGCGCGCCGGGCCTCTTCAACGACCTCAAGGACTTCTGGCCCGACTGCAAGGACGACCTGACGTTCGAGATCGCGTTCTCGATGCAGTGGACCGCGGAGCACTACCGCGTCTGGCACGCCGCGGGGGTGGACCGCTTCCGCGCCGACCTCAACGAGGCCATGGCCGACGTGTTCGAGGGGACCGACATCATCCTCTGCGCCACCGACCCGGTCGAGCCGTTCGCCGCGGAGGGCCCGATGCCCAGCCGCGTCGACGGCGAGCGCGTCGGCCGCAACAACAACGGCGCGCTGACGATCCCGGCGAACATCACGGGCTATCCCGCCATCTCGATCCCGGCGGGTCTCACGCCCTCCGGCCTGCCGGTCGGACTCCAGGCCATCGCCCGACGCCACGAAGACGCCCTGCTCCTCGACCTGGCGCTGGCGATGGAGCGCGCGCGCCCCTGGCCGCTCACCGCCCCCGCCGCGCCGGTGTAGCCGGCGCCGCACCCGGCATCTGACGCGAGCCGCCACTCACCGTCCGTCATCTGTGCCCATCTGTGTTATCTGTGGACAAACCGACCGCGTCAGTCGAAGACGACGGTCTTGTTCCCGTACACCAGCACCCGGTTGCGCAGGTGCAGGTCCACCGCGCGCGCCAGCACCGTCTTCTCCAGGTCGCGGCCCTTGCGCACCAGGTCGTCTACCGAGTCGCGGTGGCTCACCCGCGCCACGTCCTGGTCGATGATCGGCCCTTGGTCCAGCTCCGGCGTCGCGTAGTGCGCCGTCGCGCCGATGATCTTCACGCCGCGCTCGTGCGCCTGGTGGTACGGGCGCGCGCCCGCGAACGCCGGCAAGAACGAGTGGTGGATGTTGATGATCCGGTTCGGGTAGCGCCGCACGATGCCGTCGCTCAGCACCTGCATGTAGCGTGCCATGATCACCACGTCGATCTTCCGCTCCGCCAGCAGCTCGGCCATTTGCCGCTCCTGCGCCGCCTTCGTCTCCGCGCTCACCGGCAGGTGTCGGAACTCGACGCCGAAATCGCCCACGATCTCCCCCGCGTCGGCGTGGTTGCTGATCACGATCGGGATCTCCGCGTGCAGCTCGCCCAGCCGCCAGCGCGCCAGCAGGTCGTACATGCAGTGGTGCAGCTTGCTCACCAGCAGCGCCACGCGCGGCACCTCGTCCGAGAAGCGCAGCGTCCACGTCATGTCGAAGCGCTCGGCGATCGGCCGGAACGCCTCCGCGATCGCGTCGCGTCCCAGCGCGAAGCCCGCCAGCTGCCACTCGACGCGCTGGAGGAACACGTCCTCCTCGTGGTCGGTATGCTGGTCCGCGTGCACGATGTTGCCGTCGTGACGGTAGAGGAAGTCCGAGACGGCCGCCACCAGCCCCTTCTGGTCGCGGCAGGAGATCAGCAGCGTGGCGGTGATATTCGCGTCCGGCATCACGCGAGACGATAGCACAGCGAGATCGCCATGCGCACGGCGCGCCGCTACGCCCGCCCCGCCGCGATCACGTCCGCCAGGTCGTATCCGTCGCCGATGTGCGGTGTGTACGACGGCACGCCCGCCTCCTCGCCGATGCGCTTCGCGAGCGCCGCCGAGGCCTCCGGCTCGCCGTGCGTGACGAACGCCGCGTTCGGCAGCGACGGCCCCGACCGCAGCCACCGCATCAGCTCGTTGCTGTCCGCGTGCGCCGACATCCCCTCGACCGGAAGCACCCGCGCGCGCACCGGCACGTCCCGGCCGTGCATGCGCAGCATCTGCGTGCCGTCCTGCAGCGAGCGGCCGCGCGTCCCGGGCGCCTGGAACCCCACCAGCATCACCAGGTTCCGCTCGTCCGGCAGCAGCCGCTCCAGGTGGTGCAGCACCCGCCCGCCCGTCAGCATGCCGCTGGACGAGATGATCACGCGCGGCCCCGGCAGGTGGTTCAGCGTCTTCGATTCGTCCACCGTGCGGTGAAACAGCACGCCGTGCGGCAGCAGCCGCGACTGCCGCTCGTCGCCGAGGCCCCGGTCCAGTTCGCCCGTGCCCAGGTGCGCGTCGTAGATGCGGGTGATCTCGATCGCCATCGGGCTGTCGACGTGCACCGGCACGCGCGGCACCTGGCCCGAGTCCATCAGCTCGCCCAGCATCAGCGTCACGAGCTGCGTCCGCGCCATCGCGAACGACGGGATCAGGATCGTGCCCTTCCGCTGGATCGTCTCCAGGAACGGCCCGCGGATCTGGTCGATCAGCGGCGTCTCGGTGTGCACGCGGTCGCCGTACGTCGATTCGATGACGAGCGCGTCGCACGCGCAGAGCGGGTCCGGGTCGGTGTGCAGCTCCGCACCGTAGCGGCCCACGTCGCCGCTGAAGACGATGCGCGCGATCCCCTCCGGCCCCGGCGCCTCCACCTCGACGAACGACGAGCCCAGGATGTGCCCGGCATTGTGCAGCCGCGCCCGCACGCCGCCTCCCACGTCGATCCAGTCGCCGTAGTCCACCGTGCGGAACAGCCGCATCGCCGCCAGCACGTCAGCGCCGGTGTAGAGCGGCAGCGCCGGGTGGTGCTTGCTGTAGCCCTTGCGATTGGCGTATTCCGCGTCCTCTTCCTGCAGCTTCGCGCCGTCCAGCAGCACAACTTCCGCCAGCGCCTGCGTCGCGCGCTCGCAATAGATGCGTCCACGGAAGCCCTCGCGCGCCAGCCGCGGGATGTAGCCGGCGTGGTCCATGTGCGCGTGCGTCAGCACCATCGCGTCGACGGACTGCGGATCGAAACTGGGCGGCTCCCAGTTCTTCAAGCGCAGTTCCTTCAGCCCCTGGAACATGCCGCAGTCGATCAGCAACCGCCGCCCGCCCGCCTCGAGCAGGTAGCGCGAACCCGTCACGGTGTTTGCGCCACCGTGGAACGAGAGCCTGAACGGCCACGCGCGCCCCTGCGCGCCCGCCTCGCTCACATCGGTCCGTGGAACTGCATGAGCTGCACCAGGTTGCCCTCGGGATCTTTGAACGTCGCGAGCGTCAGGCCGCCGCCCGGCGCCTCGTTCGGCTCCTCGATGAATTCGACGCCCTTCGACTTCAGCCGCGCCGCCTCCGCCTTGCAGTCGTCCACGTCCAGCCCGACCATGTGGCGGTACGGGTCGCCCGCGCGCCCCTTCACGTCGCTATGCGTGCCCAGCGCAAGCGCCGGCCCGTTCGGGTCGCCCAGCACGACGAAGCCCGGCACCTCCATGCCCACCGACAGGCCCAGCACGTCGCGATAGAACGGCAGCAGCTTCTGCACGTCTTCGCTCCAGATCGACGCTACCCGTAGTCCCTTGATCATCTCGCTTCACCTCCTGAAGTTACAACCGATGACGCGAGTATAGTCCCCAGCGCCGCTATAACACAGCCCGAATCACCCATGACCAGCCACCAGCTACAACACCACCGACGCCACACGCTCCAGCGTCTGCGGCGGCCCGCCGACGAGCATCGTCGTCAGGCATGTCGACTTCCACGCCTGCAACTCGTCGCGGATCTTCTCGATCGGCCCGATCAGTGACGTGTCCTCGACCATCGACGTCGGCACGGCCGCGATCGCGTCGCGCTTGTTGCCCTCCAGGTACAGCTTCTGGATGCGCGCGCAGTCGTCCTCGTAGCCCAACCGCGCCAGCACGTCGTAGTGGAAGTTCGCGCCCTTCGCGCCCATGCCGCCGACGTACAGTGCCAGGTTCGGCTTCAGCAGGTCCGCCGCCTTCTCCACGTCGTCGCTCACGATGATCGACACCATCGACGCAACCTCGAACGTGTCCGCCTTCTCCGGCGTCCCCGACTTGGCGAACCCTTCCGCGAGCGCCTTGCGGTAGAAGCCGTCGCTTTTCGGCGAGAAGAACAGCGGCAGCCAGCCGTCCGCGACCTCCGCCGCCAGCGCGACGTTCTTCGGCCCCTCCGCCGCAAGGTAGATGGGGATGCGCGTGCGCAGCGGGTGAATCGTGGATTTCAACGCCTTGCCCAGCCCCATGCCGCCCCGGAACGGCATGTCGTAGTGCTCGCCGTGGAACTCCACCGGCGCCTCCCGCGCGACGATGCGCCGGACGATCTCGATGTACTCGCGCGTGCGTGCCAGCGGCTTCGGATAGGGTTGCCCGTACCAGCCCTCCACCACCTGCGGCCCCGATGCGCCGAGCCCCAGGATGAAGCGCCCGCCCGAGAGGTGGTCCAGCGTCATCGCCGCCATCGCCATCGCCGCCGGCGTCCGCGCCGACAGCTGCGCGATCGAGGTGCCTAGCTTAATCCGCGAAGTCTTCGCGCCCCACCACGCCAGCGGCGTCAGGCAATCGGAGCCGTACGCTTCGGCCGTCCACATCGAGTCGAACCCGAGGCTCTCCGCAGCGGCGATCGTCTCGTCCACGCCCGCCGGCGGGCCACTGCTCCAGTACCCGGCCGAAAGTCCCAGCTTCATCATCGCCTCCGCTTCTGTGTGCGCGCTCCGTCTGTCACGCTGATGCTACCGCAGCGCCCGCGCTGCCAGAACCCCGCACCCAGGCAACGGAGGCGCACACATGCAGACTCGCTCGCTCGGCCGCACGGGGCTCCGCGTCCCGCCCCTCTGCCTCGGCACCATGACCTTCGGCCTCCAGTGCGACGAGGCCACCTCGTTCGCCATCCTCGACCGCGCGTTCGAGGGCGGCATCGACTTCATCGACACCGCCGACGTCTATCCGCTCGGCGGCGACGAGACGACCGCCGGCCGCACGGAGGAGATCGTCGGGCGCTGGATGCGAGACCGCGGCGTGCGCGACAAGGTCGTCCTCGCCACGAAGTGCGCCGGCCGCATGGGGCCCGGCGCGAACGACGCCGGCCTCTCGCGCTACCACATCCAGCGCGCCGTCGAGGACAGTCTGCGCCGCCTCCAGACCGACGTCATCGACCTCTACCAGGTCCACGCCTTCGACCCCACCGTCCCGATCGATGAGACGCTGCTCGCGCTTGACGATCTCGTCCGCGCCGGCAAGGTCCGCTACGCCGGCTGCTCCAACTACCCGGCGTGGCGCCTCGCCGACGCGCTCGCCGCCAGCGAACGGCTCGGCATCGCCCGCTACGAGTCGCTGCAGCCGCGATACAACCTGCTCTACCGCGACATCGAGACGGAGATCCTGCCGCTCGCCCGCGCGCACGGGCTTGGAGTCATCGTCTACAACCCGCTCGCCGGTGGATTTCTCTCCGGTAAGCACCAGCGCGGCATCCCGGAGGAAGGGACGCGCTTCGCGCTCGGCAACGCCGCCCGCACGTACCAGCATCGCTACTGGCAGGATGCGCAGTTCGAAGCCGTCGAAACGCTGCGCCAGGCGGTCGAGGCGCGCGAGCTGCAACTGCCTACCGTCGCCGTGTCGTGGGTGCTCGCCCAGCCCGGCGTCACGGCGGCGATCATCGGCGCCAGCAAGCCGGAGCAACTCGACGCCACACTGGCCGCGGCCGCATTCACGCTCGACGACGAGATGAAGGAGGCGTGCGACGCCGCCTGGTGGAGCCTCCCCCGCCGCCCCGTCGTCGAGGGCTATCGCTAATGCCGTGGCGCGGGCGTACAGCCCGCGCACGACGATGTCCGCTTGCGGTACTGGCGCCTTGCCGGCCGCCCGCAGTCAGCGCTTCGCCGGCAGGAACTGGCTGAACAGCGGCACCAGGTCCGGCCCCCTGCGGATAGTGTGCCCGCCATCGACGCCGATGCACTGCCCCGTGATCCACGACGCCTCGTCGCTCAGCAGGAACGCGACCGTCGCCCCGATGTCCTCCGGTTGGCCCAGCCGCGACACCGGCATCAGCCGCAGGTACTCGTCGCGCGCGACGTCGCTGCTCGTCAGCATCGCCGCCAGGTCGGTATAGACCAGCCCCGGCATCACCGCGTTCACGCGGATGTTGCGCTCGCCCAGGTCGTCGGCCGCGCACATCGTCAGCATGTTCACGCCCGCCTTCGACGCGCAGTACGCGCTCATCCAGCGGTGCGTCAGCGCGCCCGCGATCGACGAGATGTTGACGATGCTGCCGCCGCCCGCCGCGTCCATCGCCAGCGACTCCGCGCGCATGCAGCGGAACACGCCCGTGAGGTTCGTCTCCAGCGTGCGCGCGAAGTCCGCGCTCGTGCCGTTCATCACGCTGCCCACGGCGCCGACGCCCGCCGCGTTCACCGCCATCTGCAGCCCGCCGAAGCGCTCCGCCGCGGCCGCCACAGCCGCATCGACGGAGGCGTCGTCCGTCACGTCGCAGCGCACATACACCGCCCGCTCGCCCAGCGCCGCCACGGCCGTCTGCAGCACCTCTTCGCGCCGGCCCGCGATCGTCACGCGGCCGCCGCCCTCCACGATCGCCCGCGCGCACGCCAGCCCGATCCCCGTGCCGCCGCCGCTGACGAACGCCGCCTTCCCGTCGAACCGTGCCATCCGCGCCTCCTCGTGCCGCTGCTCCTGTCGCGGCGGCATGGTAGCGCGGATCGTGTGTGTTGCGGCGCGTGCTGCGGCATGCGTACGATCAGGCGTGATACGCGCGATCCTCGCCTGTTCCATGCTCGCACTGCTCTCATTCGGCGCCGCCTGCCGCGGCGGCGGATCGAAGACAGCCGCCACGCCCGCGCCCTCGGCCTCCGCATCGACGTTCTCGATCGCCAGCGGGGCCTTCGCGGACGGCACCGCGATCCCGGCTCAGTACACATGCTCGGGCGCCGGCACCTCGCCCGCGCTGCGCTGGTCGGGCGCTCCGTCCGGCACGAAATCGTTCGCGCTGATCATGGACGACCCCGACGCGCCGCTGCAGGGCGGCTTCACGCACTGGGTTGCCTTCGATCTGCCGGGAAGCGCATCAGCCCTCCCCGCAAACGTACCGTCGGGCGACATCGCCAGCGGCGGCCGGCAGGGCGCGAACGGCCGCGGCCAGCCGGCGTACACCGGCCCCTGCCCGCCCGCGGGCGCGCCCCACCACTACCACTTCCGCCTCTACGCGCTCGACGCGCCGCTCGGCCTGGCGGCCGGTGCATCGAAGGCCGCCGTGCTGGCTGCGCTGCAGCCGCACATCCTTGCGCAGGCGGAGATCGTCGGACTCTACGGCCGCTAGTCTGCGATATCCGCAGCGCCCGCGCGGGAGCATGTCACCCCGCATCGCGCAGAAGCCCGCAAGGCGGACACGCGGAGAGCGCCCGGCGGGTGCTTCCGGGCGCTCTCACGCGGTGAAGGGGCCGGCCGTTGGTCAGGCCGGCTTTACTTCCACCTTGTGCGTGACGGCGGTCTGCTTCTTCGGGATCACGACTTCGAGCACGCCGTCCCTCGCGGTCGCGGCGATGTGCTCCGTGTCGCAACCTTCCGGCAGCGTCAGCGCGCGGTAAATGTGGCCGAAGGTGCGCTCGGAGCGGTAATACTGCTCCTCCTTCACCTCATGCTCTTCCCTACGCTCGCCACTGATCCGCAGTTCGCCGCTCACCACCGTCACGTCGATCTTCGCCGGATCGATGCCCGGCATTTCCGCCTTTACCACGACGTTGCCGTCGCGCTCGAACATGTCGATCGCGGGCAGTTCGCGCTCCGCCATACGCAGGGCACGCGCCGGGAAGGCGAACGGCCAGCGCGTGTCGAACCGCAGCAGGTCGCGCAGTTCCTCGAAGTCCGGGAACGCCGGACGCCGCACCGCCAGTTCCGTCTTACCATTCGTAGCCATTGCCTTCGCCTCCTTTCGATAGCGTCGATCAAAGGCTACGCTTGCGCCCGCGCGCAAGAAATGGCCGATCGGCCTGTCATCCAGCCCCGATCGGCTCGATACTTCCTGTACCTGTCGGTGTTAGCCCGGCGGCAGGTTCTCCGCCCGGGCGATCGGGAAGTAGCGGTGGTGGTAGCAGCCCGTCAGCTCGTAGATCGCCATCCCCCTGCGCCCGTCGTCCGTGCGCACGCTCAGCTGGTGCTGGCCGCCGCCGTACTGCCCGTACGGCGCGCAACGCGTGCCCTCGCCTTCCACCGCGATGGTACGGCCGCCTTCCAGCGTGAACTCCACCCGCCCCGCCAGGCCGACCGTGCCCGCGCCGTCGCGGCCATAGTCCGCCGGCCTGCCGTCCCTGTCGGTCCAGTGCAGATCGTGGCGGAAGTCGATCACCGGCACCGGCGCGCCGCCACCCGCTGGCGCCCAACAGCCGTCCGTGAAGACGCGCGCGCCGTTCGGGTACTCCCAGTGCCACACGCCCAGCATGCCGTCGTCGAGCTGCACCGCGAACCACATCCACATCGGGCAGCGCGCGTGGTCGCGGATGCCCCACGAGTGGTCGCGCTGGCACCACCAGTTGTCGACCGCGTGCGTCACGCCCTGGTACGTGTAGGTGCCGTTGACGTCACCGGACTGGAAGAAGTGGCTCTGGTCCCAGATGATCTCGTGGCCGGCCTTCATCGTGCCGCGCCGCAGCCCGTACGCCGCGGTGCGCGCCGTGAACGTCAGATCCACGCCGACCGTGGCACCCGCCGCCGCGTCCGCCTTCAGCCGCAGCGTCTTGTACGGCTCGACGATCTCGATCGTCACCGGCCCCACCACCGGCGTGTGCGGGTCGTCGCCGTACGGCCGCTCGTAGCGCCCGAAGACGTGCTGCCCGCCGATCTGCCCCATCTGCAGCGAGTCCATCACCGCCCGCTTCGGGAACTGCGCCATCGTCAGCAGCAGCACGTCGCCCGGCCCGGTGCGCGGGTGCACGACAAAGAAGTAGCTGTCCCGCCAGTGCTCGTGGTGCGTCTGAACGTTCGGGAACGGCTCGGGGATCTGGTGTACGAACAGCTCGTCGGCGGCAGTCAGTCTGGGCATCGCGTGGCGCTCCGATCCGGGGGCGCGGCTCGGCGCCCTCCAGCCGCAGTGTAGGAGCCGGCTTCATCGCGGGAAACCTCGAATCGTCCCGGTGACCGATGCGTTCGAGATACCGGGGCCGGCAAGCTACGGAAGAACCGTGGCCTTGGCGTGAGATGGGAGGCGGTACGTGGCGAAGAGCTTGCGCCCATCACCGGCGGTGCCGATGTGGGCGATGCCGCCAGGATACTTCTGCTGCACCTCGGGGAGTAAGTCCATGTAGCCGCCGATGAACAGGAACATCGCATCGCGCGAGGTGTTGACGTCGATCGAGCCGTTCAGCTTGCTGAACTCCTTCGAACGATCCTCGCCCGGTACGTCGGGCGCCAGGTAGCTGCGGGTCGGATAGCCGTACCCCCAACGCGCGGAGTAGAAATACACGTAGTCCGGGTGCTGCTTCTCGATGTACCGGGAGGCATCGGCCAGCTCCTCTACGTACGTCCAGCGCGCCTGCTCCGAGCTTGCGAGCGTGCCGAAGTAGTAGCGGACGTTGTAGATGCAGACGAACGCGACGGCGGCTCCGACCAACCCATATCCGAGGGTCCGCTTCGCCGCCGGCGCCGCGTCCGCCCAGCGCCAGACGCGCTCCAGGGGGAGCGCCATCAGCACAAAGAGCATCGGCAGCAAGCCGATGGTGCGGCGGAACCCGGCGCCGATCGTGAGGATGGCGCCGAACGGCAGCACGGCGAACATAATCAGCGTGAAGGCGTAGGGGAGCCGCCGCCAGTTGAGGATGACGATAACGACGCCGGCGGCGATGAGGTACAACGACAAACGGTCGAACATGTGCCCGATGCCGGTCGCATCAACGCCGTCGAACTTCGGACGTGACGTGACGGTGTAGAACCAGTCCTTTGCGTGAAACCAGACGATCTGCAGATGGGCGAGCAGGCCGTGCGCGTTCTTCCACTCGCGCGTCGAACGGATGGACTCCGCCCTAGCGTGGTTGAGGAAGCCGGGCTCATTCCGGGCGTACTGGATCATCGAGAGAGCGGCGAAGTAGAACGCGCCCCAGAACAAGGCCATGTCGCGAACGAACGTGTGGAGGTGTCGCCACCAATATCCGCGCACCGCAAACCAGAGCAAGAACAACGCCAGACCGGCGACGAAGACCGGATAGGGGCTGTAGCTGAACGCGCCGAAGCCGGCCATGGTCCCGGCGATCAAGAAGTAGTACCAGCGGCGGGTGCGTACGGCGAGAAACAGCGGTAGCATCGTCGCTACCTCGATGATAGGCTGCGCAACCGGCATGTAGCCGACGCGGCTGTAGTGGATGTCGAACGCCGAGAAGGCGAAGAAGATCGACGCGAGCACGGCGACCCGGAAGCCAAACATGATGCGGAACGCATAGTAGGCGATGGGAACCGCGACGGTGCCGAGGAGCGCCGTCGAGAGGCGCACGTTGAAATCCGACGAGCCGCCAATCCTGAAGATGAGCGCGGTCCAGTAGACCGGCCCGGCGGCATAGCCGCCGCCGCTGCCGAGGTACGGACCGATCCAGCCCTCGCGCAGCACGCGCTGGGCGTCCATCCCGAGCAGGCCTTCGTCGCCGTGGAAGCCAGGCGGATAGTCGAGGAGCTCATACGTGCGGAGGAAGAGCGCGACGCCGGTCACGGCGACGACGAAGACTAATTCCCGATAGCGTGTTATCAGGCCGAAGATGGCAGTGGGCCGCCCGCCGAGGCGGGCGCGCGCCGCGCCGGCTCGCCTCGTCTCGCCGACGCCCTCATCACTGATCATCACGTGGTCTCAACTTCAGCTATGGGGGGATGTTGCGATATCCAGGAGCCGGCCCGCAGGTAGTAGAAGAGCATCGCCGGTATGATACCTAGCACTTGCGAACAAGAGAACGCGGGATCGGTTCGCACCGTAACGTCGAACGCGTCTTCACGTCCCGCCCTCAGCGCTTGGCCGGTGTCCTGTCGAACCGGTGAAGAGGGCCGCCAACGCCCTGCCTCGCAGGTGGCATGCGATCCCCTGATTTCTCCGCGTCGGGTGTCAATCTCCGCGTCTCCGCCGCGACCTGTCAGCTCATCGGTGGTCGCGCTGCTCCGAACGAACGGTTAAGCTACACATCGTGCTTCGCAAGCTATTGTTCCGGACACACCAGGAGCTTCTTTCGGCGCATCGAGCGGCGCCGTGAGCGGGACCGCTTCCCGGTCCGCTTCGGCGCGCCCGCCGTGGCTGAATGCGTTGGCTCGGCGGGTGATCCGTACGATGCCGACGGCGGCCGTCGCCGGCGGCTTCCTGCTCATCGTCTGGGGACAGTACGAGGTCAGCCGGAACCCCGTGCACGTGCCGTTCCACTGGCCGTTCCTGCGCGGTTTCAATCGTTGGCTCCAGCGCGATGTGTATCACACGAGGAACGCGCTGGCGTTCGCGCTGCCATTGTTCTTCGCTGGCGCTGCGATCGTCGCGGCGCTGGTGCCGATGCCCGTGTCTCAGCGGGTCGAGCGCTGGAAGTCGCGGATCACGGTGACTCGCCGGCGCGCGGCGATCGTCGTCTCGGTGCTACTCCCCCCGCTGCTGATCTGGGGGTACTTGCTCCTTCGGCTCGCCAATCACCACTACGACCGTGGCTATCGATGGTGGATGGCCGCAGCCGTCTTCTGGGTGCTGATCACGCTGATGGTCATCGACCGGGCGGACGGACGGCTGTCGTTGCCGCGGATCAGGTGGCCGCACCTGCTCGAAGTGATCCTCGTGCTGGCGCTGGCCGGAACGTTCGTCGGCATCAGCGCGCGCGACCTGGACAACTGGCGCTACTCGGCCATCGGCGACGAAGGCGCATTTTGGGACTTCGGCCAGCGTGTGATACGAGGCGACCCCCTCAACTGGTTCTCGCAGGCGGGGGTGTACGGCAATCACCCGATCCTCAGTTCCGTGTGGCAGGCGCTGGTGATGCGCATCTTCGGCTCCGGGCTCTTCGGCTGGAAGATGGCTTCAGTGCTGTCGATCGCACTGACGTTCCCGCTGTTCTACTGGCTCTTGCGCCAACTGCTGGGCGTGCGGGTGGCTGCCTTCGGGACGCTGTTCCTGGCGGCATCGCACTATCTGTTTTCGTACGCGCACACCGGGTACGAGAACGTCTTCACGCTGTTTCCGACAACAGCGGCGCTTGCGTTCTTCGTGGCCGGGCTGCGGCGGACGAGCTACACCCTGTTGTTCATCGCGGGGTTCTTCGCGGGACTCGGGTGGTACACGTACTACTCTTCGCGCTCGGCGATCATCATGCTTGCCGTAGCGGTGGTGCTGATGGGGCGGCGGGGGTTGCGCCCGGAGATCGCCGCTGCGGTCGGAGCGGGCTTCCTGATATCGGCGATGCCGATCTTCGCGACGAACAAGTACGACGTGATCCGGCAGATGCTGCTCCTGTCGAGCAGCCAGACGCATCAGCCGTTCTTCGACAAGATCACCCAGAATACGCCGCGCACGTTTCTCGCATTCAGCTTCAATCCGTCGAACATCCACTACGTCGCGGGCGCGCTGATGGACAGCGTGAGCTTCACGCTGGCCGTCGCCGGCGTGGGCGTGGCGATCCGGGGGATCCGGAACGATGCCTATCGGTTGATTGTGATCTGGCTGCTGGTCGGCGCGGTCGTGTCAGGGCTGCTGTCGTCGTATGAGTTCGTGTCGATCTCGAGGTTGAACTTCCTGATGCCGCCGATGGCGGCGTTGGCGGGCATTGGCATCGACCGGCTAATCGCCGCTGCCGGATGGCCGGCCCAGCGGCCATCGTTCGAGCGAATCGTAGGGGTGGCGGCGTTCGCGGCGCTGGCGCCGCTCGTGTTCATCATCAACGGCCAACACTTCTTTATCTACTCGGCGCGGCACAATCCCACGACCCCGGAGACGGTCGTCGTGCGTGAACTCACGGCTAAGGACTGCAGGCAGCAGCCGCTGCGGGATATTGCGTACGCGCCGAACCCGGCCTCGCTGCTGAACGGGCTCTGGCGGTTCTTCGGGATGAAGAACGTCCCCCCGCTGCAGATCGCGTTCGACGACGTTACGTCCGCGTACGGGGCGTATCCACCGGCCGGGGGAATCGGATGTGTCGCCTTCATCAGCTACGACAGGCCAGAGGTCAGTTCGCTGGTGCAGCGGCTCCAGGCAGGGGTCTTCCCCGGTGACGTCCGCACCGTGACGGATCTGTCTGGCCAGGCGCGCGTGGCCGTCATGTCTGCCGGCATCCAGCGAGGAGACCTGCGCTCCGAGGACATCACCAGCGCCTGGTCGACGGATCTCACGCTCGGCGTCGGGCTCGACATGGTGGTGAAGGGCCAGGAGCGCGACTTCGTCCCGTCCGTCGACGAGCCGCAGTTCGGCACGCCGAACGACGTCCGGATGGGGCCGGACGAGCCGGTGGTTGTGGTCACGCGCGGCGCGGACGAGCGGGCATACCCGCTGCACACGCTGCTTCGCCGCGGCCCGGTGAACGACACCATCGGCGGCGTCCCGGCCGTGATCACCTTTGATCCGATCGCGGGCGTTGCTCGCGCATATCTCCGGCAGCTGAACGGACAGACGCTCTCCTTCGGTCTCACCGGGCTGCTACGCAACGGCAACGCGCTGCTCTACGACCGCGGCTCGGAGACGTGGTGGCAGCAGCTCACGGGCGAGGCCGTGACAGGTGCGCTCGCAGGATCGAAGCTGCGCATGCTCCCCGCGGTCGTCGGCACCTACGGCGAGTTTGCCGCGGCGTTCCCGGATGGCAAGGTGCTGGCTACCGACTCCGACACGACGCTGCGTCAAGGAAACCCGTATCTGGGCTACGACGCCCCCGACGGTAAGCCCATCTTTACGCTCGCGCCAGTCGATGCCCGACTGGCGCCGATGACGCGCGTGGCTGTCATCGACCTCGGATCGCGCCGGGTGGCGTTGCCGTTCCCCGACGCGTCGAAGAAGGTCGATCGGACGTACACATTGCAGGCTGATGCCGGACAGGTCGCGATCTTCTTCGACGCGCGTCCGCTCTCGCTGCTCGACGTGAAGAACCCGTCGGACTCCCGGCACGTCGGGACGCTCGCGGCATTCCTGCGGGGCGACGAGGACCCGCCGCGCACGTTCTCAGCGATCGGCTCCGGCGTCGGCCACTTCATCGACGGACGGAACGGCACTGCGTGGGACGTCTATGGCCGGGCCGTAGACGGGCCCAACAAGGGCGCGCAACTTACGCCGGTGCCGATGTTCGAAGGCTTCTGGTTCTCCGTCTCGTCCCTGTATCCGGGCATCGAAATCATACAGCCGTAGACGGCAGTGCGTCTGCGATCCCGCGTACTGCGTACAGGCGGCGCGCGCTGACTTCCGGCGGCGCGCCCGCCGATCCTCCTCCGCTCGCTCGCTAAGGGCGCCGCGCCACGACGAGCAGATTGCTGCCGTCGCTCTCCGGCGCCTCAACGAAGGGCCGCAGCGCGGCCGCCCACAGGCTCACGAGCGGTTCCGGGTGCCACACGGCGCGGTGCCCCGTCCGCACCCGCCCGATTTGCGAGAGCAACGCTGTCGGCAGGCCGAGGTCGAACAGCCGCGTCGCTGTGCGCGAGATGATCCGCCGCTGCTCCACGATCTCGAACCCGCTGTGTTCGACGTGCACCAGCCAGTACTCCGGCTGGTGCAGGTTCACGTGCTTGAACGCGCGATGCACGCGCCTGACATACGCGTCGGCCAGACCCGATAGCCCGACGCGCCGCGCGGCTGGCGGGAACAGCATGTACGCGTCCATGTCCGCGAGCGGCACGGAGAATACCAGCGTGCCGCCTGGCCGCAATACGCGAAACGCCTCGCCGAAGAACGGGTCGACGCCGGGTATGTGCTCGAGCACGCTCACGCTCATGACCGTGTTGAACGCCCCGTCCGCGAACGGCAGCACGCGCGCGTCTCCCTGCACCAGGCTCCGATACACGCCGGTCTGCCGGCACATGCGGAGGTCTCGGCGCGAGATGTCGAGTCCGACGTCCGCCGGCTCGTCGAAGAAAGCGCGGCCGAACTCGCCGAATCCGGCGCCGACGTCGAGCAGCGGTCGCCGCATCGGGACCGATGCGAAATGCCGCGCCTCAATCGAACGCCAGAGCGCGAGCGCCGCTGGCGATTGGCGCAGGTACCGCCGCAAATACGTGTCGGTGGTCACCGGGCCATGCCCGTCGCGGTCAGCGGAGCCCATCGGAGGTCCGATCTGTTGCTGAGGGTTCGATCTTCGACAGGTCGCCCATCACATTCAGCCGCCGCAGCATGTCCAGGCCGCGGTCGCCAATGAAGTAGTTCCAGATCAGCGCCGGCACGATGCCCGCCGCCTGGCTTGCTACGACCGGCACACCTGTGCGCGTCAATACGAAGAACACGCCGAATGTCAGCAGGGACGGCGGGACGGCCAGCACGTGCGTCCGGACGCCGAACGCGCCGAGCCCGCCCTGACGCCGCCCCAGCGCCCGCCCCCAGATCCTGCGCCAGCCGATGCTGAACAGGATCGACGCCTCGATCGCCAGCGGTGAGGCGGCCGGCGCGGGCACGCCCGCGACGTAATACAGCAGCGCGATGGTCGCCAGGTTGGCTGCGACGCTGGAGAGTCCCCCGCTGGCGTAACGGAGGAACCGCTCGCGGCGGTCGTAGCGGATCCACCACGCGTTCAGGAAGAACTCGGTGACGTCGTTGAGTCGCAGCTTGCTCGTCCCCTGCGCGCGCTGGGAAAATACGATCGGGACCTCGGCCACACCGCGGCCGTTCATGAGCCCGTGGTACGCCAGGAACGTCAGCACCGCGTATCCTCGTGGCGCCGACGACAGGTCCACCGGCAGCAGCACGGAAGCCCGGTACGCGCGATACCCGTTCGTGCAGTCATGCAGCGCCGTGAGCCCGGCGATGATCCGCGCGCCGAAGTTCGCCAGCCGCGAGATCAGCCGTCGATGCCAGCCCCAGTCCCCCGGCAGGCCGCCGCCCTCCATGTATCGCGTCCCCACCACGAAGTCGTACCCCTCGTCGATCTTCGCCACCAGCCGCGGCACATCGGCGGGATCGTGGGAGAAGTCCGCGTCCATGTGGACGATCACGTCGGCGCCCATCTTGCGCAGCGCGTGGTCGATGCCGCGGGCGTACGCCACGCCAAGGCCCTGCTTCTTGCCGCTCAGCAGCTGCAGGTTGTCGTAGCGCTGCTGCAGGCCGCGGACGACGTCGCCGGTGCCGTCGGGCGAGCTGTCGTCGACGACCAGGACCTCGCAGCGGTGCCGCGTCTCCGCGCACGCCGTCTGCAGCGCCGCGATCAGCGGTTCGATGTTCGCGCGTTCGTTGTAGGTGGGAAGGACGATGACGACCCTCAAGGGTCCACCCCGCCGCCCGGCATCGCGGCCGCGTCGCCGTGCAACGTGGGGGGTGACGCCGATTTGGCCGTCCAGTCCGGCCCGCGTCCCCGCAGCGACGCGACGATGTCGTGCCACATGCTGCGACGTCGCAGCAGGAATGCGATGCCCAGCATCGACGGCACGATGACGATCACGGCGTGCTGCGCGACCGCGTACGTCAGCGCGTGTTCCCTCGGCACTCCGAACACGGATACCAGTGTCTCAACGGCGATCGCGTGGAACACGCCGATGTATCCCGGCGACGACGGCACTACCATGCCCAGCGTCGTTGCGCCGAGCACGAGCGCGGCCGCGCTGAACCTCAGGTCGAGATTGAATGCGCTCATGACGGTGTAGAAGCTCAGCGCCGCGCATGCCCAGATGATGGCCGTCAGCACCAGCACCTCGGCCAATACCCGCCAGCGCAGCAACGGGTGGAACCCCGCCAGCACCTGATCCATCAGGTGCTCCAGCCGCGCCGAGAAGCGGGGCACGGCGCGCACAAGCGGTCGCCAGAAGCCGTGCCCGGATTCGTTCAGCCGCGCGATGACTCCCAGCGTCACGAAACCGGCGACCACCACCGCGCCCAGGAGCAGCGCCGGCCCCCGCGCCCAGTCCGGCTCCTCGATAAACGGGAACAGCGCGACGACCAGCACGACCATCGCGACGAGGTCGATGCCGCGCTCGATCGCGACGCTGGACGCCGCGCGCAGGCGTCCCGTCTTCTCCAGCCGGTCGACCGCAAGCACACGCGCGATCTCGCCGGCCCGGAACGGCAGAATGTTGTTCACGAGATAGCCCACGTTCGTCGCGCCGAACAGGTTGTCGAGCGACAGCCCCGACTGCGGCCTCAGCAGCAGTCGCCAGCGCACGGACCGCAGCCCGAGATCGACGAGGAGCAGCGCCACCGCCACGGGCAGGAGCCAGTAGTTCGCGTCCTTGAATGCGTCGAGCGTCGTTCCAAGGTCCAGGCCGCGGAAGAGCAGCACAAGCGCGCCCGCGCTGACAGTAAGCTGCACGACGAGCAGGAGTCGCTGCCAGACGCCGTGGAGCCGCCCATCTCTCACTGAAGCATGTCCTCCGCCTCCATGTCTGACAGGTCCGCCGCGCGGCGCACCTGGGACGAGAGCCTACCAATTGTAAACGCAGCCTGGAGGCGATAGTAACATGCGTGCGGGCGCCCCGTCGTCCGCGCCCGCGACCTCGACGTCTCCGCCCGCGAGTGCCCGGCCCGGATGGCCGCCGTCGACACGTCGCGGTGTCACATCGCGCGGGCCCGTCGCCCCTGCCATCTGTCGTGCCGGCGCCATACCTTCGGCACTACCGGCGGCTCGGCTCGCCGGCGCACAGTGACCGCATGGACGACGCGCACGACGGATCTCACATGGACGACCGGCACATGCCCGCGGGCAAGGCCGGGCTCCACCTGCTCCCGGACACCCGCCCCGGCTGGTGGGCCGCCGCATTCTTCGCCGCATTCCTCGCGATCCTCGCGACCGGCGCGTCGCTCTCATCGCCGCCCGCCGCGGCCGTCGCGTTCGGCATCTTCTCCGGCGCGACCGCATTCGCCACCATCGCCCGCCTCGGCGAGCGCTCCCTCACCGTCTTCGCCGCCCTCCTCCCCTGCGCCTACCTGGCGTTCTACGCGATCGCCTAGCCGGTGCTGAACGCGCCCTTCTCCTTCCGCCGGGTGACTCTATGCAAATCTCCCCCTTGACCATCGTATACATCATCCGTCTGGTGGCTCTATACTCATGCCTACACGGCACGTAGTATGAGGCGGAGGAGTGCCATGGACGTGAGCGACGCCGGGCTCAAACTCATCGCGGAGTTCGAGGGCTTCTCGCCCACGCTCTACGACGACCCCGTCGGCCACTGCACCATCGGCTACGGCTTCCTCGTCCATCTCGGCAACTGCGACGGCCGCGCGGACGAAGCCCCGTACCTCAACGGCATCACCGAAGCACAGGGCCGGGCGATGCTCACGGAGAAGGTGCAGCCGTACGCCGCCGCCGTCGAACGGCTCTCCAAACCCCTCACGCAGCACCAGTTCGATGCGCTCACCAGCCTCTGCTACAACATCGGACAGAAGGGCTACGAGCGATCGTCCGTCCGCACCGCGATCAACGCAGGCGGCGATGTCTGCGCGGAACTCCGGAAGTACGTGCGAGGGACGGACGGCAAGACGTATCCCGGCCTCGTGCGGCGCCGCGAGGCCGAGTGCGCGATGTTCAAGAGCATCGAGGAGGAAGACGAGATGTGGAAACGCTTCAACGGCGTCGCGAACTTCTTCACGGGCAAGCTGCTCCCCGCCGGGCCCGACGGCGTCATGCAGCTGGCGGTCGATTTCCCCGGCTTGCCGGCGTGCAAGGCCGTCGACCTCGACGTGTACCTCGCGCCCGACTCGGTCGGCTGCCTCGTCTTCAAGGACGGCGATGGCCATTTCGCCGGCAAGGTGACGCCGCAGGCGCCGCACCAGGTGATCCGCGTCGTGCCCGACGCCGCGCGCTCCGTGCGATTCGCCGTCGACGGCGCGAGCGCCAGGACGGAAACCGTCGGCGCGCTGGGCTACCTGGCCTGACTGGCGACGCTGCGGCGAGCGCACAGGGGGGATGGCAAGCGGCACGCCCGGAGGGATTCGAACCCCCGACCCTCAGTTCCGAAGGACGCGATCCACGGGGTTGGACAGTGTTATGTCAGGTGCAATCGGGCATTTTGAATCTGACGAACGGCGGATCAAGGTGCCGTCAGGGGTAGGTAGGCGGATCGGGTGATTGTTTCGGTGATTGTTTTCGCCGGGGCCGCTATGGTTCGAGCATTTTGTTGATTCGGTATTTCATCTCCATTTGGATTTGCTTCCCGCAGTTTGGGCACCGCCAAAAGTCGTAGGAACTGGCAAGCGTCCCGCGCGTCAGCCTGAAGTTCGCTCGCGCGGCGCCGTCCAGGCTATCAGCCTGGCAACAGATCCATGTCCGTTGAGCAACCGGGACACACGAGGATTACGCCGGCGGCACGCATCCACGACAACCGGGGGATCGGCATCTCGTTCGTGAATGGGTCGATGGGCTCGGTCGCGAACGACCAGATCTACAGCAACGGCGGGTCGGCTATCTGCCTCTCCAATGCGGGTGTTGTACAGGTCACGGGCGACAACGTGAGCGGGAACGCCAACGACACGCCAGGTGTCTGCGTCGAGACGACCTGAGCCGTCCGCCCCGCCGAAGCATGTCCGGGCGCCGGGCCGTGCCCCATGCGCGGGCAGCCGCTAAGATCAACCCGGACGGCGGCGCGCTCTCGCCTCACCCCGCGATGGCGGGGATTTGCCGCGCGCAGGCCAGCGAGCGTTGAAGGGCCGGCATGACGGCAGTCATCGAAGTCAAAGACCTCTACAAGACGTACCCGGATGGCACCGAGGCCGTGCGCGGCATCTCCTTCGAAGTCGGCGAGGGCGAATTCTTCGGCTTCCTCGGCCCGAATGGCGCCGGAAAATCGACGACGATCAAGATCCTCATCACCCTCCTGCGCGCGACCGGCGGCACCGCCCGCGTGTTCGGTCACGACGTCGCCGCCGACCCGAACCTGATCCGGCGGCTCATCGGCTACTCGGCTCAGGAAGTCGGCGTCGACGACGAGCTCACCGGCCGTGAGAATCTCCAGTTACAGGGGCGCCTCTACCACATGGACCCGCCGACGTTGCGCCGCCGCATCGACGAGCTGCTCGAACTCGTCGACCTCGCCGTCGATGCCGATCGCATCGCCGGCTCGTACTCCGGCGGCATGCGAAAGCGCCTCGACCTCGCGACGGGGCTCATCCATCGCCCGCAGCTCCTCTTCCTCGACGAGCCGACGACCGGCCTGGATCCGCAGAACCGCGCCGGCATCTGGAGCTACCTCGAAGACCTCAACAAGCGGGAGCGCCTCACTATCTTCCTCACCACCCACTACCTCGAAGAGGCCGACCGCCTCTGCGATCGCTTGGCGATCATCGACCACGGACAGATCATCGCGAGCGGCAGCCCGGCCGGCCTGAAGGCCGAGCTCGGCGGCGGCATCATCAACCTGACGTTCAAGGGCGACGCCGCACAGACGGAGCGCGACCGCCGCAGCGCCGCCGCGCTCCTCGAGGGCAGCCCGTACGTCCGCGGCGTCAGCGAGTCCGGCTCGACCCTCGTCGTGACGGCAACGGAGGGAGGGCGCTCCCTGCCCCGCATCGTCCGCGCGCTCGACGAGGCCGGGCTCTACGTCGATGAGATGACGCTCACGTCTCCCACGCTCGACGACGTGTTCCTCAAGTACACCGGTGAGCGGATACGCGAAGATGCGCCGGTCCAGAACTGGCGCAACCAGAGATTCATGCGCCCGGGCATGGGCCCGCGCGCCGGACGCCGTCCGTAATGCCGAAGGGACCGCACGCATGAGCGAGGACACCATCACCGCTCCGGGTGCCGCAATGCCTGTGCCGGCGGGCGCCTTGCCGCGCGGCGTGCCGAAGCTGGCGAGCGAGACGGCAACGCTGTACGTCCGGCAGATGAAGCGGCTCTCCCGCCAGCCCACCATCATCGTGTTCTCACTCGTCCAGCCGCTCATCTGGCTTGTGCTCTTCGGCCAGATGTTCTCTCGCATCGCCCGCTTCCCGGGCGCGGCGCAGCAGTTCGGCAACGTCAGCTACCTGCAGTTCTTCATCCCCACGGTGATGCTGCAGTCCGTCCTCTTCGGCGCCGGACAGTCCGGCGTAGGCATGATTACCGACATCGACAGCGGCTTCCTCGACAAGCTCCTGACAACGCCGATCAATCGACTGGCGATCCTGCTCGGACGCATCCTTGGCGACCTGACACGCATGACGCTCCAAATCGTGCTGGTCGTACTCATCGGCTGGGCGATCGGCGGCTTCCAGACGCCTCACATCTCGTTCTACTACGGGATCGGCGGCGTCCTTGGCGCGCTGGCCATCGCGATGCTCTTCGCGCTGGTGTTGATGGGGTTCAACGTCTTTATCGCCCTCACGACGCGCAGCACCGAGGCCACGTTCCTGCTCGGCAACTTCCTGACGCTTCCGTTGCTCTTCACGAGCTCGGCGCAGCTGCCGATCGCCCTGCTCCCTCACTGGATGCAGATGGTGGCCCGCGTCAATCCGGTGACCTACACCATCAACTCCATGCGCGTGCTGCTCAACGGACCCGCCGCGGCGACCGACCACAGTGTCGGCGTCACCATCCTCCTCGCGCTCGCCATCCTGCTCGGCCTCGCCACCGTGACGATGACCTTTGCGACGCGCCGGTTCCGCAGCGCCGTCGCCTGAGCGACGAGCCGCGCACCCCGCTAGTACGCCGTGGCGCGCGCGACGCATGGCAGATGGCGCGGCGTCGTCTGACTTGGTGGGTCGTCCAGCAATGATCTCTGTTCACCCGCAATCCGAACGAGAATACGGCGATCGCCGATCCGGCGTGTATGCGGCCTTGTTTCGATCCTGAAAAGCGGCACGCCCGGAGGGATTCGAACCCCGACCCTCGGTTCCCGAAGAACCGCATCGGTCCCTGATAGAGGACTCCCACGCCGTGTTCCAATCCTGTTGCGCCGCCACCTCATAGTCGGTCAGCCGTCCGCCGCGCACAGAGCCTACAGTACAGAGAACCTCATGGTGCGTGACCTAGTAGCCGTAGCTTCCGCTGGAACCTCCGCCGCTAGAAGACGGCGTCGCCTTCGCGGGCGCGACGCTGGCAGCACCGGAGACCCTGAGGGTGCCCGTCATCCCTGAGCCACGGTGGAAGCGGCAGTAGAACGTGAGATCACCTCCTTTGGTGGGAGTGAAGCTCACCGTGGCGGTCTGGCCAGGTGCGACGGACTTGTCCACACCCAACTCGTCGATTGTGAACGTGTGCGTCACGCTACCGCTGTTCACGAGCACGATCGTCGCCGCCTTGCCGGCTCCGGCACTCAGCGTTTGAGGTTGGAACCGAAAGTCCATCTGCTCAACGCGCAGACTTCCACTTGCGGCTGACGAGCCTGCTAGGCTCGCCGTCGTGGACGTGCCGTAGCTGCTGCCGCCGCAGGCAACTGCCAGAAGCGCGATGACGACCACTACCACACCCGATCCGCGTTTGTTGATATCGCTCACATTGCACCTCCGTACAACACAAGTACGTTGGTCCGGCGGCAATGGATGTGGAGTCGATAGCCGCGGCGCTCCAAGACGAGTCCTCAAAGAGCTGGTTGGCTCGCAACGGACCGTGGAGCCCACGCCAAGAGGCGGTGCGCAGCCATCGAATGCCCACCATCCGCTCAGAGGGTCCGTGGAAACGGCGTACGTCACCATGGGGGCGATCCTCGCCACGCCCTGTACGAAGATCCGCTCGAGTAGACGAACGCGCCGCGCAGGGCTTCCGGCTCATTGCATCCGTTCTCGTGATGTCTGTCCGCGCGCCACTTCACCTCCGGCGCGGCCTACGACGGGCTGCTGGGTCCTCAGGCCCTATCCGCTCCGCCGTCGCACGTCGGATGCGCCGCTCCTCGCGTTGGCACGATCGTTGCTTTGAAGACGCACAGAAGAGTTGGAGCCGAACGGCCTGTCCGATCATGCCGCCCGGCGCTTTCAACGCGAGCTGGGCGCGGATATAAACGTCCATGTACCTTTCGACCAGTATCTTTCGATACAGGAGGGCGCAGGATATGACACCTGATCAAGTCACCCAAGCCGTATATGGCGCCATCACGGGCTCCGGCGAATCGATCATCGAGGGAACGGTTGTGGCCGCACTACCCATGCTGTGGTTCGCCGCGATCGCGATCCACCTCGCGCGACCGTACATCTTGCGGGTCGTCACGAAATTCAGCCTCAGGCTGGGCGCCGACCTCTGGTGGCTGGCCTACGCGAGCGTCCGCGACCTCTTGCTGGTGGTCATTTTTGTGATGAGCTTCCAGTTCTTCTTCGTCGACCCGTTCATCCAGAACGCCTTCCCGATCACCGGCGGGGTGGCGGCCGTGTGCGCACTGGCAGCACTCGTGATCAAACTCATCTGGGACGCCGACGATGAGCCCGTCCCGTTCTACGCCGTCAGCGTGCTGATCGCGCTGGGCTCTGTCCTGTACCTGGTGCCGACGTTGCTCGGTGTCCAGGCGACCGACTTCGGCAACATCAGCAGCTTCAGTTCGCTCTTCATCTCGTCAGAGCACCCGGTGTTCGCGGCCGCCCTCACCTACGTGAACATGGCGCTCGCGGCATCACTCGGACTCGTTGCCGTTGGATATGTTGTGTTCTTCCACTCGGCGATGACGGCCGACTTGCCTGACGCTGGGGACACCAGCGCCGCGAGGTCCTGATGGAAAAGGAGTTCGCGGTCACGGTCGAGGAAGCGACCTGCATCAACTGCGGGATCTGCATGGACGTGTGCCCGATCCACACGCTCGATATGACGCGCGTCCGCGGCTTCGGGCCCGAGGCCACGTTCCTGCGCGCCACGCCGTCTCGCGCTCCCGTCTCTGACTGGATGATGACGGTCCCCATCCAGGTGGATCACTGTAACGGCTGCACGATTTGCGTCCGGGAGTGCCCGACCGAGGCGATCTCGATCCGCCAGGTCGCGACGCCACCGGCCCATGCTCCGCGGCAGGGGCCGATCCTGGTCGAGCCGCCCGACCTCGGAGGCCGTTGGGCACCCCTGGCATCGTACACGCGGGCAGGCAAAAAGATGCAGGAGCCGCGCGAGGCGCACGACCCCTGGGGCAAAGACCTCCGCTGGCGCATCGCGAAGCGCGTGGCGCCCTGGCAGGTCTGGCGAACATGGACGAAGGCGGCAGGCCCCGCGAAGCCGGGACAGTCTCCACGAGGAGGATCGAAATGACAATCTTGGCACTCACCCCCGACGAACTGACGAACGCCCTTAGCCAGGCGTTCCATGACGGCTTTCGCGACTTCATGGTGGGGACCCTCGTGGCGGCGCTGCCCATGTTCTGGATCGCCACGCTCGCGTTCTACTTGATGCGGCCGTACGCCATCCGCACGCTGCGCAAGCTCTCGCTGCGCTTCGCGGCCGATGTCTTCTGGCTTTCGTACGTGCTGCTCCGCGACGGCGTGCTGATCATCACGTTCATCGTCAGCTTGTTCTTCTTCTATCCAAACCTCTTGCACGACAACCCGCTGCCGATCACGGCACCGTTGTCCGCGGTCTTCGTGTTGTGGGCGTTGCTGGTCAAGATGGTGCGTGACCCTGACGAGAACCCTGCCGATTACCGGCTGAGCGTCGGGTTCTTGATGATCGGGTCGGTCCTCTACCTGGCGCCACTGACGCTCGGGGTCGAAGTCGCATCGCAGAGCCATCTGAGCTGGATGGTCGACCATCTGACGTCGAACGCGAACTTCTCGGTGGCGATCGGAGTGTTCTACGTGTCGCTCGCGCTGGTCGCCGCCACGGGCGCGTACATCTTCGGCTACGTTATCACCCAGTCAGCGCCGAAGCGTGCGCCGCGCGCGACGGCGAGCGGGTCGCTTTCGGTGCCGCCGGCCACCGCCCGGTAACGATTAAGGCTCGCAGACAGCTTGGAACCGCTCGCGGCCACGCGCGATCTGCGCTGAGCCTGAGCCGACTCTCGGAGCAGGTAGAGGTGTCCGACGGCGCACTCCGAACCAACCTGCGGACCGACCTTGATGACGTACGAGGAAACCTGTGCTGCATTGCTGGAGGCGCTCGAAATTCAGACGCGCCTCGGGGATGAACTACGAGCGGCACCCGTCGACGCCGCATGGCGCGCGGCCCTCCTCATGCAAGCGGACAAAGAGAGGCTGGCGGCATTCGACTCCTGGCGGGTTCATCTGGTGCAACCAATCGAGCTGAGCGTCCAACGAGTCGGAGAGCATGCCACTCTGCGTTACGGATCCATCTTGAGAGTCCTACCGATCGCGCCGCTGAAGACTGGTCGGGGCGCTCACTTCGTTGCGGAGACGTTGTGGGACGCTGCGCATCCAAGACCTGACATCGAGCAATGTGTGCAGGCGTGGAACGAGGCGCGCCCCGTTGCCGTTGTCGATCTCGTCAAGGACATCGCCGAACGCGTAGCCGACCTCGCGTGACCGCCAGACCTCACGTCTGCAACTGCACCCCGAAGCAAGCCCTGTTGCGGCAACGCGGCGAACGCAACGCGGCTGAGGATCAGCCGGCGATTCACCTTATTCCAACACGATGAGCGGCGGTCTCAAGCGGTGATCGCACCACCCCGTCGAACGGGCTAAGACTGCTCGTGAAGGATGGGGTGGTAATGATGGTCCGATCAGCGTTGACGGTGCAGGAGAAGACGGAGATATGGCGGAGATACGGGGCAGGTGCGTC
>JBGQBE010000002.1:0-197753 GCA_041494685.1 Dehalococcoidia bacterium | reverse complement strand
GGCAGCGCCGGGAAGGGATCGACCTCCGCGATCACGGCGTCGATCCTGCGCGCGGCAGGCGTGCGGACCGGGCTGTACACGTCGCCGCACCTCCAGACCTTCATCGAGCGGATCGACGTGGATGGCGTGCTGATCGCGCCGGACGCGTTCGCTGACACGGTGCTCGGGTTCGACCCGCTGGTGCGGCAGATGCACATGGAGGTGCTGGACGGCACGGGCTTCGGCCGGCCGTCGCTGGTGGAGGTGGCGTTCGCGGCGGGCATGCGCCACTTCGCGGAGGAGCGCTGCGGCGCGGCCGTCGTGGAGGCGGGGCTCGGTGGCCGCACCGACTACAGCAACGTCTTCGCGGAGAAGTCCGCAACCGTGATCACGAACGTCGACTTCGAGCACCGCGAGCGGCTCGGCTGGTCGATCCCATCGATCACGCGCGAGAAGGCAGCGTTGATCCGCGGCGGCGAGGCCGTGATCACGGGCGCGTCGCGGCGCGAGGCGCTGGACGTGATCGCCGCGCGCTGCGCCGAGACCGGCGCGCCGCTCTGGCGGCTGGGACGCGACGTGCGCGTGCGCGTCGCGACAGCGGACGCGCACGGCAGCACGCTGGCCGTCACGACGCCGCTGGGCGCCTTCGAGAAGCTGCGGCTGCCGCTGGCGGGCGCGTACCAGGCGGACAACGCCGCGCTAGCCGTGGCGGCAGCGCTGGCGCACGGTGCGGCGGCGGGCATCGCGATCGACGCGGCGGCGGTGCGCGAGGGGCTGGCGTCGGTGCGGATCAGCGGGCGGCTGGAGCGGGTGCAGGACCGGCCGCGCGTGCTGCTCGATTCGGCGCACAATCCCGTGGAGGCGCGGCGTCTGGCCGAGGCGCTGCGGGCGCACTGGCTGAGCGACGGCGTGCGGCTGCACATGGTCGCGGGCATCCTGGCCGACAAAGACCAGCCGGCGATGGTGCGGGCGTTCGCCTCGGTGGCGGACCGCATCGTGTTGACGCAGCCGCCGCTCGGCGAACGCATCGGCGACCCGGCGCGGATGCTGGCGGGCTTCCGGCGTGCCCTGGGTGCGGCGAACGTCGCCTTCGAGCCGGACAGCGAGCGCGCGCTCGACCTGGCGCTGGGCGCGGCGCGGGCGCGCGACATCGTCTGCGTCGCCGGCTCGATGTTCCTGGTCGGTGCGCTGCGGGCGCGTTGGGTGCCGGAGGCGCAGATCCTCCGGAAGCGGACGGCGCGGCGGTAGCTCATTGGTGGCGCGCGCCCGACGCAGCCGCTACCTTCGGTGCATGGCTGAACCAAGACGCGTCTGCATCACCGGCATCGGGGCGGTATCGCCGTTCGGACGGGGCGGCACCGCGCTCTGGGCCGGGCTGCAGGCCGGCGTCAGCGCCGTCGCGCCCATCACTTCGTTCGATACGTCCGGCCTCGGCTGCCGCGTCGCCGGGCAGCTGCGCGACTATGCGCCGCGCGAGGATATGGATCCGGAAGCGGCCGCGCTGCTGGACCGGCGCGCGCTCTTCGCGACGGACGCGGCGATCCAGGCGTTGATCGAGGCGGCCGTGCCGATCAAGGCGGAGACGGTGACGCAGATCGGCGTCGCCTTCGGCAGCGAGATCCCGGAGCACTTCACGACGACAGCGGCCAGTGTGGCGCGCACGATCAGCGCGGCCGGGCCGGTGGCGCACATCTCGGCGCTGGCGGCGAGCGGGATGATGGCGATCGGCGAGGCGGCGGAGTGGATCCGGCGCGAGGAGTGCGCGATCGCCGTCGCGGGCGGCGCGGACGCGCCAGTGACGCTGGAGGCCTTGCGGGATTACGAGCGCATGGGGTTCCTGACGCGCAACAACGCCAACCCGGCGCGCGCCGTGCGGCCGTACGACATCGCGCGCGACGGCATCGCCCTGAGCGAAGGCGCGGCGGCGGTGGTGCTGGAGGACGAGGACGTGGCGGTGCGGCGCGGCGCGCACATCCTCGCGTATGTCGAGGGCTACGGCGCGACGTTCAACCGCGCGCCGGTCGCGCACCCCGCGGCGAACGTCGTGGACACCGGCCGCGCGATGCAGGCAGCGCTGACGAAATGGGATCTGACGCTGCAGGGCGAGATCGACGTGATCTTCGGCAGCGGCGGCGGCTCATCGATCGACGCGGTCGAGGGGCAGGCGATCCGGCGCGTCTGGGGGCCGAACACGGACCGACTGTGGCTCACCTCGATCAAGGGGGCGCTGGGGCACACGCTCGGCGCATCCGGCGCGTTCAACGCGATCGCGGCGATCTACTGTTTGCAGTCCGGGCTGATCCCGCCGACGGCGAACCTCGACGAGCAGGATCCGGAGTGCGGGCAGCTGGAGATCGTCACGGACGACGTGCGGCGGCTGCACGGCTCGAAGGCGCTGGTGAACGCGTTCGGCACGGGCCACAACGCCAGCCTGATCCTGTCCCGGCCGTGAGCGGCGACTGGCACCTGGCGCAGTACAACGTCGCGAAGCTCATCGCTCCGCTGGACGACCAGCGCGTCGCCGGCTTCGTGGCGAACCTCCAGCGCATCAACACGCTCGGCGACCGCACTCCCGGCTTCGTCTGGCACCTCCAGTCGGCCAGCGGCGACTCCACCGATGTGCGGGTGGACGACGACCCGCTGGTGGTCGTGAACTTCACGGTGTGGGAGTCGATCGAGGCGCTGTTCGAGTACACGTACCACAGCGACCACGTCGAGATGTTCCGCCGCCGGCGCGAGTGGTTCGAGCACGCCCCCCGCCCGTACCTGGCGATGTGGTGGCTGCCGGCGGGGCACTTGCCGTCCGTGGCCGAGGCGGAGGAGCGGCTGGCGCACCTGCGCGCGGACGGCCCGACGCCGTACGCCTTCAACTTCAAGCGGCGCTTCTCGCCCGAAGAGGCCGTCGCGGCCTCGTGCTCAGCTTCAGACTAGCTTCGGCGGCGGCCAGCGCCGTGCTCCTGTGCACCCGGATCAGGTCGTTTTCCCAATTTTCCCGGAATTTCATACCGATCACCCCTTGACAGGTATGCCATCACGGTGCCATCATATCGCCATCAAATGTACTGCACAGAGATGGCGGACTGCCGATGGCACCCGCCGGGGAGTGAGGCCAGATGGCCACCGAGCTCAACACCCAGCCAGTCTTCGACGCGCTGAAGCAGCCGCTGGCGCTGATCGAGAGCGACGAGCGCCGCCGCGCCATCGAGATTTACGTCGACGCGGCGCGGACGCCGCTGGAGCGCGCGGTCTACGACCTGATGTCGCAAGTGGCGCAGGCGGTCGATGACAAGGTCGCAGCGCACTACCGCGTGCGGCTGGCGTACCGGCCGGGCGGCCTGGCGGTCGAGGTGGATGAGAAGTCCGGCAACGGCGAGGAAGCCCAGTACTCCGCGCTTGAGGGCGATGTCGAGAAGATCACGATCCGCATCCCGGCGGAGCTGAAGGACCTTGCGCAGCAGGCCGCGTCGAAGGCCGGCACGTCGGCGAACACCTGGTTTGTGAAGGCACTCGCGCGTGCGGTCCGCAACATCGAGGTGCAGACGGGGCCGACCCCGTCGCGCCCGCCGCGCCCGCCCGGCTGGAGCGATCGCCCGGGACGCGGCTCGCGACTCAGCGGCTGGGTCGGCGGCGACGACGAGTAGAGATCTCCCCGCCGGAGCGGGGAAGGAGGGGACCATGATGATCGACGAACTGATCGCGGAGCAGCGCATCCAGCAGCTCGGCCGCATCGACAGCGCGTACATCGCGCTCGTAGAGGAGGCGCGCGCGCGGCAGCGGCGCCTGCACCGCGGCTTGCGGCAGACGATCGCGGCGGCGCTGGTGCAGCTGGGCATCATGTTGGACCGCACCGCGGGTGAGCGCGCGGCAAAGACGCTCGCGCACGGCGCACGCTGACGGCGGCGGCGAACCGCCGGCCCGAGGGGGGACGACATGAGACTCTTCGCATTCATCGTGGCCTGCCTGCTGCTCGGCGGCAACATCGATCCCGAGCGCGGCTGGTGGATCACGCTCACCGTCGTCACGGGCGTCGCCGCGATGCGGCCGCGGTTCTGGAACTGGCTGCAGCTGCGGCCGGCGATCGACCTGCGGATGGCGGCGTTCGTGCTGTCGATCCTCTTCCTGGCGGGCACCATCGATCCGACGAAGGACTGGCTGATCGCGTACACGGTCGTGACCGGCGTGGCGATGATCGCGCCGAACGTCTTCGCCATCGACCCCTTCGGGTTCAACCATCGGGCGGAACGCGCGTGGGACTGGGACTGGCAGATCCGGGTCGGCGACAAGTGGGCGCGCCGGCAGCGGCGGTGGGAGCGGAAGTGGGATCGCTGGGAGCGGAAGATGGATGACCGGCACACCGGCCGCCACCACGGTGCGGAGCTGGAGGACGACTGGTCATGACGATGAACCTCTCGCCCGAATGCACCATCACCGACGCGCAGCTGGCGCGGCGCGAGATGCCGCTGATCGTCGAATTCACGTCGTCGCGCGTGCGGACGCGGCCGCTCGCGACGCGCATCGCCGGCATCGAGCTGGCGGCCGGACGGCTGCCGGTGCGCGCGGTGGACATCGACGCGCACCCCGACCTGCGGCGGCGCTTCAAGATCAACCTGCTGCCGACCTTCGTCGTCATTCACGACGCGCACGAACTGGCGCGCTTCGTCGGACCCCACTCGCGCCGCGAGCTGGCGAGCGCGATCCGGCGCGCGCTGGACCCGGGCACCGTGCGCGTCGATGAGCCGCCGCGGGCGCGCGGCCTCTGGAACGACTTCACGGCGCGGCTCTGGGGATTCACGAGCGTCTGAGATGGAACACACCCGCACGATCACCCGCGAGTTCGAGACAGGGGAGCGCGCCGTCCTGCACGTGGAGGCGCGCTCCGGCACGGTCGCTGTCGAGGCGTACGACGGCCACTCCGTGCTGCTGGAGGCCGTCGTGCACGTCTGGTCTGACACCGCCGACGAAGCGGATGAAGCGGCGGCGCTCGTGGCGCGCGGGCTGGAGCAGGACTCGCACCGCGTGATCGTGCGCGCGCCGTCGATGCCGCAGACCGAGGGATGGAGCCTGTGGGGCGGCAAGCGCGGTGCGCGTGTCGACTACACCGCGCGCGTGCCAGTGCAGACGGCCGTGCGCGTGCTCTCGCGCTCGGGCCGCGTGCAGGTCGCGCGGACGCACGGCCGCGTCCACATCGAGAGCATGAGCGGCCGGGTCAGCGTCGAGGACATCGAAGGTGACGTGACGATCGTCTCGCGCAGCGGCGCGATCGGCGCGGAGCGCGTGCGCGGCAACGTCACGGCAGAGGCGCGCAGCGGCCGCATCGAGATGCAGCACATCGCCGGCGACGTGAGCATCGAAGCGCGCAGCGGCGCCGCGGACGTGCGCGACGTGCGGGGCAAGCTGAAGGTGACGACGCACACCGGCTCGATCAGCATCGAGCAGGCGCAGGGCGCGGTGTACGCGCGCGCGCACACGGGCGCGGTGCGCTACCGCGGCGCGGTACGCGGTGACTTTGACATGCGCGCGCACACGGGGCTGATCCACCTCGCGGTGGACCCGGACTACCCCTTCTACGTCGACGCACAGAGCGACGTCGGCAGCGTGCGCAGCGACCTGCCGCCGCGCCGCGCGGGCAGCGCGCCGAACGGCAGCGGCCCGAAGGTGCAACTGCGCACGCACACCGGCGCGATCCGCCTCACCCGGGCGTAGCGGAATACTCTCAGGCCGGCCCCGGCGCGGTGAGTGGCGTGGTCGCCGCGGCTGCGCCGTTCTTGCCGTTGCTCCCGCCTGCGCCGTTCGTGTGCATCGGGTGCTGCTCGTACGTCATGCGGTAGAGGCTGGCGTAGCGGCCGCCCAGCGCCAGCAGGTCGTCGTGCTTGCCCTGCTCCACGATCCGCCCGTGCTCCAGCACGATGATCCGGTCGGCGTTGCGGATCGTCGAGAGCCGGTGCGCGATGACGAACGACGTGCGACCCTCCAGCAGCGTCTTCAGCGCGCGCTGGATGATCACTTCGGTCTGCGTGTCCACGTTCGCCGTCGCCTCATCCAGGATGAGGATGCGCGGCTGCGCGATGATGGCGCGCGCGAAGCTGATCAGCTGCCGCTGGCCCACCGAGAGGTTCATGCCGCGCTCGTGCAGGTAGGTGTCGTATCCCTGGTCCAGGCGCGAGATGAACTCGTGCGCGCCGACGTTGCGGGCGGCCTCCGCGACTTCCTCGTCCGTGGCGTCGAGGCGGCCGTAGCGGATGTTCTCGAAGACGGTGCCGGAGAAGAGGAACGGCTCCTGCAGCACCAGCCCCATGCGCCGCGACAGGCTGGCGTGCGAGATCTTGCGCACATCGATGCCGTCGATCTCGATCGAGCCTTCGCTGACCTCGTAGAAGCGGGAGATCAGCGCCGTGATCGTCGTCTTGCCGGCGCCGGTCTGGCCGACCAGGGCGATCGTCTCGCCCGGCTGCACGTGCAGGTCGATGTCCTCGATCACGGGCACCTCGTCCACGTAGCGGAAGGTGACGTGGTTGAAGTCTACGCGGCCGGCCACGTCCTCCAGGTCGATCGCGTTGGGGTCATCCTCGAACTCCGGCTTCGTGTCCAGCACCTCCAGCACGCGCTCGCCGCCGGCCATGGCGCGCTGGAGCTGCGTGTACTGCAGCACCAGGTCGCGCACCGGATCGAAGAAGAGCTGGAGCTGCAACGTGAAGGCGATCAGCGCGGCGACCTCCATGCGGCCGTGCAGCACCAGGTAGCCGCCGTAGCCGACGACCAGCGACATCGCGATGGCGACGATCACCTCGACGGCGGGCGTGACGGCGGCGGAGAGCCGGCCGGCGTCGACGTTGGCGCGCCAGTTCTGCTGGTTGATCGAGTCGAAGCGCTTCGCGTTCTCGTCCTCGCGCGAGAGGCTCTGGATGACGCGGACGCCCGAGACGTTCTCCTGCAGATTCGCGTTCACCTGGGCGATCGCCTGGCGCACGCGGATGAAGGCGCGGCGCGAGTAGTTCTGCCAGATGGCCATCGTGACGACGAGGAGCGGCACGACCGTGAACGTGACGAGCGCGAGCCGCATGTCGAAGTACATCAGGGCGAGGACGGAGATCCCGATTCCGGCGATGTCACCGATGATCGTGAGGAATCCGCTGGTCATCAGGTCCTGCAGCGACGTGACATCGCTTGTGATGCGGGACATGATGCGCCCGACCTCGTTGTTGTCGTAGAAGCTCAGGGAGAGCTTCTGCATGTGGGCGAACATGTCCTTGCGGAGGCTCAACAGCAGCCGGTGGCCGATCCAGCCGGTGGACGTGAGCTGGATGTAGTAGAAGCCGGCGGACAGCACCGCCATGGCGATATAGACCCAGCCCCAGAAGTTCAACGAACTGAGGTCCTTGTACATCGCCGCGTGGATGAGTCCCTGGACGGCGACTGGCATCGAGCGGGTGAGGACGGCGAAGCCGAGCGTGCCGAACAGCGCGACGAACAGCCGGAACCGGTACGGCGCGACGAACTTGGCCAGGCGCGTGACGACGCGGTGGTTGTAGACAGAGCCGAGCTCGTCGTCGTCCCAGCCATCCGTGCTGCGGCGCAGCGTGTTGGGACGCAGGTTGTTCCAGTTGCTTCCGGGGCCGCCGCCGCTCCAGCCACCGGCCGATCCGGCGCCGCCAAAGAACACCATGATGTCTCCCTAGTCCGCGCCGCCGGCCGCTGGCGCCGCCTGTGCCGCCGCCGCAGCTTCAGCCGCCGCCGCGGCCGCCTCGGTCATGTTCGCCAAGCGCTCGCGCTCGCGCTCGAACGCCTCTTCCTGGTCGCGCAGTTCCACGTCGTAGATCTGGCGGTACGGGCCCTCTTCCTTGATCAGCTCTTCGTGGCGTCCGCGCTGCGCGATCTTGCCGTCCTTGAGCACCAGGATCTGGTCGGCCGCCTTCACCGTGCGCAGCCGCTGGGCGATGACGAACGTCGTGCGCCCCTTCATCAGCTCGGCGAGGGCCTGCTGGATCAGGTACTCGGTCTCGGTGTCGACGCTCGACGTGGAGTCGTCGAACACCAGGATCTTCGGGTCCAGCAGCAGCGTGCGTGCGATCGAGATGCGCTGCTTCTGGCCGCCGGAGAGCGTGATGCCGCGCTCGCCGACCCAGGTGTCGTAGCCGTCCGGCAGCGTCGTGATGAAGTCGTGGATGCGGGCCATCTTCGCGACGTGCACCACGTCCTCCTCCGACGCGGACGACGCGCCGTAGGCGATGTTCTCGCGGATCGTGGCGGAGAAGAGGAAGACGTCTTGCTGCACGATGCCGAAGGCGCGCCGCAGCGACGCGAGCGTCGCGTCGCGGATGTCGATGCCGTCGATCGTGATGGCGCCACCCGTCACGTCGTAAAAGCGCGGCATCAGGTTGACGACGGTGGTCTTGCCCGAGCCGGTCTGTCCGAGCAGCGCGACGATCTGGCCGGGGTGCGCGTCGACGTCGACGTGGCGCAGCACCGGGCTGATCGCGTCGTAGCCGAACGACACGTCCTGGAAGCGGACGTGGCCCTTGAGGCCGGTCAGCTCGACGGCGTCGGGCTTCTCTTGCACGGCGGATTCGGCGTCTAGGATGTCGTAGATGCGCTGGCCGGAGACGGCGGCGCGCGCCCAGAGCATGTTCACCCAGCCCAGGCTGCGCACGGGCAGCTGCAGCATCGTCAGGTAGAGCATGAACTGCGCCAACTCGCCGGCGCGCAGGTTGCCGTGCAAGATCTGGTAGGCACCGAACCAGCCCGTGGCGACCATGGCGAGCGACCAGACGAGGCTGAGCGGCGGCGCGTAGGTGGCCTGGATGCGGTTGGTCTGGTACGAGAACTTGAAGAGGTTCTCCGCTTCGGCGTTGAACTTCTTCTCCTCGTGCTTTTCGCGGCCGAAGGCCTTGACGACCCGCATGCCGCTGAGGTTCTCCTGCAGCACTACTCCCAGGCGGCCCTGCAGGTTCTGCACTTCGAACGAGATGGGCCGCAACAGCGAGGTCATGCGGACCGCGATCAGCGCCGTGGGCGGGATGAAGACCCAGCTCAGCAGCGCCAGTTTCATGTCCGTCAGCACCATCAGCACGAGCGTTGTCACCAGCAGCGCGGCGACGTAGACCAGGCGGATGGCGCCGAGGTTCACGAACATCCGCACGCCCTCGACGTCCTGCGTGGCACGCTGCATCACCTGGCCGGTCTGCGCCTGGTCGTGGTAGGCGAAGCTCAGGCGCTGCAGGTGGTCGTAGATGTCGTTGCGGATGTCGTAGGCGACGCGCTGGGCGAGCCACTCCGAGGTGTACGTCTGCCAGAACTGGAAGATGCCGCGCATGGCGGCCGCCGCCGTGATCAGCACGGCCGCGATCCAGAGCGTGTGGAAGCTGCCGTGGTGAACCGACACGCCGCCCTCGGTCTTGACGTCGAGGCCCTTGTCGATCGCGTAGGCCACGAGCCAGGGGCCGAGGAGCTGGAACGTGGTGAGACCGCCCACCGCAAGCCAGGTGCCGAAGAGGCGGCGCTTGTAGGGAAGGGCGTATTTGAGAAGGCGTAGCGTAACAGGGAGGCGGCTGGGCTTCATGGCAAGGCAAAATATACCGCACCTTTACGTGCACGTAAAGGTGCGCCGCATTCCTGTGGACACGCGCTACACTCGCGGCATGGCCTTCGATGCGGCGGTCTCGCTACGGATCATCAACAACGAGCGGCTCCGGCGGTCGCTCGGCTGGGGCGAGTACCGCGACCTGCGCGGCGCACTGGCGCTGACCTCCGACGCGCCGCTCGAAGACCTCAACCGCATCGAATCCTTCACCGCCGACGAACGCACGATCGACGACCTGCTCGATATCGGCTTCGCGCTGCTGCGCGCGTTCGACCGCGAGCCGGCGGCGTACGTGACGCCGCTCGACCGGCCCGCGTCGCTGGAGGAGCGGCTGCGGCGCCGCGGCCTGGCGCCATCCGAGCGCACGGTGACGATGGTGCACCGCGGCGCCGTGCCATCGCCGCGCGCGGAGGGCGTGCGCATCCGCCGCGCGGAGCCGGACGACGCACGGGCCGTCGCGGATATCGCGGCGGCGCGCGGCGAGAAGTGGCTGAAGCCGCTCATGCTGAAATCGGTGCTCGCCGGCGTGCTGGAGCCGGGCTACACCTTCTACCTGGCCGGGGTTGATGGCGAGACGGCCGGCACCGTGCACCTGCTCGTGGACGGCGCGACGGCCGGCGTCTACGGCGTCGCGACGTTGAAAGCGTACCGCCGGCGGGGCATCTGCACGGCGCTGCTGGCCGCGGCGATCGCCGACGCGCGCGCGGAAGGCTGCGACGTCATCGGCCTGCGCACGGGGATCGAGGGGTCGGCGCGCAAGCTGTTCGCGTCGCTCGGGTTCGAGGAAGCGCATACAGCGGCGCTATGGGTGCAGGGCGCACGGTAGCCTCACGCGCGCGGCGCGGGTACTCTCTTTGGGACACCCCGATTCCATCTCAGCGAGGCCGCACATGCAGTTCCAGCTATCCGACGAGCACCGCCTGATCCAGGAGACGGCGCGCCGCATCGCGAAAGAGAAGATCGCGCCGCGGGCGGCCGAGATGGACATCTCAGGCGAGTATCCGCACGACATCTTCCAGGCGTTTAAGGATACCGGCTTGACGGGGCTGACGATCCCGGCGCAGTACGGCGGCAGCGGTGCGGGCATGCTGGCGCTGGCGCTCGCGGTCGAAGAGACGGCGAAGTACTGCTGCGCCTCCGGGCTGATGCTGCTGCTCTCGGCGCTGCCCTCGCAGCCGGTGATGATCGGCGGCGACGAGCGCCAGAAGAAGTGGATCGGCGAAGGCATCGCCAGCGGCAACATGAAGGGCGCCTTCTGCCTGACGGAACCGAACCACGGCTCCGACGCCGGCAACCTGGAGACGCGCGCGGTCCGCGACGGCGACGACTACATCCTGAACGGCGAGAAGATGTATATCTCCGGTGGCACCGTCGCCGACTACGTGGTGGCGTTCGCGCGCACCAACGGCACGCCCGGACCGAAGGGGATCAGCGCCTTCATCGTGCCGACGGACGCGTCGGGATTCCGCGTCGCCGGCACCGACCGCAAGATGGGCGTGCGCGGCGTGCCGACGGCGGACATCGTGCTGGAGGACGTGCGTGTGCCGCGCGAGAACCTGGTCGGCGGCGTCGAGGGCCAGGGCTTCACGCACGCCATGCTGACGCTGAACTCGTGCCGGCCGGTGGTCGGCGCGCGCGGCGTCGGCCTTGCGGAGGGCGCGATGACGTACGCGCTGGAGTTCGCGCGCCAGCGCGAGGCGTTCGGCAAGCCGATCGCGGACCTGCAGGCGATCCAGTTCATGTTCGCCGACATGGCGATCCAGATCGAGGCGGCGCGGCTGCTCGTGTACCAGGGGGCGTGGCGCGTCGACCAGGGGCTCTACAGCCGCGAGCATGCCGCGTACCTCTCGATCGCGAAGGTGTTCGCGACGGAGACGGCGGTGAAGGTATCGAGCGACGCGCTGCAGGTGTTGGGCGCGCAGGGCTACATGATGGACCATCCGCTGGAGCGCCACTACCGCGACGCGCGCCAGTTGATGATCGTCGAGGGCACGAGCCAGGTGCAGCGCGTGGTGATCGCGCGGTCGCTGCTGGAGCGCGAGCTGGTCTACCCGTGATCTGGTCGCCTGGTCGCTGGTGAGGTTGCGCAGGCCGTGAACTACAAACTACTCACTACCCGCTACAGACTACGATGCGCATCGCACTGATCGGCCAGGCTGCGTTCGGCGAGGCGGTGTTCACCGCGCTGCGCGCGGCCGGCGAGGACGTCGTCGCGGTGTCGTCGATCACGGGCAAGCCGGAGCGGCCGGACCCGTTGTGGGCGGCGGGACAGGCCGCCGGCGTGCCGGTGTTCCCCACGGGCAGCCTGAAGAAGCCCGACGTGCTGGAGGCGTACGCCGCCACGCGCCCGGACCTCTGCGTGATGGCGTACGTGAACCACATTCTGCCCGAGCGCGTGATCGAGCAGCCGCGCCACGGTTCGATCCAGTACCACCCGTCGCTGCTGCCGCGCCACCGTGGCCGCAGCGCGATGAACTGGTCGATCATGCAGGGCGACACGACAACGGGCCTGACGATCTTCTGGGTGGACAAGGGCATCGACACGGGCCCGATCTTGTTACAACGCGAAACGGAGATCGGGCCGGACGACACCGTCCGCTCGCTGTACTTCGACCGGCTCTTCCCGATGGGCGTGCAGGCGCTGACCGACGCGGTGCGCATGGTGCGCGAGGGCACGGCGCCGCGCGAGCCGCAGGACGAGTCGCGCGCCACGTACGAGGCTCCGGCCGACGACGGCAACAGCGGCATCGACTGGCAGCGGCCCGCGGCGGAGGTCTACAACCTGGTCCGAGGCTCCAACCCCGCGCCGGGCGCGCACGCGCTGCTGCGGGGCACGCGGGTGCGCTTCTTCGACGCGCGGATGACGCCTGAGATCGCATCGGACGCCGCGCCCGGCACGGTGCTGGCCGTGGCGGACGGCGGCATCGACATCGCGCTGGCGGGTGGCGTGCTGCACGCGAGGCGGCTGCAGTTCGAGGGCGGCAAGAAGCTGTCGGCCGCGGAATTCGCCGCGGAGGCGGCTATCGCACCCGGCGACGTGTTCGAGAACGGCGCGGCAGCGGCTTCCTAACCATCAGCACCCTCGACACGATTCCGTCTGCCGCGCGTCGGCATGCACCGATACACTGGCGGCGTGAGCGAGCGCGTGCTGCGAGCTGCCGTCATCGGGCTGGGCGCCATGGGGTCGAACCACGCCCGCGTCTACGCCGAGATCCCCGGCGTGGAGCTTGCCGCCGTCGCCGATACTGACGCCGCGCGCGTCGGGCACGCGACGCGCGGGCGCGCCGCACGCGGCTACACCAACTATCGACGGATGCTGGACGAAGAGCGCATCGACCTGGTGTCGGTGGCCGTGCCGACGCGCGCGCACGGCGACGTGGGCACGGAGGTGATTGCGCGCGGGGTGCCGCTGCTGGTGGAGAAGCCGCTGGCCGCGACGCTGGACGAGGGGCGGCGGCTGCGCGATCTGGCCGCGGCGGCCGGCGTGCTGCTGACGGTCGGTCACATCGAGCGCTTCAACCCAGCCGTGATCGAGTTGAAGCGGCAGCTGAGCGCGGGCGAGCTGGGCCGCGTGTACCAGGTGCACGCGCGGCGAGTCGGACCGTTCCCGGAGCGCGTGCGCGACGTCGGCGTGGTGCTGGACCTGGCGCCGCACGACATCGACGTGATGCGCTACCTGTTGAACAGCGAGGTGACGCGCGTCCAGGCGGAGACCGAGCAGCGTATCAACACCGAGCACGAGGACATGCTGATCGGGCTGCTGCGCTTCGCCAACCACGTCGTGGGCGTGCTGGACATCAACTGGCTGACGCCGACGAAGATCCGCGAGCTTTCGGTGCTCGGCGAGCGCGGCTTGTTCGTGGTCGACTACCTGGCGCGCGAGCTGACCTTCTTCGAGAACGCGCACGGCGCGGAGCAGCCGGGCGGCTGGGCGGCGCGCCACCAGAAGGGCGTGAGCGAGGGCCCCGTGCACCAATTGAAGATTGACAAGCGCGAGCCGCTGCGCATGGAGCTGGAGGCGTTCGCCGCGGCGGTGCGCGCCGGCACGCCGCCTGCCGTCACGCCTGACGACGGGCTCGCCGCCATGGCGGCGGCCGAGGCGCTTGTGCGCGCGGCGCGCAGCGGCGCCGGTGTCAGCCTGCCCCTGGAGGCGGCGCCGTCGTGAACGTCGCCATCGTCGGGCTGGGCAAGATCGGCGTGCCGCTGGCGGTGCAGTTCGCATCGAAAGGCGCGCGCGTCGCCGGCTACGACGTGAACGCCGCGCGCGTCGCCGAGATCAACGCCGGCAGCAACCCGCTGCCCACTGAGCCGGTGCTCTCGGAGCGCATCGCGGCGCTCGTGGCGGACGGCCGGCTGCGCGCCACCACCGACGCGCGCGATGCGGTCGCGGATGCCGATGTCGCAGTGTTCATCGTACCCGTGGACATTGACGCGCACCACCAGGCCGACTTCGCGCTGCTCGACGAGGCGGTGGCGGCCGTGGCGCCGCACCTCAAGCGCGGCGCGCTCGTGATCGTCGAGACGACGGTGCCGGCCGGCACGACGCGCAACCGCGTGGGCGCGCAGATCGCTGCCGTGTCAGCGATGTGGCCGGGTGCGGACTTCGCGCTCGCGTTCTCGCCCGAGCGCGTGTCATCGGGCCGCGTGCTGCGCGACCTGCGCACCTACCCGAAGATCGTCGGCGGCATCGATGCGGAGAGTACCGCGCGGGCCGCGCGCTTCTACCGCGCCATGCTCGACGCCGAGGTGCTGGAGGTGCGCGACGCCGAGACGGCGGAGTTCTCGAAGCTCGCGGAGACGACGTACCGCGACGTGAACATCGCGCTGGCGAACGAGTTCGCGCGGATTGCCGACCGCATCGGCGTGGACGCGCTGCAGGCGATCGCCGCGGCGAACACGCAGCCCTACTCGCACATCCACGCGCCGGGCGCGGGAGTCGGGGGCCACTGCATCCCGGTGTACCCCTACTTCCTCGACGCGGCGGACGAGCCGGACGACCTGATCGGCGTGTCGCGCCGCCTGAACGACGGCATGGCGGCGTACGCGGCGTCGCGTCTGGAGCACGCGCTGGGCACGCTGCGCGGGGCCACGGCCGTCGTGCTGGGGCTGGCGTACCGGCCCGGCGTGAAGGAGTCGCGCCACAGCAGCGCCTACGGCCTCGCGGCGGCGCTCACCGCCCGCGGCGCGACGGTTTACGTGCACGACCCGCTGTACTCCGACGCCGAGATCGCCGCGCACGGCATGCAGCCGCCGCCCGCGTTCCCGCTGGCGTGCGACGCGCTCGTCGTGCAGGCGTGGCACGAGCAGTACGCGGCGCTGGACCTGCGCGCGTTCAGCGGCCTGCGCGCCGTGCTGGACACGCGCGCGGCGCTCGATCCGGCCGTCGTGGCGGCGGCGGGCGCGGCGTATGTGGGCATCGGGCGGTAGCCGGGGGACCGGTTACGGGCGATGATCTGGCGCCCGCGCCGGCCGGACCGGGGCGCGGACCGGTTCCTGAACGCTTCCCGCTCCGAACTTGACGTGATCTCGCGGCGGTTGCTTTGGATTCGCCAACTTGCAGGTTCACGCGTAACCGTGCCGTCACCTGCCCGAAACGTGGCCGTAACATTACGGCCCTATGCTCTCCCCATCGCACTGAATAGTCAGGGGAGGGAACATGCCGGCAGTTGACTCGGGCAATACCGCATGGGTGCTGACAGCGTCCGCGCTGGTGCTGCTGATGACGCCCGCGCTGGGCTTCTTCTACGGGGGACTGACCCGTAGCAAGAACGTCCTGGGCACGATCATGCAGAGCTTCATCGTGGCGGGGCTGATCGGCGTCCAATGGGTGGTCATCGGCTACACCCTGGCGTTCGGGCCGGACCACTGGGGCCTCATCGGCGGCCTGGACTGGGTCGGACTCAAGGATGTCGGCGCGAACGTCGCCAGCTACACGCACAACGGCGAGCCGCGTACCTACGGCATCGGCATCCCGCACGAGGCGTTCATGGCGTTCCAGATGATGTTCGCCATCATCACGCCCGCGCTGATCACGGGCGCCTTCGCCGAGCGGGCGAAGTTCAGCACCTTCCTCGTGTTCATGCTGCTCTGGTCCTTCCTGGTGTACGACCCGGTCGCGCACTGGGTGTTCGCGAACGACGGCTGGGCCTCGCTGGCCGGCACGAAGGTGAAGGCGCTGGACTTTGCCGGTGGCACGGCGATCCACGTGAACGCGGGCGCGGCCGCGCTGGCCGCGGCGCTGATCTTCAAGCGGCGCAAGGGCTTCAAGGAAGAGCCGATGGAGCCGCACGACGTGACGATGGTCGTGCTGGGCGCGTCGCTGCTCTGGTTCGGCTGGTTCGGTTTCAACGCCGGCAGCGCGGGCGCGGCGAACGCGCAGGCGGTCAACGCTTTCGTCGTGACGAACACGGCGGCGGCCGCGGCGGCCCTCAGCTGGGTCGGGATGAGCTGGTGGCTGTCGGGCAAGCCAAGCGTCGTGGGCGCGGCGGCGGGCGCGGTGGCCGGGCTCGTGGCGATCACGCCGGCGTCCGGCTTCGTGCAGCCGATGGAGGCGATCGCCATCGGCGCGGTCGCGGGTGTCATCTGCTTCCTGGCGGTGCAGTGGCGCGGCCGGACGTCGCTCGACGACTCGCTGGACGTGGTGGGCGTGCACGGCGTCGGCGGACTCTGGGGCAGCCTGGCGACGGGCCTCTTCGCCACGGCGACGGTGGGCGGCGTGGACGGCCTGTTTCACGGCGCGGGCGACCAGGTGTGGCGCCAGATGGTCGCCACGGGAGCGGTCGGCGTCTACTCTTTTGCGGCCACGTGGGTCATACTCAAGGCCCTCGACGTGACCATGGGGCTGCGGGTCAGCGAGGAACAGGAGATCGCCGGCCTGGACGTGTCGCAGCACGGGGAGCGCGCCTACATCTTCGGCGGCAGCGGCCCGGTGCTCGGCATCCCGGAGGCGATCCCGGTGCACACGATGGCTTCAGGGGAGCCGTTCGCGGACCAGCACACGATGCAGCCGCAGCATTCGGGCACGGCCCGGTAGCCAGGGGACTGAGAACCGATGAAGAAGATCGAAGCGATCATCCGCCCGGAGAAGCTGGACGAGGTGAAGCACGCCCTGGCCGACAAGGGCTACATCGGCCTGAACATCGTCGGCGTGACGGGGCGCGGCGTGCAGAAGGGCATCGTGCACGCCGGGCGCGCCGGCCAGGCGTACTCGGTGGACATGCTGCCGAAGGTGAAGCTGGAGACGGTAGTCGTGGACGCCAACGTGGACGAGGTGATCGACATCATCCTGCGCTCCGCCGCGACCGGGAACATCGGCGACGGCAAGATCTTCGTGTCGCCGGTGGAGCAGGCGATCCGCGTCCGCACCGGCGAGCGGGGCGACGTAGCGGTCTAGCCGCCGCGGCCAGCACAGAGCATCGAAGCGGAAGAGGCCCCCGGTGAAGGGGGCCTCTCCTATTGAGAGCCCTGCGCGTCGCCGTTGTGTCGCCGCGACTGTCAGTCGTCAGCCTGGTTCAAGATCGAAAGTCTTCTGATAGAACATGTCTCCTGGTAACGGACGGGCCTTCCCCCAGACGTCACTCATGATTCTGTGTGCAGCAGGATGATCCGTGGCGAAGATCATGTGGTATAGAGTGCGGTTCTTCTTCTTCAGCGGACCGTGGGGATCAACGTACTTGTAACCAAGGACGGCCTTCAATCGATCCATATAAAGCTTCATGAATCGTTCTCGCCGTGCATCGAGGTCCTCGCCGAGCCGCTGGCTTTCAAGAAGGTCCGCATGCCACGCGTGTGTTCCGTAGAACGCGTCTAACTGGGGCCACGAAGATTCGTTCTTCAGCCAACGGTTGATGAACATGTCGAACGCGAACAGACGAGCAGCTCGATCTTCTCGCCGCGCACACCTTTGCGATGTCGCGCGATTCGCTCGATTAATGTCCAGGTGGACTGCACACCCGTCGGATCGATGAACGCCAGCGTCGGCGCGATCGTTGAGATCTTTGGGAGCACGTCTCGCGGGATCACTTCGTTACAATCCCCCTGGTACACGAAGACGTTTCGGTGGGACTGCATCTTGAGACGTAGGTGCTGCGCGGACGCCGGGTCGAGTTCCACCAAGTGAATGCCTGTGAACCGTGGTCTAGCGTTCAACGCGCGCAAAGCTGAGCCTGGAGTAGAATAGCCAGTTTTCGAGAGCACGCACTCGCCACAGCCGGCCATCGCATCGATGTAATATCGCTCGCGAGCTGTGGTCGTAGCCTTGGCAAAAGCCTCGAGGTACGCGCTGAGATGCTCAAGCTTGTGCGCTGTCCAGTCGCCTATCGGTCGCGGAATCTTCTGTCTTGGCATCAGCGTGCGAGTGCCGCCGTCCGGGGCATCCCGTCCCACGTTCGACCATCGAGTACGCGTCCAGCGTGCTTCTTGCCCACGCGGATGCCGGCTTCGTCGTGCGCGCCCCACTGCTTGAAGAAGAACGCCACGCCCGACGCCCCGCACTGGTCGCGCACGCTGCGGGCCCAGTCGGCGCGCATGGGCCGCGCGCCGGGGCCGGACTCGCCGCCCACGATCACCCAGTCGATATGGCGAAGCTTGAGCTTCAGCGGCCCGAGCAGCGGCTCACAGGACAGGAACTTCACGTGAGCCGCGGTGCCCCGCAACGACTCGATGCGCGACGTGAAGCGCTGGTTCTCGACGCTCGTGCCCATCCAGATATTCGCACGCCACGGCAGTTGCGCCGACATCGCGGCGGCTCGCTCCGGTCGCTTGGTCAGCACCTGGAAGGTATGCCAGTCGGCGCGCCCCATCGCATCGAACACCTGCTGGATGAAGGCATCGGGGACGTCATCGTGGAAGAGATCGCTCATCGAGTTGACGAAGATCATCCGCGGACGCTTCCACGTGAGCGGCAGTTCCAGGCGTTGCGGCCAAAGCTTGAGGTCGAAGCCCTGTTCGTATGGGTGCCCGGGCACGCCGCGGAAACGCTCGGCGAACGTTTCGGCGTAACAGTGCGCGCACCCCGGCGAGACCTTTGAGCAGCCGGTGACGGGGTTCCAGGTTGCGTCCGTCCACTCGATCGATGACGTGCTCGACATGGCAGCCCTCCGTTACCGTACGCCTCCCGCCATGAGGATCATACTACCGAAGGTGCGTTCCTGGGTAGATCCTCTAAGCGCCGTTGGCTCGAGCCCCCACGCTGCCCGGATCTCATGTGCTACGATCTTGCCTGATGCGCCGCATTAGCTACCGCACCGCCGTTACGGCGTTCGTGTTCGCCGGGCTCTGGTTCGTGATCGGGCTGTTCCTGTTCTGGACGCCCGTCCCGCACGCGCTCGGCATCCGCGGCGACCTGTTCGTGGCGTGGCTGCTGCTCTTCTTCGCCATCCTGGCGCTCTCCGGGCTGACGCTGGTCATCGCCTCGATCAACGGCATCTTCCCGCCGAACGTGCGCGCGCCGCGCCGCGCCGAGCAGTTGTGGAACGCGCCCGCCGAGGGCGCGGTCGTGCTGCCGCAGCGGCCGTCGCGCTCATCCCGCTCCGCGAAGTCAGGCCGATAGCCATGCCGACCGCGCGCGTCAACGGCATCGACATCTGGTACGAGCGCTCCGGCGCGCCGGGGCCGCTGCTGGTGCTGACGCACGGCTTCGCCGGGCCGACGGGCGGCTGGCCGCCGATCATCGAGGCGTTCAAGACACACTTCGACCTGCTGCTGTACGACGTGCGCGCCCACGGCAACACGACGGTACCCGCCGATCCGGCGACGGTCACCGTGCCGCAGTTCGCCGCCGACCTGGCGGGGCTGCTCGACGCGCTCGGCATCGAGCGCGCGCACGTAGGTGGCGTGTCGATGGGCGGCATGATCAGCGCGCAGTTCGCCTGCGACTACCCGGAGCGCCTGCGGTCGTTGCTGCTCTGCGACACGACGGCGGGCAACGGCGCCGGCTCCAGCGCGGCGGCGAATGAGGTCGAGCGCCGGATCATCAGCGCGTTCGAGCGGATGGCGTACATCGTCGAGAAGTACGGCATGGCGGGGCTCGTCGAGCGCGAGGACGTGTACCGCCTCGAGAGCGACCGCTACGCGCGGCTGTCCGAGATGTCGCTGGAGGAGCAGGGCGCGAAGAACCGGCAGCAGAAGCTTGAGATGATGACGGAGGCGGGATACCTGGCGGCGAACCGTGCGCTGCGTGAGCGCCCGGACCTCACGTCGCGCACGCCCGCGATCACGGCGCCGACGCTCGTCTCGTGCGGCGAGTGGGACGACTTCTACCCGTGCGCCGAGCGCGATCACGCGCTGATCCCGAACTCGCGCCTGGTGACGATCCGCCGCGCGGCGCACTCGACGCCCGACTTCCGGCCGAAGCTGTGGCAGCGCGCCGTCTTCGAGTTCATCGACGACGTCGAGGCGGGGCGCGACGTGCGCGGCGAGTCCGAACTGGCGTAGGGGCTACGTCGTCCGTTGGTGCTGCACCGCTTCCTTGAAGCGCTGGCGGAATATGCCCATGCCCAGGTCGACGGTCCACGGCATCACGTCGTTCCAGCGCGAGACGATCGACTCACCGAGCCCGATGAAGACTTCCGGCTGACGCCAGCGCACACCGCGCACGATCGCGGCGGCCACCTGCTGCGCCGTCGCGATCGTGACGCCGAAGCTGTCGAACTCGACGTTCTCCAGCATGTCGGTAGCGGTGCCGCCGGGGAACACGGCCATGACGTGCACGCCGTCCGGCGCCAGCTCGCGCCGCAGCGACTCGCTGAAGCCGCGCATCGCGAATTTGCTGGCGCAGTATGTCGCGTAGTACGGCACGCCGACGCGCCCCGCGAGGGACGAGATGTTGACGATCGTCCCGCTCTTCGCTTCGCGCATGTGCGGCACGACCAGCTGCGACAGGCGGATCGGCGCCCAGACGTTCACGCCCACCATGCGGCCCACGTCGTCCGCGTCGATCTCGTCCAGCCGGCCGCCGGCGACGACGCCGGCGTTGTTGACCAGCACATCGATGCGACCGTAGTGGTCCAGCGCCGTCTGCACGATCCCCTGCAGCTCCTCGTCCACCGCCACGTCGCAGCGCACGGCCTCGGCGCGGCCGCCGGCGCTGCGGCACTCCTCGGCCGCGGTGCGCAGCGCGTCCATGCGGCGGCCGCCCAGCAGCAGCGTCGCGCCCTCCGCCGCGAACTCCAGTGCGGTCGCCCGGCCGATGCCGCGCCCGCCGCCGGTCACGATTACCACCTGGTCCTTGAAGCGGTCAGTCATGCGTCACCTCCGAGTTCAATGCAGCAGTTCATGATCGATCCGGTGGCGCGTCGCGTCAACGGCGCTCCGAGGCAGGGGAACGGCCGGATGGCCCGTCGGGGTACCTAACCTTCTTACCCCTTCCCGACGCGGGAAGGGACCATCGAGTGTGCGAGATCGGCGCAGCGACCTCCGGACGAGTGATCAGCCTCTGGCGCGGTGCAGCTAATTGCTATCCGCCAAGAGCTCTCTAGTCCGCGCCGGGCGCGGCGGGTACCCTGTGCCGGTATGGTGCTGAGCGACCGGACGATCAAGGAAGAACTGGCGAAGGGGCGGCTGGTCATCGACCCGCTGCATCCGGACGATATCCAGCCGGCCAGCGTGGACGTGCACATCGACCGCGTCTTCCGGGTGTTCAAGGTGAGCAGCCGGCCGTACATCGACGTGCGCGAGCCGATGGACGACCTGACCGACGAGGTGGTGATCGACGACCAGCGGCCCTTCTTCATCCACCCCGGCGAGTTCGTGCTGGCCAGCACGCTGGAGGTGCTGACGCTGCCCGACGACATCCTGGCGCAGGTCGAGGGCAAGAGCTCGCTCGGCCGCATCGGCCTGCTGATCCACGCGACGGCGGGGTTCGTCGACCCCGGCTGGCACGGCAAGCTGACGCTGGAGCTGTCGAACGTGGCGAAGATGCCGATCGCGCTGCATTTGGGCATGAAGATCGGCCAGCTCAGCTTCCTGCGCATGTCCACGCCCGTGGACCGGCCGTACGGCAGCCCGGAGCTGCACAGCAAGTACCAGGGGCAGATGAGCCCCACGCCCAGCCGCGCCTACACCGAGTTCAACCGCACGTAGTGCCGGCCCACCCCAACGCCGCGCCGTACCGCGCGGTGCTCTTCGATATGGACGGCGTGCTGACCGACAGCGAGCCGGCGTTCCACGCCGCCGTCAACGACGTCCTCGCGCGCTACGGCCAGCACGTCTCCATCGACGACTACCAGTCGTTCATCGGCATGGCGACGCCCGCGATGTGGACGCGGATGATCGCGTACAAGCACATGCCCGTGACGCCGGACGCGGTGCTGGAGGCGTACGAGGCGCCGCTGATGGCGCGGCTCCGCCAGCCGCGGCCGGCGCTGCCCGGCGCGCGCGAACTGCTGCTGGCGCTGCGCGAGCGCGGCGTGCCGGTCGCGCTCTGCACCGCGTCGTACAGCCGCTGGGTCGATGCGATCCTGCCGTCGGCCGGGCTGGAGGGGCTGTTCGACGCCTACAGCACCGCCGACATGGTCGAGGCGACGAAGCCCGACCCGGCGCCGTACGTGCTGGCGGCACGCAAGCTCGGCTTCGCGGCGGAGCAGTGCGTGGCGGTCGAGGACAGCACGAACGGGCTGACATCGGCGCTGCGGTCGGGCGCGCACGTCATCCAGCTGCGCGCGACGGCGACGGCCGCGCCGCCGATGCCCGGCATCGAGCGCATCATCGCGTCGCTGCACGACTTCCCGCTGGAGCTGGTGGCGGGGTAGCCAGCGGAACGGGGACGCCGGCGGGGGTGCCTCGAAGCCAGGTGCGGGTCTTCCTCCCCGTTCGGGCCTCTCGTCCCGCTATCGGCGCGGCGGCTGTACCGCTGGAGCTTCGAAGGTGGCGGTATCGCGCCTACCGTCCGATATAGGAGTGGAAGGGGCGTTCCTGATATGCTCGATGTACGCATTGGCTCCCCCGGGGGGGAGCGTCCCAGCGCCATCCCGCACCCCGCGCCGGGTGGCAGACTTCAGACGCGCCGCCGCCTGGCGGCCATAGATGGAGGCCTCGGCCATGGCACCGCGCAACACCCTCTCAGTCACTGATAACCGCACCGGCAAGTCGTACGAGCTCCCGATCAAGGACGGCACGGTCCGCGCGATGGATCTGCGCCAGATCAGCACGGGCGGCGGCGACTTCGGGCTGATGAGCTACGACCCGGCGTTCACGAACACCGCGTCGTGCCGCAGCGCCATCACGTTCATCGACGGCGACAAGGGGATTCTCGAGTACCGCGGCTACCCGATCGAGCAGCTGGCGCAGAAGAGCACGTACTTGGAGACGGCGTACCTGATCGTCTACGGCGAGCTGCCGACGGCAGCGCAACTGACGAAGTGGACGCACAACATCACCTATCACACGATGGTCCACGAGAACATCAAGAAGTTCGTCGACGGCTTCAACTACGACGCGCACCCGATGGGCACGCTTGTCGGCACGATCGGCGCGCTGAGCACGTACTATCCGGATGCGCGCAACGTCGACGATCCCGAGTCGCGCGAAGTGCAGACGTGGCGCCTGATCGCGAAGATCCCGACGATCGCGGCGTTCGCCTACCGCCACAGCCGCGGCATGCCGTTTGTCTATCCGGACAACGACCTCTCCTTTCCCGGCAACTTCTTGAACATGCTCTGGAAGATGTCCGAGCCGAAGTACAAGCCGAACCCCACGCTGGAGCGCGCGATCGACGTGCTGTTCATCCTGCACGCGGACCACGAGCAGAACTGCAGCGCGAACGCCATGCGCGCCGTGGGCAGCAGCCGGCCGGACCCGTTCAGCGCGACTGCGGCGGCGGCGGCCGCGCTCTACGGTCCGCTGCACGGCGGCGCGAACGAAGAGGTCCTGCGGATGCTGCAGGAGATCGGCGACAAGAAGCGCGTGCCGGAGTTCATCAAGAAGTTCAAGAACGGCGAAGGCAGGCTGATGGGCTTCGGCCACCGCGTCTACAAGAACTACGACCCGCGCGCGAAGATCATCAAGCGCACAGCGGAGGAGGTCTTCGACCTCACCGGCAAGAATCCGATGCTGGAGATCGCGCTGGAGCTGGAGCGCATCGCGCTTCAGGACGAGTACTTCGTCTCGCGCAAGCTGTACCCGAACGTGGACTTCTACTCCGGCATCATCTACCAGGCGCTGGGCTTCCCGGTCGAGATGTTCCCGGTGCTCTTCGCCATCCCGCGCACCGCGGGCTGGGTGGCGCAGTGGCGCGAGATGATCACCGACACTGAGCAGAAGATCGCGAGGCCGCGCCAGGTGTACACGGGGTTCCGCGGCCGTTCCTACGTGGCCATCGGCAAGCGCGATGCCGCCGGCGCGAAGAAGAAGGCCGGCGCGAAGAGGGCGCCCGCGCGCCGCGCGCCGGCGAAGGCCGTCGCGGCGGCGACGCGCCGCCGTTGACCGCAACCCGGTGAGGGGCAATGACTTCGAACAGGTGGCCGTCGGACTGATCGCCGCGTCGGACGGCCGCCTTCTGCTGCAGCACCGGGACGACAAGCCGGGCGTCAGCGGCGCGGGGCTGTGGGGGCTCTTCGGCGGCCACGCCGAGCCGGGCGAGGCGCTGAGCGCCGCGTTCCTGCGCGAACTGGGCGAAGAGTTGTCCTGGCGGCCGCGCCACTTCGAGCATTATCTCTCCGCCTACGTGCCGCCGCTGCCGGGAGACAAGGGCTACGGCGAGCGCGTCGTCTCGCATGTCTTCGCCGCGCACCTCGACGTGCCGCCGCAAGCGCTGACGCTCGGCGAGGGCCAGGCGATGGCGCTGTTCGCGCCCGGCGCGTTGCCTGCCGCGATCGTGCCAGGCTTGGTGCCGGTAATCGAAGAGTTCGCACGCTCGCGCGCCTACGGCCGGGTGCGCCGCGCGTGGGACTGGCTCAGCACGACGGGGCTGATCGTCGATGCGGAGGGCCGCTTCCTGCTGCAGCACCGCGACGACAAGCCGGAGATCGCGCATCCGGGGCTGTGGGGCTCGTTCGGCGGCCGCGTGGAGCCGCACGAGACGGACCAGCGGGAGACGCCGGAAGAGGGCTTCCTGCGCGAGCTGCGCGAGGAGCTGTGCTGGCAGCCGCGCTGCGTGGCCCTGTACGACGGCGTGCCGTTCCGCACGCTCGAAGCCGGCGACGCGCGGCGGCAGCTCATCTACGTCTACGCCGCGCCGCTCGACGCGCCGCTCTCGGCGCTGGAGTTGCGCGAGGGGCAGGGCATGGCGGCGTTCGCGCCGGGCGCGCTGCCGGAACGAACCGTGCCCGCGCTGCGGACGCTGATCGCGCAGTTCGCCGCGACGGATCTGTACGACGAGATGATGCGACTGGCGCGCGGCGGGGCGTAGGCGCAGGGGTCAACACCGGCGCGCCGATGCCGATTGCTATACTGGTATGTTGCGGCCGCATAGTCGCGGGCGCGGCACACACGGCAATCATGGCTGGACCACGCTCCGTACCGCGCAAGATCAGCGCCGGCGTCATCCTCGTCGACGCGCTGGGCCGCGTCCTGCTGCAGCTGCGCGACGACGACCCGAAGATCATGTTTCCCGGGCACTGGGGCATCACCGGCGGCGCCGCCGACCCCGGCGAGACGCCCGAAGACACCGCCCGCCGCGAGATCACCGAGGAGACGGGCATCACGCTCGGCCGCATCGAGCCGTTCCGTGCCTACTACTTCGCCGAAACGGCCACTGGCGCGCGCGGCAGCACGAAGCGCGGCGCCGACTACGAGCTGTACCTCTTCCACGCGCTCTGCCAGACGCCGGCCGGGGAGATGGTGTGCGGCGAGGGTCGCGAGCTGCGCTTCTTTGCGCCGCACGAGCTGCCGGACCTCGCCGTCGCCTATAACCACCGCGACGTGCTGACGGACTTCTTCACGTCGCCGATCTACGGGCGCTACCTGCACGGCGACGCCGACGGCGCGGAAGACGCCGCGCCAGTCGAGAGTTTCGTGGCGGCGCTCGAGGCGGGCGACGCCTGGTTCGACGCGCTGATGCGTGCGATCGCGCTGTGGGAGCAGCCGCAGGAGACCTTCGCCGGGCGCGAGTACCGCTACCTCATCGGCGGCGAGGCGTTCGACTGGCTGCTGCTCGCCGAGCGCCTGATCGACGAAGCGCCGGCGCTGATCCCGAGCGACGAGGCGGAGCGGCTGCTCTTCACCGCGCACGCGCCCGCTGATGCGGCGGCGCCCGACGGCCCGCGCCGCGTCACCGACGAGCTGCTGCGCGAAGCGATCGGCGAGACGAAGCACCGCGCCCACCTCAACTACGTGTACGGCGTGATCGTGGAGGAGGCGCTGCAGTACGCCGTTGAGCTGGAGGTGTCGAAGGAGAAGCTCAACGTCTCGATCAAGGATCCGCGCGCCGACGAGGCGCAAATCGACCCGGTGTACGAGCGCGTCTACGGACAGCCGCGCGCGGTGCTGCTGCGCGAGTTCCGCGACGAGGCGGGGCTTCCGCACTCCGCGCACATCGCGCTGTCGGAGCTGCGCGAGTTCCTCTACTGGCTGTTCAAGTACCGCGTGAAGAACCAGGAGCCGGCGCGCGTCGCCTCCGACACGCGCAAGGCGCTGGCGCAGCTCTCCGCCATGGAGGCGGCCGCCCGCCGCGCCGCGCGCCAGCGCGCCGAGCAGGCGCCCGCGCCGCCGGCCGACGACGTGCTCCAGCACGTGTGATGCCGCGCGTCTTCGTCACACGCAGACTCCCCGGCGATGCGCTCGACCGCCTCGCCCGCGCCGCCGACGTCGACCTCTGGCCCGGCGATCTGCCGCCGCCGTACGACGAACTGCGCCGCCGCTGCGCCGGGGCGGAGGGCGCCATCTCGCTGCTCACCGACCGAATCGACGCGGCGCTGATCGCCGGATCGCCGCGGCTGCGCGTGGTCGCCAACGTCGCGGTCGGCTACGACAACATCGACGTGGCGGCGGCGGCGGCGCGCGGGATCGCCGTTGGCAACACGCCCGGCGTGCTCACCGAAACTACCGCTGACCTCGCCTTCGCGCTGCTGCTGACGGCGGCACGCCGCATCGTCGAGGCGGAGCGCTTCGTGCGCGACGGCCGCTGGCAGACGTGGGACCCCAACCTGCTGCTGGGGCACGACGTGCACGGCGCGACACTGGGCATCGTGGGCTTCGGGCAGATCGGGCGCGCCGTGGCGCGTCGCGCGCAGGGGTTCGCCATGAGGGTCCTGTACGCCGGCCGGCACGATGCCGCGCCGGAGCCGGGCCTGGCCGCGGAGCGCGTGCCGCTCGACGCGCTGCTGCGCGAGTCGGACTTCGTCAGCCTGCACGTGCCGCTGACGCCGGAGACCGTGCGCATGATCGGCGAGCGGCAGCTGCGCGCGATGAAGCGGACCGCCGTGCTGGTGAACACAGCGCGCGGCGGCGTCATCGACCAAGCGGCGCTGGTGCGCGCGCTGGAGCAGGGCTGGATCGCCGCTGCCGGGCTGGACGTGGCGGAGGTGGAGCCGGTGCCGCCGGGCGACGCGCTGCTGCGCGCGCCGAACGTGACGCTGCTGCCGCACATCGGCAGCGCCAGCCACGCCACGCGGGAGCGCATGGCGTCGATCGCGGTGGACAACTGCCTCGCCGGCCTGCGCGGCGAACCATTGCCGTTCCGTGTGGTCTGATCCGTGGGAGTCTGAAGTCTCGTTAGGCGGGCGCGTCCAGCGCCGCCAGCATCTTCTCGAACGCGGAGCGCAGCGCTGCCGTCTCCGCTTCGGTGAGCTGGCTTGAGAAGTGCCGCTCGATGCCCCGCCGATGCACGGGCATGGCGCGATGCAGCGTGCGGCGGCCCGCGGGCGTGAGCACCGCGTGGGTGCCGCGGCGGTCCTCCGGGCACGACTGTCGTTCCACCAGACCAGCTTCTTCCATGCGGTCGAAGAGGCGGGTGAGGCCGCTCTTGCTGAGCAGGACGCGGCGCGCCAGGTCCTGCATCCGCATGCGCCCCTGCGGCTCCAGGGAGAGTTGGATCAGCACGTCGTACCAGCCCAGCGGCAGGTTGCGCTCGGCCTCCAGTTCCGCGGCGAGGACGTTTGTCAGCTCCTTGTGCGCCTGCAGGAAGAGCCGCCAGGCGGCCAGCCCCGGACCCTCAACGACGATGCTCCGCTTGCGCGCGTGTACCATGGCGTCATCCTCTCGAAACAGTTGTACCAGCAACCACCGCGGCGAAGCAATCGCGCACGCTGCTTGCGTCGCGGCGACGATAACCGAGGTTTGGATTGTTGATACTGTAATTTAGTATTGAGACGATCTTTTCCAGAAGTTTGTGAGTGTTTCGTGATCGCGACCTATTGACAGGTCGTGGGACAGGGCCGTAACTGGTACCCAATCCGCCACGATTCCCGCCGTCGCGCGGGTGTGCGGAACCGGGGGCGCGCATATGCAGCTGGGGATCACCGTCGTCGCGGAGATCGCGCGGATCCCCCTGCCCGCGATGTCGTGGGATACCGGCGCCGCCCTCGCGATCGGCATGGCCGCCAGCGCCGGCGTCCTCTACGTTACCATCGTCGCCACCGGCCGCCGCTTCAACCGGCTGATCGAGGCGCGCACCCGGGCCCTCCAGCGCGAGGCCGAGGAGCACCGCCGCACGGCGGCGGAGTTGCGTGCGCTGCAGCGGACCAGCAGCTTCTTGCTCCAGCAGGCGCCGATCGGCATCACCAGCACCGACGCCAGCGGCGTCATCACCGCGGTGAATCCAGCCGCCGTCGCGATCTTCGGCGCCCCCGGCGCGGAGGCGATGATCGGTCTCAACCTGCCGGCGGTGCCGCAGGCGGTCGAGAGCGGCGTCAGCGGCGTCTTCCGGCGCGTCCTTGCCGGCAGGCACTCTGAGACGTTCGAGACGACTCACCGGTCCAGCTGGGGTCGCGAGATCGAGCTGCGTATTCAGGTCGTGCAGCTGCTCGACGGAGAAGGCAATTTGATCGGGACGATCGCCATGACCGAAGACGTCGCCGAACGCAGGATGGCGACGCTGGCGCTTGCCGATAGTGAGCAGCGCCTGGCGCTCATCGTGCGCCACATGCCGGTGATGATCTTCGCGTTCGACGAGGCGTACCATCTGCTAGCCTGGAACGAAGAGTGCGAGCGCGTCACGGGTTACACCGCCGCCGAGACCCTCGGCCGGCACGACATGTTCAACCTCCTCTTTCCCGACGACGCCTACCGTACAGCGCTGCTGCAATCCATGACATCGGCGCAGGGGATGTACCGCGACGCTGAGACGGAGATCCGCTGCAGGGACGGGAGCACGCGCACGATCGCCTGGTCCAGCCTGTCGCTGCACGCGCCGGTGCCGGGGTGGGCGGCCTGGGGCGTCGGCATCGACGTCACCGCGCGCAAGCAGGCGGAGGCGCAGTTGCTGCAGGCGCAGAAGATGGAGAGCGTCGGGCGGCTGGCTGGCGGCGTCGCACACGACGTGAACAACCTGATGACCGCGATCATCGGACACGCGGAGCTCGCGTCGATCGCCCTGCCCGAGATTGGCTCACTGCGCGACGACCTCGCGGAGATCTGCGCCACGGCTGAGCGCGCGGGTGAGATGGCAAAGCAGCTGCTGGCGTTCTCGCGCCGCCAGGTCGTCGAGCCGGCCGAGGTGCTGCTGGACGAGCTGACCGTGTCGATGCGTGTGATGCTCTCGCGCCTGATTGGCGAGGATGTGCAACTTGTGATGAGCGCGCAACCCGGCCTGTGGCACGTGCGGGTGGACCCCAGCCAGATGCAGCAGGTGGTCCTGAACCTGGTCGTCAACGCGCGCGATGCCATGCCGCACGGCGGCATGATCACCGTCCGCACGGACAACGTCAGCGAGGACGGGCGCGAGTTCGTGCGCATGACGGTGAGCGACACCGGCGCCGGCATGGATGCGGAGACGCAGCAGCGGATCTTCGAGCCGTTCTTCACGACGAAGGGCGCGGGCATCGGCAGCGGCCTGGGGCTCTCCACGTGCTACGGCATCGTCTCGCAAGCGGGCGGCAGCCTGGAGGTTGACAGCGCGCCCGGCCAGGGCACGACCTTCCGGATCGAGTTGCCACGCACCGAAGCGCCCGCCGTGGAGTCGGAGGCGCCGCGCGGCGATGACGCGGCCGCAGCGGGCGACGCGACGATCCTGCTGGTCGAAGACCAGGACGCCGTGCGGAGCTTCGCCGTCCGCGCGCTGGCGGCGCAGGGCTACGCGGTGCTCGAGGCGCGCAATGGCGTCGAAGCGCTCGCGGTCGCCTGCCGACATGCGGGGCACATCGACCTCGTGCTGAGCGACGTCGTCATGCCCGAGATGGGCGGCGTCGAGCTGGCGGCGCGTCTGCACGACTCGCGTCCCGCGACCCGCATCATGTACATGTCCGGCTTCACCGGCGACCAGACGATCCCCATCCCGCCGAGCGGCCACCCGGTGCCGGTGCTCACCAAGCCGTTCACCTCCGCCATCCTCGTGCGTCGGGTGCGCGAGGTGCTGCGGTCGCAAGCGGCCCCGCTCACAGCGGCCGGCTGAGACGCGCTTCTCGAATCTGTGAGGCCGCTGTGAGGCGCCTCTTCGAAGTCCGAAGATCTCCCGCACCGATACACCTCATGAGCCGCGTGCGCGCCGTGGGCGGAGGTGTGTACCGGGCCAGGGGAGATTCAGCAGACAGAGGGGGAACCTGCACATGGCGCTCAGCGTTCGTACGAAACTATTCGCAGGGTTCGGCATCGGGGTGCTTGCGCTGATCATCGCATCGGTGGTCGCGATCACGCAGATCAAGAGCGTGGGCAGCAAGGCCGACGGGCTGTATACCAACAGTGTTGAGCAGACGGACAAGGCCGCTGCGCTGCGCCGCGACATGCTCCAGCAGCGCATCGCTATCCTGAGCTACGTGTCGGCGCCGGCGGAGAAGCGGGCCGAGTTCGGCACGACGATCAAGGAGCTTGACACGGCGATGGCCGCGGACCTGGAGACGCTGCGAGGCGAGAATCTCAACGCGACGCAGAAGGACCAGCTGACGACCGCCGAGACGGCGATCGGCGATTGGACGAAGGCGCGCGACGCGGGCCCGCTGGCGAAGGCCGACGCGGGTGATCAGGCCGGCGCGGTCACCGCCGCGCTCTACGGCCCTGGCGGCCAGCACTTCCAGGACGCTTTCGACAAGGTCGTCGAGTTCAGCAAGGAGACGGCGACCGTCGCGAAGCAGTCGGACGCCGCCGCGAAGTCGACGACGAGCACGGCGACGACGCTGATGATCGCCATTGCGGTGATCGCCAGCCTGATCGCCGCCGGGACGGCGTTCTTCGTGGCGCGGTCGATCACGAAGCCGCTGAGCGAACTGGTGAAGCGGCTGAAGAGCCTGCAGGAGCACTGCATCGCGGACCTGAGCGCGGGCATGAAGGCGATCGCGGGGGGCAACCTGACGGTCGACGTGACGCCAGTGACGGCGAAGATCGACACGTACCCGAATGATGAGGTAGGCACAGCGGCGATCGCCACGAACGACATCATCGACAACATGGTGGCGACGATCGGCAACTATAACCAGACGCGGCACTCGCTGAGCGACCTGATGCGGCAGATCCAGAGCAGCGCGGAGCAGGTGAACACGGCACAGCGTGAGCTGAGCCAGAGCGCGGACCAGGCGGCGCAGGCGACGCAGCAGATCGCGCAGACGTCGAACCAGGTCGCGGAAGGCACGAACCAGACCGCGAAGAGCGTGCAGGACGTGAGCGCGTCGATGAACCAGCTGGACAGTGCCATCGCGCAGGTGGCGGAAGGCACGGACCAGACGTCGCGCAGCGTGCGGGACGTGAACGCCTCCGTCGATGAGCTGAAGAGCTCCGCGCGCTCGCTGGAGGAGACGGCCAGGGCGAAGGTGGCGAAGGCGGCCGACACGATGGCGTCGAACGCGCAGAACGCGGCGACGGGGGCGAAGGCTGCCTCGGACACGGCGCAGGATGGCGCGCAGATGGTGCAGAAGACGATCGACGGGATGGCGCGGATCAAAGGCACCGTGGACCAGGCGGCGGACGAAATCGCACGTTTGGGCGAGCGGAGCGCGGAGATAGGCAACATCGTCGCCGTCATCGACGACATCGCGGCGCAGACCAACCTGCTGGCGCTCAACGCCGCCATCGAGGCGGCGCGGGCGGGCGAGCAGGGACGCGGCTTCGCGGTGGTCGCGGACGAAGTGCGGAAGCTGGCCGAGCGGGTGGCCGGAGCCACCAAGGAGATCAGTGGCCTGATCAACGGCATCCAGCGCAGCGTCGAGAGCAGTGTGAAGGTGATGGCCGAGGGCGCGACGGAGACCGAATCCGGCGCCCAGGTGGCCGGCGAGGCGGGGGCGGCGCTGGGCCGCATCCTGCAGGCGGTGGAGGACGTGAACGGGCAGATGCAGCTGATCGCGAGCGGGTCTGAGGACCTGCGGACGGCTGGCGGCGAGATGGTGACGGTGATCGCGACAGTGCGGGACGTCATCGAGAACGTGGTGGAGAACGTCGGTGGCATCGCGAGCGTCGCGGAGCAGAACGCTGCGGCGACGTCGCAGATGCGCAACACGGCCAGGGGCGTGGGCGAAGCGATCGAGAACATCGCCGGCGTGGCGGAGGAGAACTCTGCGGCGACGGAGGAGGTGTCGGCGTCGAGCGAAGAGATGACGGCGCAGGTGGAGGAAGTGACGGCGGCGGCGCACGCACTGGGCGCCATCGCGGACGACCTGCTGGGCCGCGTGTCGGAGTTCAAGCTGGCGACGGACGGAGCGGGCAAGCAGCCGGTGCAACTGCGGCCGGAGCAGCGCAAGGCCGCGTAGGACTGAACGGAACCAGTACAAGTGGAGAGAGGCCGCTCTTCCGAGCGGCCTCTCTTGCCTTACCCCCCAGTCCCCAGCGACCAGCGACCAGCAACCGATACACTAGAAGGTGTAGACCGACAGATCGCCGGCCGCGCCCGGCCGCCGCAGGAGCAGCCTCCCCGTGGAACTTCGACGCGTAGTCATCACCGGCATCGGCGCCGTCACGCCCGTGGGCAACGACGCCGAGACGTTCTGGCGGAGCCTGCTCGCGGGCAAGAGCGGCATCGGGCCGATCACGCACTTCGATGCGTCGCGGCACCCCGTGCGCGTGGCGGGCGAAGTGAAGGGCTTCGACCCGCGCGAGGTGATGGAGCACCGCGCGGTGCGGCGCTCCGGCCGCTTCGCGCAGCTGGCGCTGAAGGCGGCGCGGGAGGCGCTGGTCTCGGCGAAGCTGGAACTGGACGCGCAGACGGCGACGGAGATGGGTGCGATCCTCGGCAGCACCGGCGGCGTCTTCGAGATGGGGCGCCAGGAGACGATCATCGACGAGCGCGGGCCGAACCGCGTGGATCCGCTGATCATCCCGCGCTGGGGGCCGCACATGTCGGCCGGGCGCGTGGCGCGCGAGCTGGGGCTGCGCGGGCCGAACTCGTCGATCAACAGCGCCTGCGCGTCGGCGACGGACGCGCTGGGGCAGACGTACAACATGATCCGCTGCGGCGCGGCCGACATCATGCTGGGCGGCGGCACGGAGGCGATCATCACGCCGGTGGCCGTGGCCACGATGGGGCTGATGGGCGCGCTGAGCAAGGGCTACAACGACACGCCGGAGAAGGCGTCGCGGCCGTTCGACCTGCACCGCGACGGCTTCGTGCTGGCTGAGGGCGCGGGCATCGTCGTGATGGAGTCGCTGGAGCACGCGCAGTCGCGCGGCGCGACGATCCTGGCGGAGTACGCGGGCCAGGGCTGGTCGTTCGACGCGGCGGACGACGCGGCGCCGGACGCCGAAGGCCAGTCGCTCGCGATGATCCGGGCGCTGAAGTCGGCGGGCATCGCGCCGGGCGAGGTCTCGTGGCTGAACGCGCACGGCACGGGCACGCCGTACAACGACAAGACGGAGACGGCGGCGGCGAAGCTGGCGTTCGGCGAGGCGGCGTACCGTGTGCCGATGAGCAGCATCAAGTCGATGACGGGGCACTCGGCGGCGGCGGCGGGCGGGCTGGAGGCGGTGGCGAGCGTGCTGGCGATCCGTGACAACATGATCCCGCCGACGATCAACCTGGAGACGCCGGACCCGGAGTGCGACCTGGACTACGTGCCGAACAAGGCGCGCGCGGCGCAGGTGGACATCGTGCTGAGCAACAGCTTCGGCATGGGCGGCCAGAACGCCACGCTGATCTTCCGCCGCTGGCGCGGGTAGCGTCGCGGGGGCGAAGCCTGTCCCGACTTCGTTCTGCAATTCTCGGTGTTTTTCCGGCAGTTTGCTCGGCACTTTTCGCCGTTTGCGCGGCGCGGGCCGCTGGTTGGCGTCGCGTGTGGGCGCGGCGCTGGTGCGTCAGCCAGCACGGTAGCAGCGGGTTGGGCGATCTCCCGGCGTGGCGTGTCGGTGTCGGGCGGCCTAAAGTGTCAAGTTCGGCGAGCTTATGGTCTTGGCGCTAAGTGGAATGTGTGTGGGTCGGCGGAGTCCGATTTCGGCCCAACGCGGATCCGACCATGCGTGTTCGCTTGATAACCCGGACGTTTCACCCCAAGGCGATCAAGCCGCTCTTGAATCACCCGAACCCGGTTGAGTAGGTGTTCAGGAACCTCAACTGAGAGGTCGCCAGGTGTCTGTTGGTCAGTCATGCCGCGTCCTCCTATTCAGATCAACCGTGGATGTGATAAGCGGTATACAGGCCGCGCATATGGACTACGCCAACTTGGCCTGCCTGGATCATGTAGTTCTGTAGCAGCCCGTGATAGCTCTGGACGGTCTCGCTTTGCTTAGGATCGGCATCCAGGTCGTCTATCACGAGGTTCAACTCATTGCGCAGCGTTTCAGCCGAGATCCCGAGTCCATGGCTGTGCCACCGCCGCGTATTGCTCAGGGAACTGGCAATCTGCTTAGCGCGCTTCTTCTTTTGCGCCAGAGTTACCGGAATGCCGCGCGTTCGCGTCGTAGTCCAATCCTTGAACTTGTACTGCACAAGCCAGTCCTGGAGGAGTGATATCGACAATTCTCTGGCTTGCTCATACTAATATAGCTCTGCCTGGTCGAACCCGCCGACCAGAACGGCGAACTCGGCGTCGTTCAAAGGCGTCTTGGCGGCCTTCTTAATGAGGTCGGTATAGCGTTCGACATACCCCAGAGCTGGCACTAGTCGCTCTCCCTTAGGCAACTGGGGATCAATCGGGCCAAGACGGGAATAGTAGTCCATGAAGATCGCATCGCCGGACATTGCCAGTACCGTGCCAGCGGAATAGGCGGAGTCGGGGATCACGAAATTCACCACGTCATAGTGGTGGCGCACGGTATCCACAACGCGATGCACAACCTCGACGAGTCCGCCATTAGTGGTCAACAGGATCGTGAGGATCTTACTGTTGTCGGTCTTGCGCCGTGTCTCCACGACTCGCCTCACCGCTGCGTCAACACCGTCAATGATCGGTCCCCACCACACAAGAGCGTCTCCGCCAAATGCTGTGGCAACCTCCCCGAGCAAGTCGTCTAGTCGCGCCTGTACGACTTCGTCGGCGGTGTGAGCCGGGCTCACCGCTTCGCCCAACGTGTGAGCGCAGCCTTCTTCGCGATCTCGGATCGGCGCTTCGCGCTCAACTTCATAGCTCTTGCCTTGCCGCCCTTCTGCCCGCCGAGTCGCCCTAGTGCGACGGCAGCAGGGTTCTTGTTCGACCGTTCCTCAGGCGGCGCTTCGCCCGTCGCCTCGCCTACAATAGACGCGTCCATCCCGTTCAGATCTCGCCGCCGTTTGCTTGAGCGATCTTGCATGATCCATTGTCACCCGCGACGCCCGAGCCGTCAACCCTCAAACTGACCCACTACCGTTCGCTCGGCGCTGCTGCGCCAGGCAGCACGCTAGCAGCGCCCCGCGCGATCTCCTAGCGTGGGGTGTCAGCGTGGGCGGGGAGTTGTGCGCCTGTCCGTGCTAAGATCGTCGCCAGCCTTGTAGGATCGATAGTCATTGAAGGAGGAACACATGCCTGGTACCAAGACACGCCTGCAATACGAAGTTGCCCGCGCATTGACAGCCGTCGACGATAGCGAGTACCGCGTTGAGGCGACCGACCACGAGGTAGAGGGTCAGGTATACGTAGCCATCTTCTCGGGGCCCGATGCGAAGGCACGTGCCGAGGAGTACGCGAAGTTCAAGAACGACGCGCGCTAGTACAACACGACGGCATCAATCTCGTCGACGCAGGTCTGCGGGCGCGTGTGGTCTGGCGCTGTATGGAAGACGCCACTGATGAGCCTTACGTCGGACAGCTTCTCGACATTGACGCATCGCCAATTCTCCGGTGAACCAACGGGACCGAGCGGCCCCGACGTGCTCTCACCTGCGTACTGGTAACACAATGCCTGCCGCCGACCGTTCTTCGATCCGAGAACGTGGGGTGTCATTTCGCGGTAACGCCCGCTGTATATGGCCGACACAGAACTGCGCGTCTGGATCGCCTGCTTGATGATCGCGTAAGCATCTGCCATCGGACACATCCTTTCAGCGGCAACAACTTACCGGCTCCCGCCCGGCGCGACTGCCAAACCCGACTCACCTATCGTCGTGGTTGGCGGTCACAACGATGGCCTCGTTGCGGGCAGACACCCAGCGCGGGGTTCATCCGCGTAGCCTATACTTATTTGCCACCGTATCGATTTTACTCGATCACTCGGATCGCGATCAGTATATGAAGATCAATGACCGCCCTGAGCGACCGATGCTCCACTGAAACATGCTCTACAGATTGGCTGACGACAGACACAATGCTCGGAGTTGCGTGCGTGGGTGGCGATCTGATCGATCCGCTGATCGAATCGCCATAAGTGAAGCTAGTTTCGGGCTCGCGCCATGCTAGACTTGGCCTGCCGATACTGTGTGTGAGGCGCACCACGGTACCGGCGGCCCGCCAGGAGCGGGCCCGTTCGGGGTCAGGAGGTATCGTGCCCCGTCCAAAGCGGCGCAAGGACGCCACGCTTGAACTGCCACTGCTGCCGCGGCGGCGCGGCATCCTCTTTCCTAACGTCGCCGGCCCCATCCTGGTGGGCCGCCGCACCACCCTCCGCGCCATCGACGAAGCCACCGCCGGCGACGACATCGTGGCCGTCGTCACGCAGCGCGACCCCTCGCTGAGCGAGGTCACCCTCTCGGATATCTATCCCATCGCCACCGAGGCCACGATCGGCCGCGCGCTGCGCCTGCCGGACGGTACCACGCAGGTGTGGGTACAGGGGATGCGGCGGCTGCGCGTGCTGGGCATCGTGCAGGCGGAGCCGTACTACCGCGTGCGGGTGGAGGTGATCGAGGACCCGGTGGACCGCACCCTGCAGACGGAGGCGCTGCGGCGCGCCGTGCTGGCGCTGTTCGAGAAAGTCGCGCACCTGGCGCCCAGCATCCCGGACGACGCCTACGTGATGGCGATGAATATTGAGGACGCTGGCTGGCTGGCGGACTACGTCGGCTCGTGCCTGAACCTGGACGACGACGAATGCGTGGACCTGCTAAACACGGTGGAGATCCGCGAGCGACTGGAGAAGCTGAGCATCCACCTGGCGCGCGAGCTGGACGTGCTGGAGCTGCAGACGAAGATCCACTCTCGCGTGCAGGAGGAGTTGGACAAGTCGCAGCGCGAGTACTTCCTGCGTGAGCAGATCAAGGCGATGCAGCGCGAGCTGGGGGAGACGGACCCGGCGACGCGCGACGCCTACGACATGCGCGAGCGCATCGCGGCGGCAGGTATGCCGGAGGCGGCGGCGAAGAAGGCGGAAGACGAGCTGCGGAGGATGGAGCAGATCCCGTCGTCGTCGCCCGAGGTCGGGATCATCCGCGGCTATCTGGAGTGGCTCGTGACGGTGCCGTGGACGAAGATCACGACCGACCGCCTGGACCTGCGCGACGCGGCGCGCGTGCTGGACCGCCACCACTACGGGCTGCCGAAGGTGAAGGAGCGCATCTTGGATTACATGGCGGTGCGCCAGCTCGCGAAGGAGAAGCAGCGCAGCCCGATCCTCTGCCTGGTGGGGCCGCCCGGCGTGGGCAAGACCAGCCTGGGGCGATCGATCGCGGAGGCGCTGGGGCGCAAGTTCGTGCGCGTAAGCCTGGGCGGCATCCGCGACGAAGCGGAGATCCGCGGCCACCGGCGCACGTACGTGGGGGCGCTGCCCGGGCGGATCATCCACGCGATGCGGCAGGCGGGCACCGTGAACCCGGTCTTCATGCTCGACGAGGTGGACAAGGTGGGCGCGGACTTCCGCGGCGACCCGTCGTCGGCGCTGCTGGAGGTGCTGGACCCGGAGCAGAACGTGGCGTTCTCCGACCATTACCTGGACGTGGAGTACGACCTCTCGCACGTGCTGTTCATCGCCACGGCGAACATCATGGACCCGATCATCCCGGCGCTGCGCGACCGCATGGAGGTGATCGAGCTGCCGGGATACATCGAAGACGAGAAGCTGCGGATCGCGCAGCAGTTCCTGGTACCGAAGCAGCTTGAGGAGCATGGGCTCTCGCGGCTGCAGCTGACGTTCACGGCGGGCGCACTGAAGAAGATCGTGCGCGGTTACACGCACGAGGCCGGCGTGCGCAACCTGGAGCGCGAGATCGGCGGCATCTGCCGCAAGGTGGCGCGCCGCTTCGCAGAGCTGGACACGTCGGTGGTGCACGTGACGGCGCAGAACATCGAGAAGTACCTGGGCGCGGAGAAGTTCTTCTGGGGCGCGGCGGAAGAGACGGATCAGGTGGGTGTGGCCACGGGCGTCGCGCGGACGGAGCTGGGCGGCGACGTGCTGGGCGTCGAGGTGACGCTGATGCCGGGCAAGGGCGGGCTGACGCTGACGGGCCAGCTGGGCGAGGTGATGCGGGAGTCGGCGCAGGCAGCGCTGTCGTACGCGCGCTCGCGCTCGGAGGAGCTGCACATCCCGCTGGAGGTGTTCGAGAAGAACGACATCCACGTGCACGTGCCCGCGGGCGCGGTGCCGAAAGAGGGGCCGTCGGCGGGCATCACGATCGCCACGGCGCTGATCTCGGCGCTCACGCGGCGGCCGATCAGCCGGCAGGTGGCGATGACGGGCGAGATCACCCTGCGCGGCCGCGTACTGCCGGTCGGCGGGTTGAAGGAGAAGATCCTGGCGGCGCACCGCGCGGGCATCAAGACGTTCGTGCTGCCCAAGCGGAACGAGAAGGACCTGAGCGACGTGCCGCCGGCCGTGCTCAAGGAGTTGCGATTCGTGTTCGCGGGCGACATGGCCGATGTGCTGCGTGCCGCGCTGAACGAGAGGACTATCGACGCATGACGTGGATGGACGCCGCGATTGTCATCGTGTTCCTGTATTTTATCATCACCGCGTTCAACGCGGGCTTTATTCGTGAGATCATCGGCATGACGTCGGCGATCCTGGGCGCCGTGCTGGCGGGGCTGTTCTACCGGGATGTCGCGGACTCGCTGCTGTCGAGCATCGATAACCAGACGACTGCCGCCGTGGTGGGGTTCCTGGTGATCTTCGTGGCGGTGACCGTCGCGGGGCAGGTGCTGGCGGCGCTGATCCACCCCGCGGTGACGATCCTGCAGCTCGGGATCATCGATCAACTGCTGGGCGCTGTGCTGGGCGCGGCGAAGGCGTACGTGATCCTGGAGGTGTTGCTCATCCTCTTCGTGACGTACCCGCGCTACGACATGGACCGGCGCATCAACGACTCCCAATTTGCGAGTGTGCTGCTGGACACCGGCCAGCCCGTACTGAAGGTGCTGCCCGACGTCTTCCACACCTGCCTCGAAGGAGACTGGAATCGCACGCGAGTCCTCTGTCCCCTATGACCCTTCCCAGGTGACGTCGCCGTGCAGGTCCGCGGCGTGCGGCTTCGACGCGAAGACCGCGTGCTCGCGCTTCGATGCGGTGATCGTGGTGTTGTCTCCGTGGCCGGGGTAGACGGCTGTGTCACCGGGCAGCGGCAGCAGCCGCGAGGCGATCGAATCGACCATCTGCCGCAGGTCGGCGGGCGAGTCCGAGCGGCCGGGGCCGCCGGGAAACAGCGTGTCGCCGGAGATCAGGACGCCGTCGACGAGCAGGCAGATGCTGCCGGGTGTGTGGCCCGGCGTGTGGATCACCCGCACCTTCGACTCACCCAGCACGATCTCCGCGCCGTCGGCCAGCGTGTCGAACACGTGCTTGGCGTACGGCGCGCGGTCGTCCTCGTGGCACCAGATCGGCGCGCCGAGGGCTTCCTTCGCGAGATCGATCTCGGCCCAGTGATCGCCGTGGCGGTGCGTGACGACGATCATCTGCACGTCGGTACCGCGCGCCGCCTCGATGGTCTTCGCGCTGTCGTACGGCGCGTCGACGACGATCGATCGCTTCGTCGCGCGGTCCACGATGACGTAGGCGTTGTTGGCGTACGGGCCCAGCGGCCCCACCTTGATCACGTCAGCGGGCATGCGTCGCCTCCTCCTTTCGTGTCGCCGCAGGCGCGGTGCGCGGCAGCTTGAGCTGGCGCTCGATGAGGCCGTCCCGCACGCGGTCGGGCACCAGCCGCGCCAGCAGCGCCTGGATGCGCGCGTCGGTGCCGACGAGGTAGCGCGTCCTCGGGCGCTTCGCCGTCAGCGCGTGCGCGACGGCCTTCGCGACGGCGTCCGGCGGGATGCCGCGCTTCGCCGCATCGGCCGCGAACGCACGGAGGGCCGGGATCACCGCGCCGTAGAGGCGGCGGCCCTCCGGCGGCAGCTCGCGCTCGACCTTGTCGGCTGTCTCCTCGGACTTGTCCCAGATCGGCGTGGCGATGCTGCCCGGCTCGACGATGGCGACGTGGATGCCCCACGGGCGCAGCTCGATGCGCAGCGCATCGGTGATCGCTTCCATGGCGAACTTTGACGCCGAGTACGGGCCCACGAATGGCGTGGACAGACGGCCGCTGACGCTGCCGATGTTGACGATGCGACCGCGCCCCTGCCGAACGAACGCGAGGAACGCCTGCGTGATGGCCACCTGCCCGGTGACGTTCACCTCGAGCTGGTGGCGCAGGTCGTCGAGGGGCAGGAACTCCAGTGGCCCGGCGACGGCGATGCCGGCGTTGTTGACGACGCCCGCGAGCCCGCGCGCGCCGACCGCGGCGGCGACGGTGGCGTGCGCGGCGGCGATGGTGGCGGCGTCGGTGACATCGATGCGGACGGGGGTGAGGCGCGGCGAGGCCTTGGCGCGCAGGCGCTCCGCGTCGCTGTCCTTGCGGACGCCGGCGAACACCTCGAAGCCCATCTGGTCGAGGCGCATGGCGCAGGCCTCGCCGATGCCGGTGGACGCGCCGGTGATGAGAACCGCGCCGCGCGGGGCCGATGATGCGTTGGTCATGGGTGGTGCACCTCCTGTGCGGAACAGCGTAGATCGGGTGGGGCGGGAGGTATAGCGGGCACTGGTTGATGTGTTGTTTTTCCGGGATTTCGCACGTTTCTGATTGATGTCGAATCTACGGGCGGGGGCGTGGCTGATTGATGCGTGTTGCCGTCTGTCTTCGCGTGGGGCATGTTCGGCTCCTTGCGGGCGGCCGCGTGGGCGATGGGCGCGACCGTCCGCGGGGCGATGGTAGGGGATCGCGGCGCGGATGTCCCAGCGGGGGGTGTCACATGCGGAGGAGCGGGCGCAGGGCCGCAGCATCAAGGTTCTTGGGGGCGCGTCACGGCGTCCAGCGCACGGCGCGGATGGTGTGCGCACCCGCCAGCCCTTTCAGCTCCACCTCGCGGGGCGACTGCCTCGCGCGCGGCGGCGATGGTGGCGGCGTCGGTGACGTCGATGCGGATGCGGATGGGGTGAGGCGCGGTGAGGCCTTGGCGCGCACGCGCTTGGCGTCGCTGTCCTTGTGGAAGCCGGCGAAGACCTGGAAGTCCATCTGGACGCGCAGCTGATGAGCACCGCGCCACGCGCGGCCGATGATGTGTTGGTTATGGTGTGCACCTCCTGTGCGGGACAGCGTGGATCGGGCGGGGCGGGAAGTATAGCGGGAGCGGCCGCTTGAGCGCTTGACCGCAGGACTGTGATGGAACATGCTCCGCGTGGCGAGGAGACTTCATGGTGAAGCGCAAGAAACATCCCTTCGGGCGGGATCCTGAACGCGAGGCTCGCGCGCGGGCGCAGCAGGAGCTTAAGGATGCCATCTCGGCGAAGATTGCGCGACACGAGAGGCGCGTTCTTCGGGCTGACCGTCCGAGCCTGTCCGCGCCCAACGGGACGCAGCCGGATGTTGTGATACAGCGGGTCAGGCTGCAGGCCGCGCGTGATGCGTCAATGCGCCCGGGCGCGATGACGAGATGGACGTCTGGCCGCGTGCGGACCGAGCCGCAACCGGTGCCACCCATCGCGTCCCGCCCGCCGGCCAAGCGAACGACCGGGCAGCGGCCCGCTCGTCCCGCGAAGCGGAAAGGGCCCCGCCCGCCTGCCGCGAAGCGCATCTCATTCGAAGGGGTACGCGTCTTTTCGACCACCCGCGGGCAATTCCTGATCCGGCGCGGAGAGCGCACCTACGAGATGTTCAGGGCAGGCCACGACCAACGCACCTTCGTCGGCCCCCCGCAGTCCGTCCTCGGGGTCCGCAATCGCCACGGCTACCTTGAGATCGCGCTTCCTACTACGCCGGCAGGTTTTGCGTGGGACAACTTGGGTAAGTCCTTGGGCGGGGGCCAGTTGCCGCCCGAAGGCCTTCGCGTCGTCGACAAGAGTGACTTGATGGAGCGCGACTCCATCGCCCCGGGGACCCAGCAGTTGGACTGGACGATCCTGCCGCAGCGTTGGTGGGAGACGCGCCGCGCGAACCACCCGCACGGGCTATCGATGCCGGCTCCGCGAGGATCGCCGCCGCGGCGCATGGCTCCGGATCGCTTCCGGTTCATCGATTCTCTCGGCCCCGACGGCTGGTACGCCGGCTCTCACTTGGGAAGTGTCGTGTATTACGTGGCGCTGTTCCCGCGCATTGCCGTGGCAGACTGCATCGACGAGGGCAATGCCCTGTACTACGTGGCCGTGGACGAGCGAGGCGACTGGCGCTCCATCCTACGTCTCTCGAAGGCGGAAGCCTTGCGGGCGGGCGCTTCGCGGCTCATTCATCGCGGCTCATGGCAGGCGCGGCTGGGTAAGCTCGTCGCCCCGCGCTGACCGGTCAGCACTGGTCGAGGCGCACGGCGCTGCGCGTGCCGCATCCGCCGAGGCGCGGAGCCCCGGCGCGCGCCCTTCGAGACGGGGGCGGTAGTTCTCCGCCTCGGCTGCCTCCTCTGACGAGAGACTACTCCGCCTGCGGCATCGTAGAATCGGGAGCCGGCCGCTCCAGCGCCGGCCACTCCGGGTGAAGCTGCTGGCGCTCCGCTGTGATGTCGGCCCAAACACGGTCAACATCGTCCTTGAAATGCACCAGCCCGCTGGGTGTGCCGCCAACCTGCGCTATGTCCGGGTGCTCATGCGTCGTTACCAACTCGCGCAGGCGGCTACGCCCCTGGAACCGCATGCTCGCGCTCGCCGATACGAAGTTCCCGTCCCACTCATCGATCTCCATCAGCGGCTGCCCGCCTGTCCGTCACGCACGTGCCCGCCGTGCCCCTCGCCCGCCAGCGTGCGCTCGATCTCTTCGTCTGACACGCCGGGGTCGTGCGCGACCGATTCCACCGCCTCCGCGTAATGTACGCTGCGCGCCAGGTATCCGCGCGCCAGCACGGACGCCACTCGCCCCGAGGCCGCCATCATGTCGTGCGTGGCACCGCTGGCGTGCGACGCCGCGTTACCGGCGCCGAAACCCATGTCACCCGCCTCCGCCCACGCGTCGATGTCCGCGCCGAAGAACGCGAACGTCCAGTTCCCGAGCGTCTCGCGCTCGCGGAGCAGCCCCGAGACCTTCTCCTTGGTCCACTCGCGCGACGCGTTCTCGTGGCCGTCGGTGAACGTGACCACGATGTACCGGTTGTCAGGCTCGCTGGTCACGGAGCTGACGGATTGGCCGACCGCATCGAGCAGCGCCGTGTTCCCGCGCGGCTGGTAGAACAGCCCGGTGAGCTCCGGCACGTCCGCCAGCTCTTCCGTGAACACACGCTCGACCTCCATGTCGAAGCGGACGTAGGTCACGGAGCAGTTTGCGAGGTTGGCGTCGCGGCAGCTCGAGATGAAGCTGTTGAACCCGCCGATGACGTCGGACTCCTTACCGGCCATGCTGCCCGAGCGGTCCAGGATCATCACGATGTTTGTCGATCCGCGGAGCGCGACGGATGCGGCGCCGATCACCTCAAGGTCCGTGGTCATCTTCTTCTCCTGCTTCCCGGACGACGCATCTGCGTCATCCCGTCGTATTGTCGCGGGGCATGGCGACAGGGTTTGTCGCGCCGCGATGGGAATCCTGACTCTCTTCCCGCTCATCTCATGTGCTCTCTCCGAGCGCCAGCGCCGCAAACCGGCGCTACTCCGGCAGCGACACGGTACTCCCGCGCACGACTGCGAGGCCGGCGCGTTCGAGGGCAGCGACCAGCGCGCGCGTGGCGGCGGCGTCGGGCGCGGGGTGGCCGTTGGCGATCAGCGCGGGCAGGCGGCGCAGCGGCACGGATGCGCCGGGCGGGAGACCGCGCAGCACGTCGACGATGCGGCCCCGGAAGTAGCGCGGCGAGCCCTCGAAGGGCGCTTCGGGTTTCGTGCGGCGCGGCGTGGCGACGTAGCGGGCGCGATCTTCCGCGGCGGCGAGTTGCGTTGGGGCGGCATAGCGGTCGCGGGCGGGGCACCATGCCGCGAGGACGCACTCGCCGCAGCGGGGGCGCGGCACGCAGACGCGCGCGCCGTAGTCCATGAGCGCCTGGTTCCAGCGCGCCGGCGAGCGGCGGGCGAGCGCCTCGTCGGCGAGCGCCTGCAGACGGCGGCCGTCGATGGTCTCGTCGCCGGCGAGGCGGCCGAGCACGCGGCGGACGTTCGTGTCGACGCAGGCGGCGGGCGCGGCGAAGGCGAACGACGCGACGATGGCGGCGGTGAAGGGGCCGATGCCGTCGATGCGTGCCAGCGCCTCGGCGGCGCGCGGCCAGCCGTGCACGGCGATGGTGCGCGCGGCGTTGTGCAGGCGGACGGCGCGCTGGTTGTAGCCCATGCCGGCCCAGGTGCGGATGACATCGCCGCGCGTGGCGGCGGCCAGCGCGTCGACGGTGGGGTAGGCGGCGACGAAGCGTTCGTAGCACAGCATGACGCGGCTCATCTGCGTCTGCTGCGCCATGACGGCGGCGACGAGCGCGTGGTAAGGGTCGCCGGAGTCGCGCCAGGGCGCGCTCATGCCGGCGCGGCGGTGCCATGCGAGCAGCGCGCGCCGAATCTCGCGGATCGAGGCAATGGTCGCCGCCGGCACGTTGCTGGAGGTGCACCTTGCTGTGCTGCTTGCTCTCACGCCGCGTCAGCCATCTGTTGTCTGCTGTCTGTTGTCTGTTCCGGCCCCTTCACCGGTCCAGCACTTCGCGCGCGTCCTCGCGGGCGATGTCGTGCGCGGGGAGGACGTCGTCGACCCAGCCGCTCTTCTTCCACGCGGGCACGGGGGTCTGGCACTCGCCCTTCGGGACGAACTTCGAGCGCTTGACGAGCTTGTACTGGTGGATGTAGCGCGGGCAGTTGGCGAAGATCTCGCGCGGCCTGACGCGGACGATGAACTGCGCCTCCGGGTACTCCGCCAGCAGCGGGTCGGCGTCGTCGATCGTCGCCTCGCCGTTGAGCCGCATGCGCCACTGGTTCTCGAAGTCGATGAAGAGCATGCCGACCTGCCGCGTCCGCAGCACGTTGCCCAGCGAGAGGTACATGCCGTTGCCGTCGTAGTTGGGGAAGGCGATGGTGTGCTCGTCGACCACGCGCACGAAGCCGGGCTCGCCGCCCTTGTACGAGCAGTTGGCGTGCCCCTGCGCGTCCACGGTCGCCAGGAAGAACATGTCGCGCTGCTCGATGAAGGCGCGGTCGCCGTCGCTGATGACGTCGTGGACGATGTCGCTGACGCGGTCGGCGAGCCGTCGCGTATCGAAGCGGTCCTGCAGCTCGCGGTTGCCGTCGTGGAAGATGTCGGTCATGTGGAGTGTCCCCCAAAAAGCCGCCCGCGACGCCGGACGCACCGTGAACCGTAGGCCGCGGCGGGCGGCGCTGTCAATCCGAGACATGCGGCGGAGACGAGAACCGTGCCGCCGTCCTCCAGGCGGGATGGATGGAGGACGGCGGCGGGAGACGACGCTGTCTGCGGGGCGGGAGCTACGCCTCGGCGTGGGCGGCGTGCGAGACGGCGGAGCCGCTCTGGCCGACGAAGTGCCCGAACGCCATCCAGAGCATCACGCCGGCGATGAGCATCTGCGCGTCCTGGAACCAGAGCACCATGCGCAGCGTGTGCCAGTCGAGGTAGTGTTGCCCGCCGGCCAGCGTGACCTGCGACGTGCTGGTGAGCACGATCGGCGTGGCGACGCGCGCGATCGCGAGCATCAGCGACCAGAATGCCGCCCAACGCGTGCTACCGTCCTCGTTGAACAGCCATATGACACAGCCCAGGTTCAGCAGGTACGGGACGATGGATTCGAGCAGGTCGTCGCGCTTCATCCAGCTGGAGCCGAAGCCGAGGCCCAACTCCGCGCCGGTGTGAGTCTGGACGCCGTGTTGGAAGTAGATCGCCAGCGGCACCGTCCAGAGCGAGGTGACGGTGAGCCAGACGAACGGCATGTACCAGCGGTGCAGGAATCCCCAATTGCTCATGACGAGGACATCCTACGCAGACGGGGATCCCGCGTGTATCAGGGAACACCCGTAGTTTTGGGCGGCTGGAGGTTGGAGGTCGGAAGTCGGAGGTCGGGATTGGAGATGGTGTCGGCGGCCCGACTCACGAGTTCCGGCCTCCGACCGCCCCGCTACGGCCGGCCGCGTTGGCCGCGCCCGCCTGACCTGCGACTATGTCGGCAGCAGCGGCGGTGCGCCGTTCGGCGCGGGACGGCAGGGAGAATGAGGTTCGCAGATGGCAATGTGGTTCGACACGGCGCGGTTCGGGATGTTCGTGCACTGGGGGCACAGCTCGCAGCAGGGAATTGAGCTGTCGTGGCCGCTGACCGGCAACCAGGCGACCGAGGCGGAGCTGGCGCCGGTGACGGTCGAGCAGTACCACTCGACGGCGGCGAGCTTCAACCCGGCGCAGTACGACCCGCGCGCATGGGCGCAGATGGCGAAGCGGCTGGGCATGCAGTACGCCGTCCTCACCACGAAGCACCACGACGGCTACGCGATGTTCGACACGAAGCAGTCGGACTACGGTGTGATGCACTCGCCCTACGGGCGCGACATCGTCCGCCAATACGTGGACGCGATGCGCGAGCAGGGGATCCGCGTCGGCTTCTACTTCTCGCTGATCGACTGGCATCACCCGGACTACCCGCCGTTCCGGCAGGAGGATCAACCGTACGTCTGGGGGAAGTGGCCCCCGGCCGACCCGGAGCGCTGGCCGCGCTTCGTCGACGCGATGTTCGCGCAGGTGCGCGAGCTACTGACGAACTACGGCGCGATCGACGTCCTCTGGTTCGACGGCGGTTGGGAGCGGCGCATCGACCAGTGGAAGTCGAAAGAGCTGGAGCAGATGATTCGCGAGCTGCAGCCGGAGATCATGATCAACGACCGGCTGCCGGGCGTCGGCGACTACGAGACGCCGGAGCAGTTCGTCCCCGCGCAGGCGCCCGCGCGCCCGTGGGAGACGTGCATGACGATCAACGAGAGCTGGGGCTACAACCCCAAGGACCGGCACTTCAAGCCCGCGCGCCAGCTCATCCACACGCTGTGCGAGGTCGCGGCGCGCGGCGGCAACCTGCTGCTCAACGTCAGCCCCATGGGCGACGGCCGCCTGCAGCCGGAGCTGACCGAGCGGCTGGCGGTGGTTGAGGAGTGGATGTCGAAGCACGCGGAGAGCATCGTGGGGACGGCGCCGGCGCTGGAGCCGTGGCAGTTCTACGGGCCGACGACGCGCCGCGGCGACACGGTGTACCTGCACCTGCTGATGCGTCCGTACGCGACGGTGACGGTGCGCGGCGTGCGTGTGAAGCGCCTGCGCTCGGCGCGCGTGATGGCGTCCGGTAACGAGCTGAAGTGGTCCGCGCGCACGACGATCATCGACCGCATGTTCAACCCGGACCCGCTGGGCGAGATCACGATCGTCGTGCCGGAGGGCGAGCTGGACGCCAACGCGACGGTGCTGGCGCTGGACTTCGCGGATGCGCCGGCGTGACGGCTATCCCGCGGCGGCGAGCACCAGGTTGACCAGCGTGCGGACGGGGATGCCGCTGGAGCCCTTCACCAGCACGCCCTTCTCCTTGTCGTAGAAGTCCACGCCGGCGATGTCCAGGTGCGCCCAGGGGCGGTCGTCCACGAACTCGCGCAGGAAGAAGGCGGCGCAGATCGAGCCGGCCTTGGGGCCGGTGCTGTTCTTGATGTCGGCGACGTTGCTCTTGATCAGCTCCTTGTACTCGGGGAACATCGGCATGCGCCAGCACTTCTCGCCCGCGGCGGACGCGGCGGCGTCGATGCGTCCCGCCAGCGCGTCGTCCTGCGTGAAGACGCCGTACGCGACGTCGCCCAGCGCGTACGACATCGCGCCGGTCAGCGTCGCGACGTCCACGACGGGCGTCAGGTCCAGCTTGACGGCGTAGGCCAGCGCGTCGGCCAGGATGAGGCGGCCCTCGGCGTCGGTGTTGATCACCTCGATCGTGCGGCCGTTCATCGCGCGCAGCACGTCGCCTGGCTTCGTGGCGTTGCCGCCGGGCATGTTCTCCGTCGCGGGCACGAGCGCGGTGACGTTGACGCGCGGCTTCAGCTTCGCGATCGCCTGCATCGCGGCGATGACGCAGGCGCCGCCGGACATATCGCCCTTCATCTCTTCCATGCCGGCGGCGGGCTTGATCGAGATGCCGCCGGTGTCGAAGGTGATGCCCTTGCCGACGAGGCCGATCGGCTTCGCCTCGCCCGCGCCCTGGTAGGTCAGCACGATGAATTTCGGCGGCTGGGCGCTGCCCCGGGCGACGCCCAGGAACGATCCCATCCCCATCTGCTCCGCCCAGTCGCGGTCGTAGATGTGACAGCCCAGGCCGGTCTCTCGCGCCATCGCCTCGGCCCGCGTGGCCATCTCCGTGGGGGTGAGCACGTTCGCCGGCTCGTTCGCCAGGTCTCGCGCGAAGTTCGCCGCTTCGGCGACGATGACGCCGCGCTCGGCGGCGCGCTGGAGCGCCTGCGCCTTCTTGCTGTCGCTCTCGATGATCGTCACCGACTGCACGTCGGTGGCGTCGTCCTCGGGCTTGCGGTGGCGGCCGAAGCGGTAGAGCCCGAGCGCCGTACCCTCGGCGACGGCCTGCGCGCAGGCTTCGGCGTCGAGGCCGGCGATGCCCGCGCCGTGCGTGATCGTCGCGTAGCTCTCGATGCGCTTGCCGCGCAGGAAGCGTGCGACGGCGGCGCTGAGGTCGCGCACGCGGTCCACGGTGAACTCGCCGCTCTTACCGAGGCCGGCGACCAGCACGCGCGGCGCCGGGATGCGGCCGAAGGTGTGGACGAGCGTCATCTCGCCCCATTTGCCGCGGATGTCGCCGGCGTCGATCAACTCGCTGATCATGCTGGCGAGCGCATGGTCGACGGCGCCGGTGGCGCCGCCCGGGGCAGTGACGCCCTCGAACAGGTTGACCACGACACAGGGTGTTTCGGTCTTGGTAATATCGCCGGCGACGGCCTGGATCTGCATGCGGGGAATCCTCTCGGACGTATGAAGAATGTTGCTCCCGGAAGCATATATCAACGCTTCCCCGGACGGGCAATCCTCCGGTTCCACTAATTAGCTTCGGCCGGGGACGGGCGCCTCCGCAGGCTGCGTCACACCTGGGCGTTCAGTGCGCGATCGTCACGATGATCGTCGGGGGCGCGGCGTTCGGCTGCGCGGTGACGGTGAAGGGGCGCTGGGCCGTGCCGAGCGCCCACGCGACCTCGGCCTCGAAGTCGCACGAGATGACGGCCTCCTTCAGCGAGGGGTAGCCGGGCAGCAGATCGCGGTTCGCGACGGTGGCGTTGCCCGCGGAGTCGTGCGCGTCGACCGGCGTGAACGAGATGGCGAGCTGCGCGGAGCCCTGCGTCGTGATCGGCGCTCCGGAGCCGCAACCGACCACGCCCGGCAGGTAGCGCGCGTCCCAGCCGGGCAGCGCGCCGGGCGCGAACTCGAAGACGACGCGGTCTTCGCAGGCCGAGGTCTCGGTGCGCGCGCCGGTCATCAGCGCGGGCATGCTGGCCGAGGGCGTGCCGACGGAGTGGATGGACGCGGGCGGCGTGGCGGACGTCGCGGTGGGGCAGGGTGCTGCGGTGGCGGGCTGCGTGGCGGCGGGCGATGCGGCGGCGGCGGTGGCCGAGTGGGCCGGAGCGGGCGTGGCCGCGGGTGGCGATGCGGGCACGGCGGTGGCGGAGTGCGCCGGGGCGGGCGTGGGGGTGCTCTTGCTGCTGCCGCAGGCAACCCCGGCGAGGGCGATGCCCGCGCACGCCAGGATCGTCATGAGTACCGTCTTCACGCGCACCTCCATGATCCCGCCTGCGCGTATCATCGCACATCGGGAGCGCCGCTGCGCTGCGTGGCGGGGGATGGCGCGGCTATTTCGGGGCGGTGTGGGTGCGTTCGTCGAGCCAGGCGGCGATGTCGCCGAGGACGGTGAGCTGCTCGGGCTCGTTGAGGATCTCGTGGTAGAGGCCCTCGTAGATCTTCAGCGTCTTGTCGGCGGATGACGCGCGCTCGTACAGGGCGCGGCTGCCGTTGGGGCTGGTGAGCGCGTCCTCGGTGCCGTGCATGATCAACACGGGGTACCGCTCCTCCTCCATGCGCTTGTCGATGAGGCGGATCGCGCGCACCATGGCGCTGAGCGTGCCGGCGGGCATCTTGCCGCGGTAGACGAGCGGGTCGCTGTCATAGCGCGCGACGACTTCGGGGTCGCGGGAGACGTCCGTGGCGGCGAGCTCGCGCACGCGCCAGCGGGGCACGATGCGTCCGACGAGCACCATCACCTCGAGCAGCACGCGCTCCAGGCCGCGCAGCCGTATCGTCATCCCCGCGCCGCTGAGCATGACGCCCCGCACGTCCGGCAGCCGCACGAGCGTTGAGAGCGCGGTGATCGTGCCGCCCACGCTGTGGCCCAGCACGAAGATCGGCCGTCCCTCCGCCTCGCCGCGCACGCGCGCCAGGAAGAGATCGACGTCGTCGAGGTGCTCGTTGAAGGAACGGACGAGCACGCGCTCGCCTTCGCTGCGGCCGTGGCCGCGCAGGTCCAGCGCGTGGACGGCGTAGCCGCGCCGCACCAGGTACGCGGCGACGTGCTGGTAGCGGCCCAGATGCTCGGCGTAGCCGTGGACGATGACGACGTCGGCCGCGGGCGTCGCGTCGGGCAGCCAGTGCTGCTCGAAGAGGCGCTGGCCGGCGGCGTTCTGGAAGGTGCCCGAGCGTTCCTGCATCGCCACGTTGTAGCGGATTCCGGCCGTAGACGCTGCACCCGTCGATCCTCGTGAGGAAGGTGCCGATCCGTACCACGCCAACTCGATCGTCCTTCCCGCGCCGGGAAGGGCAGGGGGTTAGGTCGGCGCCGCCCTAGCTCGAAGCGCCGTGCGCCACGATGCGCCGCAGCAGTCCCGCCATGTCGAGGTCCGTCGCGCCGCCGGTGCTGACGTCGCGCTGCGTGAACGTGCGGAGCGCCAGCACAACGAACAGCGCGGAGAGGCCCAGCAGCAGTCCCGCATGCCACCAGTTGATGCCGTGGATCAGCGGCAGGCCAGCGCCGTAGTAGTAGAACGGCGACGCGTACTGCAGGTTGCGGAGCGACTGGACGCCGTTGGCCAGTGAATTCACGAAGTACGCGGCGGTGGCGACGCCGACAGCGCCGGCGGAGGCCGCGGCGCGGTTCGGCAGCACCGCGCCGAGCCAGAGTGAGAGCGTGAAGAACAGCAGCGTGATCGGCAGCATGTTCGCACAGGCGACCGCCGTGTCGCCGAGCGAGACGGCGATGTCGACGAAGGGGATCGTGACGGCGAAGCCCAGGAAGCCGATCGCCACGATCGCCGCGCTGCCGATAGCCGTCGCCGCGGCCTTCTGCAGCAGCAGCGAGCGGCGCGTGACCGGCTGCGCCAGTACCAGGTCCAGCGTGCCGTTGCTCTCTTCGCCCGCGATCGCGCCCGTGCCGGCGATGACGGCGTAGACGATCAGCAGGATCGGGATCCAGCTGAAGAACTCCGCGCTCAGGAAGCCGGCCGGCGTAGCGATGCTCAGGTCGGTGCCGAGGAACGCCTGGAAGGCAGACGGGATATCGAAGTTCTGGAGCATGTCGCGGTACGACGGCCAGATGCCCACGGTCATCGCCGCCATCGCTGTGAGCGACAGCCCGAAGCCGGCGATTTGCCATCGCTGGTCGCGGAGCGTCTTGCGCAGGATGCTATACCGCAGCACGGCGCGGCTCCTCTCGCTCGCGGTCGCCCTTCGCGTCGCCGGAGTAGTACGCCAGGAAGATGTCCTCGATGCTCGGCTGCTCGGTGCGCAGGTCCACGACCTCGTAGCGGGCGATCGCCTTGATCACCGCGTCGACGCCGTCGCGCGCCTGCACGTGGATGAGCGGGCCGTCGCGATGTGTCACGCGTACGCCCGGCAGCCCCTCGAGCAGGGCGGCGGGCGGCGACTGCCGGAACGTGATCTCCATCACGTGCACCGACCGCGACTTCAGCCGCGCGACCTCCTCCACCGCCACGATCTCGCCGGCGCGGACGATCGCGACGGACTGGCTGAGCCGCTCCACCTCCGGCAGGACGTGCGACGAGAAGAAGACGGTGCGGCCGTCGCGCACGGCGTCTTCCAGCAACTGCGACACCGTCTCCTGCACGAGCGGGTCGAGGCCGCTCGTCGGCTCGTCGAGGAGCAGCAACTCCGGCCGGTGCATCAGCGCCTGCACGATGCCCAGCTTCTGCTTGTTGCCCTTCGAGAGCGCGCGGATGTGCTTCGTGGCGTCCAGCCCCAGCCGCTCCAGCAGCTCGGCGCGGTAGCGCGGATCGCGCCGCTCCGGGCGGAAGGAGTCGATCAGGTCCAGGAACTCCGCGCCGCGCATGGTGTCGTACATCCGCAACTCGCCGGGCAGGTAGGCGGCGCGGCGGCGCACGTCCATCGACTGGCGCTGTGCGTCGAAGCCGAGCACGCTGGCGCTGCCGGCGTCCGGGCGGATGAGGTCGAGCAGGATGCGGAGGGTGGTCGTCTTGCCTGCGCCGTTGGGGCCCAGGAAGCCGAAGATCTGCCCCGGCTCGACACGGAGGTCGATGCCGCGGAGCGCGCGCGTGCGCCCGTAGCTCTTCTCGACGCCGCGCAGCTCGATCGCCGGTACGGTCACGGGGGTGCCTCCGTTACACAGGCACTATAGGGGATGGGAGTTGGAGGTTGCCGGAGGCTGGGAGGGAGGTTCAACACCGCGGCACAGAGGACGCAGAGCTTTGACGCCTGACCCCCCTATCCACGCCGCGAGTCCGGGCGGCGGAAGGGATCCTGGGCTTCGGCCGACGTGATGGCCGCGTACACGCGTGGTTTCCGATAGGCGTCGCCCCACGTCTCACGCAGGCGGTAGCTGCGCAGGCGGTCGATGTCGAACGGCGCTATGAATACGCCTTCGTCGCCGCCCGCCTCGACAATCAGCGTGTCGACCGCGTGGCCGTCCTCGCCATCGACGCCCTCGAACGCCACGCCGTCGAACGCCACGGAGTGGCCGTTCTGGCCCGGCGACGCGTAGTTCGCCATCGCCACGCCCACCATGTTCTCGTAGGCGCGCGTGGCGAACTGCCAGATGCGGTGCCGCTCGAGCTCGCAGGCGTTTGGCGTCAGGATGATCTCAGCGCCCTGCAGCATCAGCACGCGCGCGCTCTCCGGGAACTCGCGGTCGTAGCAAATCATCGCGCCGACCTGCACGGGGCCGTGCGTGGTGTCCAGCGGCGCGACGTGGAACGCGTCGCCGGGAGTCAGCTCGCGCTCGTCCGAGAAGTCGCACGTGTGCACTTTCGCGTAGGTCAGCGCAACCTCACCGTGCCGGTCGATGATCGAGACGGTGTTGCGGGGCGCGCCGTCCCAGCGCTCCAGGTAGGTGATGGCGATCGCCATCCCCAGCTCGCGCGCCAACGCGCGGAAGTGTGCGACGTACGCGCCGTCGCGCCCGACGGCCTGTGCTCGCCAGGCGGCGCGGCCGGCGTCGTCGGCGGGGCAGGCGGCATAGCCGTTGCTCCACATCTCCGGGAAGAGTGCGATGTCGGCGCCCAGCGCTTTCGCCTGGCGGCAGAACGCCTCGCCCTTCGCGCGGTTCGCGTCGATGTCTGGACCGCAGGCGCTCATCTGCAGGAGGGCGACGTTCAGGATCATGGTGGGATTGTAGCTGGCCGCCATCGGGGCGCGTGGGTGGTTGGACGGACCGGCCTGGCCGGCCGCGGATTCCAGCGCGTCGGTTCAGATCCGGTTACGTACGGGAATTCGCCGCTGCATCCGCGGGTGCGGCGTACGGGGCTGCGCCGCGGTTTCGGTACACTGTCTCGTGATGCCAACCGCAACCCAGGACACGATATGAAGCTGTTCAGCAGGATCTTCGGGGACAATGACCGGGAAATCCGCAAGTACCTGCCCGTCGTGGAGCAGGTCAACGCGCTCGAACCCGCCTTCGAGGCGCTCACTGACGACGAGCTCCGCGCCAAGACCGACGAGTTCCGCGAGCGCCTGGGCGAGGGCGAGACCGTCGACGACCTGCTGCCGGAAGCCTTCGCCGCCGTGCGCGAGGCCGCCAGGCGGCAGGTGGAGCAGCGCCCGTACGACGTCCAGGTGATCGGCGCCGTGGCGCTGCACCAAGGCAAGATTTCCGAGCTGAAGACCGGTGAAGGCAAGACGCTGACGGCGACGCTGCCCCTCTACCTCAACGCGCTCGAGGGCAAGGGCGCGCACCTGGTCACGGTCAACGACTACCTGGCCAAGCGCGACGCGCAGTGGTACGGCCCCGTCTTCGACTCGCTGGGGATGTCGCTGGGCGTGCTGCAGCACGAAGAGGCGTTCCTCTACGCGCGCGAGAAGCAGAGCGACACCGAAAACATGGAGCACTTGAAGCCGTGCGGCCGGCGCGACGCCTACTACGCCGACATCACCTACGGCACGAACCACGAGTTCGGCTTCGACTACCTGCGCGACAACATGGCCGTCTCGCTGGACGCAACCGTGCAGCGAGAGCCGCACTACGCGATCGTCGACGAAGTGGACAACATCCTCATCGACGAGGCGCGCACGCCGCTGATCATCAGCGGCCCCGCCGAGGACAGCGCGGCGCGCTACCAGATGTTCGCCCAGCTGGCGCCCCGGCTGGTGGCCGAAGAGGATTACACGATCGACCTGAAGGCGCGCGCCGTGCTGCTCACGGAGGCGGGCGTCGAGAAGATCGAGAAGCTGCTGAAGATCGACAACATCTACGCTCCGGAGAACTACCGCCTGACGCGCTACATGGAAGCCGCGATCAAGGCGCAGGTGATCTACCAGCGCGACGTGGACTATGTGGTGAAGGACGGCGAGGTCGTCATCGTCGACGACTTCACCGGCCGCCTGATGTTCGGCCGCCGCTGGTCCGACGGCCTGCACCAGGCCGTGGAGGCGAAGGAGGGCGTGCGGATTCAGAACGAGTCCATCACCTACGCCACGATCACCCTGCAGAACTACTTCCGCCTTTACGGCAAACTCGCCGGCATGACTGGTACGGCCGCCACCGAGGGCGAAGAGTTCTTCAAGATCTACAAGCTCGACGTCGTCGTCATCCCCACGCACCGGCCGATGGTCCGCGAGGACCAGAACGACCTGGTCTACCGCACGGAGCGCGCGAAGTTCGAGGCAGTAGCCGAGGAGATCGCCGAGTCGCGCGAGCAGGGGCGGCCGGTGCTGGTCGGCACGGTGTCCATCGAGAAGTCGGAATATCTCTCCGACCTGCTGACGCGCAAAGGGATCTCGCACCAGGTGCTGAACGCGAAGCAGCACGAGAAGGAAGCCGGCATCATTGCGCAGGCCGGCCGCTTCAGCGCCGTCACGATCGCGACGAACATGGCGGGCCGCGGCACGGACATCGTGCTGGGCGGCAAGCCGGACGGCCGCGCGAAGGAAGAGTGGCAGGCAGAGCACAACCGCGTCGTCGAAGCCGGCGGCCTGGAGATCGTCGGCACGGAGCGGCACGAGTCGCGCCGCATCGACAACCAGCTACGCGGCCGCTCGGGCCGCCAGGGCGACGCCGGCTCATCGCGGTTCTACGTGTCGTTCGAGGACGACATCATGCGGCGGTTCGCGCCGGACTGGCTGCCGGGCATGATGGCGCGCCTGGGCATGGAAGAAGACGTGCCGATCGAGAGCAGCTGGGTGAGCAGGGCGATCGAAACGGCGCAGACGAAGGTGGAAGGCCACAACTTCGACATCCGCAAGCAAGTCGTGGAATACGACGACGTGATGAACACCCAGCGCGACGTCATCTACTCGGAGCGCCGCAAGGTGCTGGAGGGCGCCGACCTCAAGTCCAACATCCTGGACATGGTGCGCGAGGAGCTGACGCGCGTCGTCGACGCCAATACGCAACCGAAGGACACGGAAGACTGGGACCTGGAGGCGCTGATCGCCGAGGCGAACGCCGTCGTGAAGCTGTCCGAGGAGTTCACGCCAGGGGCACTGGTGAAGCTGTCGCCCGACGGCATCCTGGAGGCACTGATCCAGTACGCCGAGGACGCCTACGAGGACAAGGAAGAAGAGCTGGGCGCTGAGATCATGCGCCAACTCGAGCGCCTCGTGATGCTGCGCACGATCGACTCGCTCTGGGTCGAGCACCTGACAGCGATAGACGAGATGCGCCAGGGCATCGGCCTGCAGGCGTACGCGCAGACGGACCCGCTGGTGGCCTACAAGCGCGAGGCCCACGACATGTGGCAGCAGCTGCTGGCCAATATCCGCAACCAGGTCACCCACTCGATCTACCACGTGGAGCTGGCCGTGCAGCCGCAGCCAACGCCGCCGCCGGTGACCGTGGCGATCCAGCCGGGCGTGTCGGACGGCAACACCGGCACGGGCGACCCGCTGATGCAGGACGACCGGGCCCAGCGCGCGGTGGCGGTGGCGGCCGGCATGAAAGCGCCGCCGAAGAACCTGCGCACGAACCAGCCAGCCGAAGGCGGCGGCGGGCGTACCGTGGTGGCGGCGCAGAAGGTGGGCCGGAACGACCCGTGTCCCTGCGGCAGCGGCAAGAAGTACAAGAAGTGTCACGGCCTCGGCGAGTAGCGCCCGAAGCGAGGCTGCGATGATCGAAGCGCCGGGCTCAGCCCGGCGCTTCTGTGTGTGGTCGGAGTGGTTCTCACGCCGCTCTCTCGGTTCTGTGAGTGCTTCGCCAGTGACGCTTCTCTCGTCTCACGCACAACAAGAGCGCGTCGAGGCGGGCGCAGCGCGGCCCGCTGACGGAATGTTCAGCTTCGATCTTGCACCTGCACGGGCGATCGTGACCTGTCCGGCGGAGCGCGTCGCGCACGCCCATCACCGCGGCGCACTCGCGTCCGTGTGACTTCGGCCCGGATCAACCCTGATCGCGGAGCGCCGAACATTACTCCAGTGACAGGCCGGATCTCCGGCAAGCCGTGCGCATCGCGATCGGGCAGCGATGCGGGACACGCGGACGTTTCTGGCAGGCGCATCCTGTTCGGCGTTGGGTTCGTGTCTGTAAAGCCCGGTTAAGGGAGGTATCTGACCATGTCTGAGGAAACGCTGACGAGGGCCGAGCTGCAACTGGTCGTGTTCCGGCTGGCCACCGACATCTACGGGCTGGAGATCCAGGCGGTGCGGGAGATCATCCGCATGCAGGAGATCACGCGCGTGCCCAACGCACCTGACATGATCGAGGGCGTGATCAACCTCCGCGGGCGCATCTGCCCCGTGATGGACCTGCGCAAGCGCTTCGGACTGACGATGGGCGACGCGACGGCGGAGAGCCGCATCGTCGTCGTCGAGGTGAACGGCGAGGACGTGGGCATGATCGTGGACGCCGTCACGGAAGTGCTGCGCGTCCCGGGCGACCGCATCCAGCCGCCGTCGAACGTGGTGGCCGGGTCGAACATGCGCGTGGTCGAGGGCATCGTCAATCTGGACGACCGCCTGATCATCCTGGTGGACCGCGACGCGCTGCTGAGCGCCGACGACGAGACCGTCCTCAGCCGTGAGCTGCTCGCAGCCGCGTAGCGCGGCTGCGTCCGCGTACGGATACGACATCGGAGCAGTCAGGAGACACCCATGCCCCCGTCAGGCATCGACCCTGAAGAGCTGAAGGTCTTCCTTCAGGAAGCCGAAGAGCATCTCCAGGTACTGGACGAAGACATCATTCGCCTGGAGAAGGAGGCCGGTAACACGGACCTGCTCCAGGGGATCTTCCGTGCCGCCCACACGCTCAAGGGATCGTCGGGAATGCTGGGCTTCACCCGCATGGCGGAGCTGACGCACCACATGGAGGACGTGCTGGACCGCGTCCGCCGCGGTGTGCTGGGCGTGACGCCGGAGCTGGTGGACGCGCTGCTGGAGAGCCTGGACGGCCTGAAGGCGCTGATGCACGGCGTGATCGCGGACGGCGACGACAACGTCGATATCTCCGCGCAGGTCGCGATGCTGCGGGCCGCCGCCGACGGGCCGGCCGCCGCCAGCGCGGGCGGCGGCGCGGCGCGCGCCACGCTCGCCGCTGCGATCGATGCCGATGCGTCGGCGCGGACGCAGATCGAGGCGGCCGCCGGACACGGGTTGCACGTGTGGAAGGTGAAGGCGTCGCTGGCGCCGGGCACGGCGTGGGCCGCGGTCCGCTGCTTCCAGGTGATCACGGAGCTGTCGCTGCACGGCGAGATCGTGGTGTCGATGCCGTCGCTCGACGACATCCAGGCCGAGAAGGCCGCAGACGACATCGAGCTGGTGCTCATCACCTCGGCGCCCGCGGAAGAGCTGCGCGCGGTGGTGGAAGAGGTAGAAGACATCATAGGCGCCCTGGTGGAGCCCTACGACGCGACGCTGGCGGCGCCGGCGGATCTGCCCGCGGCCGCCGGTCCGGCTGACGCGCGCGGCCGCGGCGGCGACGACGCCGCCCGCATCGAGCCGCAGCAGTCGGTGCGCATCGACGTCGATAAGCTCGACGCGCTGATGAACCTCGTGGGTGAGCTCGTGATCGACCGCACGCGCGTGACGCAGCTGGCGCGCACCCTGCAGGCCCGCTACCACGGCGACGCGACGGTGCAGTCGCTGGAGCAGATTTCCGCGCACATCGGCAAGGTTGTTGAAGACCTGAACGACGGCATGATGCAGGCCCGCATGCTGCCGATCGGCACGCTGTTCAGCAAGTTCCCGCGCCTCGTGCGCGACGTCGCGCGCAGCACCGGCAAGCAGGTGGAGTTCGAGACGGAAGGTGAGGGCACCGAGATCGACCGTGCCGTCATCGAGAAGATCAAGGACCCGCTGATCCACCTGCTGCGCAACGCCGTCGACCACGGGATCGAGCTGCCGGACGTACGGCATGCCGCGGGCAAGCCGGAAGCCGGCACGATCCGCCTGGCGGCGACGCACGACCAGGGGCGCATCCTGATCACGCTCACCGACGATGGCAAGGGCATCGACACGGCCGCGGTGAAGGCGAAAGCGGTCGAGCGCGGCATGATCGCCGCCGAAGCGGCGGAGCGCATGACGGAGCAGGAGGCGCTGGACCTGATCTTCGAGTCCGGTCTCTCGACCGCCGCGCGGACGACCGACATCTCCGGCCGCGGCGTGGGCATGGACGTCGTGCGCAGCAGTATCCAGGCGCTGAACGGCGTGGTGACGGTGGAGTCCCGGCCGGGCGGCGGCAGCGTGTTCACGCTGCAACTGCCGCTCACGCTGGCGACGTTCCGCGGTCTGCTGGTCGAGTCGTCGAGCGCGGTGTACGCCATCCCGCTCAGCTACGTGCAGGAGACGGGGCGGCTGGAGCCGCGGCAGGTGCAGAACATCGTCAACCGCGAGGTGATCAACCTGCGGGGCACCGTGATGCCCCTCTACCGGTTGAGCGGGATCGCCGAGCTGGGCGCCGAGGCGGGCTCGGAGGACTTCATGGTGGTGGTGCGCGTGGGCGACCGGCCCACGGCGCTGGCCGTGGACCGGCTGATGGATCAGCAAGAGGTAGTGGTGAAATCGCTTGGAAGCACCATCGGCCGCGCGCGTGGCGTGGCCGGTGCCAGCATCCTGGGCGACGGTGAAGTGGCCCTGATCCTGGACGTGGCCACGCTTCTGAAGGCAGCGTAGGACGGAGGAACGGACAATATGACCGAGGTGCAGATGAGCGGCGGCGCTTCCGGCCTGTGGGCGGATCTGATCAAGAAGGGCACGATCAAGTCCATGGACAACCTGTCCCAGATGGTGGGGCAGACCATCACGACCAAGACGTTCAATCTGCGGGAGATCCCGATCGCGCAGATCTCGCAGCTTGTCGGCGGCCCTGAGGTGATGTCCGTGGGCATCTACCTGACGGTCTCCGGCTCGGCCGATGGCCACCTGATGCTGATCTACGACCCTGGCATCGCCTGCGCGTTCGTGGACCTGCTGATGATGCAGCCGGAAGGCACGACGACGGCACTCGGCGAGATGGAACAGTCCGCGCTGGGCGAGATGGGCAACATCGTCGGTGCGTCGTTCCTGAACGTGCTGGCCGACGACGTCGGCATGGACCTGCGGCCGTCGCCGCCGGCGGTGATGCTGGACATGGCCGGCGCGCTGCTGGACCTCGTCGCCGCGGACCTGCTGATGACGCAGGACGACGCCTTCGTCGCGGAGACGACGTTCGAGGTGGCGGACCGGAAGATCACGGGCATGTTCTTCGTCATGCCCAGCGCGAGCTTGATGGAGAAGCTTCTGGAATGGGAGCGGGCTGCATGACGTTGATGGCGAGCCGTGAGCAGTCCGTGGTGATCAGCCTGGGCGAGCTGCACGTTACGAACGACCCGGATACCCTCCTCGTCTGCTACGGCATCGGCTCGTGCGTGGCGTTCGCCGCGTTCGACCCCGTGGCGAAGGTGGCCGGCATGGCGCACTTCGTGCTGCCGGACAGCACCAGCGGGAACCGTCCGAAGACGCTCGAGCGGTTTGTCGACGCGGGGATCCCGATCATGCTGACGCGCCTGCAAACGCTGGGCGCGACGCCCGCCCGCACCGTCTTCAGGATGGCCGGCGGCGCGCACATGGCGGTGGCGAAGGGATTCGAGGCGAGACTGAATATCGGCGAGCGGAACGTCGAGGCCGCCCGCGCGACGATGAAGGCGTTGGGGTTGCGCCTGCGCGGCGAGGACGTGGGCGGGACGCACGGACGGACCGTGCGGCTGCTCTCGGGGTCCGGCGCGTTGACCATCTCCACCGTGGGAGGGTCGAGCTATGAGCTCTAGCGCCGCGGCAGCAGGGTACACACAGGAGTTCGGAGGATAACGATGGCGAAAGTGCTGGTTGTAGACGACTCGGCCTTCCTGCGCATGCGGAATGCCGCGATGGTGAAGGAACTCGGGCACGAGGTCATCGAGGCGGGCGACGGCGCGCAGGCCGTCGAATCGTACAAGACGAACAAGCCCGATGCCGTGCTGATGGACATCACGATGCCCGGCATGGACGGCCTGGAGGCGCTGAAGGCGATCCTGGCGTTCGACCCCGCGGCGCGCGTGGCCATGGTTACCGCCATGGGGCAGCAGTCGATCGTGATGGAAGCGATCAAGTCGGGCGCGCGGGACTTCGTCGTGAAGCCGTTCGAGCCGGACCGCGTGAAGTCCGCGCTCTCCAAGCTCGTCGCCTAGATCACGCCTTCAGGAGAGGGGACGCATCGTGGAATCAGCGATGAACACCGACAAGAAGATTCGCCTCCTCGTCATCGACGACTCGGCGACGGTGCGCGCGATCCTCTGCCGCGAACTCGCCAGGGACGAGCGGTTTGAGGTCATCGGCTACGCGCGTGACGGCCAGGACGGCGTAGAGAAGGTCGCCGCGTTGCGGCCCGACGTCATCACGCTCGATGTGGAGATGCCGCGGCTGAACGGGTTGGAGGCGCTGGAGCGCATCATGCGCGACACGCCGACGCGCGCCGTCATGGTCAGCTCCCTGACCAGTGCCGGCGCCACAGCGACGATGAAGGCGCTGGACCTCGGCGCCGTCGACTTCATCGCCAAGCCCGTGCAGGGCGGCGTGGGCACCGTGCACGGGGTGATCGACGAGCTGCGCGAGAAGATCGCGGCCGCCGCCCAGGCGCGTCTGCACCGCCCGCACCTGCGCACGGCATCCTCCGCGCCGATCGCGCCGCTGGGCATGGAATGGGCGGACCGCGTGGTCGTGATCGGCAGCAGCACCGGTGGGCCGCAGGCGCTGCGCGCCGTGCTGACGGCGCTGCCGGCGGACCTGAGCGTGCCGGTGCTGATCGTGCAGCACATGCCGCCCGGGTTCACACGCGCGTTGGCCGAGCGGATGAACGAACTGGGCCCGCTGCCCGTGAAGGAAGCCAGGCCGGGTTCTCGCGTGGAACGCGGCACGGTGCTGATCGCGCCCGGCGGGTTCCACATGGCCGTGCACAAGGGCGGCCTGATCGAGTTGACGCAGACGCCGTCGGAGTGCGGCGTGCGCCCCGCGGTGAACGTGCTGATGGAGTCCGCCGCGGCCGTCTACGGCGCGGCGACGGTCGGCGTGGTGCTGACCGGCATGGGCAAGGACGGCACGCGCGGCGCCGGGCTGATCAAGGAAGCCGGCGGCGAAGTGATCGCCGAAGACGAATCGACCTGCGTGGTCTACGGCATGCCGCGCAGCGTGGCCGAAGCGGGATACGTGGACCATGTGGCCCCGCTGGACAACGTGGCCGGTGCGATCGTGCACGCGTGTCGTGCGCGCGCCGGAAGGTTGGAGCGAGCGGTATGAACGACGCCGATTACGGACTGCTGAAGCGGCGCATCAAGGAGCTGCTGTCGATCGACATCGACGCGTACAAGACGGCGCAGATGCGCCGCCGGCTCGAGACGTTCGTCTCCCGGCGCGCGCCCAACAGCGTGGCGGAGTTCTGCCGCGATCTGCCGAAGGACCAGGAGGCGCTGGACGCGCTGCGAGACATGCTGACGATCAACGTGTCGGAGTTCTTCCGGGACCCGCAGCAGTTCGAGCGGTTGCAGAACCAGATCATGCCCGAGATCCTTGCGGGCAACCAGAAGATCCGCATCTGGAGCAGCGCCTGCTCCCACGGCGAGGAGCCGTACTCGATCGCCATGATCCTGCACGAACTGAACGCCGGGCACCGCGCCACGATCATGGCCAGCGATATCGACCGGGTCGTGCTGGCGCGGGCCAAGGCCGGCGGGCCGTACGTGCAGCAAGACGTGCGCAACGTCTCGAAGCAGCGGTTGGAGTCGTTCTTCACGCGCGATGGTGATCACCACACGGTCGTCGACACGCTGCGCCGGCGCATCGACTTCCGCGAGGTGAACCTGCTGTCCGATCGCTTCGAGCCGAACCTCGACCTGATCGTCTGCCGCAACGTGATGATCTACTTCTCCGACGAGACGAAGCGCGGGCTCTTCGAGCGCTTCCGGGCGTCGCTGCGCCCGGGAGGCGTGCTGTTCGTCGGCGGCACCGAGGCGCTGCTCGGCACGGACAGCCTGGGCTACGAGCGCCTGGGCGGCAACTTCTATCGGCGTACCACCGAGGCGGCGCAGCTGCGCCGCACGGCGTGACCACAGGAGAGATGTAACGTGCGACGCGTGCCGGCCGCCAACGCTCGCGTTGGGATGATTCTTCGGTCCACGATCTACGACGTGAAGGGGATGCCCGTGCTGACGCAGGGCGAAACCCTCACCGAGGAGAAGCTGCCGCTGCTTGCGCGCTCGTGCTCCGCGGAGATCCTGGTCGAGGACTCCCGCACCGAGGACATCGTCGTCGGCACCCTGTTCGCCGCCGACCTCGAAGCGAAAGCTTCGCAGGCGCTCAACATCCTGATGGTGATGAACCAGGGCGTGACCTCGGGCATCCAGAAGGGCGGCCTGATGGGCCTCGTGCCGCCCATGAACAAGCTGGTGAGCTGTCTGTACCCGACCCTGATGGGCGAGGCGGACATCTCCGGTACCTACTCGCTCCAGGGGTACCAGTACATCCACCCCGTGAAGGTCGCCGAGCTGGCGATGGTGCTGGGGCGGCTCGCGGGCGCGGAGAAGCTCGAGCTGCTCACGCTCGGCATCGCCGCGGCGCTGATGAACATCGGCTACATGTCGCTGCGCCCCGGGCTGCTCGAACAGCCGCGGCCGCTGGAGAAGGACGAGTGGGAGTTGGTGAAGAAGCACCCCCAGCTCAGTATCGAGATGCTGAAGTCGTCCGGCCTGCAGAAGGACGCGATCGAGGCGATCGCGCAGCACCACGAGCGCTGGGACGGCAAGGGCTACCCCAACGGCCTGAAGGGGCACGAGATCTCGCTCTACGCGCGCATCCTCGGCATCGCGGACACGTACATCTCGCTGCGCTCGCGCCGGCCGTACCGCAAGGCGCTGCGCCCACACGAGGCAATCGAGTTCATCATCGCCTACTCCGGCGAGCTGTTCGACCCGGAGCTGGTGAAGATCTTCGCACGGCAGATACCGCAGTACCCCGCCGGCATCACCGTGGTGTTGAGCAGCGGCGAGGGCGGCGTGGTCTCCGCCCCGAATCCGGGTCACGTCGCCCGGCCGGTCGTGCGGGTGCTGACGATCAACGGCGTGCCCGTCAGGGAGCCGTTCGACCTGGACCTGAGCGCCCCGGATCACCAGAAGAAGATCATCGTTGAGGTGGACGTGTGAGCGATTCCGTCCTCTCGCAATCAGAGATCGACGCGATGATGTCGAAAGTGGCCGCGGCGCCGCCGCCGGCCGCCGCGGCTGCGCCGGCGCCCGAGCCGGAAGCGCCGCCGATGATCATCGCCGCCGCGGCCGAGCCGGAGCCGCCTGCGCTGCCGATCATGCCGCGCGCCGCCTCCGAGGCTCCAGCGTCGCCCGCGCCGGCGGCCGCGTCGCCCGTCGTGGTGCAGGCCGCCGCACCGCCGCCCGCACAGGCCGCCGCGCCGGCGCCGGCACCCGTCCGACCTGCCGCCGCCGCACCGCCGCCCGCCCGTGCCGTCGCGCCTGCCGCACCCGCGACCGACCCCGCCGCCCTGCGCGAAGTCACACGGCGCATCGAGGCGCTGGAGCGGCAGGTCGGCGCGACGCCGCGGGGAGCCGAGACGCGGCAGCTGCGCACGCAGGTGCGGACGCTCGGTACCCAGGTGCGCACATTGCAGATGCGCGTTGACGACGTGGAGCGCCGCCTTCCGCAGCGACGCCGTACGGGGGGCCGTGCCCGCCGCTCGTTGTACTCCGCCGGCCTCTACGTCGAGGCCGCGACGAGCGGCGGCTGGAGTTCGCTCTGGCCGTAGCCGCGCGTACGGCCTGAGCCCGTCAGCCTGCGAAAACTGCACCCCCGTCCGCTGGCATCGTTCGCGCGGCGTCCGCCATGATGTCGGCATGACGACGACGCACGGCCTCACGCTCATCGCCGAAGGACGCGAGGCCGAGATCTACGCGTGGGAAGACGGCGCCGTGCTGCGCCTGTTCCGCGACGCCCGCAGCAGCGCGTCGCTGGACAACGAGCGCCGTGGGATGATCGCGGCGCGCGCGGTCGTGCCATCGGTGCCGGCGATCCTCGGCGAGACGGTGATCGACGGCCGTCACGGGCTGATCATGGAGCGGGTCGACGGCCCGGACCTGCTGACCCTGCTCGCCGGCAAGCCGTGGCAGGTGTGGAAGATCGGCCTGATCTGCGGCGACCAGCACGCGCGCCTGCACGCTGCCGCGGCGCCGCCGGAACTCATGTCGGCGCGGGACTCGATCGGCCTGCACGCGGCGGCGGTACTGCCGCATCTGCCGCAACACATCGCTGCCGCCGCATCGCGCGCGGTCGCGGACATGCCCGATGGCGGCGCGCTGCTGCACGGCGACTTCCATCCGGGCAACATCCTTCTGTCGTCGCGCGGGCCCGTCGTGATCGACTGGCCGAACGCGACGCGCGGCGACCCGCACGCCGACGTTGCGCGCACGCTGCTGCTGCTCGGCGGCGGCGCGCTGCCGCCGGGCACGCCGCTCGTCGTGCGCGTGGGTGCGCGCGTTGCGCGGAGGATCGTGCGGGCGGCGTACCTGCGGGCGTACCGCCGGGTGCGGCCGCAGGACATGGCGCTGGTGGAGCGCTGGCTGTTCGTGCGCGTGGTGGAGCGCCTGACCGAAGGGATCGAAGAGGAGCGGCCCATGCTGCTGCGCATGTTGGAGGAGCGCTACGCGCGCTACTAGCGGCGAACGCTACTCCGCCGCAGCGGTCACCGGTCGCGTCTCGAGCGAGTCGAGCGCCGTACGCACGTTCTTCGCGAAGACCTGCAGCTGCTCGTCGAGCCGGCGGAGCATCTCGGCGGCGTAGCGGTCGGCCTCGTCCATCTGCTCGTTCGCCAGCTTCTCCGCCTCGGCCAGCCGCGACCGCGCCTGGTTCTCGGTGTCGAGCAGCATCCGGTCGCCGCGCGCCTCGGCCTCGCGCACCAGCATCTCGGCGCGCGCCTGCGCGGCCTTGACGATCGATTCGTTGTCCAGGATGTCGTCGACCTGCTCCTGCGCGCGGCGGAGCTTGATCTTCGCTTCTTCGTCCGCCCGCTGCAGGATCTCGTCGCGGCGGCGCAGGATGTCCTCCGCCTCCTTGATCTCGTTCGGCAGCGCGGCGCGCATCTGGTCCACCATGTCCAGCAGGCGGCGGCGGTCCACCACCACGCCCGCGCCGATCGGCATCCGGCGCCCTTCGGCGACCATCTCCTCGAGCCGGTCGATCAGGTGTAGCGAGTCCATGTGGCGCACCTCCCTGCGTGCCTGTCCGGTGCGACCGCGCTAGCCGCGCTCCGCGTACTTCTTCTGGAGCGCCGCCCAGACGTGGGGCGGCACCAGGTCGCTCACATCATACCCCAGTCCCGACACCTCGCGGATACGCGTGCCGCTGATGAACAGGTGCTCCAGGCTGGCCATCAGGTAGACCGATTCGATGCCCGGCGCCATCTTCTTGTTCATCAGCGCCATGTCGAACTCGGCCTCGAAGTCGGTCACGGCGCGCATGCTGCGCACCATCACCGTCGCACCTTCCGAGCGCGCGAACTCCACCGTCAGGCCGGAGTACGGCTTCACCTCGATGTTCGGCATGTCGGCGACGGCCTCGCGGAGCAGGGCGACCCGCTCGCGCGTGCTGAAGAGGTAGTTCGCCTTCAGGTCGGCGACGGCGACGATCACATGCTCGAACATGCGGGCGGCGCGGCGCGCGATGTCGCGGTGGCCGTTGGTGACCGGATCGAAGCGTCCCGGGAACATGGCGATCGTCACGAGGGTTCCTCCTCCGCGTAGATGGATACCACGGTGTCGCCGTGCCGCCGCGACCGGTAGAGCGGCAGGGGCCCGAGCGACGGCGGCGGTTCGGTCCTCCGGGGGTGTTCATACACGAACACCGTCCGCCCGTCCACCAGCGGCGAGGCGGCGATCGCCTGCACCGCCGCCAGGGCGCCCTCATCGTAATATGGCGGGTCGGCGAGGACGAGGGTGTACGGGCCGGAAAGCCGCTCCGGGGCGCGCTCCGCTGTCAAGCGGTGCACCTGCCCGCGAGATTCGAGGCCGAGCAGCGCCAGGTTCGCCGCCACGATCCGCGCCGCCTCCGCGTCGTTCTCGACGAAGTCCGCCGAACCGTCGCCCCGGCTCAGCGCCTCGATGCCGAGCGCGCCGGTGCCGGCGTAGACGTCGAGGACGCGGCCGTAGTCCGCGCCGAGGGCGTCGAGCATGTCGAAGATGGCGCCGCGGACCATGTCGGACGTGGGCCGGATGCCGGGCTTGCCGGACGCCCGGACGCGCGGCGGCCCCTTGATCGTGCGCCCGCGCGCGCTCCCCGCGATCACCCGCATCGTGCCCGGCCGTTTCGCATGCCCGCATGATGCCACGCCGGCACGGCGCGTGGGGGGCGTCAGCGCGGTGCGGCGAGACCGAGGTAGTAGTCGCGTAGCTCCTGCCAGCGCTCCCAGGGCCATGGCAGCGGACGCCCCTCCAGCGTGGAGCCGAGCAGCTCCAGGTGCGTGTGCCAGCCCGCCAGGTACGACTCTCGCGGTGCGGAGGACGGCAGCGTGTGCGTCAGAACCAGGCGCGTGCCGATGGCGTACTCCGAGAGCTCCCACCGCACGCTCCCTTCGCCCGCGCCGTGCCATGTGTACTCCAACAGCGTCGGCGCTGCGACCGCCAGGATCTCGCCGTCGAGCGCGTCGCCGGTGTTTTCGAACCGCAGGTGAATGCGGCCGCCCGCGCACAGCTCGACCTCGCCGGGCGCCAGCCACTCCGCGAGACGGGTCGGGTCGGTGAGCGCGGCCCACACCTTTTCGACCGGGTGGTTGAGGTAGCGCTCGAAGCGCACCTCGATGCCGTTCGCCGTCTCGCGCACCTTCGCGTCGTCGATCCGCGTGATCTTCGCATAGCGGCGCGTGTAGCCGTCGTGGAGCTGCTCCCACGTCGGCCGGCCCGCCGGCGCTCCGCCCGCGAACCAGAATGCCAGCGAGTCGAGGATCGTGTGCCAGCCGGCCAGCGCGAGCAGGTAGGCGAGCGGGTCGGCGAGCATGTGCGTGAAGACGAGGCGCGTGCCGCCGTCCTCCTCGAACAGCTCCCAGCGCACGGGGCCGCCGTCGCCGTCCTGCGTCGCCCAGTGGTACTCGATCAGGCGGGGCGGCTCGGCGGCGGTGACCCGGCCATCGACCATCGACGTGCCGTCGGCGTGTCGCAGGCGCGCGCGCCCGCCCGCGCGCAGGTCGATCTCGCCGGAGGCCAGCCACTGCGCGAACTGCGCGGGGTCGGTCAGCGCCGCCCACACCTTCTCGATCGGATGCGGCAGATGGCGCTCGAAACGCAGCGCGTGACCGCTTCCGATCTGCAGGATCGTCCCCTCGTCCATGGTCACTCCTCCTTGTCGAGATGCCGTTCCAGCGCGTCGAGGCGCCCCGCCCAGAATGCGCGGTAGGGTGCCAGCCAGGCGTCCAGCTCGGCGAGCGGCGCCGGGCGCAGGCGGTACTGGCGGTGCTGCGCGTCCACGCGCACAGCGACGAGGCCCGCCTCGCGCAGGACGCGCAGGTGCTTGGAGACGGCGGGCTGGCTGAGGCCGAGCCCGTTGACCAGCTCGCCGACAGAGTGCTCGCCGCCGCGCAGGGCGTCCAGGATGCGGCGGCGGTGCGGCTCGGCTACGACGTCGAACGTTGTGGGCATGCCCTGTATATAGCCTATTGAGCATATTCCTGTCAAGGCATGCACCATACCGGAGCGGGCCGTGTGCGTGCGCTACGCCCGCGGGCAACGTGCTCGCTACTGTGGCTTGTCTACGACGTCGAGAGAGAGCTGCTGACCGGCGCGGATGACGCCGTCACTGACCACGAGCAGGACCTGGTACGTGCCGGCCTTGGCGGGCGCCGTCCAGGTTGTCGTGTCGCCGGCCTGCGGGTCCAACGTGCCGTCGGCGGCGGACCAGGCGGGCTGTAGCAGTGCGCCGTTGGGGCGGACCAGCGTCAGGCTGCCCGCGTCCGAAAGCTGCTGCACCGGCGCCCATACGTCCGCGCCGCCGTCCTCGGTCGAGACGTCGCTGATCGCGACGCCGCCGAGGCCGAAGCGCTGCGCCAACTCGAGCCGGAAGGCCGCACTGAATTGGTTGGCGATCCAGACGGTGCGCTTGCCGCCGAGGCCGGGGTAGCTGAACGTCACGGAGCGCGACTGGTCGTCCCAGTGCAGGCCGCTGGCACCCTCGCCCGGCGCGACGTTCTTCGCGACGAGTTGCACCTGCGCGCCGGTGGTGATCTCGCCGGTGGACTTCAGCGCGACGGTGCTGGCGCGTGCGAGCGCGTTGTCCAGCGACATCGTCTTCAGGCCGTCGCCGCCGCGCTCGATGCTCAGCGAGCTGATGCTGAGCAGCACCTTGGTGCGGTCTACCTTGTCCGTGATGTACGTGAGCGCGGCCTCGGTGTTCTGGAAGTACAGCTCCTGATCCAGTTCGCCGGCCAGCTCGATCGTATCTGCCTGCTTGCCCAGCGTCTCCCAGTCGTACGCGCCCGAGTTCACGGTGCCGTTGTCGTTCGCCGGCAGCGGCAGCGTCAGCGTCAGCGTCCGGCCGTCTTCGTGCAGCGCCTTCGCCAGCGTTGTGACGAACGCGCTGAAGCGGTCCTTCAGCGTCGGGTTGACGTTGCGGTAGTCCACGTCGATGCCCGCGAAATTGCCCTTCTTCACCTCCGCGGCGATGTTCGCGGCGTGTTTGTTCGTCAGGTCGCTGGAACGCAGCAGCGTATCGATCGTCTCCGGGTTGGGCGCCACGATGGCCGGAACGACGCGGTAGCCCGCGGGCGGCACGGCGGGCGGCAGGCCGACGATCGTGGCGTCGTTGACCGGGATGAAGACGATCGGGTGGAGCGTCGTGATCACCGGCTCCGCCTGCGGGTCCAGCGTCGTTCCGGCGGGGATCGACCCGGCCACCTGCATCGTCGCGTGGCTGCGGCGCAGCACGGCGACGTTGCCCGGCAGCGAGCTGACGCTCGCGCGCGCGGCGGTGCCGTTGGAGACGAGCGTCACGTCGGCCAGACGCTGCCATTTCCCGCTGACGTACGAGTACAGCGCCAGGTTGCGCTGGTCGGTCTGCTTCTCCTTCAACGGGATCGTGATGCGCGACGCGCCGCGCTGGTCCACCGGCGCCGCGAGGTCGAACATGGCCGAGGCGGCGCTGAGGCCGGCCGGCAACTTCGGGATGCCGCTGCGCACGGTGGAGGTATAGGTATCGGCGTTGCCGGGGCCGCTGGGGATATCGGAGTTGCCGCCGCCGCCGCGGCTCAGGATCGACACCGGTGGCAGTAACAGGACGAGCAGCAACAGCGCCAGGCCGACGATCGTGCCCACGATGTAGATGGGAGCGCGGTCGGGCTGGCCGGGCTCGTCACCGGCGTTGGTCTTAAGGATCCGGTCGAAAGGACCCCGTTGCTCGCTCGCCATGGGCAATCGCGCTTCCGCTGCGGCGGAGGCGACGGATACCTCCAGGTGCTTGGTCGTGGGTGTGGCCGCCGGGGCGCCCGGCGCTCCGTCTCAGGCAGTGTCGCCCTCGCGCTACGGTAGGGCAAATCGCCGCTTACCATGAGGCCGCGAGGCCGCGCGGGAGCGCCGCCATTCTACCAGAGCGCCCCGGCGGCTACGGCGTTCAGCGCGACGTTGTAACAGGTTTGTCGTACCGGCATCTTTACAGGTGTACGCGCGCATGGCTATACTCGGCGCGAACTTCACGACTGAGGCGGCCCGGTGCCTCAGTTCTTTTTTTCACAACCGGAACCCATCCTGCGGGCGGCCTGCCGCCCCGCCGACACTGAACGAGCCAGACATAACGCGGCACAGGCACTTGCAGGCGCGACTCGCGCCCGGCGCCACGGCATCGGGAGGACGCACATGGTAGAGAAGGCCCAGCCGATCACCCGTGACGGTCTTGCGAAGATAGAAGAAGAACTCCAGTACCTGGAGACGGTGCGCCGCCGCGAGGTGGCCAACAAGATCCACCAGGCGAAAGAGCTGGCGAGCACCCAGAACAACGCCGAGTACGAGGACGCCAAGAACGAACAGGCGATGGTGGAGGGCCGCATCCAGCAGCTCCAGAGCCTGATCCAGAACGCCGCGATCATCGACGAAGACGGCGCGCACAAGTCGAAGATGGTCATCCTCGGCAGCCACGTGAAGGTGAAGACCAGCGAGGGCAAGGCGCAGGAGTACGTGATCGTCGGCCCGGCCGAGGCGGATCCTCGCGAGGGCAAGATCAGCAACGAGTCGCCGGTCGGCCGGGCGCTGATGGGCAAGAAGCTGAACGACGAGGTGCAGGTGAACGTGCCCAAGGGCGTCGTCACCATGAAGATCACGAAGATCAGCTGACAGTCAGCCGGTCAGCGAGTCAGCTGGTCGCGAATCACCAGGGAACAGCGACCAGTCCCTACTCCCTGCTCCATACTTCGCTGTAACCTACCCCCATGCCCGGTGAAGACGAACTGATCCAGTCGCGGCACGAGAAGCTCGCGCGTCTGCGCGCGCGCGGCATCGATCCGTACCCCCCGCGCGTCGCGCGCACGCACGCCTCGACGGACGCCGTCGCCGCGTTCGAGGCGTGGGAGGCCGCCGGGGCGCAGGGCGACGCGCCAGCGGTCAGCGTCACCGGCCGCATCACCGCGCTGCGCGACATGGGCAAGGCGGCGTTCCTGGATCTGCGCGACGGAGCGGGGCGCATCCAGTGCTACGTCAAGAAGGACATCATCGGCGCCGACGCCTACGCCGGCCTGGCCGATCTCGACCTGGGCGACTTCCTGGGTATCACCGGCCCGCTCTTCCGCACGCGCACGCAGGAGATCACCGTCGAAGCGCGCGAGTACGCCGTGCTGGCGAAGTCGCTGCGCCCGCCGCCGGAGAAGTACCACGGCGTCGAGGACGTCGAGATCCGCTACCGACAACGCTACCTCGATCTCATGGCGAACGCCGACGCGCGCGAGATCTTCCGGACGCGCGCCGCGGTCGTGGCGGGCATCCGCCGCTATCTGGACGATCGCGGCTTCATGGAGGTGGAGACGCCGGTGCTGCAACCGGAGGCGGGCGGCGCGGCGGCGACGCCGTTCGTGACGCACTTCCGGGCGCTGGACCAGGACTTCTTCCTACGCATCTCGCTGGAGTTGCACCTGAAGCGGCTGGTCGTCGGCGGCTTCGACCGCGTGTATGAGATGGGCCGCATCTTCCGCAACGAGGGGCTCAGCTGGAAGTACAACCCCGAGTTCACGATGATCGAGATCTACCAGGCGTACGCCGACTACCACGACATCGCACGGCTGATCGAGGAGATGGTGTCGTCGGTGGCGCAGCAGGTGCTGGGCACGACGATGGTGCAGTACGGCGAACACACGCTGGATCTCGCGCCGCCGTGGCGCCGTGTGACGATGCACGAGGCGCTGATCGAGCACGCGGGCATCGACTTCGAGGAGCTGCGCACGCGCGAGAAGTTGCTGGAAGAGCTGCAGCGTCGTAGTTTCGACGTGGATCCCGGCTGGTCGTGGAGCAAGCTGCTCGACGAGGTGGTCTCCCACTACGTCGAGCCGAAGCTGATCCAGCCGACCTTCCTGATGGACTATCCGAAGGAGATCTCGCCGTTGGCGAAGAACAAGCCCGGCGCGCCCGGCCTGGTCGAGCGGTTCGAGCTCTTCTGCGCCGGTTTCGAGATGGCCAACGCCTACACGGAGCTGAACGACCCGGTCGACCAGCGTGAGCGCTTCGAGACGCAAGCGCGCCTCGCCGCCGCCGGCCTCGAAGAGGTCGAGACGCTGGACGAGGACTACCTCGTCGCGCTGGAGCACGGCATGCCGCCGACCGGTGGCATGGGCATGGGCATCGACCGGCTGGTGATGCTGTTGACGGGGAACGAGACGATCCGCGAGGTGATCCTGTTCCCGCAGCTGCGCAAGAAGGACTGACGGCGCGCCTCGCGCCGCCCGGATTGCGATTTCCGCAACACTCCCGGCTTGAGCCGGCCGAGCGGATCGCGCGACAATGGCGTCCACCACCCGGGAAGGACATACCATGGGCGTCCACCGCTTCGAACTACCCGTCGCCGTCACCCTGCGCCTGCAGTCGCGCTCCGGCAGGGTCGAGGTCTTCGCCGAGCCGCGCGATGACGTGGAGGCGGAGGGCGACAAGATCGAGTCGTTGTTCGACGACGGCGGCGCCACCCTGCGCGTCCGCAACGGACACGGCCATAAGAGCTTCACCGTCCGCTGCCCCATCGGCACCGACGTCACGATCGGCACGCAGTCCGGCGCCGTGCACATGGAGGGCGAGTTTGGCATCGTCTCCGTCACCACGATGAACGGCAAAATCGAGGTGGACCGTACGGACGAAGCGGACCTGCGCAGCGTTTCCGGCTCGCTGACGCTGGCGGCGTGCCGCGGACGCTGCCGGCTGAACAGCGGCAGCGGCAGCGTGACGGCCGGCTCGGTCGGCGCGGCGTCGGCCGGCACGATGTCCGGGTCGATCAAGCTGGCGCACGTCGATGGATCGCTGAAGGCGCGCTCGGTCAGCGGCTCGATCGACGCCGCGTGCGGCGGCGAGGGCGCGATCGCCGTGAAGACGGTGTCGGGCAAGGTACACATCGAGCTGCCCGCGGACGTGGAGCCGCAGACCCGCTTCCGGACGATCTCCGGCCGCGTGCGCTGCGCCTGCCCGGAGGGCAGCGACGTGCTGATCGAGGCGATGTCCGTCTCCGGCTCGATCGAAGTGGTGCCGGGATGATCGCCGGCCCGCCCGCCGTCGTGAAGGGCACGGTGATGTTCACGGACATCGTCGGCTTCACCGAGTTCAACGCGCTGCGCGGCGACGAAGAGGCGATCGCGCTGCTCGCCGCGCAGGAGCGTATCGTGCGCGAGGAGCTGGGCGGCGACGCGCGCATCGTCAAGGAGCTGGGTGACGGGCTGATGATCTGGTTCGCCGACCCGTGCGACGCGATCGAGACGGGGCTCCGCCTGCAGGAGCGGTTCGAAGAAGAGTCGTCCTCGATGGAAGCGCCGCTGTGGGTGCGCATCGGGCTGCATTCCGGCCAGCAGACGCGCCGCGGCGACGACCTGCTGGGCCACGACGTGAACGTGGCATCACGCATCGTGAACCTGGCGGACTCCGGCGAGGTGCTGGCGTCCGCCGCGACCGTGATGAGCGCCGACGGCGGCGTGCCGGACGTCGCGTTCAAACGTCTCGGCCCCGTCGTCATGAAGGGCATCCCTACGCCGATCGACCTCTACCGCGCCGAACGCCGCGCCAGCTAGTCGGCGGCGGCTACCGGAGCATTCGTTTCGCCACCGCGCATCGCACGCTCGGCGGCTCGCCAGAGCAAGCCGAGCGGCACCGCCATCATTACGGCGGTCGCGAGCCACACGCCCGCTTCGCCGCGGACCGACCGCTGTACGTCGCGCCAGACGGCCGTCCAGTTCCGATCGTAATGCTGGCGCAGGTCGACAAGACGGTCCGGCGATGGCGTGCCACCGATGCGCGCCGGGACGAGCTGCCCCGTCATACGCACGGTGCCGAGCTTCGCGCCCGCGGGCAGGTGCAGCGTGAGCACATACACCTTGCGGCTCGATGCCGGGATCGTGTCGAAGCCAAGCTTCAGCCAGCGCGGCCGCGCGGAGGGCAGGGCGCGTATGACGCGCGGTGCTGAGCCGTCGCCCGGATCAAGTGTGGCATCCAGCGGTTGTGGCGCGGCGCCCGCGTCGTAGCGCACTTCGACCGCCGACAGGCCGTCGCCGGCGGCCAGGACGAGTTGCTGCACGTCCGCGGGTCCATCGACGACGCCGCGGTCGCCCACCAACGCGTCGGAGGTTACACCGCCGCTGGTGTATGCCAGCGACGCGGCAAACCAGAGCGGAAGCAACAGCAGCATCGCAGCAGGCAGCGCCACCGGGATCGGACGCGGCCGCTCCTGTCGGACGAACATCAGCCCCGCCACGGCCGCGCACCACGCGGGGGCCGCGACGCCCAGCGCCACCGCCTGGACCGCGTCGAAGTTCGACACACGGTCGATCGCGGCGTCGAGCCCCGGCCCGTTCGCGAGGCGAGGCGAGAGCACGGAGAACGCGTCCGCGCCGAGCGCGCCGCCAAGCGTCATGGCGTGCAGCAGCACCTGCAGCGTTACGAGCACGTACGTCGCCAGCGCCGCGCGATGCAGCACCGCGGCGGGCGCCAGCACGCCGATGAACCATGCGGCACGCTCGGGTGGCCAGTCCGTCAGCGCGAAGACGACGAGGTGTACGGTCGCGACCGAGCAAAGCAACGCCAGCCATGGACGATCGCGCCGCGCCAGCGGCAGCAGCGCCGCCGCATACGCCGGGTAGAAGAGTGCCAGGGGGCCGATCTTGTATCGCAGGATGTCTTGCCCCTGCGGGTTGAAGAGCGCCTGATCGCGGAAGAACGGGTCACTGACGAACGGCGCGATACACGCTGCGAACGTCGCGCCCGCGGTGGCCGCCAGACCTAGCCGTTCCGGCCACGAGCGGCCGAGCACGAGCGCGAACGGCGCAACGAACAGCAGCGGATGCAGCTTGATGGCGCCGCCCGCGCCGAGCAGGCACATCGCGAGCGCCGCGGCCGGAACGCGCAGAGGGCCGACGCGGACGTCGCGCTGTCCGCCGAGCGCTCCTCGCGCCAGCAGCAGAGCGGCGAGCACAGTGAGCATGCTCCATCCGTCGTTCTGACCCATCACGAACGATACAAGGATGACTGCCGGGTTCAGCAGCCAAAGCAGCATCGCGTCGACGCCGCCGCGGCCGGGGAACATGCCCAGCAGTACTGCCGCGATGGCCGCGTACACCAGAAGATTCGGGACCTTCAGCAGCGCCGTGTAGCGGAGCGATCCCGCCGCGCCGCCCAGATTGGTCCAGCCGCGCATGTCGATGACGTGCACGGCATCCAGCGTCCGTATCCAGATTCCCGTTGGGTAATAGAACAGGGGGCCGTAGGGCAGCGCCGAGAAGTGGGTAAACGGCAAATACGCGCTCGGGTCGTCTCGCATCGCGTGCCAGAAGTTAGCGTCCTGCAGGAAGATCGAGCGCGTCTGCCATGGCAGCAGGTAGAGGTCGTAGAACCCCGTCGTGGGAAACAGCGCGACGAGCACGACGAACAGCAGCGCGAACGGGGCCGCAAGCTTCATCGGCGGATCGTAGCATGGATCGCACGGGCAACTGGCCGCCGGCGGTACGTCGTGCTGGTTGGCCGCCGGGTGGCGTGCATGTTGCGTTCAAGCGGCTCGGCTCCGTCGTCAAGAAGGGCATCGCGACGCCGATCGATCTCTGCCACGCCGAACGCCGCGCCAGCTAGTCGATGGCGGCTACTCCCGCAGGGGTGATGCACCGTGCCCCCCCTCTCCCCTTGTCGGAGAGGCCGGGGGTGAGGGAGTCGCTACCCGCCCACCGCCAACACCACCGTTCGCACGGCGCAGTTCTCCAGCTGCATGATCTCGAAGTCGTCGATCGGCGTTCCCGCGAGGTACGTGAGCGCGACGCTCATCGCGCCGCCGTGCGAGACCAGGATCAACTCGCGCGCGGGCGGCGCGCTGTGCAGCGCTTCCAGGAAGCGCCGCATCCGCTCGTACACGTCCGCCCAGCTCTCGCCCTGCTCGATGCGGTAGTGCGGCGCGCGCCAGAGTGCCATCTTCTCGTCGGCGAACTCCGAGTACAGTCGCCCGCGCGCGATGCCGAAGTTCCGCTCGCGCAACGCCGGCTCCTCGACGACCGGCAGCCCCAGCCGCGCGCTGATCGCGGCGGCGGTCTCCATCGTGCGCGCGTAATCGCTCGCCAGGATCGCTTCGGCGCGCGTCGTCTCCAGCAGCGTCGCGGCGACGGCTGCCGCCTGCGCGCGGCCCGTCTCACTGAGCGGCACGTCGGGCGTCTGGAAGCGCCGCTCGGCGTTCCCCGGCGTCTCGCCGTGCCGTACGAAATGCAGGATCAGTTCCGTCATCAGTCCGCCGTCCATTTCGCTCTCGCGTCGCCCGCAGCTTACCGGGCGACGCGACGAACGGCAGCCGCCTCCATCAGGTTCCAAGTTCTAAGTTCCCGGTTCTTGCGGGGTTCTCGGTTCTCGCGCAGCGAAGATAGTCCATCCGCACCACTCAGTCATGCGGCGGCGCGTAGTACGCTCGCCGCATGGCGCACGACGACCTCTGGCGGCTCGACGCGACGGCGCAGGCGGCGCTGGTGCGCGCGCGCGAAGTCTCGCCCGTCGAGCTTGTGCGGCACGCGATCGACCGCATCGAGCGGCTGAACCCGCGCATCAACGCCGCGGCGGACTAGCCGCGCCCGGGTCGATCGGTGGACACAGCTTCCACGGGCACGACCTTCACGCTGTCGTCGACGATGGTGGAAAGGTAGGCGGTGACGCGCACGCCCCGGTAGAGCTCCTCCAGCATGGCCTTCGCGCGCAAGAGGTCCTCGTGGTGCATCTGTATCTCGCGTTTGCCACGGGCAAGGTTCCAGTAGGCGCCGCAGGTTACGTGGTTCATCAGCAGGATGCTCTGGAAGTGATGCAGCGAGCGCAGCAGATGAATCTCTTCCAGCATCGACCGGCGGGCGATCTTGCTCGTCGAACGGACGAGCGAGAAGACGCCACCCGGCCGCGCCAGCAGGTCGTAGGCGTTCTCGAGCCCCAGGTCGAGCCGAATCTGACGCTGCGCCGAGATGAACCGAAAGTCGGAACACGAGACGACGAGTGCGCGGCAACGCGCCTTGCTCAACTGGATCGGATCCATAAGTCCGGACTCCTCTGTTAGCGGTTCGCCGTCCACCCTCTGTTGCCTGTTGCGCGCCGCGCCGCGCCTACGCCGCCGCGCGCACGAAGCGCATCCCGGTCACGGCCGCCAGGTCCGCCACGGACAGCGCCACCTCGACGCCGCGCACGCCGGCGCTGATGTGGATCTCGGGCAGCGTTTGCGCGCGATCGTCGATCAGGATCTCGAAGCCGGGCTTGCGCAGTCCCAGCGCCGAGATGCCGCCCGCCAGCATGCCGGTCAACTGCTCCGCCTCGCGCTGCGTCGCCATCCGCAGCTTCTTGTCGCCCGTCGCCTGGGCCAGCAGCTTCAGGTCGAGCTGTGCGGGCGCGGGCACCATCACCAGCAGCGGCTTCGCGCGCGGCTGGCCGTCGCGCAGCACCACCAGCGTCTTGTACACCGCGTCCGCATCCGCGCCGACGAGCGCCGCCGCCTCTTCGCCCGAGTGGAAGGCGCCGGACGTGTCGTACGCCGTGGCGCGGTACGCGATGCCTTTCGCCTCGAGCACGCGCATGGCGTGGGTCTTGTCGGTCTTCGCCATGCGGGCGAGCGTACAACAGACAACAGACAACAGACAACAGACAACAGACAACAGACAACAGAACGCTGCGCGCTGTCACCCCTCCGCTGTCGGTCGTCTGTTGGCTGTTATCGCTGGCGTCGCGCGCGTCAGTCGGAGCGGAGGGCCTCGATCGGGTCGAGCTGGGAGGCGCGCCACGCGGGGTAGATGCCGAAGAAGAGGCCGATGATCACGGAGACGGCGAAGGCGACGACGACGCTCGACAGCGAGACGACGGTGTTGACCGTGGTGCCGGTGCCGAAGTCCTGGCCGTTCGCCAGCCGCGCCGCGCCGACGCCCAGCACGACGCCGACGATGCCGCCCGCCAGCGTGACGATCACGGCCTCGCAGACGAACTGCAGCAGGATGTTTTCGCGGTTGGCACCGACGGCCTTGCGGATGCCGATCTCGCGTGTGCGCTCGGTCACAGAGACCAGCATGATGTTCATGATGCCGATGCCGCCGACGACGAGTGAGATGCCGGCGATCGCGCCGAGCAGGATCGTCAGCGTGCGGGTCACTTTCTTCGACGTGGAGAGCAGGTCGTCCTGCGAGTTGACCTGGAAGTCCTGCGTGCCGTGGCGCGCCGCGAGCAACGTAGTGAGGTCGGCCTTCGCCTTGGTCATGTCCTGGCCGTCCTTCACCTTCACGACGATCGCCTGGACGTTGGAGCGGCCGGTCGCGTTGCGGCCGAAGGGCACCTTCGCCTGGAACGTCGTCAGCGGCATGATCGCGCTGGTGTCGTCACCGCTGCTGCCGCCGCGCCGCGCGGCGACGCCCACGACGGTGAGGTTGAGCTGGAACGGCCCGAAGCTGACGCGCACGGCCTGTCCGATCGCGGCGTCGGGCGTGTCGAACAGGTCCTGCGCCACCTGCGCGCCGAGGACGACGCTCAGCGTCTTGCGTGTCATGTCGTCCTCGGTGAAGAAGTCGCCTGCCGCCAGCGTGACGTTCCGGATCTGCTGATACGCCGGTTCAGACGCGGCCAGTGTCGCGGTGGTGTTGCGGCCGTTTCCGATCAGTTGCTCGGTCATGGCGGTCGTGGTCGTGTTCCCGGTCGATCCGCCGAACTGCGCGACGGCGGCTTCCACGGCGGGCATCTGCGACGGATCGTTGATGGCGGCCTCGTCTTGTGTGGTTAGCGTGAGGCTCTGCTGGTTGCGCACGCCGCCGGTTCCCGACGATGAGGACGAAGTGGATGTAACGAACAACAGGTTCGAGCCGAGCCCTTTCACCTGCGACGTGACGCCGGCCTGCGCGCCCTGGCCCGCCGCCATCAGCGCGATCACCGCGCAGACGCCGATGACGATGCCCAGCATGGTCAGCGCGGTGCGCAGCTTGTTGGTCGTGAACTCGGCCATCGCCATGACCAGCGTGTCCCAGAGAATCATGCGTCCGCTCCGCGCTGTTCGAGCGTGCTCTCCGCCGGCGCGGCCGATGCCGTCGGGAAGGCGATGACGTTCGTCCGGTCCGGCGCGGCGTCTGACACGATGCGGCCGTCGCGCAGCGTGATCACGCGGTTCGTGTAGGCCGCCACTTCGAGTTCGTGAGTGACCAGGATGATCGTGATGCCCTTCTCCTGGTTCAGCCGGACCAGCGTGTCCATAACGGCCGCGGTTGTCTTCGTGTCGAGGGCGCCGGTGGGCTCGTCGGCGAGGATGAGCGCCGGGTTGGTGACGAGCGCGCGCGCGATGGCGACTCGCTGCTGCTGCCCGCCGGAGAGCTGGTTCGGCTTATGGTGAAAGCGGTCCGCGAGGCCGACGTCGGCGAGCGCTCTCAACGCGAGCCGGCGGCGGGTGGCGGCAGGCACGCCCAGGTAGATGAGTGGCAGTTCGACCTGCTGAAGCGCCGTCTTGCGGCGCAGCAGGTTGAACGACTGGAAGACGAAGCCGATGCGTCGAGCGCGCAGCCGCGCGAGCTGCTTGTCGTCCATCTGTCCGACGTTGCGCTTCTCGAGCAGATAGGTGCCGCGGCTCGGCCGGTCCAGGCAGCCGACGATGTTCATCATCGTCGATTTGCCGGACCCGGACGCGCCGATGATCGAGATGAGTTCACCCCTGTCGATGTCGAGGTCGACGTTGTCCAGCGCGACGACCGGCACATCGCCCGCCTGGTACACCTTCGTGATTCCCTTGAGCTCGATCACTGTATTTCCTCGACGGGCACAGGGCCCGGTGTCTCCGGTGGCTGTCAGTAGGGCGCCGTCCGGCGCCCGCGCTCTAGTCGCCCGCAGCGCGGCCGCCGCCACCGCCACCACCGCCGAATCCGCCACCGCCGCCGAATCCGCCGGTCGCGGGCAGGGCTGCGGTCGTGGTCGTCGTGGCCTTACCGGGGATCAGGATGGTCTGGCCGTCGGTCAGGCCGGAAACGATCTCCGTGTTCGTGCTGTCGCTCAGGCCGGTCGTGACCGTCACGTCCTGCGTCGTGCCGTCGGCGTTCTTCACCGTGACGTAGCTGGTGCGGTTCTTCGTCTGGACGGCCTTGTCCGCGACCATCACGACGCCCGTCCTCTGATCGACGATGATCGTGACCGTGGCGTTCATGCCGGGCGCGGGCTTTGCAGCCGCCGCACCAGCAGCAAACTGGCCGTTGCCGTTACCGAAGCCTGCGCCGCCCCCGCCCTGCCGACCGGCGCCGGGCGTGCGGCCAGCTTGTGGTGTGCGACCGGCCTGCGGCGTCCCGCCGGCGCCGGGCGTTGTCGCTGCACCGGGCGTGCCGCTGGCCGCGGCACCGGAGCGGCCGCCGCCCGTGCCGGCCGGGCGGATCGCCTGCAAGATCGCTATGGCCTGCTGGCCGGTCACGAGGTGGGCCTTCGCCTGGTACGTGACGACGCCCTGGGTCGTCGTGGGGTTCACGCCGATGGAGTCGATGACGAACGGCGAGATGCCGTTCGGGATGGCGGAGAACACCGCGTAGCCGCCGTCGCCGGCCTTGACGCTCGGGTAGTCGGTCTCCGCGATGGTGAGGTTCAGCACGACAAGATCGGGCGTGTTCAGGACGATCGCGGCGGTGCTGCTGGACGCGCCGCTGGTGGCGCCCGCGGTGTCGCCCACCTGGATGTTCAGCGCGGCAACGGTCCCGTCGAACGGCGCCGTGAGCTGCGTGTCGTCCAGCGCCTTCTGCGCGTTCTGCACGTTGATCTGCGCGGACTGCACGGCGCTGCGCTGTGTCTGGATATCCGCCGGCGTCGAGCCCGCGTACGTTTGGTCGCGGCTCGCCTTCGCCGACTTCAGCGACGCCGCCGCCTGGTCGATCGCGGACTGGGCGCTCGCGAGTTGCGCCTGCGTGGGGCCTGCGATCAGCGTCGACAGCTTGTAGTTGGCGCTGCCGAGTTGCGACTGCGCCCCGCTGATCGCCGCCTCCGCGGTCGCGATCTGCGCCGCGGTCGGCTGCGACTGCGCCGTCGCCAGCGCCGTGTTTGCGCCGGTCAGTTCGTTCTGCGCGCTGGTCACTCCGTTCGATGCGGTCTGATACGCCGTCACCGCACCGCGATATCCGCTATCCGCCGTCAGCACCGCCTTCGCATTCTGAGCCCGTGTCGCGTCGGCTCCTCCGCTCACCGTCACCATGGCATTGGCGTCCGAGCTGCTGATCGGCGCCGCCTGCACGGTGCAGAAGGCGGCCGGCGTGCCTGGATCCGGATCCAGGCAGTACGCCGTCTCGGCGTTCATCAACGTCGCCTGCGCGATCTGCTCGTTTTCCTGCGCGTTGGTGAGGGCCTGCTGCGCGGCCGATATGTCTGACTGGGCCTTCTGGACGTTGGTCTGGGCCGTCTGAGCCGCCGCCCGCGCGTCGCTGTCGAGTTTGGTGCGCGCGTCCTGCGCGGCCTGCAGTTGCGCCTGGGCCGCGGTCACCGCTTGCTGCGCGACCGCGACATCTGACGCCACGGGCGGTGTCTGCAGGTCCGTCATCGCTTGCACGGCTTTGTCGTAGTTGCCCTGCGCCTGCACGATACTCTGGTCGGCCGAGGCGAGCTGGGCCGCCGTGCTCCCCTGCAGCAACTGCTCGAGACGCGCCTGCGCGCTGGCGAGGCTTGCCTGCGCCGTCTTCAGCGAATTCTGCGCGTCGGCGGGGTCGATCTCCCCCAGCACGTCGCCCTGCTTGACCGTCTGGCCAAGCGCGACATCCACCTTCGTGACCTTGCCGGACGAGGAGAAGTTGAGGTTCGAGGTCTTGGCGGCGGAAACCGCGCCGCTCGTGCTGATGGTCTTGGTGACGTTGCCCTTCGCGACGGTGGCTTCGGTGAACACAGGTGCGGCGACGGCGGAGCCGCCGCGCATCCACTGATCCCATGCGAAGTAGGTGCCGGTGGCAGCGATGATGAGCGCCGCACCGCCAAGGATCGCGCGGCGCTTCCAGGGCGTGCCACCGCTGTCCAGCAACTCGTCATAGTCAAGAGCGATATCTGCCACGATTGATCCTCGCGTTCACTCTGCTGTCTCGTTATCCAACATAGCGCCGGTTCGGCCGGGAACCCGTTTCGAAGTAGTTACTACGGATGATTCCGCGCCCTGAGGCTTGACCAGCAGCGAACATCTGTGCTACGGATCGAGACCTGATGTGTGCGCTCAAGCTCGACACCGTGCGACCCGTCCGTTGCCGGAGCATCTTGACCACGGCCAGCGGCTACCTGCACGCCTTCACGCATACGCTCAACCCGTACATGGGCTGCGCGTTCGGCGACGGCGGCTGCGGCGTGTATTGCTACGTGGCGGAGTCGCCGATCGGCATCTACGCCGGGCAGCCGTGGGGGACGTGGGTGAACGCGAAGACGAACGCGGCCGAGGCGCTGCTGCGCGTCACGCGCTCGGTCGTCGAGATCCTTCGCGAGCAGCCGATCGGCCTGCTTGTCGTGCAGACGCGGTCGCCGATCGTCGAACGAGACTTCGACCTGCTGGCGGAGATGCCGTTCGCCGGGCTCTCGATGACCGTGGAGACGGACGACGACCGCGTGCGGCGCGCGCTGACGCCGATCTGTCCGGGCATCGATCGGCGGCTTGCGGTGATGCGCCGCGCCCGTGAGCGCGGCATCAAGGTGCAGGCGGCGGTGAGTCCGGCGCTCCCGCACGATACGGAGCGCTTCGCGGACCTGCTCGTCGGGGCGGCCGATCGCGTGGTGGTCGATACGTTCCTGGGCGACGGCGCCGCCGGCGGGCGCACGCGCCGGCGGCCGTTACCCCGACGCTATGTCGAGTTGGGATGGGGCGACTGGCGCGACGTCGCAGGGGCTCGGCGTCTCCACGCGGCGCTGTGCGAGCGTATGGGCCCCGAGCGTGTCGGCTGGGGGAGGGAGGGCTTCAACGGGCTGGCAGACCGCCCCTTGGCAGTTGAGGAACCCCTATTTTTTCGCGATCCCCTCTATTCCAGAGCGCCAATCTGGCGTAGACTCATCTGAACTTGAGCAGGGAGGCTCGCGAGCCACCCTCTCATGAAGACGTTCTTTGTTGGAGGGTGCATGAAACGAACAGTCCTGGTGTTATCGGTCCTGGCGGTTGTGGCGGCGTTCGGCTTGGCGTCGAGCGCACGGGCGGCGACGCCGCAGAAGCTCACGGTGAACGTTGGGGGCGGCGGCAACGGGATCGCCGCGAACGACTTCTTCCCGGATCACGTCGCGATTCACTCGGGCGACACGATCCACTTCGTGAACCCGTACGCGGAGATCCACACGGTCAGCTACTTGCCGGCCGGGATGGCGATGCCCGACCTGGTCGGAGTCGGCCCGTCCGGCCCGCCGCAGTTCGGCCTGAACCCCGTGGCGGGCATGCCGACGTACACGAGCGAGCCGGCCGTGTTCGACTCTACGAAGTACCTGAACTCCGGCGTGCTGTTCCAGAACGCCACGGCGGACGTGACCTTCCCGCAGGTGGGTACGTTTCACTTCGTCTGCATCGTGCACGGCGCCGGGATGTCCCTGGATGTGACGGTCGGATCCGCCGCCGACACGCAGGCGGCGATTGACCAGCGCGGCGCGAACCAGCTCCAGCTGCTCATGATCAAGGGGCAACAGGCCGCGGCGACGGCGCGCCCCGCGGTCGCGAGCACGGCGATGGCGGACGGTTCGACGGGCTGGAACGCGGTCATCGGCGGGTCCGCGGAGGAAGCCGACGTCATGGGCTTCTTCCCAGGCAACGTCAGCGTCAAGACGGGCGATACGGTGACGTGGACGAACTCGACTGCGACGCCGCACACGGTCACGTTTCTGAGCGGCGCGGCGCTGCCGGGGTTGATCAGTCCCGTTCCACAGGCCGGCGGCCCGCCGTTCCTCGCGTTCAACCCGCAACTGTTCCTGCCCGGAGGCGGGTCGTCGTACGACGGCACCGGCTTCACGAACTCGGGCTTCCTGCAGGTGGGCGCGCCGGCGCAGAAGTTCTCGCTCAAGTTCACGAAGCCGGGTACGTACGAGTACGTCTGCGGGCTGCACGCTGACCAGGGTATGAAGGGCACGATCACGGTCAGCGGCGCGGCTCCCGCCGCGGCGACGCCGGGCGTGATCGGCGCACCGAACACGGGCAGCGGGCCCGGCGCCGGCGGCGTCAATGCCGGCGGCGTCATCGTGGCTGCGCTTCTGGCAGCGGGTGGTGCGCTGTTTGCTTTCGGCGGCACGCGCATCGGGCAGCGCCGCCGCGTCGGCTAACGCTCCAGGCGTACGCGCGCGCACGATCAAATGGGGGGACGGACACCATGTCCGTCCCCCATTCTCTATCCACAGGGCACGGCGTCATCCGCGGGCGGTGACGAGCCGTTAAGGCGGGCTGGCGCGCACGACAATGCTGACGCGCCAGACGAGATCCGTCGCGCAGCCGGCGTCCGGCGAGGCGCACGGTGCGCGCACGGACGTGAGCTGCGCGACGCCGGGCTGCGCGCGGTACACCGCGCCGGTGACGCCGCGCGGCAGCGTCAGGACGCCGGCGTTCATCGGCTGCAGCACCGACTGGTCCGAGGCGTGTACCGGCTGCCAGCCGGCGGCCGCCTGCTCCAGCGGCACGCGCAAGAAGACCGTCAGCACGTCGCCCGCGTTGAGGCAGTAGGTGCTGTTGGCGTCTTCCACCTGGAGGGTCGCGGCGGCGTCGGGGCCGATCCCCTCCGGAGGGGCTGAGCACGCTTGAGGCGTCGTGGCGGGAGCGCCGGCGCTGCCGCCGCAGCCCGCGAGCGTGAGCGCTGCCGCGAGCAGCGCAAATGAGAGGGGACGCCACTGGCGTCCCCTCTGTCCGTTCATGCGTGGTGCTGCTCGTCCCACGTCGCTCCTTAGTGCTGGTTCAGCGCATCCTGGTACGAGATGGCGCAGTTGCCCTTTGTGCCGTTGCTGTTCGGGAAGTTGTTGCTCCACAGCGATTGCACCGCGAAGGTGCCCGTGCTCAGCGTCGCGTTCGCGGACGCGCCCTGTCCACTGGCGATCCAGGCGCACTTATCGCCGTTCTCGGCGCCGTTGGCGTCGAGCCAGCCGGTACTCGGGAACTGGTCGCTGACGGTCTCGGCGTATTCGTGGCCCGCGACGATGCTCACGCCGTCGAGCAGACCGTTCGCGTTGACGAAGTTCTGTCCGCAGGAGGCGCCGGCGTCCGTGATGTACGGCAGGTTGGTGTAGGCCAGCTTGCCGTAGGTGGAGTTGACCGAGCTGTGCCAGGCGCAGTACTGCGTGCCGAACCCGGACGCGTTGTTGCCGTGCGCCGTGGCGATCACGTACTGCACGCTCGCGTTCGATGCCGCCGTCGTGTTGCCGAAGTGCGCCGCGGCGCGTGTTGCCTCGCTGGCCAGCTGGCTCTGCTTCGGACGCGACGGCGCGAGCTTCGCGTTGTCGAGCCAGATGCCGGCGACGGGCGACGTACCCGGGTGCGTGACGTACTGCGCCGCCGGGGCGGTGGTGCAGTCGACCGTGCCGGACGGCACGTTCTGGCAGTACTGCGTCGTTGACGTGCTCCACGTATCCTGGCTGCCCGCGAGGCCGCCGAGGAAGGCATTCAGGTACGCGGCTTCGCCGGACGGATCGTTGTTGTCCCACTGGGATCCCCAGTAGACGACGTACACGTTCGGCGTGGTCTCGACACCGATGCCGCCCGAGCCGCCGCGGTACGACAGGTTCGAGACGCTACCGCCGCCAGCGCCGGGCCTGCTGCCGCGGTTGGGACCCATGCCGTGTATCGGGCCGTACGCGCCCGTGTCGCTCGCGACCACGCCCGACACACCCAGCAGCGCCACGGCGATGGCGCCGACGGCCGCCAATCTCAGTCTTCGCATCGTCTCTCCTCCGGTCCGGATCGCTGGCACGGCGCTCCACCCGCCCGTGCCGCGGCACACCATCATAAACGCTGCGGGCGCGCGTTTGCAGCGTCCCGGTCAAGGAGTTTTCCAACGTGGGGCGCAATCGCGGTCTGGAGAAGATGGGCGCGGCCCCGTCGGCGTGCGTTCGCCTGGGACGACGAAGCGGGAAGGCCGTTTCCGTGGCCTTCCCGCTGCACGATCAATCATGGACCCGGCGACGCCGTCGCGCTAGCTGCGCGGCTTGGTCATGCGCAGGTAGGGCTTGAGCTGCCGGTACCCCTGTGGGAAGAGCTTGTCGGCCTCGTCGTTCGGGATCGTCGGCAGGATCACGACGTCTTCGCCGGCTTTCCAGTTCACAGGGGTGGCGACCCTCTGCGAGTCCGTCAGCTGCAGTGAGTCGATGACCCGCAGGATCTCGTCGAAGTTGCGGCCGGTGGCGGCCGGGTACGTGAGGATCAGGCGGACGACGCCCTTGGGGTCGATGATGAAGACCGAGCGCACGGTGAAGGTGGCTTCGGCGGCCGGGTGGATCATGTCGTAGAGCAGCGCGACCTTGCGGTCGGCATCCGCCAGCAGGGGGAAGTTGAGGGCGGCGCCCTGCGTCTCGGCGATGTCGCCGACCCAGCGGATGTGGGACTCGAGGGGATCGACGCTGAGGCCGATGACCTTGACGTTGCGCTTGTCGAACTCGGGCTTGAGGCGGGCGACCATGCCGAGCTCGGTGGTGCAGACGGGTGTGAAATCGGCGGGATGGGAGAAGAGGACGGCCCAGCTGTCGCCCTTCCAGTCGCTGAAGTTGATCTGGCCCTCGGTGGAATCCTGCGTGAAGTCCGGCGCCTTATCGCCCAGTCTCAGTGTCATGGTCCGCTCCTTCTTGCCTGGAATCGAGGAATCGAGGCACCCGCCTCGCCCGGCTTGCTACGCGGGCCGCCCGCAGCGCGGCGAACGTCGGTCGAAGCTGCGACTGCGACCTGTGGCTCGTGAGAGTGTCAGGTTAGCATGGGCGCCGACGTCACGTCTATCGCTGCGAAGGCCGGCTCGCGGCGGCCGTGAGCAATGCCCCGGCGTCGGGGGCAAGTGGTGGGCCTTCTGGGATTCGAACCCGGGATCGAGGGATTAAAAGGCTCGTAGTCGTATTATCATGTCCGTCAGTCAACGCCGAATCTGCGCACCGGTAGAACCGCTACACATCGCAGACGAGTCCTCCGGACTTGCCCGGACGACATCTGAGGAGAGGATTAGATCACGAGCGCGTCCCACACACAAGTTCATGCGTGCGGGTAGTTCGCGAGTCACCTTCCCTGCCCCCCCCGCCTGTGCAGAGATAGAGTCCCTCACCTACTGCGAAACTTCAAGGTCGCAATGCACTAGTAAGCCGCCACGGTGAATACTCTGCGTGTTTAGGGGCAGACTGTCCTTGCCAATGCGGGGCTGGCAAGGAGGCTGCCCCGAAGAAGTGCGTTGTGCGGGTCTGAGAACGTCTCGGACCAGGCGAAACGAGATAGCCGCTTCGGTCACCTTCGAGATTCGGTCGGCGCGTCGTCCACAGAGCCGCGAAGCTGAACCCTGAGGGGCGGCAGTTCTCCCTCGTCGGATCCCGGGGGTCGCACGCCCATGAGGACGAGCAGCTTATGAACCGCTAGACGCCCGATCTGTGCGCGTGGCAGCTCCACTGTGCTGAGTTGCGGGACACAGTACTCTGTGAACTCCAACCCGTCGAAGCCTGCAACGCTGACATCTTTCGGAATGCTCTTCTTCGCTTGTTGGAGTTCATACAAGGCACCGAGCGCATATCTGTCGTTGTAGCAGATCACTGCCGTAGGAAATCGCTCGAGGTGCGCCTCTAGCAGATGCCGACAGGCTTTTGCCCCTGCCTCGAATCCAGACTGGTCGTCACCCCCCGAGAACACTAAGAGGTCGGGCAACGGAGGGGTATGACTGGCCAACTCGATCTCGCAGCCCCGCCGTCTTGCGAAGTTAGTCTGGCTGGCAGGGCCCGAGAGGTAAGAGAAGTTCTGATGCCCCTTGGCGATGAGTGCCGCGGTGAGTTCTCTCGCTGCCTTCTCGTTGTCGACCTTTATGGACTCCAAGCCTGGTCTCGCCTTGACGTCGGCGTTGACGACAACGATCGGCCTGGATCGACGGACCAATGACTCGAGTCGTGCTTCTGGCAGTCTGGGGCTGAGTAGCAGGAGGCCTTCGGCACCGAGCTGGTCGAGTTCGTTGATGGCCTGCAACTCGGCTCCAATGAACCCGCGCGTAATCCGGATGTCGACCCCGTACCCAGCCTCCAGCGAGGCAGCCTGGACAATCGCGTCGATGACGTCTGAGTAGTATGGGTGATTTATCGCACCGGCTATCAGACCAAGACGACCGGACCGCTCCCGGTGAAACACGTAGCCGAGCTCAACGGCAACGTCCTCTATAGTCTTCTTGGCGGCCGACCCCACTCGAGGGCTGTTGTTCAAGGCAAGATTCACCGTCTTCAGCGAGTGGCCGGTTCTGTCCGCAATGTCCTTCTGGGTGACTCTCCTGGGACTACCATCCTCCATCCGGGCCTCCAACGAGTTACGCTCCGCTGTTACAATAGGCGCGTTTTGGAGTTCATGCAACCCACGATAGCGGGTTCAAAAGGATATCTTAATGGCCTGGAATCGCACCAAATGGGCGCCCTATGGTGCATGAGGATCGACAAGAGGTTCGCCCCGATGGGGCTCATACAGCCCCGAGGGAAGAGGGTCGCGGGTCCTAGCGTTCGGGCCTGGCGGGCCAGTGGCAGGCGGAGCCTGCCACAAGATTCTCGGAGGCACACCCATGACGGTTATCCTGCAGTCCACCATCGCCAACTCGACCTACCGGGGCAAGGTGCGCGAAACGTACGACCTCGGCGACGGCCGGCTCCTGATGGTCGCCACGGACCGCATTTCGGCGTTCGACTTCATCCTGCCGAACGGGATCCCGGACAAAGGGGCCGTGCTCACTCAGATGTCGAAGTTCTGGTTCGAGATGACGAAAGAGGTCGTGCCGAACCACTACCTTCGCCTCGCAGACGGATCGGACGGCGACGGTCTAGCCTTCGCGCTTCCGCTAGAGCTGCGCGGCCGGAGCATGATCGTCAAGAAGGGCGACCGCCTCGACGTCGAATGCATCGTCCGCGGTTACCTGGCCGGCTCGGGGTGGGCAGAGTACAAGGAGACGGGCCGCGTCTGCGGACTGCGCCTTCCTGCCGGGCTGGTCGAGTCGCAGGAGCTGTCGGAACCGCTCTTTACGCCGACCACTAAGGCTGAGGTCGGACACGACCTGAACATGCCCTACTCTGACCTCGTCCAGATGGTCGGGCCAGAGATCGCGAATACCGTCCGCCTTCGCAGCCTGGCGCTCTACACCTACGCCGCTGGCTACGCTCGCGAGCGCGGGATCATCATCGCTGACACGAAGTTCGAGTTCGGCATTGTCGACGGGGAACCGATCCTCATCGACGAGATCCTGACCCCGGATTCGAGCCGGTTCTGGCCGACGGACCGCTACGAGCCAGGACACTCGCAGCCAAGCTTCGATAAGCAGTTCGTCCGCGACTGGCTTCTGCAGAGCGGCTGGAACCGTGAGCCGCCGCCGCCGACGCTCCCGGACGACATCGTCGAGGAGACGGCGGACCGCTACCGGGAAGCGTTCACGCGCCTCACTGGCAACGAGTTGCAGCGGTTCTAGTACACGTCTACACGAAGTCTCCGGACCTCTGGATCAAGATCCCGTCGGCTGCTTGGCCGGCTGCTATCTCACGATTCCGGCGCACACAAAGCACAGGGTGGCGTGGACCACACCCGACACCGAGACGATCTGGCTGGCGGTTCACTACAGATAGCAGCATGACACGCCACGGCGATCCCTTGGCCGCTGTGAGTATGATCGGGAACATGCAATCGACGTTGATATATCCGTGAAGCGATACATTCTCTGGGACAACGACGGTGTGCTGGTCGATACCGAACATTGGTATTTCAAAGCCACACAGCGCGCGCTGGGGGAACTGGGCGTGCATCTGGACGAGGAAACCTACCAGGAGCGCATGGTGCGTGGCGCATCGAGTTGGGAGCTGGCTGCGCAAGCGGGAATCAACCCAGAGCGGATCGTCGCCAAACGGCAACAGCGGGATGCCTACTACCAGGCGCACCTGGCGCAGGAAACGATCGAGATACCGGGTGTGGAGCGGGTACTGGCAAGGCTAGCCAGAGATAGCAACGTGAACATGGCGATTGTCACTACCTCAACGCGTGCGCATTTCGATTTGATTCACCGCAAGAGAAATTTACTTCGGTTTATGGACTTCGTTCTCACTCGCGAAGATTATGTTTCGTCCAAGCCCGATCCGGAACCTTATCTGCTCGCTCTCAGCCGCTTTGGCGCGAGCGCGGACGAGTGCCTGGTGGTGGAGGACTCGCAGCGCGGACTGCAAGCAGCAATCGCCGCTGGCATTGACTGCGCTGTGGTCTACAATGCGTTTACTGCGAGTCACGATTTCACCGGCGCAACCCACTTGTTAGATTCAATACACGATTTGCCAGGGATCATTGATGATCGAAGGTACTACTAACAACGTACGTTCTCACTGGTTTGGCGGCGCACTCAGACAAACCGCCCGCCGCTGTCGAATTTAGACTGCGATTCGCGCGCGCCTGTGCGCCGTCGGATTGTTGCTGGCAATTTTTCTACCGGCCCACGCCGCGCCTGACACTGCTCCCTCCCCCCGACCATCTTGCGCGTGGGGCCCGAGCGGACTTTGAAATCGACGGTGACGTGGCGCTCCCATAGGGATGTGGACGTACTGTTCATGGCCACTCCAGAATCCTGGTTCACACCAAGTGGCGTGTCCTTCACACCTGCTTGACGTGAACTTCACGGTGGCCAACGCGAAAATAGTCCGTTGGTCTAATTCGCCCGAAACCTCTCAGGCAAATGTAACATCTACCAACGGCGCAGATTCAACATCTGGGTATTTGGTGGGCCCTCTGGGATTCGAACCCAGGACCGACGGATTAAAAGTCCGCTGCTCTGCCAGCTGAGCTAAGGGCCCTCGCAATGCCGTGACGCACACAGCGTACCGGTGCGAGCCCGTTGCGCGCGAGCGGCTAGGGGGTCGCGGTCGGCTCGGCGGCCGGTGTCTCGCTCGGCTCCGGCGTGGCGGTCGACGGCAGCGTGTACTCGATGCTCTTCAGTACGTACAGCGGGACCGCCGCTGCGTCGCCATACACCGTGCGCAGGTAGTCTTCGTCCGCCACGTTCACGCTGCCGTCGGCCTGGGCGATGCGCATCTGCACTTCATCGAACCGCCCGTTGATGGCGATGAACCAGTACAGGTCGCCCTTCATGGGGTTCAGCGTGATCAGCGACGTGCCATCGGCGTTCGACAGTTTCACGAGCGTCGGCGCGGGCTGCGGTCCGTCCGCCACGTCCAGGCCTGCGATGTTCCAGCCGTCCGCGGGCGACGGGATCAGCGCCATGATGTGGCCGACCGACAGCCGCATCCACGCGATCTTGCCGCGCACGAGCACGGGCGTCTTGTCGACGGTGATCTGACTGGCGCCGGGCGTGCGGCTCGGGTCCGCGCCGGCCGTCGGCGTCGCCCGCGGCGTCGTTGACGCGACGGGCGTATCGGTCGGAGGCGCGGAGACGTCCGGCGTAGGAGTCGTGTCGAGCGCGCTCAGCGGCACGCCCGGCGTGATGACGCGCGGCGGCGCGTCGGGCCGGTCGGCGAGCAGATGGTTGCTCACTTCTACGCCCTTCTGCGACAGGTCCACTGCCATCGCAACTTCGCCGTGCGCCGCGGGGTCGATCACCGGCTGGGCCTGGCTCAGCGCCGTCTTCTGCCGCTCCGACACCGTCTCCAGCCGCGCGAGGTCTTGCGAGTTCCAGTTCTGGCCGGCATCGTCGACGAGTGGCTGCGTCTGGTCCACCATGCGCCGGATCACGCTCTGGCTCACGTGGCGGTGATGCCGCGCAAGGCGCTCGATCTCGTGTGCGCGCTCGTCGGCGATATCGAGCTGCACGTCGCGCCTGGCGCCGTCGCTCATCGCCAGCGCGAGGCGGACGCGCTCGGTCTGGAGCTTCACGGAATACTGCCAGTCGCCCGGCAACGCGTTGCTGGCGGAACTGACGGTGTAGGTCGAGAACGACAGGAACATGACGAGCACGGCCATGCCGACGGCCAGGGGGCGGAAGTTGCGTTCCATGAACGGGATCAGGCGGCGGCGCTGCTCACGCTGGCCGGCCTTCATCTTGTGCGCCGTCATCAGGAAGCGCACGCGCGCGGCGGCGAAGAACGACGGGTCGGGCTCGTGGTCGAACGCCTCTTGCAGGTGCTGGCCACTCGCGACGAGGAAGCGCTGGCGCGCGTCGCGGACGAACTTCGCGCGCGGCTGCGCCTCGTAGGCGTGCGCGACGGCAGCAGCGGCGAGCAGGTGCGGGTGCAGCGTCGCGGCGTCTTCCGGGTAGCGCCGGAGGCACTCGTCGACGTCCCAGCGGCCCTCGCGGAGGGCCTCCAGGCATGCGCTCAACCGTGTTTCGAACTCCGTCATATCCTCTTCGCTTCGATGCGGCCGGGCGTATCGGGCACCAGCATCTTCTGCAGGCGCGCGACGGCCTTATGCTGCAGCGCCTTGACGTTGCCCTCCCGCTTCCCCAACACCTTCGCCGTGTCGGCGATCGACAGCCCGACGGCGAAGCGCAGTGCGATCACTTCGCGTTGCGCATCCGGCAGCAGTGCGGTGGCGCGGCGCACCTCCTCCATCTGCAGCCGTTCTTCGACGGCCGTTGCCAGGTCGTGCCGGTAATCCACCATCTCCTCGCTCAATTCCGTCGTCGGCCCGCCCCGCTGGGCGTTGCGGCGGAAGTGCGTCGCGACGTGGTTGTGCGCGATGCGGAAGATCCACGAGGAGAACGGCACGTCCTTCCAGCGAAAGTCGCCGATCGCGCCCAGCATCTTCAGGAAGACCTCTTCGGTCAGATCCTCCGCCTCGGCGGTGTTGCCCATGCGCGCCAACGCATACCGGTACACGCGAGGCATGTACCAGTCGTAGATGTCGGCCAGGGCCTGCTGATCGCCGGACCGCGCGCGATCCACCGTCTCGCGTTCGAGATTGGGCGAGACAGCATGGAAGGACGGGAATTCCAACCGCGAAACCTCGTTTCTGAACGAAGGGCTCAGGGTCATGGTACCCCGTGCATCGAAAGGCCGTCCACGTGTCCTCTTCCATCTCAGGGTAGAACGCCCGAAGCGCCACAAAGGTTAACGCTCGGGAGCTTGCGGTTTCGAAAACGGAACGATTCCCGTACGGTCGGGCGTCAAGCGCTCGCAGATGCGCCGGTCCCAGGCTCGCGAGGGGAGGGTTATGGCTTGGCCGCGGCGCCGTGGTTCCAGGTCTGGACCGCGCTCGCCATCTGCTGGTACAGCCGGGGGACCGCCTGCGACCAGTCGCCGGGGATCATGGCGAAGTGCGGCGACTGGCGGCCGTACTTGAGCCGGTAGTACAGGATCGAGACGATGTCGTTCTGGATGCTGGAGCCGGAGCTGCCGAGCAGCGTCTGCAGCCGGTCGACCAGCACCGCCGGCACCTGATCGGCAGGGTACGAGTTGCCGAGCAGCAGGATCGACTCCGCCTCCTCGAGCTGTCCGCCGACGACCCACTCGTCGCGTGCCTTCGTGACGTTTCCCTGTAGCTGGTACAGCCGGCCGAGTTCGGTGCGGGCCGGGCCGAAGTCGGGTTGCCGGTTGACGGCGTATTCGAGGTGCCCGCGCGCGTCGTCCATCTTCCCCTGCTGCATGAGGATCTTCGCGAAGCTCACGCGCAGCGTGAGGTCGTTGGGCAGCGAGAAGAGCAGCAGCTGGCAGCCCTGGGACGCCTTGTCCAGACCGTCGAGCGGCGTCTGCGGATCGGAGCGGTGGGCTTGCACGAGGTAGGCGCCCGCCGTACACGGGTTGTAGCCCAGTGACGACTTGTCGATGATGGCGCTGAGGTGTTGGCGGCGGAACGGCGTGCCCTGCCAGAAGGTGGCGTCGGCGAGGCCGGAGTCCATCGAGATCACCTGGCCGTACGTGTCGATGGCGTCGTCGGTGTCGCCGATCATTTCGAACACTTCGCCGGCGGCCAGCACCGGCGGCACGTGGAAGCGCGCGATGACGCGGGTCTTCTTCGCCTCGGCCTGCGCGTCATTGTTGCGGCCGGCCAGCGCGTAGGCGCGCGCGAGGTTGGCGTGCGCGAGGTCGCTGCGATAGTCGAGCGCGACGGCGCGCTGCAGGTGCACGATCGCCGCGTCGATCAGGGCGCGGTCCTTCTTCTGCGTGTCCTGGAACGCGGTCGCCTGTGCCTGGCCAAGCAGCATCTGGTAGACCATGTCGCTGGAGTCGGCGTTCACGGCGTTCTGCAAATCGCGGATGGCCGGCTGCTCGCCCTTGTTCAGCGCCTCGACGCCGTTGTAGTAGTCGCTGTGCGCGCGATCGATGCGCCACCAGCCGGCGAACTGCACGCACAGCAGCGCCAGCAGCGTGCCGCCGATCGCCATCCCGGCGTAACGCGTCCAGACGTCGCGTGTGCACAGCAGTTCCAGCCCGCGCGTGCGCGCACCCGTCGCCTCGGCGTAGTTGCGCGCGATGATCGCGCCCACGAAGGCCAGCGCGATCGCCGGCGCCTTCCAGACGTTGCCCGCGTCCACCTGGTTGTGGATCGAGAACCCCACGAGCGCGCCGCCGCACGTCACCGCTAGCAGCCGCTGCTCGAGCGAGCCCGCGGCCCATGTGCGCCAGAGCGTGTACGCCGTCGCCGCTGCGAGCAGCGCCAGCGCGGCGATGCCCAGCAGGCCGGCATCGACGGCGACCTGGAGGAAGCCGTTGTGGGCGTGCTGCGTGTGCACCAGAAAATCGCCGTGCGCGTACTGCGGATACAGCAGTCCGAACGAGCTGGGCCCCGCGCCCAGCGGCAGGTGGTCGCGGAACATATGGAGGCCCGCGCGCCAGGCGTCCTGCCGCGGCGAGAGCGAGCTGCGGAACAGCCAGCCGGGCCGCGTCGATGAGCTGCTGAGGAACGCCAGCGTGCCCCCTACGATCAGCACGATCGCGCCCAGTACGGCGGCGAGTGCCGTCGGGCTGAAGCCGCTGGGCAGGTATGCCTGCCAAGACCACGCCCCGCCGGCGTCCTCCCGCTCCTGCGTGCGCAGCGTGAACCACGCGCCCGCGACGGTGAAGGCGCCGCCGCCGGCGACGCCCATCCAGCCGCCGCGTGACAGGGTGAGGAAGATCGCCCAGCCGCCCACGATGATGCCGGCGCTGCCGCCTGCGCGCTCCCAGAACGAGCCGCGGTACACCGCGAGCGCGTAGAAGGGCATGAACAGCGTGAGCAGCATCGCGAGGACGTTCGGGTGGTCGCTGACGTCGTGCACGCGCGGCACAGTCGGCGGGAAGATATTGTCGGCGTGGATTCCAGAGACGTCGTGGACGAAACGTACGTAGTTCGCGTAGTCGTTGCCCACGACCCAAAGCGCGTACAGCGCGAGCGCGCCGCCGACGAGCATGAAGGCGCGTCGAAGCGACTGCGCGCTGAGGAGCGGCAGTTCGGAGAGGGCGTAGAAAGCGACGATCGCGGCGCCGATCTGCAGGGTCGGCTCCACGCTGGCGCGCCAGTTGATCGACGCGACCGTCGCGATGGCGTATGCGCCGATGAACCCCAACACGGGCAGGTCGAGCGGCGAGCCGCCCGGCAGCCGCCGCGCCGCGGCCAGCGAGGCCACGTAGAGTAGGGCGATGGCGGCGATCAGCAGGTGGAACACGATGGTGCGCGGGAACACGTGCAGCGAGAGCTGCGGCATACCGGTGAAAAGGAAGTAGCCCGCCCAGGCTCCGGCCAGCGCCATCGCGATCCAGCGCCGGGCATCGGCGAGCGAGATGGCATGGCCGCCGGCAGCGGGCGGGCCGATGCGCGTGGGTTCGCTCACGCCGCCCCCGGGCCGATGGTGTGGGGCCGCGCCGCCGGCGAGATCGAAGAACGGGTCACGTATCCCTCCGGGTACCTGCGCAGTCGCCGAATTGTATCATGGCCTCGTGATTCGCCCGCCCGCCGCCGCGATCGCCGTCCTCGCGCTCTTCGGTTGCGCGATCGCCGCGTGCGGCGGTGGTTCTCCCGCTTCGTCCACGGCACGCGCGACCCCGGTGCGCGGCGAGACACCGACCGTGACGCCGGTCGCGTTTGGGCGCACAGATCTGACGTACGCCGGCGGCACACTGCTCGTCGAGGTCGCCGCGACAGCACCCCAGGACGAGCGCGGTCTCGGGTATCGCGACGCGCTGGCGCCGGACGCGGGCATGATCTTCGACCTGGGCAGCACGCGGGTGCAGGAGTTCTGGATGAAGGGGATGCGCTTCGCGCTGGACATGGTCTGGATCGGCGAAGACAAGCGCGTCGCCGAGATCACCGCCGACATACCGCCGCAACCCGGCGCGGGCGACGCACAACTCACCCGTTACGCGCCCGCGCAGCCCGTCCGCTATGTGCTGGAGCTCAACGCCGGCGCCGCCGCGCGCCTCGGCTTCGTGCCGGGCACGCAGCTGGCGTTCGAGCTGGCACCCTGACCGCCGAACGGCGTTTCTGCATATCTTGTTGCTGTCCCGGCGCGGATCGCCGGCTGGACCTCCGCGACCGGCCTGGCGCCGAGGGGCGTTCGCCGCGGGTCATGCGCCTGATGCGGATCACGCCGCCGTCATTCTGGGGGGCTCAGGCGACCCCAGCCTGCCGGCGGCACCTCCGAAGCGTCCTCCACTGCCGGGGTATCTGGAGGCGCCGCCACGGTCAGGCAGCCTGCGAAATACTCATGAGACAGGGCCGCTAACCGCCGCCGCGCGTAGTAGAATCTGCGTACGAGGGAGAGTCACCGCAACAGGGAGGGATTACCCATGCACTCACAGGGCTCTTATTGGGACAAGGTCACTGGGACGCGCGTGTCGCGCAGACGGGCGCTGCAGATCGCCGGGGTGGCCGGCGCGTCGGCCGGGGCGATCGCCGTCGTCGGTTGCAGCAGTAGTAGCAGCGGCAACAAGACGCCGGCGGCGACCGGTTCGCCCGCCGGTGGCGCCACGGCCGCGAAGCCCGTGCCGGGCGGCACGCTGCACGGCACCGTGAGCCTGGTGCTGGGCATGGACCCGATGAAGGCGTCCACGTTCCTCACCCACGCGCTGGCGTCGTACTCGTACAGCCGGCTGATGCGATTCAAGACGCAGCTGGGCGAACTCGCGCAGGACCAGTGGTACGTCGCCGAGCCCGAGGTCGCGTCGAAAGTCGAGAACCCCGATCCGCTGACCTATATCTTCACGCTGCGCCCGGACGTCAAGTTCCACAACGTGCCGCCGGTCAACGGCCGCAAGCTGGGCGCGAAGGACGTCGTGTACTCGTTCAACCGCTACCGCTCGGTCTCGCCGAACAAGGGCAACCTGGCGTTCGTCGACAGCGTGACCGCGTCCGCCGACGACACGCAGGTGACATTCAAACTGAAGGCGCCATTCGGTCTATTCCTCAACCGCATCGCGTCGTTCCAGGATCTCTGGATCATGCCGCAGGAGTTCGTAGAGCAGAGCGAAGACGCGGCGAACAAGTCCATGCTGGGATCCGGGCCCTTCCTCTTCGACCAGTACCAGCCCAACGTCGTGATGTCGTGGAAGAAGAATCCCGACTACTTCGAGAAGGACGCGTCCGGCGGCGCGCTGCCGTACCTGGACGCCGTGAACCTGGCGATCATCACGGACCAGAACCAGGTGCTGTCCCAGTTCGCGGCGGGTGCGCTCGACACGATCTCCGTGCCGCCCAAGCTGGTCGATTCGTTCAAGGGCCAGAACCCCACGGCGATCCTGGACGCCGCACCGCGCAACATATTGAGCATGATGATCTTCGAGCCGGCGAGCTACACGTCGGCCAAGCCACCGTTCAACGACGAGCGCGTGCGCCAGGGCATCTCCCGCGCTATCGACCGTGACGGCCTGCTGGGCCTCGTGTCGAAGCAGGGCGGCGCGTGGCCGAACATGCCGATCAACGCGGGCTTCGGCAAGTCGTGGTGGCTGGACCCGAAGGGGACGGATATCGGCGACGCCGGGGTCAACTACAAGTACGATGTCGCGGAGGCGAAGAAGCTCTTCGCGGCCGCCGGCGTCACCGAGATCAACGTGCCGATGCATTTCAGCAGCACCGTGTACACGACGATCGTGCCGTACTACGACATCGTACGCCAGGCGCTGCCGGCCATGTTCAAGGATGCGGGCGTGACGGTGAAGGAGGTGCCGGAAGAGTACGGCACGTACATCGGCACGACGTTCCTGGGCAAGTTCGACGGCTGCGCTTTCAGCCTGGAGTCTGTGTTCAGCGACATCGCCGCGTACTGGCAGAACATGTTCAACGCGCCGGAACAGGGCGGCGGCCGCAACCACTCCAGCGTCAGCGACCAGACGTTGCGCGACAACATCAAGAAGATGGTGGAGTCGCAGACTGTGGCCGAGATCCAGAAGCAGAACTTCGATCTGCAAAAGTACGTGTCGTCGAAGATGTACTACGTGCCGGTCATCACGCCGGTCGAGTACGGCGCGCGGACGCCGAAGCTCAAGGGCGTCGTCAACTCGACCGGGCCGACGACGTACGCGCTTGGGACGGAGAGTTCGCTGCAGTTGAACTTCGGCGCCTAGCGGCGCGGGCGCATCGCCCGCAAGGTCCACGAGCAGCAGCCGGTGCCGCCCGCCCTGTGGCGAAGCGGCACCGGCTCATTACCCCGGCAACGGGGGCGAGGTCGCGTGCGGCAGTACATTCTTCGGCGGCTTGTCCTTGCGGTACCGACGCTCATCGGAGTGTCGATCGTCATCTTCTCGCTGCTGCACGTGCTGCCGGGCGACTTGGTGCAGCAGCTTGCGGGCGACAACAAGGTGACGCCCGAGTTTCGCGCCAAGACCGAGCATGACCTCGGCATCGATGGGCCGAAGTTCCCCATAAACTTCGTCGGAGCTGCGCCGTTCGTGGAGTTCCACAAGGACAACCAGTACACGCACTGGCTGAAGGGTGTGCTGACGCTGGACTTCGGCCTGTCGCTGCGCGACCGCACGCCGATCGCGCACCACCTGCGCAACACGCTGCCGGTGACGATGGAGATGGCGATCCTGGCGCTGATGATCTCGCTGCTGATCGCCGTGCCCGTCGGCATCATCTCGGCGATGCGGCAGGACACGGTGATCGACTACGTGGCGCGCAGCATCTCGATCGGCTTCCTGGCGGTGCCGACGTTCTGGCTCGGCACGATGATCATCGTGTATTCGTCGCTCTGGTTCACGGCCGCCACGCCCGTACCGCAGCAGTACGCGCAGATCTGGGAGGACCCGTACGCCAACCTGAAGTTCCTGATCTTCCCGTTCGGCGGCTTCGTGCCGGTTGGGCCGTCGGTGCTGCTGGGCGTGAGCCTCTCCGGCACGGTGATGCGCCTCATGCGCACGCAGATGCTGGAGGTGCTGCGGCAGGACTACGTGCGGACGGCGTGGGCGAAGGGGCTGCGGGAGCGGACGGTGGTGATCAATCACTGCGTGAAGAACGCGCTGATCCCGGTGGTGACGGTGGTGGGGCTGCAGGTGCCGATCCTGGTCGGCGGCAGCGTGATCGTCGAGAGCATCTTCAACGTGCCCGGCATGGGCCAGTGGTTCTTCCAGTCGATCGGCTTCCGCGACTACACGGCGGTGCAAGCGATCGCGTTCATCAGCGCGCTCGCGGTCGTCTTCTCGAACCTCCTGGTCGATATCACGTACGCCTATCTTGACCCGCGGATCAGGTACGGCTGATGGCGACGACGGTTGATGTACGGGTGCTGGACCAGGGTAGCCTGCTGCCGGAGCGGCCGACGGGGATCGCGTCGTGGCCCCGTGCGGTCCTGACGTTCGCGCGGCGCAAGCCGCTGGGCGCGTTGGGAGGCTTGCTCGTCGTCGGCATGCTGCTGATCGCGATCTTCGTCGACACAGCGCTCATCGGCGGCAGCCGGCCGCTGATCGCGCCGGATGGCTACAACCACCAGCACATCCACGACGTCAATCAAGGTCTGTCGATCGGGCACCCGATGGGCACCGACGAACTCGGACGCGACATCTTCAGCCGCGTCCTCTACGGCGCTCGCATCTCGGCCGTCATCGGCCTGAGCGCCGTCACGATCGCCACGATCATTTCGCTGCTGCTAGGCACGATGTCCGGTTACTTCAAGGGCTGGATCGATACGACGGTGCAGCGCTTTATCGACGTCATCCTCTCGATCCCGGGCCTGATCCTGCTGATCTTCGCGATCAGCGTGTTCGCGGGGCGCTCCGGGCCGTATATGCGGATGCTGTGGATCATCGTGATCCTGGGGTTCCTGGTGGCGGCCGCCGCCGTGCGCGTGGTGCGCAGCGCGGCCATCGCGACGGCGAACAACCAGTACGTGGACGCGGCGCGGACGATCGGCGCCAGCGATGCACGGATCATCCTGCGTCATCTGCTGCCCAACGTCATGCCGGTGGCGATCGTGCTGGCGACAGTGAACGTGGGCGGGATCATTCTCGTCGAGGCGGCCATCAGTTTCCTGGGGTACGGCATCCCGTCGCCCTTCCCCTCATGGGGCGGCATGCTGAACATCAGCGGCTCGTCGCAGTTCCGGGTCGAACCCTTGCAGGCGCTGTGGCCCGGTCTGGCGATCGCGCTGACGGTCTACGGCTTCAACATGTTCGGCGACGCCCTGCGCGACGTGCTGGACCCGCGGCTGCGCGGCGGACGCTGACTCACTTGCACGTCGAGACGAAGGTGCCGCGGGCAGTCTCGTGCCAGCCGTCACCGAACAGCGTGTTGACGCGGTAGTAGAACGTGGCGTTGAGCGGCAGGCCGTCGACTGCGTACGTCGTCTGCGCCGCGGCGATGGGGCCGTGGCCCTGGTACCAGCCCGGCACGAAGCCGGGTGCCAGGCTGAGATCCAGGAATGACTGCCGGGCGTCCTTCTTCGGCGCGTGCCACGCGAACGTCGCGCGGGCGGTGGCCTGCGCATGGCCGGCGGTCATCGCGCCGTCGCCGCACGACAGCGCGACGTCGGCGGACGCGACCTTCGAGCCGGGCGACGTCAGGTAGACGGTGAAGCCCAGCGCGACAAGACCGAGGAAGACGAAACGGCCGATCAAACGGATCCCTCCGTATCTCTTGTCGCCGCAGCCGCCCGGCTTCGTCTGGGGGGTAGCACCCAGGGACGAAAAGACAACAGACAACAGGAGGCGCGCAACAGACAGCAAGCAGAGCGACGGCTGTTCAGCCACGGAACCGTGTGGCGAGGCGACGTTTCGAGCGGGGGTCTCTGTTGTCTGCTGTCTGCTGTGCGCGCGAAGCGCCTAGCTCAGCAGCGGGAGGAAACGCTTGTCGCTGCGGAAGGGGCCGACGAGCGCCATGGTCATACGTGACCGGTCGAGCAGCGCGCTGGCGACGCGGCGCACGTCGTCGGTCGTGACGGCATCGATCAGGGCGACGACCTCGTCGGGCGTGCGGATGAGGTTGTTCAGCATCTCCTGGCCGCCCAGCCAGCCGGAGACGTTGCGCGTGTCTTCCATCCGCAACAGCAGGCGCCCCTTCGACAGCTCCTTGGCCTTGTGGAGCTCGTCGTCCGTCATGCCGTCGCGCTGCATCTTCGACAGCTCTTCGATCAGCGCCTGCGCCGACTCGACGGTCTTCTTCGGATCGACGCCGGCGTAGACGGCGAACGAGCCGGTGTCGAGGTAGTGGCTGGTGTAGCTATGGACGTCGTAGCAGAGCGCGCGCTTCTCCCGCAGCTCCATGAAGAGGCGGCTGCTCATGCCCTCGCCCAGCACCACGCTCACCAGGTCCAGCGCGAAGCGGTCCGGGTTCTGGCTCGACAGCGCGTGCACCGCGATCTCGATGTGGGCCTGTTCGGTCTTCTTGTACATGACGGCGACCGGCGCGCTGCGCCGGCCGTCGTCCGCCGGGAGCCAGCGTGAAGGCTCGCCGCGCTTCCAGTCGCCGAGCACGCCTGACACGAACTCGACGACCTGTGCGTGCTCCACGGCGCCGCCCACGGCGATCACGATATTGTTGGGCACGTACTGGCGGCGCAGGTAGTCCATCGTGCCCTCGCGCGTCAATGCCATCACGGATTCTTCGGTGCCGGCGACGTCGCGGCCCAGCGGCTGATCCGGCCACATGGTCTGGTCGAGCAGCATGTCGACGAGCTGCGATGGGGAGTCGCCGATCGATGCCAGCTCCTCGATCACGACCTTGCGCTCCTTCTCCAGCTCTTCGCCGGCGATGAGCGGGTAGCGCGCCATGTCGGTCAGGACGTCGGCGGCGCGCTCGAAGTGCGGGCGCGCGACCTTGGCGTAGTACACGGTCAGTTCGCGGTCCGTGCCGGCGTTCATCACGCCGCCGACGCCGTCGATCTCCTCCGAGATCTGCTGCGGGGTCGGGCGCCGCTCGGTGCCCTTGAAGAGCAGGTGCTCGAGGAGGTGGGAGATGCCCGCCTCCTCCGGCCGTTCGTAGCGGGAGCCGGCGCCCACGTACAGGCTGACGGCGACGGAGCGGGTGCTCGGCATGGTCTGGCTGACGATGCGGAGGCCGTTAGGGAGCGTGGTGCGCTGGTACTCGAGGTCTTCCAAACGATGGTCCTTCGGTGCTGGTTGAGACGGGCCGAGTGTAGCTGGTGGACGCGGCAAGCGCGAAGCAGGAGGCGCCGTGCCCGGAGGTGGGAGGCTGGAGACTGGGGGTTGGTGAGCGGGGGTCGGAGATTGGCGGCCGGAGGCGGGCGCCCGCGCCTAGCAGGCGCGATCCCCTTCGAAGATCATCGTGTAGTAGATCTTGCCGTCCGCGGCCTTCGCCACGCCGGTGCCGAAGCGCTCGTAGTGGCAGTTCATGATGTTCTCGTAGTGGGGCGCGCTGTCGTGCCACATCTGTACGGCCACGGCGGCGGTCTGCGTCCAGTTCCCGTTGTTCCAGGCGATGTTCTCGCCCGCCCACGAGTGGGGCACGCTGCGCGTATCCATGATGCAGACGAAGTTGCAGCCGTCAGGCGGGGTGTGGCTGAAGTAGCCCTTCGCGGCCATGTCCTGGCTGCGGATGCGCGCGACCTCGACGAGCGCCCGGTCCGGCGTGAGCGGTGGCAGGCCGCCAGCCGTGCGCATGGCGTTGATGCCGTCGTAGGTCTTGAGTTCGGCGCTGGCTTCCGGAGAGCAACCGGTGAGGAACGCGAGCGCCGCGAACGCGCAGATCGCCAGTACGGCAAAACCTGCCTTTGAGCGCCGCCACGTCGCAATCCTGGTCACCTCGCGTGCCCTCCCTTGCTGACACCATCGGCAGGAGAGGCGGAATCTGGTGCCACGACGCGGTCACGGTCCTGGGGGGGGCGCACAATGTGAGAAACAGCGGTCCTGCTGCGCAATCCACACTCCCTGCGTGTATATGCGCGCCCACGGGACGCGGGCACGGCATGACCTGCAGCCGGACTCTCGGTCCGGCCACGGTCGGGTTGCTGACGGTATTACGTTCGTTCCGTTGCAGTTTGCCGGCCACCCACCGGCGGCCTCACCCTACACCACCCCTATAGATTTGAAAACCCCCGAAAACCGGCACCGGCCAATCATATGTAAAGCCTCGTCGTTCCTGCGTCGCCGACCGACCGCAGCGCGTCGAAGCTGGCCCGCGGGACATAAGGCCGGGCGAAAAAAGGGCTGGGGAAGGGTGGGAGCAGGGTGTTGAAAAAAATCAGAGGACGATTGTTCAATGGCCCGCTTCGGCGTTGGAGATCCGGGGTTTCGTCCGCACCCTAGGGAACCTCTCCTAGGGCGCGGTGGCGAGGAACTCGTCGATCAGGCGGTTGAACGCCTCCGGGCGCTCGAAGTACACCGAGTGGCCCGCCTGCCGCACGCGGCGCACGCGGGCGTCGCGGAAGCACACGGCCGCGGCGTCGATGATCGGCGGCGGGATGACGACATCCTCCTCGCCCGCGATGAACAGCACCGGCACGGCGAGCGCCGCCACCTGTTCCGGTGTCGGCGACGGGATGGTGCGGAGGAACGCGAAGCGCTCGCGCGGCGCCATCTCCGGGTTCAGCGCGCCGATCTCCTCGTAGAGGAAGTGCAGCGCCGGCTGTTCGCGGTGCATCCGCTCCCCGGCGGCGGGGTGCACGCCCGGCGGCAGCGGCGGCGGCGCGCGGAACGCTGCATCGACCAGCGGCGCGATCTGCGGCGAGGTGAGGCCGCCGTGCGTGTCGCACATCGCCAACCGCTCGACGCGCGCCGGGTGCGCCAGCGTGAAGCCCAGGCACGTCCAGCCGCCCATCGACTGCGCGACGAGCGTTGCGCGGGCGATGCCCGCGTGGTCGAGGAGCGCGCCCAGGTCATCGGCGAACGCTGCGCCGCCCGGGCCCCCCGGCTCTTCGCGCGATTGCCCCCAGCCGCGATGGTCGAAGACCACGCAGGTATAGCGGTCGCGGAAGTGCGGCACCTGCTGCCACCACGAGAGGTGGTTGCCGCCGTTGCCATGCGCGAAGACGATCGCCGGGGCCTCGCCGGGCTTCGGGCCGTACAGCTCGTAGTAGATCTGGCAGCGGTCGGCCGGCGCGAACGGCATGCGACGATTGTACGCGCGTTCGCCGCCGCGCGCGACACGTCCTGTCGCGCGCCACGTATTCTGTGGGTAGCCGCGCCTGCCGTCCGCCCGGGCGGCCGAACGCGGCGCAGCGGTGCGGGGCGCGCATGACGGACGCCGTCAACATCGACCAGTTCCTGCGCGATCGCGGCTTCGCCGCGCCCGCCGCCGCGCGGCGCGGGCGCGGCGTGCTGGAGGCGGCCGGCTTGACGCACGCCGGCAAGCAGGCGTTCGCAGCGACCAAGCTCCCTGCCGCCGAGGCGGCGCTCGCGGCGGCGCTGGCACGCGTCTGCGGCGACGCCTGCCTGCGCATCGACCGCTGGGCCGCGGCACCGGCGCGCGAGGCCGTGCGCGTGCCGCCGCGCTCGTGCGAGATCTGCGGCGGCTCGAACAACCGCCGCGCCGCCATCGAGTGTGCGCGCGCGCTGGCGCGCAAGCGCGTGCGTCGCGTTGTGGTCGTCGGCGGCACGGCGGCGACGCAGCACGAGCTGCACGATCTGCTCGCCGGCAGCGCGCTGGAGATCCGCTACGTGGACGGCACAAAGGCGTCGCACTCAGGCAAGGATGCGCTGGCGAACATGCGCTGGGCGCAGCTGATCGTGATCTGGGGCGCGACGCCGCTGCGGCACGCGGTTTCAGAGCTGTACACGTCGGAGCCGCCGGAGCACGTGCGGATCCTCACCGTCTCGCGCCGCGGCGTCGAAGCGCTGTGCGGCGAGATCGTGCGCAGCTACACGTAGCACCCCAGTGTGAGCCCGATGGCGCGCGGATTATCTGCCGGCGTTTCATCGCCGGTCGTTTCGTGTGCGCGCTTCGGCATGTCGTCCCTCATCACGATGCCGCGTCACTACAGATCGAGCGTGCCGCCTGGCGTGACGCTCGCCCGCCGTTGCGCCTTGGCCTTCGTGCGGAGCAGCACGTCGCGGGGCGCCCGCGCGATCTGCGCCGCCGTCTCGCGCGCTGCCTGCATCAACTCGTCGCGCGGCACCACGCTAGACACGAGTCGCAGGGCAAGGGCTTCGGCCGCGTCGATGCTGCGCCCCGTGAAACACAGGTCGCGCGCCACGGCGCCGCCGACGAGGTCGTGCAGCGGCCCATAGACCACGTCGCCAAACGTGATCTCCGGGTGCGCGAAGCGCGCTTCCTGCGCCGCGACGCGGAGATCGCACATGACCGCCAGGTCGAATCCGCCGGCGATCGCCGGGCCGTTCACCGCGGCGATCAACGGCAGGCGAAACTCGATGCAGGCGCGGTGGTAGCGGTCGCTCGACGCCCAGAGCGCGTTCCCGAATTCGCCATCGGCCGCCGCACGCTCGAACTCCTTGAGGTCGAAGCCGGCGCAGAACGCGTCGCCCGCGCCGGTCACGATCACGGCCTTCACGCGGTCGTCGGCTGCAAGCGCCGCGAGAGCGTCGGCGATCTCGTCTCGTAACGCGACGGAGAGCGCGTTCTTCCTGTCCGGACGGTTCAGCGTGAGCACGGCGACGCCGGACTCCGGCCCCTCGATGATCAGATGTCCTGGCATGGCCACCGCCTTTCGTCCGGGTCGGTGCGAATCGGGGTTCACCACAGTTTCGTACCGCCGGTGGCTCCTTACAAGGGCTGCTCCCGCTGCTCGCCTCCAACCACGGGCGTTCCATTAGGCGTGAAACCGTGATCCTTTCGGCGCTCCAGCTTCGCGGTCGTGAGGGTTTGCGCTCTCACAGCGGCGAAGCGCTCACGGGCATCATCACAGGCGCAACGGCGCGCGAGTCGCGCGGCGCGGTGGCGGAGCAAGGAGCGCTCGGATGTACCGACGGACCCTGGCCGTACGCTGGCCCTTCGTCGTGGCCATCTGTGTCACGCTCGCGGGTGTGACGATCTTCTCGCTCTGGCAGTCGCGCAGCGGCGCGGCCGCGCCGCCAGCGCAGGCCGTCACGTCGCCCGTTGCCCTCGAAACGCAGACCGTCGAGCCGCATCAAGGGGCCGCTCTCGCGGCGGAGCCGCCGAAGGCATCGTCCACGCCGACGCTGTTCGAGATCCTGCAGGCAGCCGACGCGCTGGCGAAAGCCGGCAAGCTGCCGCAAGCGGCACCCACGCCGACGTTGTTCGAGATCCTGCAGGCAGCCGACGCGCTGGCGAAGGCCGGCAAGCTGCCGCAAGCGGCACCCACGCCGACGCTGTTCGAGATCCTGATCGCGGCCGACGCGCTGGCGAAGGCCGGCAAGCTGCCCGGGCAGCCGCCGCTCGCTCCGGCCGAGCCGCCCCCGGCCCCAAAGTCTGCGGCGCCTGCCGCGCCGCCCGCGGCTCCGGGCGGCTGGTCCGACGCGAACTATGAGGCGCGAGTGCTGGAGCTGGTCAACATGCAGCGGGCGAAGTTCGGGCTGGCGCCGCTGGTGATCGACGCGCGGCTGGAGCGTTCGTCGAGTGACTACGCCCAGGTGCTGGGCGTCAACAACTGGTTCTCGCACACGGGGCCTGACGGCAGCACGCTGGTGAGCCGCGTCGAGGCGGCCGGATTCCCGTTCACGGTGCAGATCGGCGAGGTGCTGGCCTGGGGCAACGAGGGCTGGACGCCGGAGGCGATGGTGCAGGCGTGGATGAACAGCGCGACGCACCGCCAGGAGATCCTGAGCCCCGTCTACATCCGCGCCGGCGTTGGCTGCTACTTCACGCCGGACAATGGCACGACCGTGCACTGTGTGATCGACTTCGCGGGATAGCCGAACGGCGGCGTCCGCGCCGGTTGCCGTGACCCCACACGGCCCGTATCAGAAGAGGGATTGACGCTTCCGGAGAGCTCTGCTAGGATCGCGATCGCTGTAGTGAGTGCTCACTCACTACGCAGGAGCGGCCATGCAGCAACGGGCACGTCGACTCCCGGCCGACAAGCGAAAGCGCCTCATCATCGAGAGCGCGCGTGATGTCTTCGCATCTCAGAGCTACGCCCACGTCGGCACGGCGGACCTCGCGAAGGCCGCCGGCATCTCCGAGCCGGCCCTCTACCGTCACTTCTCCGGCAAGAAAGAGCTCTTCGTCGCCACGATCCGCGCGACGGGCCCGCGCCTCCTGAAGATCTGGGAGGATATCTCCGTCGACTACGAGGATCCGATCGAGACGCTGTGGGCGATCGGCGTCTACTACTACGACCATCTGGAATCGCACTCCGCCAACATGAAGCTCCAGTTCCGCGCGCTGTCCGAGGCGGACGACCCGGACATCCAGGAAGCGCTGCGTGACAACTTCGAGGCGTTCGTCGACTTCGTGACGGACACGCTGGAGGAGGGCAAGGCGCGCGGCGTCGTGCGTAAGGACGTCGATTCGCGGCTGATCGCGTGGCAGTTCCTGGGCATCGGCATGACGCTGGACCTGATGCACATGCTCGGCGTGAAGGACGAGATCGACCGCACGCGCGCCGACCTGTGGGGGCGCATCTACCTGGAGACCGTGCGCCGCCCCGGCCCGGCGAACGTGCGCTACATCAACCCGGAGGCGGCGCCGCTGCGCGCGCCGGGGTCGTAGCATAGTGGAAGTTGACGTTAACGTGAGACTCATGGAAGATCATCCGGCTGCCCAACAGACGGACAAGCGAGAGGCCTGAGCATGGACTTCCACGACACGCCGGCGGAGGCCGCGTTCCGCACCGAGGTGCGCGCCTTCATCGAGAACGAATGCCCGCCCGGCATCCGCCGCCGCGGCTTCGGCGCGATGTTCGGCGGTGGCGGCTGGGACGATATCCGCATGTCGACGGACGAGTACCGCGAGCGCAACGGCGCCTGGGTCAAGAAGCTCTCGGACCACGGTTGGATCGCCCCTGCGTGGCCGCAGGAGTACGGCGGCGCCGGCATGACCGTTATGGAGCAGTTCATCTTCAACCAGGAGATGGCGAACGCCGGCGCGCCGCGCGGCGGCAACTACGGCATTGGTACCGGCTGGGCCGGCCCCACGATCATCCTCTACGGCACGGAGGAGCAGAAACAGAAATACCTGCCGTCGATCGTGAAGGGCGACTCGGTGTGGTGCCAGGGCTTCAGCGAGCCGGGGGCGGGCTCCGACCTGGCGTCGCTGCAGACGCGCGCGACGAAGGACGGCGACGACTACGTGGTGAACGGCCAGAAGATCTGGACGTCCGGCGCGCACGTCGCCCAGTACATGATCCTGCTCGCGCGCACCGATCCGGACGCGCCGAAGCACAAGGGCATCAGCTATTTCATCGTCGATATGAAGTCGCCGGGCATGACGATCCGGCCGCTAGTGAACATGGCGAACAACCACGACTTCAACGAGGTCTTCTTCGACAACGTACGCGTCCCGAAGGAGAACCTGCTGGGCGAGGAGAACCGCGGCTGGTACGTCGGCACCACGACGCTTGACTTCGAGCGCAGCGGTATCGCCACCAGCGTGTCGCACGGGCTGATGGTGCACGATCTGGCGGAGTTCGTGCGCGACAACCGCGGCGCGGGCTTCGTCAGCGGCAGCAAGGCGATCCGGAACGAGATCGCGGACCGCGCGATCGAGGCGGAAGTGGAAGCGATGCTGAGCTACCAGGTGATCAGCATGCAGAACCGCGGCCTCGTGCCCAACAAGGAGTCGTCGATCGCGAAGCTGTTCAGCTCCGAGCTGGACATCCGCATCGCGGCGACCGCGATGCACACGCTGGGTCTGTACGGGCAACTGAGCCGCGGCAGCGCGCACGTGCAGTCGAATGGTCGCGTCGAGAGCGCGTACCTGTACGCGACGACCAGCACCGTCGGCGGAGGGACGAGCGAGATCCAGCGCAACATCATCGCCAGCCGCGGCCTCGGGCTGCCGAGGGCGTAACCTAATGATCGCCTGGTGATTGGTGATTGGTGACTGGGGGAGAGCGAAGCGGGGCAATGATCTGGAGGAGCGCCCGCCGTGGACAAGGGGTACGAGGATCTTGAAGTGTTTCGGCGTGGCCTGGCGTTGCAGAAGCCGATCCACGGGCTCGTGCTTCGGTTCCCGGACTACGAGAAGTATGACCTTGCCAACCAGATGCGCCGCGCGTGCAAGTAGGTCCCGACGAACGTCGCCGAGGGCTATGCCCGGCGTCGCTCCGCCAAGGAATTCTGCAGCTATCTCGCGCTCGCGGTGGGATCCGCCAACGAGATGGAAGTGCACTTGAAGATAGCGCGGGAACTGGACTACGTGACGGACGGCGAATATCGCGAATTCGTCGAGGAGTATCAGACCATCGGGAAGCAGTTGACGCGGTTGATCCAGTACTGGCGGTCGAGGAGCGATGAGGCCACCAGTTCCTAATCACCAGTCACTAGGAGACGAGACATGAATTTCAAGGACAGCCCCGAAGAGTCAGTCTTTCGCGGCGAGGTGCGGGAGTTCATCAGGAACGACCTGCCTTCCAGCGCGAAGGAAGGCGACATGATGGAGCGCGGCATGTACCGCGGCGCCTTCGAGCGCCTGCGGGAGGTGCGGCAGAAGCTGGCGTCGCGCGGCTGGATCGCCCCGGCATGGCCGAAGGAGTACGGCGGCGCCAGCCTCTCGGTGATGCAGCAGTTCATCATGAACGAGGAGTTCGCCGAGAACCGTGTGCCACCGGTCGGCGGCATGGGCGTGTCGATGGTAGGGCCCACGATTATCACCCACGGCACCGAGGACCAGAAGAAGGAGCATCTGAGCCGCATCCTCTCCGGCGAGGTGCAGTGGTGCCAGGGCTTCAGCGAGCCCGGCTCCGGCTCCGACCTTGCGTCGCTGCAGACGCGCGCGGTCAAGGACGGTGACGATTACGTGATCAATGGCCAGAAGATCTGGACCTCCGGCGCGCAGTACGCGCACTGGATGTTCATGATGGCGCGCACCGATCCGGAAGCGCCGAAGCACAAGGGCATCAGCTACTTCCTGCTGGACATGAAGGCGCCGGGCGTGGAAGTGCGGCCGCTGACGAATCTGGCGAACCAGGACATGTTCAGCGAGGTGTTCTTCTCGGACGTACGCGTGCCGGCGAAGAACATCGTCGGTGAACTGAACCGGGGCTGGTACGTCGGGACGACGACGCTGGACTTCGAGCGCAGCAGCATCGGCAGCGCGGTGGGCATCCGCTTGCAACTGGACGAGTTGGTGAAGTACGCGCGGGCGAACCAGGCGTCGGGGATCAGCCGGGCGGGCTACCTGGCGTCGATCAAGGCGGAGCTCGCGGACCGGTACGTGGAGTCGACCGTGGCGCGGATGATGTCGTACCGCGTGGTGACGATGCAGGCGAAGGGGTTGATCCCGAACCACGAGGCATCGATGACCAAGCTCTTCGCGTCGGAGCTGTCGCAGCGGATCGCGCGGACGGGCGTCAAGGTGCTGGGCCTCTACGGCCAGCTCTACGGCGAGGACGCGCCGATGCGCGGCCGCTACGAGAGCTCGTACCTGACGTCGCTGTCGTCGACGATCGCCGGTGGCACGAGCGAGATCCAGCGCAACATCATCGCCACGCGCGGGTTGGGATTGCCGCGCGATTAGGCGTCCGAGTATCGGACTTTTGGAACGCAGTTGAACAGCTGATCCAGTACTGGCGCGCGGTGAACTACCCGCCACCAGCCACTAGCGACAAGGAGACCAGTAGCGATGGATTTCAACGACACGCCAGAGGAAGCAGTATTTCGCAAAGAAGTGCGTGACTTCATCGTCGCGGAGGCGCCGAAGCCGGCGCCCGGGCAGAGCAACGAAGAAGCGCTGATCCAGGGCTGGCAGGTGAACCAGGCGTGGTTCCACAAGCTGGGCAAGAAGGGCTGGATCGCCCCCGCCTGGCCGAAGGAGTACGGCGGCGCCAGCATGAGCACCGTGCAGCAGTTCATCTTCAATGAGGAGATGGCGCTCAACAAGGCGCCGCGCCCGATGCACATGATCATCGGCCTCGGCATGGCCGGCCCGACGCTCATCGTCCACGGCACGGAAGAGCAGAAGCAGAAGTACCTGCCGGGCATGCTGGCGGGTGACGACATCTGGTGCCAGGGCTACAGCGAACCCGAGGCCGGATCCGACCTGGCGTCGCTGCAGACGCGCGCCGTCCGCGACGGCGACGACTACGTCGTGAACGGCCAGAAGATCTGGACCACGCTGGCCCACATGGCCCGTTACATGATCCTGCTCACGCGGACCGACCCGGACGCGCCGAAGCACCGCGGTATCACCTACTTCATCCTGGACATGAAGTCGCCGGGCGTCGAAGTGCGGCCGCTGTACAACCTGGGCAACAGCCACGAATTCAACGAAGTCTTCTTCGACAACGTCCGCATCCCGAAGGACAACGTGATCGGCGAGGAGAACCGCGGCTGGTACTCCGCCGTGACGACGCTGGACTTCGAGCGGAGCAGCATCGGCTCGGCGACGGGCATGAAGCAGCACGTCGAGGAGCTCATCGCCTACGCGAAGGAGCACCAGAGCGACCCGACGAGCACGCTGCGGACGAACCCGCTGCTGCGCTACGAGCTGGCGGACCGCATGGTGGAGACCGAGGTGGCCCGGATGCTGTCGTACCGCGTGGCCAGCATGCAGGCGCGCGGCCTGATCCCGAACTACGAGGCGTCGTCGCTGAAGCTGTTCAGCACCGAGCTGAACCAGCGCATCGCCCGCAGCGCGGTGCACATCCTGGGACAGTACGGTCAGTTGCGCGGTGACAATGCGCCGATGAAGGGCCGCTGGCTGGCGACGTTCCTCCGCTCGGCGGCGTTCACGATCGAAGGCGGTACGTCGGAGATCCAGCGGAACATCATCGCCCAGCGCGGCCTGGGCTTGCCGCGGGATTAGGCACGCGGAGGTCCGGAGGCAGGAGCCTAACGATGCGATTCAAGTTCACGCCGGAGCAGGAAGCCTTCCGTGCGGAGGTCAACGCCTTCCTCAAGGACGCGTTGCCAGCGGACTGGGAGGGCGCCGACAACGCCATCGACGAAGATAGCCACGAGTTCGGCCGCGAGTTCCTGAAGAAGCTGGCGCCGAAGCGCTGGATCGCGCCCGCCTGGCCGAAGCAGTTTGGCGGGCTCGATCTGAGCCTGTGGGACCAGGTGATCTTCAACGAGGCGATGAGCTACGCGCGCGCGCCCATCATTAACACGGCGGCCGTCGGCTACCTCGGGCCGACGGTGATCCTGTACGGGACCGAGGAGCAGAAGAAGCAGCACTTGCCGGGCATCACTTCGGGTGAGGTGGTGTGGTGCCAGGGCTACAGCGAGCCGAACGCCGGCTCGGACCTGGCATCGCTCCAGACCCGCGCGACGAAGGACGGCGACGACTTCATCTTGAACGGCCAGAAGATCTGGACCAGCCAGGCGCACTACGCCGACTGGATGTTCGTCCTCGCACGGACCGACCCGGACGCGCCGAAGCACCGCGGCATCAGCTACTTCCTGATGGACATGAAGACGCCGGGCATCAGCGTGCGGCCGTTGATCAACATGGCGGGCGGCGAGGCGTTCAACGAGGTCTTCTTCGACAACGTCCGCATCCCGCCGTCAGGACTGCTCGGCGAGCTCAACCGCGGCTGGTACATCGCCACGACGACGCTCGACTTCGAGCGCTCGTCGATCGGCAACTCCGGCCAGTCGCAGCGCGCGCTCGAAGACCTGACGCGCTTTGCGAAGACGGAGCGGGAAGCAGGCACCGGGCGGCGCATCTGGGACAAGCCGTCGGTCCGGCACGCGATCGCCGACCTGTGGATCGACCTGGAGATGTTGCGGTTGCTGTCGTACCGGGTCGTGAGCATGCAGGCGCGCGGCCTTGTGCCGAACTACGAGGCATCGATCACGAAGGTGTTCAACTCGGACTACGTGCAGCACCAGGCGCGTGTCGGCATCAGCATCATGGGGTTGTACGGCGGACTGTGGGGCGAAGGGCCGTGGGCCAAGCTCCGCGGCCGCTTCTCGAAGTCGTACGTGGCGAACGTCGGCATGGCGATCGCGGGCGGCACGTCGGAGATCCAGCGGAATATCATCGCCCAGCGCGGGCTGGGCCTGCCGCGGCAGTAAGCGGCGGATAGGGGACACAGTGGAATTTCGAGACAGCCCCGAGGATGCGGCGTTCCGTGCGGAAGTGCGGGAGTTCCTGAAGAACGAACTTCCCGCTGATCTCCGCGCGGACGACGATGCGATCCTCGGCGTTGGCGTCGGAGAGAACCCGCGTGACCTGGACTGGCTCAAGACGCTGGCGAAGCGTGGCTGGGTCGCGCCCGCCTGGCCGAAGGAGTACGGCGGCGCGGGGCTTTCGCCCATGCAGCAGTTCGTCTTCAACGAGGAGGTGGCGCGCGCGGGCGCACCGCGCCCCAACTTTCTCGCCATCGGCCTGGCCGGCCCGACAATCATCGTCCACGGCACGGAAAAGCAGAAGCGCGAGCACCTCTCGGGCATCCTTTCCGGCGAGACATTCTGGTGCCAGGGTTTCAGCGAGCCCGAAGCGGGCTCCGACCTGGCGTCGCTGCAGACGCGCGCCGTGCAGGACGGCGACGACTTCATCATCAGCGGCCAGAAGATCTGGACGTCGGGAGCGCACCGCGCGCAGCGCATGATGTTGCTGGCGCGTACGGACGCCGACGCGCCGAAGCACAAGGGCGTCAGCTACTTCCTGCTCGATATGAAGTCGCCGGGGGTATCGATCCGTCCGCTGACAAACATGGCAGACACGCCCAGCTTCAACGAGGTCTTCTTCGACAACGTACGGGTGCCGCGCAAGGACCTGCTGGGCGAGCTGAACCGCGGCTGGTACGTGGCCACGACGACGCTCGACTTCGAGCGCTCGGGCATCATCAGCGGCGTCAGCCTGCAGCGGCTCGTGCAGGAGATCGCCGCGTACGCGAAGGCGCACGGCCGCCACGACCGGGCGGAGCACTCGGTGCGCATGGAGCTGGCGGACCGCGCGATCGAGGCGGAGATCTCCATCGTGCTCTCGTACCGCGTCGCGACGATGCAGGCGAAGGGGCTGGTGCCGAACCAGGAGGCCTCGATCACGAAGCTCTACGGCTCGGAGCTGGCGCAGCGCATCGCGCGCACGGCCGTCAAGGTGGCGGGGCTGTACGGCCAGCTGCGCAAGGGCTCCGCCTGCGCCTTGGACGGCGGCCGCATGGACGGGCTCTACCGCATCAGCGTCGGCTCGACGATCGCCGGCGGTACGAGCGACATCCAGCGGACGGTGATCGCGCAGCGCGGACTGGGGTTGCCGCGCGGCTAGCGCCGCGAGAACAGACAGCAGAGCGCAGGAATCGGAAGGCGAGGGACGGAGTCAGGTGACGAAGCGGATCGGGATCGCGGTGATGCTGGCGGTGGGGATCTACGCCGTGGCGCTTGGCGTGGGCAGCGTGCTCTACGCGACCGGCGCCATCGCGACGGGCGCGACGCATAACAACTGCGCCGATTTCAAGCACGTGATCGCCGTGGAGCGCGGCATCGACCAGCAGGACGTGCCGCAGGCTGACGTGAACGCGCGGACGCAGGCGTGCCTCGACGGACACACGCTGACGAAGGGTGAGGCCTTCCGGAGCGAGTACCTGTTCTGGGCGGCGTGGCCGGGCGTGATCTGCGCGGTGATCTTCCTCGCGTGGCCGGCGTGGGCGCGCACGCTGCACAACCAGGAGCTGGCGGACGCCGTCCGCGACGCGGCCAATCTGGAACCGGGCACGTAAGGAAGCGGGACGAAGGAGGGGACCTATCGAGCGACGGAGTGGGGCGGCACGGGGCCGCTGAAGCTCGTTGGAGGTTGGAAGTGAGACGTTGGGCCGCGGGACGCGACGTCTGACCTCTGACCTCCGAGCGGCGGAAGAGCACAACGGTAAGTCACGGCTGAAAGGAGCTGTAGCGACATGGACCTGGGACTGTCTGAAGAACAAGAACTGTTGAAGAATGCGGCGCGCGACTTCCTGGAGAAGGAGTGCCCGGAATCTCTCGTGCGCGAGATGGAGGACGACGAGAAGGGCTACTCGCCGAGCCTGTGGAAGCAGATGGCGGAGCAGGGCTGGCAGGGGCTGCTGATCCCGGAGAATCTGGGCGGCGCCGGCTTCGGCTACCTGGACCTGATCATCCTGATCGAGGAGTTCGGCCGCGCGCTGGTGCCGGGGCCGTTCATCTCGACGCAGGTCGGTGGTGTGCTGCCGCTGCTGGAGGGCGGCACCGACGACCAGAAGAAGCAGTACCTGCCGCAGATCGCCAGCGGCAACGCCATCTGGACGTTGGCCTACACCGAGCCGTCCGCCCGCTTCGACACGCAGGGCGTATCGCTTGAGGTGAAGGAAAGCGGCAACGACGTCGTGTTGAACGGCACCAAGCTCTTCATCCGCGACGCGAACGTGGCCGACTTCTTCACCGTGGTCGGCCGCAAGCCGGGCACCAAGGGCGACGACGGCATCACGCTCGTCATCGTCGACGCGAAGGCGTCGGGCATCAGCCAGACGCAGCTCAAGACCATCGCCGCCGACAAGCAGGCGGAGGTGAAGTTCGAGAACGTGAAGGTCCCGAAGGCGAACGTCATCCCGGGCGGCGCGGCGACCCTGAAGAAGGTGCAGCGCAAGGCCACGGTACTGGAGTGCGCGTACCTGGTGGGCCTGGCGCAGATGGACTTCGACGTCAGCGTGCAGTACGCCAAGGACCGCATCCAGTTCGGTCGGCCGATCGGCTCGTTCCAGGCGATCCAGCACAAGGCCGCCGACATGGTGACCGACGTCGACGGCGCGCGCTTCATCACGTACCGCGCGGCGTGGTCGGTGGACCAGGACGAGGCGGACGCGGACACGAACATGCACATGGCGAAGGCCTGGTGCAGCGAGGCGACGCGCCGCGTCGTCGCGCACGGCCAGCAGATCCACGGCGGTATCGGCTTCACGAAGGACTACAAGATCCAGCTCTACTTCCGCCGCCAGAAGGCGTCGGAGCTGGCGTGGGGCGACGCCGACTACCACCGCGAGCTCGTCGCGGACGCGTTGGCCGTCTAGGCAGCGGTTAGCCGTTAGCGGTTGGCGAAGCGATAAGAGGGGGCCGCGTCACATGACGCGGCCCCCTCCAGTCTCTAGTCTCCAATCTCCATTTCGACTTCTTCGACCATCACGACCTGCGTGTTGCTGAGGAAGTTGGCCGTGTCGGCCGCCGCTTCCTGCGCTTGCGGCGAGGTGAACGCGCGCTGCATGTCCTCCGTCGTGTCGAACCACATCTCCGCGAGGCCGTCGAACGGCGCGGCGTCGATCGTCGCGTGGTTCTGCACGTAGCGGCGCACACCCGGCATCGACGCGCCGATCGGGCCGTGCACGTCGCGCCAGTAGCGGCGGAAGTCGTCGCGGCTCATGTCGGTGCGGCGCGTCAGGACGACGAGGATCTTCATCATGGCAATCGCTCCTGCGGCTTGTGCGCGGCGATGCGCGGCGTCAGATGTAGTAACGCGCCGGGCGCCCGCCCTCGGCCTCGGCGCGGCGCACCAGCTCGCCGAACGAGACGCCGTCCATCACGTTCGCGACGGCGTCGCGCACCTCGATCCAGACAGACTTCAGCGTGCAGCTCGCCTCGTCTTCGCACCAGTCGCACGTGCGGTGCTGGGTGAGGCTTGCGCATGGCGCTGGCGCCAGCGGCCCGTCGATCAGCCGGCTGACCTCGCCGACGAAGATCTCTTCCGGGCCGCGCGTCAGGCGGTAGCCGCCGCGCGCGCCCAGGCGGCTGACGACGTAGCCGCCGGCCTTGAGTTGCGCCAGCACCTGCTCCAGGAACTTCACGGACGCGTTGCAGCGGCGGGCTATCTCGGCCGCGGAGAGGCCTGGCGCGGCCGTGTGCTCCACCTTCGACAGTTCCAGGACGGCCTTGAGGGCGAGTTCGCCCCGGCTCGTCAGCTTCATGCGTCCCCCGGCAGCCAGACAGTCGTTTCGGGATAGTTTAACCGAGCCACGGCGCCATCGTCGCCAGGGGCGTGCAACTGATCTGGCGCGGCGTTCGCCGGCCGCGCGTTTTACACTTGTCTAACACCTTCGGAATGCGTCCTTAATCCTCCGCTCCGATATTTCCTGTGACCGATGTGACGTAGCAGAAAGAACCCTGTCGCGATGCCAACGTTCGTCTCGATGCTCAACTGGACCGGTATTCCCGCCCCGACGCCGGACGACGTCGGCGTGGCCATCGTCGGGCGTACGTACGAGTTGCGGGACGATGGCATGCATTCGGTGGTGTTCCGGCCGGATCAGGGCGCCTGTGCGGCGATCATGATCGCGACCTGCGCCGACGACGACGCGCTCGGGCGCCTGGCGGAGTCGATCCTGCCGGGCGCGCACGTCCACATCGAATCGATGGAGTTCGACGGCGACGGCAAGATGCCCGCGTGGACCGGCCGGGAGGAAGCTCTCCCGCCTCCCGGCGGCTACCTGGGCGCGCTGTACCAGGCCGTCGCGCGCTGATGCGCGGAATAAGGTTGCTCCTGAGGCCGGCACGCTATCCCCCCAGCGTGTCGTCTTCGCGTCCAGGGCTCAGCGCAGGCGGAGGGCGGCGGCGTGGGCGCGCTGCTCGGCGCGATCGTCGATCGACGACAGCTCGATGTCGCCGTAGCGGTGATGCAGCGCCAGGCGGATGACGTGGTCCGCGAGCGCGGGGTTCTTGGGCAGGAGCGAGCCGTGGACGTAGGTGCCGATGGCGTTCCGGTACACCGCGCCCTCGGTGCCGTCCTCCCCGTTGTTGCCGAATCCGTGCCGTACGCGCGCCAGTGGCCGCACGCCCGCGCCGAGCCGCGTCCGCCCGCCGTGGTTCTCGAACCCGACGATCGTCTCCGTGCCGCCGGGCGCCTCCCACTCCGCGACGATGTTGCCGATGCAGCGGCGCGCGCCCTCGCCCGGATGCTCCGTGTAGAGGTCGAAGACGCCCGCGCCGGGCAGCTCCGCGCCGGAGGCCTCGCGGTAGAAGCGGCCGAAGAGCTGGTAGGCGCCGCAGACGGCCAGCAGTGCCACGCCGTCCTCGACCGCCGCGCGCACCGCTTCCGCCTTCGTGGTTAACAGGTCGTCCGCGACGGCGCGCTGCTCGCGGTCTTGCGCGCCGCCGGCGAAGATCAGTTCGCACGCCGCCGCGTCGAAGGGGTCGCGCAGCCCCAGCTCGGTCAGCTCGAAGCCGATGCCGCGCGCCTCGCAGCGGCGGCGCAGGCACATGATGTTGCCGCGGTCGCCGTAGATGTTCATCAGGCGCGGGTACAGGTGCGTCACGCGCAGGACCGGGCCGCTCATGCGTCCTCCCAGAAGTGGCGCGCGCCGCCCTGCTTCGCCAGCAGCTCGCGCACCTCCAGCATCGCCGTGTAGGTCGGCACGACGTACAGCGTGCCGTCTGCCGGCGTCGCCTCGAGCGCGCGGCGCAGCGCCGGCGCGGTCGCGCGCTCCAGCGGCACGTCGTCGCCGAATCCGGCGTACTTCAGCCGAAGCGCCAGGTCCTCCGCGCGCGTGCCGGCGGCCATCGTCCACGCGGCGCGCGGGCGCACCAGTTCGTAGTCGGCGTCCCAGATCCACGAGATGTCGCGGCCGTCGGCGAAGCCGTCGTTCAGGAAGAAGAGGATGCGCAGCTCCGCGGCGCCGTCCGCGCGCGCGGCGATCGTCCGCAGCACCTGGTTCAGCCCGGTCGGATTCTTCCCCAGCAGCACCTGCACGTCGCGCCCGCCGACTCGGAAGCGCTCCTGCCGCCCGAACGCCGCCGAGAAGCCGTCGAGCGCCGTCACGATCGCTTCGTGCGGCAGCGCCAGCGCCAGGCTGCCGGCCGCCGCGGCGAGCGCGTTGTAGGCGTTGTAGAGCCCCGCCAGCGGCAGCGTCACGCGCAGCGCCGTACCGCCCGCCACGATCTCGATCTCGCTGGCGTCGTGGTGCAGCGCGACGCGCGTGATGCGGACGTCCGGCGCGGGGCGGCGGTTGTCGCAGCCGGTGCAGCGCCAGTGGCCGACGTGGCCGTAGAACGTCGCGGTGTACGCCAGCTCCGCGCCGCAGGCGAGGCAGGTGCGGAAGTCCGACGCGTGCTGGTCGCCGTCGCCGGCCACACTCGTGTCGTCGACGCCGTAGTACAGCACGCGCGCCTTCGCGCCGCGACCCAGGTGCGCGACGCCGGGGTCGTCGGCGTTGAGCACGAGCGTCGTGTCCGCGGGGGCGGCGGCCAACGCGCGCGCCCACGCCGCCGCGACCGCGTCCACTTCGCCGTAGCGGTCGAGCTGGTCGCGGAAGAGGTTCGTAAAGACGATGACGCGCGGCGCGGCGCTGCGCACGATCTCCGGCAGTGTCGCCTCGTCCACCTCCAGCACGGCCAGCCGCCGCGCGGCGTCCGGGATGGCGCCGGACGGCGTCGCCGCCTCGACGAATGCCGCCGCGACGCCGCGGATCAGGTTCGAGCCGCTGCTGTTGTGCAGCGGCCGCAGCCCCGCCGCCGCGGCGATGCGGTTGAGCATGAGCGAGGTGGTGGTCTTGCCGTTCGTGCCGGTGACGGCGATGGCGCCGCCGCCGGCCTGCGCCGCCAGCCGCCGCACGATCGCGGGGTCGATGCGCAGGGCCACCAACCCGGCGATGGCGGTGCCGCCGCCGCGCCCGGAAAGGCGGCTCGCCGCACCGGCGAGCTTCCCGGCGATTACGGCAGCGGTCGTGCGGGGGTGCATGGCGTCAGGGTAGCGGCTGGAGAGTAGAAACTGGAGATTGGAAACTGGGCCCGTCCCATTCCAATCTCCAATCTCCAGCAGATCAGCTCAGTGCATCTCCTGGCCGCCGCTGATGTTGACTGCCTGGCCGGTCATGTAGTCCGCGTCATCGCTCGCCAGGAACGTGATCGCCTTCGCCACGTCCGCCGGGTAGCCGACGCGGCCCAGCGGGATCGTCGGCAGCACGTTGCCCACGATCGCTTTGAAGAACTCGTCGCTGCTCGCCAGCCCCAACCCCGCGCCGCGCAGCAACGGCGTGTCGATGGTGCCGGGGCAGACGCAGTTCACGTTGATCTGGTGCGCGCCCACTTCCTTCGCGAACGCCTGCGTGAACAGGATGATGCCGGCCTTCGACGCACAGTACGGCGTCAGCATCGCGTAGCCGGTCTTGCCCGCCTGCGAGGCGACGCTGATGATCCGCCCGCCGCCGCCCTGCTTGATGTACTGCAGTGCCGCCAGCTTCGAGCAGAGGAAGACGCTCTTCAGGTTCACCGCCAGCGTGCGGTCCCACGCCTCCTCCGGCATGTTGATGATCGGCACGGGCGGGTTGCCGATGCCGGCGTTGTTGACCAGGATATCGAGCCGGCCGAAGCGCTCGACCGTCGCGTCGAAGAAGCGCTGCACGTCGGTGCTGCTGCTGACGTCGCCCTGTAGCATGATGTACTGGACGCCGGTGCCGCCGGCGTCCAGCTCCTTCGCCGTCTCGTCCAGGTGCGCCTGCTCCAGGTCCACCAGCGCGAGCCGCGCGCCCTCCTTCGCGAAGCGCAGCGCCGTGCCGCGGCCGATGCCGCGCCCGCCGCCCGTGATGATCGCCACCCTGTCCTTCAGCAGCATGTCCCCGTCCTTTGCGTGATCTCCCGTGATGCGTGCGCAGTGTCGTCCGCGCACGGGTTGGGGGCAAGAAGCGGCGATCCAAGCCGTTCTTGACCCCGATCCGCCCGCCGCCTACGCTGATCTCGAACATCTGCGCTAGATCGAGCGTCCTAGAGGGCAGGCCCCCGCTGCTGCTGGTCACGATGACCGAAGACCGTCTTCGGAAGGTCCTGGAACTGGAGCGCGCCAAGCGCTTCAACGACCGCGCCGTCACCGCGGGCCTCGACGTCTTCCTCAAGAACCTCGCCACGCACGAGGCGTCGCAGCTCAACAGCGATGTCTACGCCCGCATCCAGGGGCTGCCCGTCGCTGGCTACCGCTCGCTGACGCCCGCGCGCCGCAAGCAGTGGATCGAAGAGACGCTGGCCGTCCTGAAGGAGGTCCAGAGCGGGAAGCGGCCCACCGGTAGCGACAGTCGGCCCGTCGTGAGCCCGGCCGCGGCCGCGCCCGGCGCGAAGCCCGCCACCGGACGCGCGACGCCCGCCGCATCGCGCGCAGCCGCGGCGAAAGCCGCGCAGCCGCGGCTGGCGCAGACGCCGCCGCGATTCTCGCCCGAGGAGATCGAGGGGCTCGGCGTCGAAGCGCCGATTTTCGCGCTCAAGCGGGTGCCATTCGCGCTGGGCGTGAAGTTCGACAAGCTCAACATCCGCACGGTCCAGGAGCTGCTGCTGTTCTTCCCGCGCCGCCACGTCGACTACGGCGAGCCCGTGCCGATCTCGCAGCTGGAGCCGGGCCGCGAGCAGACCGTGCGTGCCCAGGTGTGGGACGCCAAGGAGCGCGTCATGGGCTACCGCATGCGCTCGGCGGAGGCGACGATCGGCGACTCCAGCGGCATGATGACCTGCCTCTGGTTCAACCAGCCGTGGGTGGCGAAGCAGCTGCCCCGCAACGCGGAGATCGTCGTCTCCGGCCGGGTCAGCGAGTACAAGGGCCGCCCGAAGTTCGACAACCCGGAGTGGGAGATCTGGAGCCCCGACCTGATCCACACCGGCCGCCTGGTGCCGATCTATTCGCTTACGGCCGGCCTGCAGAACCGCACCGTCCGCCGCGTCATGCAGGAGGCGCTGGAGCGCTTCGGCGACCGGCTGCCGGACCCGCTGCCCGAAGAGATGCGCCGCCGCCTCGATCTCGCGCCGATCGCGCAGGCCGTCGCGCAGATGCACTATCCCACCGACCGCGCCGCGCTCGAGTGGGGGCGCCGCCGCCTCGCGTTCGAAGAGTTGCTGCCGATCCAGCTGACGATGCAACTGCGCCGTCGCCTCTTCCAGAAGAGCGCGCCCGCCGAGCCGATGCCCACGTCGCCCGTGGTCGAGCGCGGCTTCCGCGAGGCGCTGCCGTTCACGCTGACCGGCGCGCAGGACCGCGTGCTGTTCGACGTGCTGAACGACCTGCGCCGCCCCGTCCCGATGTCGCGGCTGGTGCAGGGCGACGTCGGAAGCGGCAAGACCGTCATCGCGGCCGCCGCGCTGGTCGCCGCCATCGAGAACGGCCGCCAGGGCGTGATGATGGCGCCGACCGAGATCCTGGCGGAGCAGCACTTCCGCACGCTGAAGACGCTGTTCGGCGCGAACGGCGGCGACGGACCCGTGGCGACGGCGCGGCCGCCGTTCCTCGACCCGCTGCGCGCCCCCTCGCTGTTCGAGCACCGCGACCGCCCCGGCGAGATCCGCATCGCGCTGCTCACCGGCAGCCTGAAGGCGAAGGAGCGTCGCGAGCTGTACGAGGCGCTGGAGCGCGGCGAGATCGACGTCGCCTGCGGCACGCACGCGCTGATCCAGGGCGGCGTCCGCTTCCATGACCTCGGCGTCGCCGTCGTCGACGAGCAGCACCGCTTCGGCGTCATGCAGCGCGCGGCGTTGCGAGAGAAGGGGGCGCACGCCGCCCACACGCCGCACATGCTGGTGATGACCGCCACGCCGATCCCGCGCACGCTCGCGCTGACGCTCTACGGCGACCTCGACATCTCCGTCATCGATGAGATGCCGCCGGGCCGCCAGCAGATCAAGACGAGCTGGGTCGGCCCGGACGAGCGCGGCGACGCGGAGCGCTTCGTGCGCGGGCAGGTGCAGGCCGGGCGGCAGGCATTCGTCATCTGCCCGCTCGTCGAGGAGTCGGAGACACTGGACGTGAAGTCGGCCACGGCGGAGTACGAGCGGCTGCAGCGGCAGGTCTACCCGGACCTGCGGCTGGCGCTGCTGCACGGCCGCATGTCGTCGAAACAGAAGGACGACGTGATGCGCCGCTTCCGTAACGGCGAGGCCGACATCCTCGTCTCCACCGCCGTGATCGAGGTCGGCATCGACATACCGAACGCGAGCGTGATGATGATCGAGGGCGCGGATCGCTTTGGGCTGGCGCAACTGCACCAGTTCCGCGGGCGCGTCGGCCGCGGAGCGGAGCAGAGCTATTGCCTGCTGCTGTGCGACGAGCCGAGCGAGGAGGCACGCAAGCGGCTGGAGCTGATGGAGGAGACCACCGACGGCTTCCGGCTGGCCGAGGCCGACATGGCGATCCGCGGGCCGGGCCAGTTCTTCGGCACGAAGCAGTCGGGCCTGCCGGGGCTGAAGGTCGCGCGCCTCACGGACGTGAAGCTGATCGAGCTGACGCGCGGCGAGGCGGGCCGCATGCTGGACGCCGACCCCGGCCTGACGCAGCCCGAGCACCACGCCCTGAACCGCCGCGTCTCCCTGCTGATGAGCTCGATCGTCGACGAGGAGCACTAGCCCGGCAGAACCAAGAACTTAGAACCTAAGGCCGGTGCTGCGCCCCAGATTCTAGGTTCTAAGTTCTCGGTTCTTATAACCTAAACCTGCCCGTACACAGGAGGACGAATCGATGGCCGCAAACACGCTCAGCCACCACTACACCACCGTCAACGGCGTGAAGCTCCACTACGTGCGGCAGGGCAGCGGCGAGCCGCTGCTGCTGATCCACGGCTGGCCGGGGTTCTGGTACGAGTGGCACAAGAACATCGACGCGCTGGCGCAGCACTACGACGTCATCGTGCCCGACATGCGCGGCTACGCCTACTCCGACAAGCCGGATCTGCCGCCGGAAGCGGGCTACACCGACGCGGTGTACGCCGCCGATCTCAAGGCGTTCTGCGACTTCTACCACCTGGAGAAGGTGCGTATCGTCTCGCACGATTTCGGCGCCATTTGGGTGCAGAAGTTCGCGCGCGAGTACCCCGACCGCCTGCACAAGCTGATGCTATTCGACCCGCCGTACCCGGGCATCGGCGGCCGCTGGTTCGAGCTGCCGCACGTGCTCAACACGTGGTACCAGCTCTTCCACCAGCAGCCGTGGGCGGAGGACCTCGTCGGCTCCAGCCGCAAGGCGACGGAGATCTACCTGCGCCACTTCCTCTCGGCGTGGTCGGCGGACAAGGATCTCTGGACCGACACCGAGATCGAGGCGTACGTCGAGGCGTACTCGCAGCCGGGCGCGCTGCGGGGCGGCTTCAACTGCTACCGGGCGGCGCTGCGCGGCGGCGCGTTCTCGCCGGGCGCCGGTATGACGATCAAGACGCCGACGCGGGTCCTCTGGGGTGACAGCGACTCGATCCTGCCGTACGCATGGTCGGACAACCTGGGCCAGTTCTTCGCGGACTTCACGCTGAAGAAGATCGAAGGCGTTGGCCACTTCATGATGCGCGAGGCGCCGGAGCGCGTGAACGCCGAGATCCTGGAGTTCATGAAGGGCTGAGGCGCCGGCGCCGACAGCGACAACAGAGAGCAAGCGATGGATCTGGAGCTTCATGGCAAAGTGGCGCTGATCACCGGCGCATCGCGCGGGATCGGCCGCGCGATCGCGCTGTCGCTCGCGCGCGAGGGTTGCGGCGTGGCGCTTGTCGCCCGCGGCGCGGAGGCGCTGGGCGACGCGGAGCGCGAGGTGGCGGCGCTGGGCGTGCCGGCCGCGGCGATCGTCGCCGACGTCACGTTGGCGGCGGACGTCGATCGCATGGTCGCCGAGGCGGTCGCGGCGCTCGGACGGGTGGACATCCTCGTGAACAATGCGGGCGGCTCGTTCCCCGACGACGACGAGGGCTGGCAGGGTGCCTTTCACGCGAACATCGAGGCGGCGGTGCGCGCGACGCGCGCCGTCGTGCCGCACATGCGGGCGCAGGGCGGAGGCGTCATCGTCCACATCGCGTCGATCTGGGGGCGCGAGGCGGGCGGCGGGCTGCCGTACAACGCCATGAAGGCGGCGATGATCAGCCACGCGAAGAACTCCGCCCTCGCGCTGGCCAGGGACAACATCCGCGTCAACTCCGTCGCTCCCGGCTCGACGGAGTTCCCCGGCGGGTCGTGGTGGCGGCGCAAGCAGGCCGACCCGGAGAGTATGGCGCGCTTCATCGAGCAGAACATCGCGATGGGCCGCTTCGGCCGTCCCGAAGAGGTGGCCGATGTCGTGACGTTCCTCTGCTCCGCCCGCGCGAGCTGGGTGACCGGCGCCTGCGTCAACATCGACGGCGGCCAGACGAAGAGCAACATCTGACGAACAACAGACAACAGAGAACAGACAACAGACGGCGCAAGAGCAGAGGGATGGAACAGGGACCACATGGCTGAGCGAATCGCCACGTACGCCGCGTCGCTGCTGATCGACTGGTACGGCGGCCGTACGGGCCGCGCGTACGCGCTCGCGCGGTTGGACGATGGCGGGCCGGCGCCCGTGTACGTCGCCGAGAGCCCGCAGGGGCGGCTCGCCGTCGCGATCTGCACGCTCTGGGAGGCGGAGAGCGATGCCGCGTCCGAGGACGCGCGCCAGGCGATGGAGGAGCGGCTGAGCGCCGGCAGCGTGCGCGGCCCGTACGCGCTCTGGGTGCCGCCGCGCGCCGCCGTGCCGTCGGACGAGCCGGAGGCATCCGGCTTCGTCCAGACCGTGCAGTTCGTGGCCGCGCCGATGCAGCCGGGCGTCCGCGGTGAGGTGGAGTTTCCCGCGCCGGTGCAGATGGCGAAGATGCGGGACGAGGGCGGTTACGCGTCGGTCATCGGCGGCCTCAGCCGTTGGTGGACGCTGATCACCGAGCGCGTCAACGGCACGTTCCACGTCAACAGCACGCGCATCCGGCGCGCGCCGCAGTCGGCCGAGATGCGCGAGCGGCTGTTCGAGCGCATCGGCGAAGCGTCGAAGGCGCTGGCGGTGGGCGAGGCGGCGGAGTTCGAGGCGACCGAGGCGTGGACGCTGCAGCGGCTGCCCGAGGCGCCGCTCGACGAGCGTGGCTTCGCGATCGCGCAGGCGCCGCCCGGCATCGACCCGTCCGACGGCACGCTGATGCGCCGCCTGGTGCGCAAGCGGCTGAAGGAGGCGAACGCGGCGCTGGAGGGCATCGAGGCGGACGTGAAGGGCGTCGGGCTGCTGGCGATCTACGAGTACGCCGAGCACGAGAACGTCGGCTCGTTCGTCAAGTCGCTGGACCCCGGCCTGTACGCCAGGCTGCAACTCGTCGCGGCCATCGCCGACGGCGAGGTGCGCCCGATCTTCCAGCCGCGCTGAGCCGGCCCGCTTGAGGCGCGCCGGCCGCAGCGTGTAGCGTTCAGCAGGCGCAGCGGCGCCGGAAAGGTGCGAGGCATGGCGCAGGCACAGATCCCGTTGCCCATGGACGCGATCGCGGAGTTCTGCCGCAAGTGGCGGATCCGCGAACTGGCGCTCTTCGGCTCCGTGCTCCGTGACGACTTCCGCCCGGACAGCGACATCGACGTGCTCGTGACGTTCGACGATGCGGCCGAATGGAGTCTGCTCGATCACGTGCGGATGCAGGATGAACTCGGCGGCATCGTCGGCCGGCAGGTGGACGTGCTGACGCGAAGGTCGGTGGAACGCAGCGAGAACCCGCGCCGTAAGCACGAGATCCTGAGCACCGCGCACACCGTCTATGCCGCGTGATGCGGCGTCGCTCGGCGACATCTTGCTCGCCGCGCGCAAGATCGGGCAGTTCGTCGCGGGCGTGAATCGTGACACATTCCTGCTCGACGAACGCGTCCGGAGCGCGGTCTCTCACCAGTTGATCATCATTGGGGAGAGCGCCCGCCGGCTCTCCGACGAGTTTCGCGAGGCGCATCCAGAGATCCCGTGGAGCGAGATCGTTGGCATGCGCAACGTGCTGGTCCACATGTGCGAGCGGGTCGATGACGAAGAACTCTGGCGAACCGTCGCGAGCGACCTGCCCCGGCTGGCGCAGCAAGTGCAGGTCGCGCTCGATGCGCTGGAGCCGGAGCTCGATCGTTAACTGCGGGGCGGTCAGCCCGCCCGCTCGATCGCGTCGACCACGTCCAGCACGTCGGTGAGCGAGCGGACGACGGGCGCGTCGATCGCCGGCGCCGTCGCGTCGCGGTCGATGAGGATCGGGTGCAGCCCGGCGCCGCGCGACCCCAGCACGTCGGCGAGATACGAGTCGCCGACGTAGACCGTCTCCTCGGCCCGCACGCCGGCGCGCGCCAGCGCGTACAGGAAGATCTCCCGGTGCGGTTTCGACGACCCGACGACGGCCGACGCGACCACGAAGTCCATCAGCCGCGTGATCTCGTGCGCGTGGAGGATCGGCAGCAGGTCGCTGCCCCAGTCGGAGACGACGCCCTGGATCAGTCCGCGCGATCGCCCTGCCTGCAGCGCGGCGATCGTCTCCGGGAACGGCTGCCACTGGGCCGGCTCCTTGTACCAGTCGTACAGCGCCGCCCCCGCCGACTCGATCTCGCCGCGGGGCATGTCCGGTGCGATCTCGCGGAGCGCGAAGGCGTAGTACTCCGTCCAGAACGTGCGGGCCGCCTTGTCCGACGCGTACGAGCCGAGACCGTCTTCGCCGAGGCGCGAGTAGAAGAACGCCGCCACGTCCGGGAACGGGCCGCGACGCTCCTGTTCGATCGGGATGCCCAGCTGGTGCGCCAGGAAGTCCCACACCTCGTCGATCTCCGCGCGCGGGCGGACGAGCGTGTGGCCGGCGTCGTAGAAGATGGCCCGGATGCGCATGCCGCAGGGTACCGGCGCCGCGCCGCGCGAGACAGCATCAGCCATTCCCTTAGGGGCGCGTGTCGCTGCGCGTGCCGATGGTGCCGGCCGATACTGATCGTGATGGGAGACGCCGAACACTTCCGCATCTTCTTCTGGCAGAAGCTGACGCCGCTGCTGGTGCTGCCGGTGTTCGTGCTGATCTTCGCGGTCTCGCCCGTGCCCGCCGGCTGGTCCGCCACGACGTGGGGCGTCTGCGCGGCCATGCTGGGCGCAGCCGTCACCTGGTATCTCTGGAGGGCGTGGCGACAGTCCGGCGTGCTGCTCGATGACGAGGGCATGACGCTCTACCTTGGCGGCTCGCTCGAGACGTGGCCCTACCGCAAGCTGCTGAAGGTGAAGCAGATCGGCAAGTACCGCGTCCGCATGTGCTACGACCCGGACATCCCCGACAAGCACATGCACATCACCGTCGACGTCTTCGGCTCGGACGGCTTCGTCGATGCGCTGCTCGACCGCTACGCGCTGGCGATGGGCTACGAGCTGCCGGAGCTGGAATCTCACGCGGCGTAACGCCCGTTACTGATCAGCCGGCGCGTTCCGCTTCCGCGATGATCTCCTCGATAAACTCGCTCTTCCGGTCCGTGTAGCCGACGTTGATGTCCGACGTTGGCGTCAGCCTGGCGCTGTACTCCACGGCGATGCTGCGCTTGAGCGCGGCGTAGGCGTCTTCCGGGTGGGCGCGTAGCCAGTCGCGGAAGACGAGGTGACGGCGCCAGAACTCGCTGTCCGTCGCCACCATGTGCAGGTGGAAGGTACGCTCGCCGTCCAGGTCTTTGCGGAAGTAGCGCCGGAACGGCATGCCCTCGCCGCTCGTGCTCGTCTGCTCGAACTCCGGCACGTATTCGTAACCGATGCGCTTCAGCGGCGGGATCAGCGGCGGCGCGTCGTCGAGCGAGCGCAGTCCCGGCATGATGTCGATGATCGGCTTGGCGGCCAGCCCCGGCACGGCCGTGCTGCCGACGTGCTCGGTCGCCGCGAATGGCGCGCGGCCGCAGGTGCGCACGATCAGCTCGCGCTCGGCTTCGAAGCGGCGCGGCCACGCCGGATCGTAGTCCGCGATCACGATCGGCTTGCCGGTGCACGACGTCGTCACGGGACGGGCTCCGAGGCTGCCTCGATGACGCGCAGCCCCAGCTCGATGCCGAGCGGCAGGCACGCCTCGTCGAAGTCGAACTTCGGGTGGTGATGCGGCCAGGTAATGCCGCGTTCCTTGTTGCCGCCGCCCAGCATGAAGTAGGCGCCGGGCGCGCGTTGCAGGAAGTACGCCATGTCGTCGCCGCCCGTCGTGCGCGCCTCGTGCACCTTCTCCGGCCCCAGCATCGCGCCGGCGACGGCCGACACGAGCGCCGCGGCGCCGGCATCGTTCACAACGGCTGGCAGCGTGGACGTGTCGAAGCTGTACTCCGCGCCCCACGCGGAAGTGATGCCGCGCAGGATTTCCTCCGCGCGCGCCGTGATCCGCCGCATCACGCGATCGTCGAACGTGCGGATCGTCCCGGACATCATGACCTCGTTCGGGATGATGTTGCCGCGCACGCCGCCCTGGATGCGGCCGACCGTGAACACGCCCTCGTCCGCCGGACTGATGTTGCGGCTGACGATGGTCTGCAGAGCGACGATCGCGTGCGCCGCGACGACGATCGGGTCCACTGTCTCGTGCGGGGCGGAGGCGTGGCCGCCGTGGCCGCGGACGATGATGCGGAAGTGCGTGGCGGCGGCGAACACCGGTCCGGGCGTGACGGCGACCTCGCCGGCCGGCAGCGGCGCCCAGATGTGCAGCCCGAACACGCGGTCCACCGCCGGCGCGTCCATGATGCCTTCTGCGATCATGCGCTGTGCGCCGCCGATGTGCTCCTCCGCCGGCTGGAACGCGAACAGCACGCTGCCGGCCAGCGTCGCCCGCGACGCCTGCAGCGCCGCCGCCATGCCCAGCGCGATGGCGACGTGGCCGTCGTGGCCGCAGGCGTGCATCGCCTTCCCGTCCTGGGACGCGAACGGCAGGCCGGTCTCCTCGCGCAGCGGCAAGCCGTCGATGTCGGCGCGCCAGAGGATGCGCGGGCCGGGCAGCGCGCCGCGGATCAGCGCCGTTGCGCCCGTGCCGGCGCAGGGGCGCACGTCCTCCGCGCCGATAGTGCGCAGACGCTCTAGGATGATGGACTGGGTGCGGCGCTCCTCCTGCGAGAGCTCCGCGTGGCGGTGCAAGTCGCGACGGAGGGCGACCACGTCGTCGGTGAGTGCGTGCACGGCAGGGCGGATGGTGTTGTCGCTCATGGTGTGCAGGTTACCGGTGCCGAGGGGGTGGGGGACAGTGGGATCCGGCTGAGCTTACACCCGCTCGTTCGGCATGACGCGGACGCCGGGCTCCGGGTGGTGATCTTCCTCCACCTCCGCGCCGTTTCCCAGCACGGCCTCCGTGACGGAGGCGCGGTCGCCGATGCCGACGAACGCGCCGAGGATGCTGTCGGTGACCTTCGCGCCGTTGCCGATGCGGGCTTCCTCCCAGATGGCGCTGGCATCGATCACCGCGTCCGCGCCCACGATGGTGTCGTGGCCGATGACCGTGGGGCCGGTGATCCGCGTGCGCGCTCCGATCCGCGTCCCGCGGCCGATCAGCACGTGGCCTTCGATGATCGCCGTGCCGTCGATCTCCGCGCCGTCCTGCACCATCACGGGCGCGCCCGCCTGCTCCGCCGTACGCGCCAGCAGCAGCTGGGTCGCGCGCAGGTAGCGCTCGGGCGAACCGACGTCCACCCACAAGTCTTCCGTGAACCCCTGTGCGCGCAGACCTTCCGCGATGACGCCGGGGAAGAGCACGCGCTCGGCGAAGCCGTCGCGCACGGCCGTCTCGTCGTCCGGGATGCGGTCCAGCATCTCCGGCTCCCAGAGCCAGGTGCCGCCGTTGATCAGGTTGCTGGGCTCGGTGCCCTGCGGCGGCTTCTCGACGAAGTGCTTGATGCGCAGGTCCGGATCGACATCAACGACGCCGTACGTCCACGGGTCATCGACCGCCGCGAGCGAGAGGCTGAGCGTGGCGCGGGTCTCGCGGTGCCGCGCGATCATCGACGTGAGGTCGACGTTCGTGAGGATATCGCCGTTGCACACTACGAGCGTGCCCGTGGCGCCAGCCGCGCGCGCGGCCTCCTTCACGGCGCGGCCGGAGCCGAGCGGCCGGTCCTCGTAGACGTAGCTCATCCGCACGCCCAGCGCGGCGCCGCCGCCGAAATGCTCCTCCACCTCACGCATGCCCTGCGAACAGGCGAGCACGATATCGAGCACGCCGTGCTGCTTGAGGTTGAGCAGCCGGTACTCCAGCAGCGGCCGGTTGAGGAGCGGTACGAGCTCTTTACGCCGGGCGTAGGTGAGCGGCCGCAGCCGCGTGCCGGCGCCGCCGGCGAGGATCACTGCATGCATGTGGACTAGGCTACATCGTACGGGTGACTGGTGACAGTTTGTCGCTAGTGGCTGGTCGCTCGTCGCTGGTGATTAGTGATTGGTGGACCCGACTAGCGACCAGCCACTAGCGACCAGCTAACTGGCCTCAGCGCGGCGGGCGGGCCGGGTCGTGCGACCGCTGTCGAAGGGGGTGGGGCGGCCGTTGCGCAGGTCGGCGCGGGTGGAGTCGGGCAGCGTGACGATGAACTCCGTGCCGTGCGCCTCGTCGCTCACGGCGCGGACGCTGCCGCCGTGCGCCTCCACGATCTCCGCCACGATGGAGAGCCCCAGGCCGCTGCTGCCGCCTTTGCGCGCGCGTGCGCGGTCCACCTGGAAGAAGCGCTCGAAGACGCGCGGCAGGTCCTCGGGCGGGATCACGGAGCCGGTGTTGTGCACGCTCGTCCGGATCGTGCCGTCGCCCTGCTTGCGCGCGCTGATCTTGATCGTGCCGCCGCGCGGCGTGTGGCGTGCGGCGTTCTCGATCAGGTTGGAGAACACCTGCTCCAGCCGCCGCTCATCGCCGTGGACGTGCGGGATCGCCGCGATGTCGAGCTGCGACGTGATGCCCGCCTCGCGCAGCGACCACTGGAAGCGGCCGAGCATCCGTTCGAGCAGCGCCGTCAGGTCGACGTGCGTGTGCTGCATCGCCACCTGCCCGGACTCGATCTGCGAGAGCAGCAGCAGATCGTCCACGAGCGCCCGCATGCGGTTCGCCTCTTCGTGGATGATCCGGCTGGACTCGCGGAAGTCTTCATCGCTCTGCACGGCGCCGTCGAGCATGGCCTGTGAGTACCCCTGGATCGACGTGAGCGGCGTCTTCAATTCGTGCGAGACGTTCGCCAGCAGGTCACGCATCATCCGCTGCGAGCGGCTGACCTCCTTCGCCATCGCGTTGAAGGCCTCCGACAGCCGGCCGACCTCGTCCTCGCCGCGGATCGGGATGTGGACGTCGTAGTCGCCGCGCGACATCTGGATCGATGCCTGTGTGATGCGCGCAAGCGGGTCGGAGATGGAGCGTGAGATGAAGTACGACACCACGAAGGACACGCTCAGCGCAATGCCGCCGGCCAGCGCCAGGCTCGGCACCAGGTCCAGCCACGCGGACGCCAGTTGGCTCTGGGGGATGGCGACGACGGCCGCGTACTGGATTGGCGCGAAGGTGCCGGTGTCCGGCGGCGTCGGCGCGGAGAAGAGCGTGAGGCTTGCGCCGTCCTTCTCGTAGTTCGCCCACCGGTAGCGGCTGCCCTTGCTGTCCACGGTGGTGACGTTGTGCCGGTTCTCGAAGGAGAGGATGTACTTGCCGGTGAGCTTGTCCTGGCTGTCAAACACCACCAGCGCGTCCTCGTCGAGCAGCAGGACGCGCACGTCCGCCTGCGTCGCCGCGAGCTTCAGGTACTGCTTGATCTGGTCGAGCGTTTCGCCGCGCTGGGCCATCGCGCCGACGTTGACGCTGATCGGTTCGGCGAGGTGGCCGTAGCGCTCGCGCGCGGTCTCTTGTTGCTGGTCGCGCAGCAGGAGCAGGGCGCCGGCGCCCGCCAGGAACACCGCCAGTGCGACGACGAGCGCGAAGGAGACGATGAGTCTGGCTCTAAGACTCCCCAGCATCGCTTTCCACCACCAGCTTGTACCCGATCCCCCAGACGGTCTGGATCTTCACCCGGGATGCGCCAAGCTTCTCGCGGAGCCAGGCGACGTGGACGTCGATCGTCCGCGAATCACCGTAGTAGTCGGTGCCCCACACCATGCGGAGCAGGCGCTCGCGGTCCAGGACGGTGCCTACGTGCTGTGCGAAAGCCGTCAGCAGTTCGAACTCCTTGGCGCGAAGGGTGAGCTGCCTGCCGTCCAGCGTCACCTCGCGGCTCGCGGCGTCGATGCGCAGGCCGTCCACCTCGACCACCTCCGGCACCTCGCGCTCGCCCTGGGCGCGGCGCAGCACGGCCTTCACACGGGCGACCAGTTCGCGCGGGTTGAACGGCTTCGCCATGTAATCATCGGCGCCGATCTCGAGTCCGACAATGCGGTCGATGTCGTCGCCGCGCGCGGTGAGGATGATCACGGGGACGTTGCTCGTCTTGCGGAGCTCTTTGCAGACGGTGAGCCCGTCCATCTCCGGCATCATGATGTCCAGCACGATCAGGTCCGGGCGGACCGACTTCGCCTTCTCCAGCGCCTGCTTCCCGTCGCTCGCCGACTCCACGCGGAAGCCTTCGTTGTTCAGGTACAGGCGGGCGAGCTGGACGATGTTCTTCTCGTCGTCGACGACGAGGATGGTTGCGGTCATGGCGCCTCAGCTTTCAATAACAGCCGGGGCCATTATACGGGGAATGTTAACGGGCGGACCGACTGCTCACTCCCTGCCTCAAGATAGTCACACACCCTACGCCTGATTAGACGCCGCAGGCGGTCCGCCCTCGCCGACACCCTAACGACGCCCTGTCAACGGATCGCTAGAGGAGTGTTAACGAAGTGCAAACCGCCCGTCGCATCACATCTCCGTAACGTGTGATCCGCGGTGCGCTGATCCGGATCGCCGTCAGCGGCGCGGGCGCGGTGTGGCTGCGCGCGCCGGCTTGCGGCGCGGTGCGGGCTTCGCGGCGGCGCGTGGCTTCGGCCCGGCGCCGGCGGCGGTGAACTCCAGCTTCTCCACGCGGTCGCGGAGCGCGCGGTTGTCCTCCAGCAGCTTGTCCAGGTCCTCGCGGAGCTTCTTCACCTCTTCGCCCTTGTCCGCTCCCTCGCGGATGCGGCGCATCGCCTCGCGCGCGCTGCGGACGACGCGGCCGTCGAGGTCGCGTGTGCGCGTCCGCTCCAGCTCGGCGACCGCTTTCGGCTCCTTGAGCTCCGCCAGCGCGGAGACGGCGTTCATGCGCACGCGCAGCCACTCGTCGGGCAACAGCTCCACCAGCCGGTCGAATGACTGGTCCTTCGCGCGGTCGCTCAGCTGGCCCAGCCGGCCCAGCGCGAACGCGGCGGCGCCGCGCACGGGGTTCGACTTGCCGCGCCGCGTCCACTCGATCGCGATCGGTATGGTGCGTTCGTCCTTCAGCTCCGTTAGCCCGCTCAGCGCGCTCGAGCGGATCACGTCGCTCTGCGACTCCTTCTTCATTGCCACTGTCGTCAGCACGTCGAACGCCTTCGCCGATCGCGTCTGCCCCAGCGCCTGCGCGGCCGCCGCCTCGACGTAGTAGCTCGCATCGCCCGCACGCAACACGCCGGCCAGCGCGGCCGCGGCCTTCTCGTCGTGGCGGAACTGGCCCAGGCCGGCGACCACGCCGCGGCGCGCCTTCGGGTGGCGCACCTTCAGGCACGCCAGCAGCGCGGCGCGCGCGGCCTCGCTGCGCACGCTGCCGAGCGCGCGCGCCGCCTCCGCCTGCACGGCCCAGAACTTGTCGTGCAGCACGGCGTCCTTCAGCGCGTCCACCGCTTCGCGCGTGCCGAGCTTCGACAGCTCCTTCGCCGCGTCGATGCGGCCGGTCACGTCGTCGTCGTGCTTGAGCTGGAAGAGCAGCATCTCCTTCGAGCGCTTGAACTCGACCGTCTTCAGCAGGTTGTGGCCGGGATCGAAGCGCACGAGTTGCGGCTTCGCCGGCAGCGCGAAGAGGAACGTGTGCGCCTTCTCGCTGACTTCCACCTGGAACGCGTGCGTCTTGCCGTCGACGCTGAAGTCCACCGTTACAGGCAACCGGAACACGGACGAGTCCTTCTCGTCCTGCGTCTGCGTGACGCCCAGCTTCGCCTGTTTCGCGGCCTCGTCCCATTCGAACGACAGCTTGAATGCCGGGTGGCCGCCCCGGTAGACGTACTCGTCGAACAGCCAGTCGATGTTGCGGCCGGTCGCCTCGGCGATCGCGCGCTGGAGGTCCGGCGTGGTGACGTTGGTGCTGCGCTGCTTCGCGACGTAGTGGCGGATCGCCTTCCACCACAGGTCATCGCCCAGCACGGTGCGGATCGTGTGGAGCACCAGCGACCCCTTCTCGTACAGGTGCCGGTCGAAGAGGTCGATGGGCTCGTGGTAGACGTTGTTGACGATCGGGCGGCGGTAGCGTGCGCCGTCCTCGGCCAGGTAGATCTGCGTGTTCTGCATCAGCTCGTAGCGGAACTCATCCAGCCCCTTGTGATGCTCGGTGAACAGCGCCTCGAAGTACGTGGCGAAGCCCTCGTTCAGCCAGCCGTGCGACCAGTCGCGGCACGTCAGCAGGTCGCCAAACCACTGGTGCGCCAGCTCGTGCGCCAGCAGTCCGTCGGAGTCGGCATCCAGCGACGCGCGCTTGTCCAGCAGCGACGTCTCGGTGAGCGTCGTCGCGCTGATGTTCTCCATGCCGCCGAAGATGAAGTCGGCGACGAACGTCTGCGCATAGCGCGGGTAGGGATACTTGACGCCGATGCGGTCGCTGAAGAATGCCAGCATCGCCGGTGTGCGGCCCAGCGTGCGCTCCAGGTCGGCCTCGCGCCCGCGCGGGCCGTAATACTGCACCGGCACACTCTGCCACGTGTGCGTGACCTCGGCGAAATCGCCGACGACCTGGCTGAGCAGGTACGTGACGTGCGGGATCGCCTGGTACCAGTGGTACGTCTTCGTGTTCGCGCGCTTGTTCTCGCGCACCGACTTCAGTTGGCCGTTGCCGATGCTGATCATCGACGCCGGCACGGTGACGATGACCTCGGACGTCTGCTGGTGGTCCGGGAAGTCGATACAGGGGTACCAGTGGCGCGAGTCCTCGTCCTGGCCCTGCGTCCACGCCTGCAGCGGCTTTTTCGGATAGTCCTTGTCGGGCGCGGTGAAGTAGAGGCCGCGCCGTGGCGACGCCGCGTACGCGATCGTGATGTCCGTCTCGGCGCCCGCCTTCAGCGCGCGTGGCAGCGTCACGCGCAGCACGTCGTCGCTGTAGTCGAACTTCGCCGCGGCGCCGCCCGCCGTCACGCCGCTGATCTCCATCTCCACCGCGTCGAAGTTGATGTGCCGCACGCCGTCGTTGATGGCGCGTACGGTGTGCGTCGCCGTGCCGCCGACGTGTCGCTTGCGCAGGTCGATGCTGATCTCCAGCTTGATGTGCCGTACGTCCACCACGAGGTCGCGCGGATAGTGCGCCTGGTCGCCGGCCAGCGGGAACGGCCGCGCGTACGCGGCGCCCGCGGCGTGCGAGCAGGCGGCGCGGCCCATCAGCTCGCGCTCGCGCTGCAGTTCGATGTAATCAGGCATGGTGCGGGGACCTCCGTGGGTGCATCGCCCCGCGCTACGGCGCGGCGGCGGGCGGGTTGCTGCGGTCGATCGCGGTTGAGGATGTGGTGCATATGGTATCGCCGGGCGCTGCGGGACGGAATATGGCGACGGGAGCGAAGCTGAACGCTACACCGGCGTCGCGCCGGGCACGGGGATGACCGCCCCGGTCACGCGCGCCGCCTCTTCGCCGCACAGGAACGAGACGACGTCGGCGACGTCCTGCGGCGTGTTGCCGTCACCGGCCGCGCGCCCGCCGCGCAGGGCTGCCAGAGCCGCGTCCAGCGTCACGCGCCGCGTCGGGCCCGGCGCGACGGCGTTGATCGTGATGCCGTGCGCGAACTCGCGCGGCGCCAGCGTGCGCGTCAGCCAGTGCCGCGCCGCCTTGCCCAGTGGGTAGTCTAGCGGCGCCTCCGGCGGCCCGAACCGCCAGTCGTCGGCCATGTGGCCGCCGATGCTGACGATGCGCCCCCAGCCGCGCGCACGCATGCCGGGCAGCACGGCGCGCAGCAGGTAATACACGCTCTCGATCTCCCGCGCCATGACGGCGCGCAGGTGCGCCGGCTCGATCTCGGTCACGTCCTGCGGCCTCCACGGGCCGCCGGCGCTGTTCACCAGTACGTCGATCGGCCCCAGCGCTCGCTCCGCCTCCGCCGCCATCGCCGCCACGGCGTCCGCGTCGCCGATATCGGCGGCGAGCGTCAGCGCGCGACGGCCCATCACCACGATGGCGGCGGCCGTTTCGGCCACGCGCTCCGCCTTGCGATGGTAGTTCAGCACGACGTCCGCGCCGTCGCGCGCCAGCGTCAGCGCGATGCTGCGGCCCATCCCCTCGCCGCCTGCTCCCGTGACCAGTGCGACCCGTCGCTGTAGTCCCATGGGTGGAGCATAGGCGCTGGCGGGCCGGAATCGCTACAGTCTGGGCGGACGGAAGGGGGTCCAATGGCGATATTCAGCGGCAAGGTCGCCCTCGTGACCGGCGGCACGCGCGGAATCGGCAAGGCGATCGCGATGAAGCTCGCGGGCCAGGGCGCGGACGTGGCGATCAACTACTCGCGCAGCCGCGAGCACGCGGAAGCGGCGGTGGCGGAGCTGCGGGCGCTCGGCGTGCGCGCCGAGGCGTACCAGTGCGACGTGGGCGACCGCGACTCCGTGTTCGAGATGGTGAAGGCCGCCGGCGAGCACTTCGGGCGCATCGACATCCTGGTGAACAGCGCCGCCCGCGGACTGGAGCGGCCGCGCGCGGCGATCGATTCGTTGCCCAAGCATCTGAAGCACACGATGGACGTCAACGTCTTCGGCCCGTGGTTCGCGGCGCAGGCCGTGATGAAGTACATGGGCGCGGGCGGCGCGATCATCAACCTCATGTCTCCCGGCTCCGACCGCTACCTGCCCAAGTACGCTCCGGTCGCCGTCTCCAAGGGCGCGCTGGAGTCGCTGACGATCTACCTGGCGGTGGAGCTGGCGCCGCGCGGCATCCGCGTCAACGCGGTGTCCGCGGGCCTCGTCGAAGGCACTGACGGCGTGAAGATGCTGGACCAGGATATGGTGGGCGATTACGAGACGAAGGTCCCGGCCGGCCGCCACGTCCACCCCGAAGACGTCGCCGACGCCGTCGCATTCCTCGCGTCGCCCGCGGCATCGATGATCATCGGCCAGACGCTGCTTGTCGATGGCGGCTACGGGCTGCTGGGCACCATGTGACCGGGAGACCGGGCTCGACGTAGGAGGGAGGCTGGAACGACGCGCTCCTACAGGATCTTCGAGAGGAACGAGCGCGTGCGGTCTTCCCGCGGATGGTCGAAGAACTCCGCCGGCGTGTTCGACTCGATCATGATGCCGCCGTCCATCAGCATCACCCGGTCCGCGACCTCGCGCGCGAAGCCCATCTCGTGCGTGACGACGAGCATCGTCATCCCCCGGCGCGCGAGCAGCTTCATCACTTCGAGCACCTCGCCTACCAGTTCCGGGTCAAGCGCCGAGGTTGCCTCGTCGAACAGCATCACCTTCGGGTTCATCGCCAGCGCCCGCGCGATCGCCACGCGCTGCTGCTGCCCGCCCGACAGCTGCGACGGGTAGGCGTGCAGCTTGTCGGCGAGCCCCACCTGCCGCAGCAGCTCCGTCCCCGCCTCGACCGCGCTCCTTTTCGGCGTGTGCTTGACATGGATGGGCGCGGCGGTGACGTTGGCCAGCGCGTCGAGGTGCGGGAAGAGGTTGAAGCGCTGGAACACCATGCCCACGTCCGCGCGCGCCAGCGACGCCTGGCGGTCGCCCAGTGGGCGCAGCTTGCCGGCGCGCTCTTCGTAGCCGACGAGGCGGCCGTCGACGTAGATCCGGCCGCGGTCGATCGAGTCGAGGTGGCTGATCAGACGCAGCAGCGTGCTCTTGCCCGAGCCGCTCGGACCGAGGATGACGATCACCTCGCCGCGCTGCACGTCGAACGTGACACCTCGCAGCACTTCGTTGCGGCCGAAGCGCTTGTGCACGTCTTCGATGCGCACCATCGCGTCGCTCATCGCCGGTCGCTCCGGCCGATGCTGCCGGTCCATTCGCCCGGCGGGCTGATCGCCCGCGCCAGGATCGCGCGCAGACCCTGTCGCTCCTGCTCCGGCCGCAGGCGCGCCTCCAGTTCCGCCTGTAGCACGCTGAAGATCGACGTGAAGAAGAGGTACCAGATGCCGGCGACGGTGATCAGCTCCATCACTTTGTAGTTGCGCGCGTACTGGCCGCGCACCACGAAGAGCAGCTCCGGGTAGGAGATCACCGACGCCAGCGACGAGTTCTTGAGCATCGAGATGAATTCGTTGCCGGTCGGGGGCACGATCACCCGCATCGCCTGCGGCAGGATGACCAGCCGCATCGCTTGCAGGTTCGTCATGCCCAGCGCCTTCGCCGCGTCCATCTGTCCGCGCTCGATCGACTCGATGCCGGCGCGCACGATTTCGGCCATGTACGCGCCCTCGTTGATCGAGAGGCCGATGACGGCCGCCTCGAACGGTGAGAAGAGGAACCAGTCGTGGTGGAACTGGAAGATCCACCAGCCGAAGTCGTCCGGCGCGATCAGCGGCACCGCCGCGAACCAGAAGAGGAGCTGCAGCAGCAGCGGCGTGCCGCGGAAGAACCACACGTACAGGCTCGACAGGTGGCTCGCGACGGGGATGCGCAGGTTGCGAGACACCGCGGCGAGCACGCCCAGGGCGATGCCCGCCGCCTGCGCCAGCACCGAGATCCAGAGCGTGCGCAACGCCGCCCGCACCACGATGTCCTTGAACAGGTACTCGCGGACCAGGCCGGGATCAAAGCTCAGGAGCAGGTGCGTGGGGTCGAGCATGGTAGATGCGCCGGGGAGCCCCAACGATCAAGGGCTCCCCGGCTGTGTCAGGCCGCGCGCCTGGTCAGATCTTGGCCGCGACGAGATTCCACTTCTTCAGGATCTCGTCGTACTTGCCGTTCGCCTTGATGGCGTTGAACGCCTTTTGCAGCGCGTCGCGCAGCGCCGTGCTGGTCTTGCGGATCGCGATGCCGTAGTGGCCCGGCTCGATCTGGTTCTCCAGCACCTCGGTCTTGCCGGCGCTCTGGGTCGCCGAGTACGCCGCGACCGGGTAGTCGGCCATCTCCACATCCGCTTGGCCCGCGATCAGCGCCTGCACGGCCTCCGGGTCGGTGCCGAACTTGCGGAGCGTGATGCCCGGCTTGCCGGCGTCCTTGCACTTCTTGTCCTGCCCGCCTGGCGCGTCAGCCGCCCCGACGATGAAGTCCACCTGCACGGTGCCCTCTTCCGCGGCCACGGTCAGCCCGCAGAGGTCATCGGCCGTCTTCACGTTCTTCGGGTTGCCCTTCAGCACCAGCATGCCGGAGCCGGCGTTGAGGTACTCGACGAAGTCCACGGTCTTCTTCCGCTCGTCGCTGGCCGTCATGGCCGACATGATCACGTCGTAGCGCTTGGCGTCCAGCGCCGGCAGCAGGCCGTCGAAGGAGCCGTTGTTGAACTTCACCTTGACGCCCAGCGCGTCCGCCAGCGCCGCGGCGATGTCGATGTCCACGCCGGCCGGCTGGTTCGTCTTCTCGTCCATGAACTCCACCGGCGCGTAGGCGATGTCGGAGCCGATGTCGAGCTGGCCGTCCTTCAACTCCTCGACGCCCGTGATGTCGATCTTCGTCGCGCCGGCCGTAGCCGCGGCCGTGCCTGACGCCTTGGTGGCGGCGGGCGTGCCTGCGCCGCCCTTGGCGGCGGCCGTGGCCGTCTTGTCGCTGCTGCTCGTGCCGCCGCCACAGGCGACGGCTGCCAGCACAGCGACCGAGAGCGATGCCAGTGCCAGGAGCTTCATGCCGCGTTGCAGGGGATTCATTCCATAGCCTCCACTCTTAGAATCGTTGGGAACGCAGGCATCATCCGCCCTGCGCCGCCCCCGGTCAAATCAGGCTTGGCCGCCCTCCTCCTCCCTCGACTTCCGACTTCCGGCCGCCCGGCTACTCCGTACCTGCGCCGCGCTATACGCTGCGTCCTGAGCGAGGAGGCGGACTACATGCGGCCGAAGGTCGGGATCATCGGTGGCGGCGTCATGGGAACGACGCACGGCAAGACGGTGCACTTCTGCGTGAAGTCCGGCCTGATCGACGGCGAACTGGTTGGGCTGGCCGAGGAGGATGCCGGCCGGCGCGCGTCGTTCGCGCAGGCGTCCGGAGTCCGCTTCGTCACGGCCGACCCGGACGAGCTGATCGCCCACCCGGACATCAACACCGTCTACATCTGCACGCCAACGTTCAACCACCGGGAGCTGGCGGGGAAGGTCGTCGAGCGCGGCAAGGCGCTCTTCTGCGAGAAGCCGCTGGCGTTCAACGCCGACGACGCCCGCGCCATGAGTGACGCGGCGAAGCGCGCCGGCGTCACGCACCAGGTCGGCCTGGTGATGCGCTTCGCCCCGGTGATCGCCGTCACGAGGGATCTGATCAACGACCCGCAGTCCGGCCGCGCCATGACCTGCACGATGGTGGACGACCAGTTCTTCCCGATCCAGGGGCACTACGCCAGCACCTGGCGCGGCGACGTCACGAAGGTCGGCGCCGGCACGCTGCTGGAGCACGCGATCCACGACGTGGACATCCTGCTCTCGTACTTCGGGCGGGTGAAGCGCGTCACCGGCGTCACGCGTCACTTCTTCGAGAAGCCCGGAGTGGAGGACGTCAGCGTCGCGCTGATCGAGTTCGAGAACGGTGCGGTCGTCTCGCACACGTCGATCTGGCACGGCCTGCTGCACCGCGGCTCCAGCCGTCGCATGCACGTCGTCTGCGAGAACGCGCAGTACAGCTGGGAGGACGACGATTACGCCGGCCCCATCCGCTGCGAGACGAACGCGGCGGGCGGCCGCACCGACATCGCGTCGGATGAGGTGATCGCCCGCTTCATCGAGAGCGCGAACATCGTCGACGCGCGCCTGCGCCAGGTGGTGCTGCCGCACGACCTGGGCCAGGCGTACCTGCTGGAGGACTACACGTTCCTGAAGGCCGTCAGCGAAGACCGCCAGAGCTGGCTGAACTTCGACGTCGCCGTCGAGGCGCACCGCGTCGTCGATGCGATCTACGAGTCGGCGCGCACGGGTTCGCCCGTGGAGCTGGCGTAGCCGTGTCCGCCCGCGTCGATGTCTGGGCGCTGATCGCCGACCGCTTCGAAGAGGCGTACGGCCCGAAGGCCGACTCCCCGGGCTGGCCGCGCGCCCAGCGCCTCGCCGCCGGCGTCGATGGCCCCGTGCTGGATCTGGCCTGCGGCGCCGGCTACGAGCTTTCGCTGTTCGCGCACGGCGTCGGCATCGATAGCTCACCCGGCATGCTCGCCGCGGCGCGCAAGCGTGCCCCGCGCGCCGGCCTCGTGCTGGGAGACGTGCGCTGGTTGCCGTTCCGCGCAGAGACGTTCGCGGCGGCGATCTCGTGCTTCGCCCTGATCCATCTCACGAAGCGCGACCTGGCGGCGACCCTGGCGTCGCTGCGGCCGCTCCTGCGCGCCGGGGCGGAGCTGGAGATGTCGTTCTTCGCCGGCAGCGGCGAGAAGGACACGACCTTCTCGGAGATCAGCGGCGAGGCGCTCGCCCACTATTCGTACTATCAGGCCGACGAACTCGCGGAACTGTTCGCGGCGGCGGGCTTCGTGGGCGTGCGCGTCGAGCCCGGCGTGCTGCACGAGCCGGCGCACGTCATCGACTGTCTGTTTGTGTCGGCGGAAGTTCCACATCAATAGGAGGCGCAGATGCCCGACTACGACCTGATCATCCGCAACGGCAGCGTCGTCGACGGTACCGGCGCGCCCGCTGTCGCCGGCGACCTGGCGGTGCGCGACGGCCGCATCGAGACGGTCGGCCGCGTCAGCGGCAGCGCCGCGCGCGAGATCGACGCGGGCGGCCACGCCGTCGCGCCGGGCTTCATCGACGTGCACACGCACGACGACGCGGCGGTCGTGCGCGATGCGCGCGTGGACTTCAAGATCATGCAGGGCGTCACCACCGACGTCATCGGCAACTGCGGCGCCGGCGTCGCCCCGGCGAACGACGCGTTCCGCCAGTTCTACGCCGTCGGCTTCGCGCCGATCCTCGGCGACTCGGCGCTGCCGTGGCGCACCACGGCGGAGTACTTCGCCGCGGTCGAGGAGGCGCACCCGGCGTGCAACGTCGCGGCGTACGTGCCGCAGGGCGTCGTGCGCTACAACGTCGTCGGCCTGAAGCGCGAGCCGCCCAGCGCGTCCGAGCTCGCGGAGATGAACGCGCTCGTCGACGAGGCGATGCGGGCCGGTGCCATCGGCATGTCCACGGGGCTGGTGTACGTGCCCGGCACCTACGCCCAGACGCTCGAGATCGTGGAGCAGGCGAAGGTCGTTGCGAAGCACGGCGGCATCTACACCAGCCACATCCGCAACGAGGGCGCCGGTGTGCTCGAAGCGCTCACCGAGGCCGTGAGCATCGGCGAGCAGTCGGGCTGCCCCGTCCAGATCTCTCACCTGAAGGTGGCAGGGGTGCCCGATACGAGCGGGATCATGGACCAGGCGTTGCGACTGCTCGCGGACGCCCGTGCGCGCGGCGTCGACGTAACGGCGGACGTCTACCCGTACGTGGCGTCGTCCTCGGGCCTCGCCCCGATGTTCCGCATCGGCCGTGGCGCGGCGTTCGAGCACTTCCCGGCTATCATCGCCAGCGTGAAATACGAACACGAGAAGTACGAGGGCAGGTACATCTCCGACATCGCGTCGGACCTCGACCTGCCGATCGAGGACGCGATCCGCAAGATCCTGCACGACGAGGAGAACTCGCCCACCGTCATCATGTTCATCATGGAGGAGGCCGACGTGCGCCGCGCCCTGGCCGACGAGCACAGCATGCTCGGCTCCGACGGCCTGCCGTCCGAAGGGAAGCCGCACCCGCGCCTCTACGGCACGATGGCGCGCGCGATCCAGCAGTACGTGCGCGAGCAGCCGCTGCTGACGCTGGAGGAGGCGGTGCGGAAGATGACGTCGCTGCCGGCGCGCAAGCACCGCCTCGCGGACCGCGGCGTGCTGCGCGCGGGATGCTTCGCCGACATCGTCATCTTCGACCCGGAGACGATCGCCGACGTGGCCACGTACGCGGAGCCGCGCCAGTACCCCGCCGGCATCGACTACGTCATCGTGAACGGCGACGTGGCCGCCGAGCAGGGGCGGCAGACCGACGCGCGAAGCGGCCGCCTGCTGCGCCGCGGCGCTTGAGCGAGGCCTTCCACCCGGGAGCGAGAGGATCTGACCCCATGGACGTCCCACCGATCGATACGCAGGTGCGGCGCGGCGTCGGCGCGGCGGCCGAGGCCACCGACTTCGGCAGCGTGCACTGGGCCGCGCGTGCGGGCGATCCGCCCGGCGCGGAGATGACGGTTGGACTGGCGACGTTCGCCGCGGGCAAGGGCAACGTCGAGCATACGCACCCGGACTGCGAGGAGGTCGTCTACGTGCTGGACGGCGAGGTGGAGCACACGCTCGGCGATCAGCGCGTGACGTTGCGCGCCGGCGACCTGATCGTCGTGCCGCGGGGCGTGCCGCACCGGCTGCTGAACACCAGCGGCGCCGACATGCGCGCGTACATCGTCTTCTCGTCGCCGGAGCGGAAGTTCGTGCCGACCGGGCGCTGAGAGGGGATCAGTCCTTCGGGGGATGCACCAGCAGCACCGGCGCGACGCCGGAGCGCACGACCTGCTCGGTGGTTGAGCCGAAGAACACGTGGATGATGCTGGCGCGGCTGTGCGTGGCCATGACGATGACGTCCACCTCTCGCGCCCGCGCCGCCTGGACGATCGCCTCCGACGGGTGGTCCGTCGTCGCGACCTCGATCTCGACCTGCGCGTCCGCCGGCAGCTGCGCCCGGATGCCGTGCAGGTAATCGACGAACTCGGCCTGGTGGCGCTCGATCGCCTGTCCGTGGTTCTCCGCCCACTTCGGCTCGATGCCCTTCACCGTCACCGGCGCGACCGCCCCGAACGCCTCGCCGATGGCCCCGGTCTGGGTGCCGCGATCCCGCAGGACGCCGCCGTGCTCGCTGGCCACGCCGAACAGCGTGAACTCGGCGCCCGGCAGCCGAGCGATCAGCAGGAGCTGCGGCAAGATGGCCTCTGAGAACCTGGACCCGTCGAACGTCGCAAGAATCTTCATCGGATGCCTATTCTAGCGTGCGATGAACCCGCCGTCGATAGGGATCATCGCACCGGCCGTCGTTGCCCCTCCGTCTCGCGTCCAGTCTGTGGCCCGCTCGCCACGGCGGGAAGGTGCCGTCCGGCCTGATCCGTCGCGGCCTTCTGCTATGATCGCCTCGATGCGATTCCAGGCGCTCGAACTCACGACAGCGGGTGCCGTCGCCAGCCTCACGCTGCGGCGGCCTGCGTCCCGGCGCGTTGACCCGGCATTCCTTGACGAGCTGGAGCGGGCGTGCGCCGCGCTCCACGATGACGACTCCGTCACCGCCGTCCTGCTGACGTCGGCGGACGGCGCGTTCGCGTGGTCCTGGGCCGACGACCGCGCACTCGCACCCGGCCGCCTGGCGTTCCGCTGCCTGGAGCTGATGGCCCAGCCCGTAGTCGCCGTCCTCGGCGGCGAGGCATCCGGCGCGGGCCTGGAGCTGCTGCTGGCCTGTGACGTGCGGGTCGCCGCCGCCGGCGCGTGCTTCTCGATGCCCGCCGGCACGATGCCGCACGCCGGCGCGACGCAGCGCCTGCCTCGCCTGGTCGGCCGCGCCCGCGCCGCGGAGCTGCTGCTCCTGGGCGAGGCCATCGACGCGGCGACGGCGCTGGCGTGGGGGCTGGTCAACGTTGTGGAGGCGGACGCCGCCGCGGCGCAGGCGGTCGCCGGGCGGCTGGCGGCGTCGATTGCGTCGCGCGGGCCGCTGGCGGTGCGCTACGCGAAGGAGGCGGTGCTGCGCGGGCTGGACATGCCGCTGGACCAGGCGCTCCGCTACGAGACGGACCTGACGATCATCCTGCAGACCACCGCCGACCGCGCCGAGGGCGTGGACGCCTTCCTGCAGAAGCGCCCGCCGCGCTTCACCGGACGTTAGGCCCTCGCCGTGACCGCACCCGACCCGAACACCGGACTCTGCCCGTCGTGCCTGCACGCGCGCCGCGTGCCGTCAGCCCGCGGCTCCGAGTTCCTGCTCTGCGCGCGCTCCCGGCAGGACCCTCTCTATCCGAAATACCCGTGCCTCCCCGTGACCAACTGCCCCGGCTACGAGCAGCGCCCGCCGTCCGGCGCCGCGCTCGGGTGACGGCGGCTGACTGTCGGCACGCGGAGTCCCACCTTACACCCCTGGCAGGGGCCGAAGTTGTATGTCGCGATCACGGTGTCGCCATTCATCAGGCGCGCTTCCACGTGGCGGAGCGGCCCGATGGCGCTCGGGGTGACCGAGATCAAGATCGTGGTGACGCCGGACGTGCCCGACGTTACGGGCGCCGACCGGAACGGAACTGCAGGTAAGCCTCTCCGATGGAGTTCCTAGCCCGGACACTTGCCTCCAGAAAAAGTTCGCTCATATGATGCTGGGCTGTCGTCTTCTGTTTGGCGTTGGCGCTCGGCACTGTTTTCGAATGGCAAGGGCAATCACGCGAACGTGCGCGCATAGATAGAACGTCGAACGAAAGGGGGAACGTGGCCGTTCCGGATTTCCAGTCCATCACCCTTCCTTTGCTGAAACTCCTCTCGGACGGTAAGCCGCGCCAACTTCGGGTCGCGGTGCAGGAGCTGGCCGACAGGCTTGGCCTGACTCAAGAGCAGCGAACCGAGCTCTTGCCCAGCGGCACTCAACCAAGATTCGCCAACCGCGTTGGATGGGCGCGTTTCCATATGGACCGAGCCGGGCTTGTTAGCCGCTCCGCGGATGGCGCTACGAGTATCACCGAGCTCGGAAAGTCCGCGCTAATCACACCTCCGGAGAGGATCACGACCGCTTACTTGCGAGAGAACTTCCCCGCCTACGCGGAGTTCATGAAGGCGAGCACGCCCGAGAATGTCGCCCCGCTCGAGTCGCCGACAGAACGTACTCCCGAGGAAGTAATGGAGGTGAGTCATGGCGCGCTGACCGCTCGTTTGCGCGCCGAGCTACTCGTGCAAGTTAAGGCGCAGAGCCCGGAGTTCTTCGAAGACTTGGTTGTCGACTTGTTGGTCAAGATGGGTTATGGCGGATCGTTCGGTTCAGCCCGTCGGGTGGGGAGGTCAGGCGACGGAGGAATCGACGGCATCATCGATCAGGATCAGCTTGGGTTAGACGTCGTTTATGTACAGGCGAAGAGGTGGGAAGCGACCGTGGGAAGTCCCACGCTCCAAACGTTCGCCGGGAGCCTGGAAGCGAAGCGGGCTACGAAAGGCGTCATCATCACGACATCCCAGTTCTCGGCCGATGCTCGTGAGTTCGTGAGGCTCATAGGCAAGCGGATCGTACTTGTCGACGGTGAACAGTTAGCTCAGCTGATGGATCGACTTCGGTGTCGGCGTCACCGAAGTGGCTTCATACAAGCTGCACAGAATCTCTCTTGAGGACTTAGATTACTACTAGGACGCCTTCCGCGACGTTTAGTAGCTGCCTGCCGCCGACTATTGAGGCTTGGATCCTGGGTCCGGTTTTCGCGACCCTCGCCATAATCCCCGCTTTCGATTGACCGACTTTGCCGCCCCTCCATATACTCCCAGCACCCACGCGAACACAGCCCCCGTGGACCGCAGCCGCCGGACTGGCGAGAGGAGTTCCCGACCCATGGAAGATGTTGTCATCGTCAGCGGCGTGCGTACGGCCATCGGCCGGTTCCAGGGCGCGTTCAGCAACTTGCCCGCGTCGGACCTCGGCGCCATCGTCATCAAGGAGGCGGTCGCGCGGGCCGGCCTGAAGCCGGAGCAGGTGGACCACGTCATCCTGGGCTGCGTCGGCCAGGTGATGGAGGACGGCTACATTTCGCGCTACGCCTCCGTGAAGGCCGGCATGCCGATCGAGACGCCCGCGCTGACCGTCAACCGCATCTGCGGCAGCGGCCTCGAGGCCATCAACACGGCCGGACGCTACATCCAGGCCGGCGACGCCAGCGTCGTGGTGGCCGGCGGCGCCGAGAACATGACGATGATGCCGTACTACGTCCGGCAGGGCCGCACCGGCTACCGCATGGGCAACGGCGTCATGGAGGACGGCATCCTGCACCTGCTGGGCGACCCGTTCAGCAAGGTGCACATGGGCATCACGGCCGAGAATCTGGCCGAGAAGTACGAGGTCTCCCGCCAGGCGCAGGACGAAGTGGCCATGCGCTCCCAGGAGCGGGCTATCGCCGCCATCGCCGCCGGCAGGTTCAAGGACGAGATCGTGCCGGTGGAAGTGAAGCAGGGTAAGGAGACCGTCACCTTCGACACCGACGAGCATCCCCGCGCGACCACACTCGAGGCGCTGGGCAAGCTCCGGGCCGCCTTCAAGGAGGGCGGCATGGTCACCGCCGGCAACTCCAGCGGCATCAACGACGGCGCCGCCGCCCTGGTGGTGATGAGCGCGTCGAAGGCGACGGAGCTGGGCCTCAAGCCCCGCATGCGGCTGGTCGCTCGCGCCGAGGCGGGGGTCGAGCCCTCCATCATGGGCGCCGGGCCGATCACGGCGGTGCAGAAGGCGCTGGAGAAGGCGAAGCTGAGCATCGAGGACATCGACCTCATCGAGCTGAACGAGGCCTTCGCCTCGGTGGCAGCGGCGTGCAGCGCCGTCCTGCGCCTGGATCCGGAGAAGACGAACGTCAACGGCGGGGCGATCGCGCTGGGCCACCCGCTGGGCGCGACGGGCGCCATCCTGACGGTGAAACTGATGCATGAGTTGGAGCGCCGCAACGCAAAGTACGGGCTCGTCAGCCTGTGCATCGGCGGCGGTCAGGGTATCGCCACGATCTTCGAGCGCGTGTAGCGCCGTACGCGCGCATAGAGCGAGCGATGCTACGGGCCAAACTGAGCAGTTTGGCCCGTACTGATCAGTAGCGTCCGAGCAACCCGGATCGGGCCGATTTCGGCACATCCTTCATAGATTTTCTGAAACATCTCGTCGAAGCTGAGCCTTCTTGAATCTGGGAGGCGCTCCGCCAGATTCAGAATTGGCGCGGCTGAGAGTGTTTGCCGCAGCCCCCAAAACCCCGGAAAACGGGGGTCCCCCTGCCGGATCTCACTTGCCATAGTGTTTTCCGTGGTTAAACTACACCCGTTTTGTGCTCCCTGTCCTGGTGGCACAGACCCTGCGTCCCGAGCCGCCTGGCGGCCCTCCCGATGTGGGGACAACTGTTTGATATCCGTACCGGGCAAGCCCAAAGGAGGAGCTCTCTGAGTTACCGAGGATTCGCTGCTGGCGCTCGTGCGGCCGTGATGGTCGCCGGAACTGCCGCATCAGTCGGCATGGCGCTGGTGAACGACCGAAGGCAGACCCCCGCCTTTGTCGAAGCAGCCCCGCAACCGCAACCCGTAGCCGCCGCAGCGGTGACGGTGAGCGCCCCCCGGACTTCCACCGCCGTCCGGGACCTGGTCACCCGGCACATGATGCTCGCGGTCGTCATCGGCGTCGCGTTCCTCGTGCTCGCCGGCTCGATCCCCGCCGTTACCACCTTCGCCAGCAGCACGCGCTCGCCGGCGTCCTCGCCGGTCCTGTACGGGCCGCCGATCGCCGCCCGGGCCGCCGCGGGCGTCGCCGGCAACTGGGAGCAGTCGTACAGCGCCGCCGCTCCCGCGGCCGACCAGATGGGCGCCGCCCTGATGGCCGGCGCCGTGCAGCAGCAAAACGAGGCCGTGTACCAGGCTCTCCGCAGTATCAACGACGCGCGGATCGCGCAGGCCCGATCGGCGCCCGCGCCCGCGACGTCGCTGAACGCGGCGTCCGGCCTGGCGGCCGGCTCGGTCATCCGGGCTCGCATCACGATTTACGGCTGCACCGGGCCGGGTGGCGGCTTCTGCCACCACATGTACAGCGGTATCCAGGCATTCCCTGGCGCCGCCGCGTGCAGCAATAACCTGCCTCTGGGCACGAAGCTGACCATCGCCGGCGATCCCACGGGCCGGGTGTACGAGTGCCTGGACCGCGGCTCGCTCTCGCCCACGTGGATAGACGTCTACTTCGACGACACGACCGAGGGCATGGCCTGGCAGAGCCAGCTCGGCAGCACGATCTCGGACATCGAGATCCAGAACTGACCAGGCCTCGGTATCGAGACCAGCAGCACGCGGCCGGACGACTCGTCCGGCCGCGTCGCCGTCCGCGTGCCGCGTAGCGCCGCGCTCACGTATGCTCGGTGCATGCCAGCACCGAAGCCCGCCGCGCGCAGCCCGCGCGTCCCGAAGCCGCATCCCAACGTCGCGCGCATCCCGGAGATCGTCGCCCGGCTTGACGCCGCCTACGGCATCCCGGAGTGGCGGCCGCACCGCGACCCCATGTCGGAGCTGGTGCTGACGATCCTCTCGCAGAACACGAACGACGCCAACTCCGGCCGCGCCTTCGTCCGCCTGATGGCGGCGTTCCCCACGTGGGACGCCGTGGCCGATGCTCCGCTGCCCGAGTTGATTGCCGCAATCCAGCCCGGCGGCCTCGCGCCGACGAAGGCGCCGCGCATCCAGGCCGTCCTGCGCGACGTCCGCGCGCGCACCGGCGGCAGCTACGACCTCTCGTTTCTCGCGGACCTGCCGCTGGAGGAGGCGCGCGGCTGGCTGCGCGGGCTGCACGGCGTCGGCCCCAAGACCGTCGCCTGCGTGCTGATGTTCGCGCTGGGCCGCCCGGCGATGCCCGTCGACACGCACGTCTTCCGCGTCGCGCAGCGGCTGGCGCTGATCCCGGAGCGCGCGGGCAGGGCCGCCATGACCCCGGAGAAGGCGCACGAGCTGCTGGAAGCGCGGGTACCGCCGGCGGACTTCTACGCTTTCCACATCGGCCTGATCAAGCACGGCCGCCGCACCTGCACCGCCCAACGCCCCCGCTGCGACAGCTGCGTGCTGCGCGACCTGTGCCCCAGTGCGGCGGGCACGATACGAGACGTTGCACCGCGGGTTCGACCGCCCGAGGTCGCCCGCTAGTACGCGAGCTTCTGGATGTTAGTCCGACACGCGCACAGACGCGCTACGCGGCGACGCGTGAGCGGTTCTTGCCGGCTCGCTTCGCCTCGTAGAGGGCGGTGTCGGCGCGGTCGAGGAGCACCTGGGCGTCGTCGGCGTCGCGGAGCACGGCGCCTCCGGCGCTGACCGTGCACGCCATGCCGTCGCCGACGGCCTGGCGCGTCGCGGCGATCTGCAGGCGGTCCAGCACGCGGCACAGCAGCGCTTCATCGCAGCCGGGCAGCACCGCCACGAATTCATCGCCGCCCAGGCGCGCGGCGTAGTCGCTGTCGCGCAGGACGTCGCGCAGCGCATCGGCGGCCCCGCGGATCGCCGCGTCGCCGGCGAGATGTCCGAGGCGGTCGTTGACCTGCTTGAGCCCGTCCAGGTCGATCATCATCACCGAGAGCGGTCCGCCGTGGCGTCGTGCGCGCGCGATCTCGCGTTCGAGGGTGTCCATGAGGGAGCGGCGGTTGTAGAGGCCGGTGAGCTGGTCGACCGTGGCGGCCACTTCCGCCGCGGCATGCAGCTCCTGGATCGACGCGGCCATGCTGTTGAAGCGTGCGGCGAGAAGCAGCATCTCGTCGCGTGGCGCTTCGGCGGCGAAGTGCTCTACGCGCGCGTCGAAATCGCCGGCTTGCAGGCGGTCGCTGGCCCGGAGCACCAGCTCGATGCGGCGGAAGATGAGCAGCCGCACGCCTATTACCAGCGCCACTATTGCGAACACGGCAGCGGCCCCACCGCCGACGGCGAAGTTGCGCAACAGGGCTGCGAGCGCACGGTCGCGCTCGACGGTGGACAGGTGGATGGCGACGGTGAGCGGCGCGTGACCGGCGACCCGGAACGGCACCGTCACGTGCACGGTTGTTACCTGGCCGATCGTATCGTCGTGGCTGACGACGCCCAGCGTGCGCGCGGCACGGATCTCATCTGCCAGGTCCTTGGCATCATTCTCAGGCGTGTTGATGCGGCTATGGTCGGAACTCGCCGTGATCGTGGACGCTTGCCCGTGCACCTCGAAGATGTCGATGCGCAGGATCGACGGATCCAGCTGCGCCAGCGAGTCGATGTCACGTTGCACCCCCGGGTAGTCGATGGGTGATGGACCCCCGGCATCATTCGAGATGGTGGCGCTATATACGTCCTCGCTTGCCAGGAACGCGCGCGCCGTGTAATCGCTGCGGATACGGTTGGCCTCGGAACGGTAGACAGTGACGCCGAGGATGCCGCCGATGGCGACGGCGATGCAGATCAGCGGCAGGGCGAGCTTGAGACCGATCGGCAGGGCGGCGTCGAACCGCTTCAGGGCGAACGTCAGGCGCGCGAGGGTAGAGCGAGGCGCGGCATCGCCCCTCTGCCCACGATCGCCCAGGCCCGGCTCTTGCATCAGCTAGACAATCATCGTCATCCCAGGTTTGCCCGATGGGAAGGTATCGGCCGGGAGGACGCCCCGGATGATGGCGGCGGCGAAGACTTGCTGGGGGTTTCCAATATTTGGTGTGTGTCCCGGGGTGCGGTGCGGCTGGGCGACATAATGACTCTGACACCGTATCCCCGCACCGTTCCCGCCCGTGGTGTTGCTCTCGCGCCCTTGACTCACGGCAGGTTCCAGATCGATAATGTTGACTAAATCGATTCACTTGCATAAATTGCAGGGGAATCGCCTGGAGGAGTCGTTATGGTCACGCAGGGCAACCGCTCGGAGTTCGCCGAGGACAAGTCCAACGACGCCATCGTCAAGGCCGAGATCAACAACTTCGAGAAGGAAGCCCTGGCATGGCGCGCGGGCGGCGGTCTCGGCGACGACTTCCGCCCCTTCCGGCTGCAGCACGGCACCTACGGCCAGCGCCAGGCCGACCGCCAGATGATGCGCATCAAGGTGCCCCACGGCACGCTCACCCCCGACCAGCTCCACGCCATCGCCGACTGCGCTGAGACCTACACCATGCGCAAGCTCGGCCACGTCACCACCCGCCAGGCGATCCAGCTCCACTTCGTCATGCTCGAAGACGCGCCGAAGGTGATGCGCCGTCTGGCAGAGGTCGGTGTGACGACGCGTGAGGCGTGCGGCCACACCGTCCGCAACGTCACCGCGGACCCGCTCACCGGCATCGCCGACGACTGCGTGTTCGACGTCACGCCGTACGCTGAGGCGGCGATGCGCTACTTCCTGCGCAACCCGGTGAACCAGAAGCTGCCACGCAAGTTCAAGATCAGCTACTCCGCCAGCGAGGAGGACCGCGGCCTCATCCCGATCCACGACATCGGCCTCATGGCGGTCGAGCGCGGCGGCCAGCAGGGCTTCCGCGTCAGCGTCGGCGGCGGCCTGGGCGCCGCGCCGCGCATCGCCGACGTGCTGGTGGACTTCATCCCGGCCAACGAGCAGCTCCGCAGCATCGAGGCCGTCATCCGCGTCTGGGACCGCCTGGGCGAGCGCCGCAACAAGAACAAGGCGCGCATCAAGTTCCTCATCGCGCGCATCGGCATCGAAGAGTTCCGCCGCCTGTACGAGCTGGAGCTGGCGACGCTGCCGCCGGCGACCGCGGAACAGTACCGCGAGCCGGATTTCACGCTGCTCGAAGAGCCGCCGGCGCACGGCTCGTGGGCGTCGCGCAACGGCGGCGTCAAGCCCGCGCGCGACGGCTTCGAGGTGTGGCGCCGGACCAACATCATCCGCCAGAAGCAGCAGCCCTACTACACGGCGTACGTGCTGCTGCCGATCGGCGATGTGACCGCCGACCAGATGCACGCGCTTGCGGAGATCGCGCGCCACTACGGCGGCGGCCACATCCGCACGACGGCCACGCAGAACTTCGTCCTGCGCTGGGTGCACGAGGACGACCTCACGGCCGTCCACGCCGCGCTCGCCGACATTGGCCTGGCGGAGGACCACGCGATGACGATCTCCGACGTGATGACGTGCCCGGGCGCCGACACCTGCGCCATCGGCGTCACCTCGTCGAAGGGGCTGGGTACCGAGCTTCGGCAGCGCATCCTCGCCGGCAACGGCACGTACCGCGACCCCCTGGTGAACGAGATCAAGATCAAGGTCAGCGGCTGCCCGAACTCCTGCGGCCAGCACCACGTCGCCGACATCGGCTTCTACGGCATGGCGATCCGCAGCGGCGAGCGGCAGATCCCGGCGTTCCAGCTGCTGCTCGGCGGCAACGCGCAGGGCGAAGGCAAACTGGCGAAGCTCACGATGAAAATCCCCGCGCGCTACGCCCCGGACGCGGCCGAGAAGCTCATCGGCACCTACGTGAGCGAACGCAACGACGGCGAGCGCTTCGGCGCGTGGCACGCGCGCGTCGGCACGCCGCACGTGCAGGAACTGCTGGCGGAGTACCGGGTCGTGCCGGAGTTCACCAAGGACCCCACGGCGTACGTCGACTGGGGACAGAGCAAGTTCTTCACGCTCGACGACATGGGCGAAGGCGAGTGCGCGGTCTAGGAGCGGCGTAGGTGACGGCATCGGGACGGAGACATACGGAGCGGCTATGACGCAAGAAGCAACGGTGGAGATGGCGGCGGAGCTGCACGCGGCATCGGCGACGCTGGAGGGCGGGACGCCGCAGGAGATCCTGCGCTGGGCCGCGGAGCGCTACCAGCCGGACCTGTCGCTCGCCTGCAGCTTCGGCGGGCCGTCGGGCATGGTGCTGCTCGACATGATGATGCGGATCGACCGCTCGGTCGCCGTCTTCTACCTTGACACTGACTTCCTGTTCCCCGAGACGTACAGGCTGCGCGACCTGGCCGCCGCGAAGTACAATTTCGCGCCTGCGGGGTACATGTCGCTGCTGACGCCGTCGGAGCAGGCGGCGAAGTACGGCGACGCGCTCTGGGCGCGCGACCCGGACGCCTGCTGCGCGATCCGCAAGGTCGAGCCGAACCGGCGGGCGCTGGCGGGCAAACGCGCATGGATCAGCGGCATCCGCCGCGACCAGGCGAAGACGCGGTCGGACATCCCGCTGGTGGAGTGGGACGCGAAGTTCGACCTGGTGAAGGTGAACGCGCTTGCGGCGTGGAGCGAGTCGCAGGTATGGGCGTACATCCTGGACAACGGCGTGCCCTACAACGAGCTGCACGACCGCAGCTATCCCAGCATCGGCTGCACGCACTGCACGAAGCCTGTGCAGGCGGGGGCGGACCCGCGCAGCGGTCGCTGGCAGGGGTTCGAGAAGACGGAATGCGGACTGCACCTCCCGGAGGGGCAGACCGCGTTGACGCAGGGAGTCGCAGCGGAGTAACCGCGCGCCCCGACGTGCGCCCCGCAGCACAATCGCGAGCGTAACGCTGCCACGAGCCGGCGAGGGCCGGCCCGGGCGTGCATGTGGGCGGCGACGCCCCGTGCCCGGTAGACCACAGGGAGGACGACGAGGTTGGAGCAGAGAGGTTTCACGGTCTGGTTCACCGGGCTTTCGGGCGCCGGTAAGACGACGATCTCCGATGCGCTGGAGCCGCTCCTGCGCGAGCGCGGCATCACGAAGCTTGAGAAGCTCGACGGCGACGTCGTGCGGACGCACCTGAGCAAGGGGCTGGGCTTCAGCAAGGAAGACCGCGACACCAACATCCGCCGCATCGGCTGGGTGGCGGAGGTCTTGACGCGCAACGGCGTCTGCGTGCTGGCGTCGGCCATCTCCCCGTACCGCGACATTCGCGACGAGGTGAGGCGCCACGTCGGCAATTTCGTCGAGGTGTACGTCAAGTGCTCGATCCCGGAGTTGACGCGCCGCGATGTCAAGGGACTCTACGAGAAGGCGCTGAAGGGCGAGATCGCCAACTTCACGGGCATCAGCGACCCATACGAGGAGCCCCTGGACCCGGACGTGACGGTCGATACCGAAGCGGAGGAACTCTCCGAGAGCGTCGTCAAGGTCCTGGCGAGGCTGGAGGAGACAGGCTTCATCGCGGCTCGGACGAAGACCTGAACCCGGCGCGAGGACGAACAGCCCGGTAACCGGCCGGGCCCCGCGCGTCAGCCGCGGGGACAGATCTCGCGGCCCGTCCGCGCGAAGCGCGCCGCGAGCACGGACAAGACCGACAACGCATAGGCGGGAAGGACGAACATCGAATGGCTGACGGGACGGAACACGGACTGATCGCGCCGCACGGCGGCAAACTCAACCCGCGCCAGGTGACCGGCGATGAGGCGAAGGCGCTCGAAGAGAAGGCCCGCTCGCTGCCGAAGCGTGCGCTCAACTCGCGCGAGCTGTCGGATTTGGAGCTGCTCGCCAACGGCGGCTTCAGCCCCCTCGACGGCTTCATGACGCAGGCGCAGTACAAGAGCAGCGTCGACGGTATGCACCTGCCCGACGGCCTCCCCTGGTCGATCCCCGTCACGCTCAGCGTGCCGGAGGCGCAGGCCGCCGCGTTCCAGGGCGACATCACCCTCACCGACGGTGAGGGCACGCCGCTGGCCGTGATGACCGTGGCCGAGTCCTTCGCCTACGACAAGCAGCACGAGGCCGAGAAGGTCTACCGCACGACGGACGAGAAGCACCCGGGTGTCGCCGCGCTCTACGCCCAGGACGAGATCCTGCTCGGCGGCTCGGTGCGTGTCTTCCGCCGTCCGGCCAACCCGACCTTCCCGGAGTACCGCCTCGACCCCGCGCAGACGCGCGCGGCGTTCGTCGAGCGCGGCTGGAAGCGCGTCGTGGGCTTCCAGACCCGCAACCCCGTCCACCGCGCCCACGAGTACATCCAGAAGGCGGCGCTGGAGATCACCGACGGCCTGCTGCTGCACCCGCTCGTCGGCGACACGAAGTCCGACGACATCCCCGCCGATGTGCGCATGGAGTGCTACCGCGTCCTGCTGGAAAACTACTACCCGAAGGACCGCGTCCTCCTCTCGGTGCTGCCCGCCGCTATGCGCTACGCCGGGCCGCGCGAGGCGATCTTCCACGCGATCATGCGGAAGAACTACGGCTGCTCGCACTTCATCGTCGGCCGCGACCACGCCGGCGTGGGCAACTACTACGGCACGTACGACGCGCAGCTGATCTTCGGCGAGTTCGACCCGCAGCGCCTCGGCATCACGCCGCTCTTCTTCGAGCACACCTTCTTCTGCAAGCGTTGCGAGGGCATGGCCTCGAGCAAGACGTGCCCGCACGGTGCGGAGGACCGCATCTCGCTCTCCGGCACCCAGGTGCGCGAATTCCTCACGCAGGGCATCGAGCCGCCGCACGAGTTCTCGCGGCCGGAGGTCGCGCGCGTGCTCATCGCCGCGGAGCGGGCGAAGGCCGGCGCGTGACGGGGCACGTGCGGCAGAGGCCGCTGGCGGCGCAACCGGCCGACGCCGGGCCGCTGGCGAGCACGCTCCCGGCGGCGCTGCGCCACGGACTGCACGCGTCGCGCCGCGTCGCGTCGATCGTCTTCGCGCTGGCGCTGTTCGTCCTCTCGCTGCAGCTGATGAAGCGCGGCGCGACCGGCCTCCAGCCGATCCTCGACGCGCTTACCGTCCACTCGTCCGTCAACTACCTGGGGTTCGGCTGGCTCAGCGCCTACCTGCTGGGCAGCGGCTCGCCGGTCGCCTCCGTCGCGCTGACGCTCTTCAGCCGCGGCGTGCTCAGCGACACGCAGACCTACTTTATGATCAGCGGCGGCCGCCTGGGCGCGTCGTTCATCGTGCTCTTCGTCGGCTTCCTGTACTACGTGCGTGGCCGCCGCGAGCCGGACGGCCTGTATATCGGCGCCGTGGCGCTGATGACGACCGCCGTCGTCTACAGCATCGCCATCCCGCTCGGCTATGTGATGCTCCGCAGCGGCGCCTTCGACGGCGTGCGCTTCGGCTCGCCCGGACTGATCAGGGGCGTCAACGACGCCTACAAGCCGGCCGTCGACTTCTTCGACAGCTTCCTGCCGCTGCTCGGTCTCTTCGTCGCCGGCGTTGTTGCGGTCGTGGCCTCGCTCAAGCTGTTCGACGCAGCGCTGCCGTCGCTCGAATCGACCGACGAGCGCGTGCTGCGCGCGGTCGAGTTCTTCCACCAGAAGATGACGATGTTTGTGCTGGGCATCGCCATGACGGTGCTTACGGTCTCCGTTGCGGTGTCGCTGACGATCCTGGTGCCGCTCTCGATGAAGGGCATCGTGCGACGGCGCAACATCATCCCGTACGTGATGGGTGCGCAGATCGGCACGTTCGTGGACAAGCTCTTTGTGTCGCTGCTGCTGGACGCGCCGCGCGCCTTCACGATCATCTTCAGCGAGATGATCGCCGTGCTGCTCGTGTCGCTGGTGATTCTGCTTTTCCTGTTCGACCCCTTCCGCGACGCCATCCTCGCCGCGGCCGGCAAAGCCACGGGCACCCGCCGCGGCTTCGCCGTCTTCCTCGGCGCGATCTTCGTCATCCCGATCATCCTGTTGTTCCTGTAGCCGCCCCTTCAGGCCGCACACGCCCCGCCCTTGACCGGCGCCTTGCGCAGCGCGCGGGGGCCTCGCTAGAATTGTTGAGGTAATCGCTTAACTTTGCAGACTTCCCGCCGGATAGATTCAAATGCGCATCTCCACCAAGGGTGATTACGGCGTCCGCGCCCTCATCGAGCTTTCGCACCACTACGGCGAAGGCCCCCTCCAGAGCGCCGAGATCGCCGCGCGCCAACGCATCCCGGAGCCCTACCTGGACCAGCTCCTCACCACCCTCCGCAAGGCCGGCTTCATTCGCAGCGTCCGCGGCCCCCAGGGCGGGCACGCGCTGCTCCGCCGCCCGGAGGAGATCCGCCTCAGCGACGTGATCCGCACGCTCGAGGGCTCGCTCTCGCCCGTCTCCCACCTCCACGACGAGGGCCACCAGTGCCGCGCCGCGCACGAAGTGTGGCACGCGGTGGAGGAGGCGACGCAGCACATCCTCGACGGCGTCACCATCGGCGATCTCGCGGCGCGCGAGCAGGAATACGACCGTGCGGGAGGCAGCTATGTCATCTAGCACCGGGCCGGCGCCGGGCGGCCGCGTCGTAGACAGCGTGCTCGAACTCATCGGCAACACGCCGATGGTGCGGCTGAAGCGCGTCGTACCCGACGGCGGCGCGGAAGTGCTGGGCAAGATGGAGTCGCTCAACCCCGGCGGCAGCGTGAAGGACCGCATCGCGCTCTCCATGATCGAAGCCGCGGAGGAGCAAGGGCTGATCAAGCCCGGCGACACGATCGTCGAGCCAACGTCCGGCAACACCGGCATCGGGCTGGCGATGGTGTGCGCCGTGAAGGGCTACAAGCTGGTGCTGACGATGCCCGAGGACATGAGCATCGAGCGCCGCCGGCTGCTCACGCGCTTCGGCGCGCAGCTCGTGCTGACGCCGGCCATCGAGGGCATGAGCGGCGCGGTGTACGCGGCGCAGGAGTTGCGCGAGAAGAACAAGACCTACTTCATGCCGCAGCAGTTCCTGAACGAGGCGAACCCCGAGACGCACCGCCGCACCACGGCGCGCGAGATCCTGCGCGATACTGGCGGCGCGCTCGACGCGTTCGTCGCGGGCGTCGGCACCGGTGGCACCATCACGGGCGTCGGCGAGGTGCTGAAGGCGGAAGTTCCGGGCGCGCTGATCGTGGCGGTCGAGCCTGCGCGGTCGCAGGTGCTGGCGGGCGGCAAGGCCGGCATCCACGGCATCCAGGGCATTGGCGCGAGCTTCGTGCCGGGCGTGCTGAATCGCGAGATCTACGGCGAGCTGATCGCCGTGAAGGACGAAGATGCGTTCGCGATGACCAGCCGCCTGACCCGCGAAGAGGGTTTGCTGGTCGGCATCAGCGCCGGCGCCAACGTCTGGGCCGCCATCCAGGTGGCGAAGCGGCTTGGCGCGGGCAAGCGCGTCGTCACGATGCTGTGTGACACCGGCGAGCGGTACCTGAGCGTGAACTTGTAGTTGAGAGACGAAGTTAGTAGTCGGTAGTCAGTAGTAGTAATCGTTACATCCAGAAGGCCAGGAACATGGATCACGGACATCTGCACATCGACCGAACTGACCGCGCGATCGCGCCGGCGTCGCGCGTCGCCCTCGCGGCGAAGCCCGCAACAGCCATCTCGCATCCCGCTTCCACCACGGGGGGTCGCACCATGCCAGCCGTCTCCGTCTACATCCCCACGCCGTTCCGCAAGCTCACCGGCAACCGTCAGCACGTCGAGGCCGAGGGCAAGGACGTGGCGGAGGTACTGGCGAACGTCGACAAGCAGTTTCCCGGCTTCGCGAAGCTGGTCTTCGGCAGCGGCACCGAGGTGCCGGCGCACATCAACATCTACGTGAACAAGCAGGAGATCGGTTCGCTGCAGGGCATAGCGACGCCGCTGCGCGACGGCGATGAAGTCGCCGTGATCCCGGCGATGGCCGGCGGCTCCGCCGACGCGCCGGCGTCCGCGCCCGAGCGCAAGCGCATCGGCGCGCTCACGTCGGAGCAGGTGAACCGCTACTCGCGCCACATCATCATGCCGCAGGTCGGCCCGTCCGGTCAGCGCAAGATCATGGAGTCCAGCGTGCTGATCATCGGCGCCGGCGGGCTGGGCTCGCCGATCGCCGTCTACCTGGCGCTGGCGGGCATCGGCAAGATCGGCATCGTCGATTTCGACACGGTGGACATCAGCAACCTGCAGCGGCAGATCCTCCACCAGAACGCCGACATCGGCAAGCTGAAGGCGGTCTCCGCAAAGGAGACGATCAACGCCTACAACCCCGACGTCGAGGTCGTGACGCACGAAGTGCCGATCACGTCCGACAACTCGATGGAGATCATCGCCCAGTACGACTACATCATCAACGGCGCGGACAACTTCGCGGCGCGCTACCTGGTGAACGACACCTGCCACTTCCTGAAGAAGCCGCTGATCGACGGCTCGATCCTGCTCTTCGACGGCCAGGTGACCGTCTATCTGCCGGGCAAAGGCTGCTACCGCTGCCTCTACCCGGCGCCGCCGCCGCCCGGCATGGTGCCCAGCTGCGCCGAGGCGGGCGTGCTGGGCGCGCTCTGCGGCACCGTCGGCACGATCCAGGCGACGGAAGTGCTGAAGCTGATCCTGGGCGTAGGCGAGTCGCTGCACGGCCGCCTGCTGCTCTACGACGCGCTCGCGATGGAGGTGCGCCAGGTGAAGATCCGCCGCGACCCGCACTGCGTGCTCTGCGGCGAGCACCCGACCGTGACCGAGCTGATCGACTACGACGCGTTCTGCGGCGGCGCGTTCGGCCACACCAACGAAGAGGAGCAGAAGGCGGCGGACGCGGCGAAGGCCGCGCGTGAGCGCGCCGCGGGGAACTGAATCGTAGAGGCTGGTGGTGGGCGCTGGCGGCGTGTTGGCGTCGCGTCCGTGGAGCAGAGGAACGGCGACATGGCGATAGAAGTGAAAGTGACATCGGTCCTGCAGAAAGTGACCGGCGCGAAGGTCGTGCATGGCGAGGGCGGCACGGTCGCGGAGCTGCTGTCGGACCTGGACGGGAAGTATCCCGGGTTCAAGCAGCAGATCATGCAGGAGGGCAGCCTGCATCGCTTCGTGAACATCTACCTGAACGACGAGGACATCCGGTACCTGGACCAGCTCGGCACGCGGCTCAAGGACGGCGATAGCATCTCCATCCTGCCCGCGCTGGCCGGCGGATAAGGGGCGCACGTGCTGTACAGCAACCTGATCGATGCCATCGGTAACACGCCGCTCGTCGAGATGCCGCGAATGAGCCCGAAGCCGTCCGTGCGCCTCTTCGCCAAGCTGGAGGGGCAGAACCCCAGCGGCAGCGTGAAGGACCGCATCGCGAAGTACATGATCGAGGACGCGGAGCGGCGCGGCGTCCTGACGAAGGAGCGCATCGTGCTGGAGCCGACGTCGGGCAACACCGGCATCTCGCTGGCGATGATCTGCCGCATCAAGGGCTACCGCCTCAAGGTGGTGATCCCGGAGAGCGTCAGCGCCGAGCGCACCGAGCTGCTCACCGCGTTCGGCGCCGAGATCGTCTACTCCGACGGCGCGCGCGGCACCAACGGCTCGATCGAGGTGGCGAACAAGATCGCGGCGGAGGACCCCGCCTACTTCATGCCGTACCAGTACGGCAACGCGATGAACCCGCTGGCCCACTACGAGACGACCGGCCCGGAGATCCTGCGCGACATGCCGGAGATCGACGTCTTCGTCGCCGGCATGGGCACCGGCGGCACGCTGACCGGCACCGGCCGCTACCTGAAAGAGAAGAAGCCCGGCGTGAAGGTCGTCGCGGCGGTGCCGCACCCGGGCGACCTCGTGCAGGGGCTGCGCAGCCTCGAAGAAGGCTTCATCCCGCCCGTGCTCGACGAGAGCATCCTCGACGGCAAGATCGTCGTCGACTCGCACACGTCGTTCGCGTCGGCGAAGGAGCTGACGCAGAAAGAGGGCATCTTCGCCGGCATCTCCGCCGGCGCGGTGGTGAAGACGGCGCAGCGCGTCGCCGAGCGGCTGGACGCCGGCAACATCGTCTGCCTCTTCGCGGACGGCGGCTGGAAGTACCTGAGCACCCAACTCTGGACCACCGACTACGCCGACCTGCCCCAGGACATCGAAGACAAGATCTGGTGGTAGGCGCCGTGTCGCGGCGTGACTAATCGCTGGTGACGGACGCGACGCCCGGATCGCTCGCACTGAATCGCGTTGGTGCGAGGCTTTTTCCCGGCGCATCGGTTGGGGCCGTGCGAGGTGATACCCCCTACTTGCGTGCGCACCCCCTTAACTCCGTAACAGGGCCGCCGACACATGCTCTAGACCTGCTTCGGGTATGGCGTCTTGCAGGTTCCTGTTCATCGGATGGAGTACGTGGCATGGAGCCTGGTCAGGGACCGGCCCGGGGGACGCCGGAGCGCGCGATCGCTTCTCCGCGGGGGCCGGTGTGGGTGGCGCCCGGCGCGGTGGAGAAGGCGCGCGTCATCGGTCGCGGCGCGACCGTCGGCTTGCTCGTCGTACTCGCGGCGCTGATCGCCCTGGCGGTCGCGGTGGCGACGACGACGCGTTCCTCGGCCGCCAGCGTCGACCAGGCGAGCAGGCTCAACAACGCCTACCAGGACGCACACTACCTGATCATCCGCGAAGAGGCGGTCAGCCGCCGCTACCGGCTCGAACCATCGACCGATGTCCTGGCGCGGCATGAGGCCGCGGCCGAGGCGCTGGATCAGGCGCTGGCGCAGGTGAATGCGCTGGGCGTGCCGGAGGATCAGGCGTTCATCGCTGCGCTCGGGCCGCAGCTCGCCCGGTACCGGGAGGCTGCCGCGCGAGCACGCGCGACGTCCGCCGCGGGCGACCTGGGTGCTGCGAACGCCATCGACGCCACAGATGTCCAGCCGATCCTCAAGCAGGTCCAGCAGAGCATCGATGCCCAGGCAACCGATCACAAGGATGCCGTGCAAGGGCAGCTCGACGGGCTGGGGAGCAGCACAGACCTCGTCCTGGCCGGGACGCTGGTGATCAGCGTCGTTGGCCTCTTGCTGGTCGGCGTGTTCTGGCACGTCCTGACCGGCTACCACCGCCGCCTGCACGACACGCTGGCCATCGTCACGGAACAGTCGCGCCACGATCCGCTCACCGGCGTGCTGAATCAGGGCGCGATCGGCCAGACCTTCGTGCGTCTCGTAGAGCGGAAGGCGCGAGATCAGCGGTGTGTGTCGATGGTGATCGTCGACGTCAACGAGATGAAGGCGCTGAACGATACGTTCGGTCACTTGATGGGCGATGCCGTGCTCCACACCGTGGCCCGGGCCATGCAGATCGAAGGCGCGGAGGTCGGCCGGTCCGGCGGCGATGAGTTCATCGCTGTGCTGGATGGCGCCGATCGGGCGCGCGCCGAAGCGTATGGCCGCCGCCTGAAGGACGAACTGGCCGGCGCCGACCTCCGCGACCCGGATACCGGGGCCGCCGTCCCGATCCGTGTGAGCGTGGGCATCGCGGTCTATCCGGAGGACGCCGGCCGGATCGAGGAACTGACCGGGCTGGCGGACGCCGCCATGTACGCCGACAAACGGCGGCACACGAGGATCGGATCGGAGGGCGTGCGCGGCACGCGCACCGGCCGCGACCGTGCCGCGCGCGTCGTCGGCGAGCTGATCCCGCTCCTCGCCGAGGGTGAAACGCTCAACGCCAAGCTCAACCTCGTGGCGAGCCACGTCGCCCGGGCGGCCGGGTTCGCGGGCATTAACTTCAACGTGTTCGACGAAGGCATCCGGTTCCAGGAGCAAGACACGACCCTTGCCGTGGGCCTTGTAACCGACGCGCCTGAAGATGCCGTCTCCGAGTGGTTCACCGCAAATCGCGGCGTCGTCAACCATCCGGTGCGTGTCGTCATCGAACGGACGCGGCGCCCCGTGATCCTGACGGATCTCAGCACCGATCCGCGGATCACCGAAGAAGAGCGGCGCGTGCTGCTGTCCGCCGGGTTGCACTGCGGCATCACCGTGCCCGTGATCTGGCAGAGTCGCGTGATCGGCAGCCTCTCGGCCGCAAGGAAGGAGACGGCGTCGATCGACCTGCCCGACTCGGAGTTCCTCGTGGAGGTTGCGAGGCACGTCGCGGCCGTGATCTGGACTGAGCGCCTCGTCGCGCACCTGCAGGTCGCGACGGAGCAGCTGGCGAGCGCGCGCGATGAGACCGTGCTCATGCTGGCCGCCTCGGTCGAGGCCCACGACGCCGCTACCGGCAGCCACCTGGCCCGCGTGCGAGGGCTGACGGAGGCGTTGGCGTTGGAGCTTGGTGACGATGAGGAGAGCGCGCAGCGCCTCGGCATGGCGGCGGTGCTGCACGACGTCGGAAAGGTGCGCGTGCCCGACACGATCCTGCGCGGCTCCGGCGCGCTCACCGAGGAGGAATGGATCGTGATGAAGCAGCACACCGTGTGGGGTGCGGAGTTCCTCGCCGCCCGTCCCGGATTCGACCTCGCGGCGTCCGTCGCGCGCGCCCACCACGAACGCTGGGACGGCAGCGGCTACCCGGCCGGCCTCGCCGGCGACGCGATCCCCGAGGCGGCGACGATCGTCGCCGTCGCTGACGCGTTCGACGCCATGACCAACGACCGGCCGTACCGGCCCGGCCGGACGGTCACTGAGGCGGTCGGCGAGATCTTCGCCTGCTCGGGCCGGCAGTTCTCGCCGCGCGTCGTCGGCGCGCTGCTGCGCCTGTACCGCGCCCGCCGCCTCGGTGGTTTCGGGCCGGCGGACGTTGGCGACACCGACGACGTAGAGCTCGCCGCGTAGCGGCCGGGTGCTCCCGTCGCTACGACCGCTTCGGCCGGCCGCTCTTCACCGTCGTCACCGTGCCCGCGAAAGGCCTGGCGCGGCAGCGCATACAGCGACCAGATCACCCCTGGCGCTTCAGCCGCCCCGTCTTCTTCGCCCAGCGCTCCGCGACCGCGAACACTGACATGCTCCCGGGCAGCAGCACCGCGCCGAAGACGGCCAGCGCCAGCAGATCTCGCCACACGTCGGCGACGCTCTTGCCGTCGATAATGCCGCCGCGGATGCCGTCCAGCACGTACGTCGCGGGCGAGACGTGCGAGAACACGCGCAGCCACGGCGGCAGCACGCCCACCTGGTAGTAGACGCCGCTGACCAGCAGCACCAGCGCCTGCACCATGAACGACATCTGCGTGCCGCGCTCCGGGTAGAGCAGCGGCAGCACGCCCGCCAGGATCGCCAGCCCGGCGATGGCGAAGCTGCCGGTGAACAGCACTACCGCCGCCGTCAGCCAGTCCGCCTGCGCGAGCTGCACGTCGAAGAACGGGATGGCGATCGCGAAGATCAGCAGCGTGCGCACGACGGCGTGCAGCACGCCGAACAGCGACATGCCCAGCAGGTGCACGACGCGCGGCACCGGCGCCATCAGCGTGTGCTCGATCGTCCCCTCCCAGCGCTCCCACGTGACGACGAGGCTGATGTCGTCGAGCACGGCCGACAGGTACGCCCACACCAGCGTGCCGATGAGCAGGAACAGGATCAGCCGTGACACGTCCGCGCTGCCCGCGGCGCTGTCTCTGCCCACCTGCTTCGCGATGAACGTGATCGCCAGCGTGTTCACCACGCCGTAGACCAGCCAGACGATCTCCCATGCCCAGTAGCGCTTCCACAGGTTGGTCTGCCGTTCCACGAACGCCCACGCCAGCGTGGCGTTCGACGCGCGCGGCGCGACCGGTAACGGTTGGCTCAGTGTTGCCACGATGCTCTCCTTCCAGGTGCCATCAGCTGCGGCGGCGTCGGGCGCGTCATGCGCCCGCGCCAACCGCCGCCGGCTCTTCGTCGTCCTCGACGCTGCGGCCGGTCAGCTCCATGAACACCGTCTCCATGTTGATGCTTTCGATCGGTCGCCCGCCGGCGACCATCTGCCGCAACTCCAGCGGCGTGCCCTCCGCGACGATCCGCCCGCCCGAGATGAACGAAATGCGGTCGCACAGCTGCTCCGCCTCGTCCATGTCGTGCGTGGTCAGCAAGATCGATGCGCTGTGCTCCTGCTGCACGCGGCGGATGAACGTCTGCACGTCGCGCTTGCTGCGCGGGTCCAGGCCGGTCGTCGGCTCGTCGAGCAGCATCAGCACCGGCGACGTGAGGAACGACCTTGCCACGGCCACCTTCTGCTGCTGGCCGCGCGACAGGTTGCTCATCGGCTCCAGCGCGCGCTTCCACTCGAACCCCAGGCGGCGCAGGATCTCCGGCGTCCGCTCCTTCACCTGCTTCGGCGTCAGGCCGTAGACGCGGCCGAAGAACAGCAGGTTCTCCAGCGCCGTCATGTTCCGGAAGAACGACGGGTCTGCCGACACGCGGTTGATCAGCGCCCGCACGCGCATCGGCTCCTCCGTCACATCCAGCCCGAAGATCCGCACGCCGCCGGCGTCCGGCAGCAGCAGCGTGCTGATGATGCGGATCAGCGTCGACTTGCCGGAGCCGTTCGCGCCGATCACGCCGAAGATCTCGCCCGGCCGGATCTCGAATGACACGTCATCGACGACGCGGCGCGGCCCGTCGCCGGACTTGCCGTTACGGTTCCACGGCAGCACGCGCTTGAAGTCGAAGCCGCCGCCGAACGACTTCACCACGTGGTCGGCGCGCAGCGGCAGCGTCACGTCGATCGCCGCCGGCGCGCCGTATGGTTTCGATTCGATTTCGCCCTGTTGCAGTGTCATGGTTCGCTCCTGGCGCACTCCCGGCCGCTGCCCGCGGCCGGGCGACAAAAAACCCACTTCGCCTCATCGCGCGAGTGGGTGGAATGCGTGCGGCCCGGGGGTGCTCGGCTAACTCAATGCTCACCACTCCCGCTGGGCACACGCATCCCCCCCACAGGCACTCCACCTCTATTGGTGGCGCGCCCACGAAGGACGAACGCGATGCTGGTCTCCAAGGTTCTCATCGAAAGTCCTGCGCTCCGATCGCATGTCAGGCCACGGGCCTGACGCGCATCATAAGATGCGGCGTCGGGCGCTGTCAACCGACTTGCTACCCTGAGCGCGATGGACTACGACGCGTCGCTGCGCTGGCTCCTCTCCCTGCCCGACTTCGAGCGTACCGGCGAGTTCGCCGACCGGCCGGACGTCGCGCCGGTGCGCGCGCTGCTGGCCGAACTCGGCGAGCCGCACCTGGGGCGCCGCACCGTGCACGTCGCCGGGTCGAAGGGGAAGGGCAGCACGCTCGCCATGATCGAGGCCGTGCTGCGGGCCGCCGGGGTCCGCACAGGCGCGTACGTCAGTCCGCACCTGCACCGCTACACCGAGCGCATCCGCGTCGCCGGCGCGCCGATCGCGCCGGAGGGATTTGCCGCGGCGATGACCACCGTGCGCGAGGCGATGGAGCGCGTCGCGCCGCGCTTCCCCGGCCGCCAGCTCCTCGCCTTCGACGCGCTGACGGCGTCGGCCTTCGTCGCCTTCCGCGACGCCGGCGTGGAGGCGCAGGTGGTGGAAGTCGGCCTCGGCGGCCTGCTCGATTCCACGAACGTATTCGATGCGACGGACGTCGTCGTGCTGACGCCGATCAGCCTGGAGCACACGGCCATCCTCGGCGGCACGATCGGCGCCATCGCGGCGCAGAAGGCGGCGATCATCACGCCCGGCGCTGACGTCGTCGCGGCGCCGCAGCGCGAATCGGCGATCGACGTGTTCCGCGCGTTCGCGGCCGAGCGCGGCGCGGCGCTGATCGAGGTGGCCGCGGCGTGCCAGGTGGCGCGCACGTCCGCGACCTCGGACGGGCAGGAGTTCAAGCTCAAGACGCCGCGGGCGACGTACGCCGCGTCGCTGCCGCTGATCGGCCGCCACCAGCTCGACAACGCCGCGACCGCCGTCGTCGCGTGCGAGCGCTTCGCCGCGCGCGCGGGCATCGAGCTGACGCCGCGGCACGTGCGCGCCGGGCTGGCGGCGGTGTCGTGGCCGGGGCGCATGGAGGTGCTGTCGCGGAAGCCGCTGCTGATCATCGACGGCGCGCACAACGGCGACTCGGCGAAGCGGATGGTAGCGGCGCTGCGTGATCACTTCGGGCTGGCGCACGCGGCGTTCGTCTTCGGCACGCTGGCCGGCAAGGACGTCGAGGGCATGGCGGCGGCGGTCGCGGAGGCGGCCGACCACGTGTACGTGACGGCGTGGCCGGGCGCGCGCGCCGCGGACCCGCGCGATGCGGCGCAGCCTTTCCGCGCGCACGATGCGCCGGTGACCGTGCTGGGCGCGCTGCCCCAGGCGCTCGAAGCCGCGGCGGCCGATGCGGGAGGCCGCGGCACGGTCGTCGCGTTCGGCTCCATCGCGTTCGTGGCGGCCGTCCGCGAGTATCATCTGGGGATCGAATCCGATATGATCAGACTGGCATCGGCACATCCGCCGGAGTCTCACTCCGGCCCTTCCTGATCGAGACGCAGCATGACGAACGGCAGCAACAGCAACGGCCGCAGGCGCGTGGTCATCACGGGCATGGGCACGATTAATCCCCTGGGGCACACGGTCGCGGAGTTCTGGGAGAACGCGCTCGCCGGCAAGTCCGGCGTCGGCCCGCTGACGCAGGTGGACTCCACCGGCTACGACATCCACATCGCCGGCGAAGTCAAGGGCTTCGTGCCGGAGGACTACATCGACCGCAAGGAGGCGCGGCGCATGGCGCGCTTCTCGCAACTGGCACTGGGCGCCGCGCGCGAGGCGTTCGCTACGTCGGGCCTCGATATGACGCGCGAGGACCCGTACCGCGTCGGCGTGATCTTCGGCAACGGCATGGGCGGCTACCCGGACACCGACAAGGCCGTGAAGGACATCACGCAGAGGGGCGCGCGCCGTATGGACCCCTTCTACATGGTGAAGATGCTGCCGAACATGGCCGCCGCCCAGGTGGCGATGCAGTACGGCCTCAAGGGCTACAACTCCACGATCAGCACCGCCTGCGCCTCGGCCGGCAACGCCATGGGCGAGGCGATGGAGATGATCCGCGCCGGCCGCGCCGACGTGATGGTCACCGGCGGCACCGAGGCGGGGCTCTCCGAGCTGGGGCTGGCGGCGTTCCAGGTGATGAAGGCACTCTCCACGCACAACGACCCGCCGGAAGGCGCGAGCCGCCCCTTCGACGCCAGGCGGGACGGATTCGTGTCGTCCGAGGGCGCCGCCGTCTTCGTCGTCGAGGCGCTGGAGCACGCGAAGCGGCGCGGCGCAACGATCCTGGCGGAGCTGGCCGGCTACGGCTGCACCTCCGACGCGCACCACGTCGTGGTGCCGGTCGAGGACGGCGAGACGACGGCGGCCTGCATGACGCTGGCGCTCGCGGATGCGGGCGTCCGGCCGGAGGACGTCGACCACATCAACGCACACGCCACGTCGACGCAGATGAACGACAAGTACGAGACGATCGCGATGAAGCGCGCGCTGGGCGAGAACGCGTACCAGATCCCGATCAGCGCGACCAAGTCGCTGATCGGCCACACCCTCGGCGCATCCGCCGCGATCGAGGCGGTGGCGTGCGTGCAGTCGATCCTCACCGGCTGGGTGCACCCCACGATCAACCAGGAGTTCCCGGACCCGGACTGCGACCTGGACTACGTGCCGAACAAGGCGCGCCAGGTCGACGTGCGGGTCGTGCTGAAGAACAGCTTCGGATTCGGCGGCCAGAACGCCTGCCTGGTGTTCAAGAAGTACGAGGACTAGTGCGCGTACTCGTCACGGGCGGCGCGGGGTTCATCGGCTCGTGGGTGACGCGCGTGCTGATGCACGAAGGGCATGAGGTCAGCGTCCTCGACAACCTCTCCAAGGGCTTCCGCGCGCTCGTGCCCGACGGGGCGCGCTTCATCGAGGGCGACCTCGCCGACGAGGACCGCCTGCCCGGCTGGCTGCGCGGCCACGACGCCGTGATCCACATGGCCGCCTTCATCGAGGTCGGCCGCTCCGTGCAGGAACCGCTGGTCTTCGCCGAGAACAACATCATGAACTCGGTGCGGCTGCTGGAGTCGATGCACCGCGCTGACGTCGGCAAGATCGTCTTCTCGTCCAGCGCCACCGTCTACGGCACGCCGAAGAGCCTGCCGATCCGCGAGACCGACCCGCTAGGCGCGCAGTCGAACCCGTACGGCGCGTCGAAGGTGTCCACCGAGGCGTTCGTCGCCACGTACAACCAGCTGTACGCCATGGACGCGATCATCCTGCGCTACTTCAACCCCTACGGCCCCAACGAGATGCACGAGCCTGAGACCCACGCGATCCCGAACTTCATCCGCGCCGTGATCGAGCGGCGGCGCATCCCGCTTTACTGGAAGGGCGAGCAGGTCCGCGACTTCATCTACGTCGAGGACCTGGCGCGCGCGCACACCGCCGTGCTGGGGCTGACGGGGCTCGACTACTACAACGTCGGCTCCGAGACCGGCACGAAGATCATCGACGTCGTGCGCGAGATCCAGGCGATCGGCGGCGACGAGCAGCCGATCGAAGACCTCGGCGAGCGCGCCGGCGACGTCCTGGCGACCTACGCCTGGAGCGAGAAGCTCAAGCAGGCCACGGGCTGGCGCGCCCAGGTGCCCCTGCGCGACGGCCTCGAGCGCACCTACGAGTGGTTCCGCGCCGGCGGCGGCGCCGCGTAGCGATCCGCGGGCGGCCTCGTTCTGGGCGCGTATGACATCGTCGGTACGACCGGCACGCGGGGCGGGCCGGTCAGGCGCCGCCTAGATGCGGCCTCGCCAGATGCCCACCGGCTCGAATCTCATGGGCACATCCACGAGGATGAGTTCGCTCTGTTCGCGAGCGCGGATCCGTAACGAAGACTGTCCCGTCACTTTCGCTGCGTCCCCTGTGGCGACATCCTGGCCGTCGAAGGACCCGGCGCCGGCGATCATGTAGGCATAGACGCCGCGTCCGCTGCCGATCTCGTGCGTGACTTCTGTTCCGGCATCGAGCGACGCGACGTGGACGGACGCGTCCTGGTGGACCTTCACGACATCGCCGCCCTCGGGTCCGATGACCTTCAGCAGCCGGTTCGTTCTGTCCTCGCGTGTGAAGATGCGCTGTTCCACCTGCGGCTCCAGCCCGGCGGTATCGGGCAGGATCCAGATCTGGATGAACCGCATCGGTTCGTCTTTCGACGCGTTGAGCTCCGAGTGCAGCGCGCCCGAGCCGAGCGTCATTCGCTGGACCGAACCCGCGGGCAGCGGCCCGAAGGCGCCGCCCACGTTGTCCTGGTGTCCGAACGTCCCCTCGACGACATACGTGAGCCCTTCAACGTCCTTGTGCGGGTGGAGGGGCCACACCGCGCCCGGTATCAAGCGATCGTCGTTGAAGACGCGCATCGCGCCGAAGCTGTCGTTCTCCGGGTCGCGGTACTGGTCGAAGGAGAAATGCCATCGCGCGTGGAACCACTCACCTTCGATCTCGTAGATCTCGCTGTCCCGCCGGATGTCGAGCATCATGCCTCCGCCGCAGCTGTCACCCGTGTCTCCCGGAGGCGCTCGTCAACATCCGGTAGGCGAACAGCAGCACGACCGAGCCGGCGATCGCGACGAGGATCGTGCGCACGTCGAATTGAGCGACGCCGTCGCCGATCCCGAGCGCCGACGCGAGGAATCCGCCGACGAACGCACCCCCGATTCCCAGCAAGATGGTCAGTACGATGCCGCCCGGTCCGCCGCCCGGCATGATGGCCTTCGCCACCACGCCCGCGATGAGTCCTACGACAATCCAGGCGAGAATTCCCATGATGTGCCTCCGATTGTGATGCTCCGCACCCTAACGTTTGCCGGTGCCACCGTTACCCCCGCGCGCGGTCGCCGTACAGGAGCGCGCGCAGGTCCTCGCGCACGGGCGTGCCGTCGAGGCGCAGGTGACGCGGGTTGTAGCCGTCGTGGTGCACCGTGGCATAGAGGTCCGCCGGATCGACGTTCGGCGGCAGCGGCAGGCCGCAGGTGCCGCCGGCGTCCGTCTTCGCGCGCGCCAGGGCCTTGCCGCCGTGCCCGCTAAGCGTCACCTCCGCGCCGGCGACGGGCGGCCGCTCGCCGCTCTCGTCGGGGTCGTTCGCCAGCGCCTCTACCATCGCCGTGCGGCCGTCCTCGTGCGCGGTGATCGTCACGGCCATGTCGATGAGGTACACCAGCGGATCCGGGATCGCCGCCTTCATCCCCGCGTCGGTGACAGCGCGCACCTGCGTCGCCTTCAGGGATGCGTCGGTCGGCGCCATGCCGTGGTCCGTCGTCACGATAAAGAGCGTGCTGTCCAGCAGCCCCTCCGCCTCCAGCACGTCCAGGATGCGGCCGATGCGCACGTCGCTCTCGTCGAGCGCGGCGCGCTGGCCCTCGGAGTGCGGTCCGTAGTCGTGCCCGACGCCGTCGGTCAGCGGCATCTCGTGGAACATGAACTTCGGTGGCGCGTGGTCCGGGTCGGTATACAGTACGATCGCCTGCGCAAGCCCGCGGTTCTCCACGACCGACTCGCTGTACGCGCCGTCCTGGCCGTCGGCCTTCCACTTCGGGTTCGTGTCCCCCGCGTAGCGCTGCGTCAGTTCGCGCAGCCGGTCGCGGTCGCCGATGACGATGCGCTCCAGCGTCGCGTGGTCCGCGCCGCGCGTGCAGGGCTCGTGGATCGACGCGGTGAAGGCGCCGGTGCGCCCCTGCCACGGCCCGAAGACACGGTGGAACGCCTCGTACAGCGTCTCTACGCCGTCGCCGAGGAACTTCGCCGTGTCGAACTGTTGCCCCTGCGGCGTCACCACTTGGCGCGTCTCGCGCAGGTAGTACGTCGGGTTGACGATGTCGTGGTGGCCGCCCCAGGCGCCGGTACCGATGCTGTTGTGGCTGGGCCAGGTGATGCTGGGGAAGTTGGTGAACGAGCCGTAGTCGAACATCGCGCCGTTGCGGATCAGCCGCCGCAGGTTCGGGATCGCGTCGGCGTCGTTCGCCAGGCGGTGCTTCAACTCGGTGTTGCTCTGGCCGTCGAGCAGGAAGATGTAGACGCGCCGCGGCTGCGGCCCCGCGTCATCGACGATCTCGTCGAGCACGCGGCCGTCCTGCCGCTTCAGGTACACGTCCGGCGCGACGCCGCGCTCCGATGAGCTGCGCCCGGTGACGTCGCGGCCGTCGATCAGCGGGAATCCCATGAGCTTCGCGATCGTCGGCGCGATATCGACCTGGCGCGACGGCGCGTCCGTCAGCACGCCGCGCTGCACGCCGGGGCCGGAGAAGATCAACGGCGACCGCGCCTGCATCGCGTCGAGCGCGCCGTGCTGCCCTGGCTGGCGACCGAACGCATACGCCTTCGGGTTCACGACGAGGTCCGGCGCGTTCGGGCTGTCGAAGAGCTGCGCGATGCGTTCGTACGCGAAGGGGTAGGCGTTGTGCTCCGGCTCGATGTACGCCGTGTTGGGGTCGATGCCAGCGAAACCGGACGCCTTCGACGCCGCCAGCTCCTCATCGATTGTCGCCAGCGCCTTGCGGTCCTGGTTGCCGACCGGGTTCTCGCCGATCTGCTCGATCACCCGGTAGTCGTAGTCGCGCCCGTCGGCGGCATAGAAGCGCTGGAAGCGGATCATACCGCGCTGCGCCCAGACCTCGTACGCGCCGTCGCGGTAGGTGATCACGAGGTCGGTCTGCGGTCCTGCCGTCGCGTCCGTGAGGATCGCATGGATCGCGCGGTCGCCGGACTCGTACTGGTGCTCGTCGAGCCCCTGTCCCTGCAGCCGCTCCGGCAGCACGGGCGTCGTGACGGGATCATGCGTGGCGGTCATGGCGGTTCCTCCGGACGACAGCAGACAACAGAGAGCAGAAGGGGACTACCGGCACATCATCTGATACGGGCGGGGTGACGCGCAACGGCTCGCGGCGGACAGCCGCGACGCGCGGCGGTTAGGCCCGTGCGGCGATGCCCGCGATCATCTCGTCCAGCAGCACGACGAATTCGCCCGTGACCTCGGCGCGCACCGCATCGTCGATGTAGCCGCCGGTGTTGTCCCAGCCGCCGCTCTCGGTCTGCTGCTCGATCAGCGCCTCGCCGACGCGTTCCGCCAGCTCCAAGTACTTGTGGTCGCCGGTGACGCCGTAGATCAGCGCCGCGCCCCAGCCGACCTTGCCGACCTGCGCCGTTTCGTACATCTCGTCCAGCACCTGGAAGCCGATGGAGAGGTAGTGCTTGCCGAGGACGGCCCACTCCGCGTCGCCGGTAGCCATCGTCAGCCGCGCCAGGAACGCCGCGGCGATGCCCATGTTGAAGTACTGCTGCCGCCGCGTGTCGACGCGGATCGAGTGCATCTTCTGGCGCTCTTCCGGGAAGTCGGTGCGCAGCCCCTGGCCCGGCTTGTAGACGAAGAACAGCTCTTTGTGCGGGTGCGGCTGCGCGTCCCACACCGTGCGCAGGAAGCGGCCGACGCCCTTCGCCGCGGCGAGGTGGCCGGTGATCAGGCAGGCGTTGCCGGCCTGCGCGCTGTTGAGCAGGTCCTGCACGGACTCCGGGTTGTCGCGCTGGACGCGGAAGCCGCCGGTCTCGTGCTGCAGCGTCAGCAGGAAGTCCATCGCGCGGTGCGTGATGTCGTATCGCCCCAGCTTCTGCGCGCCGATCGTAATCCACGCGTTCGGGTAGGCGTAGCTGAAGTCGAACCCCTTGCCGCGCAGGGGGCCGGCGTAGTCGCCCTCCTCCGTCAGCACGCGCGACGCGATCCACGACGCCAGGCGGTTGCCTTCGGCCGCGCGGCCCGCCGCCGCGAACGCCCACAGCGCCTTGTAGTACGGGCTGAGCCCTGCCGATTCCGGCTCTCCCACCGCGCCGTCGACGCGTTGCTGGCTCACCAGGTACGCAACGCCGCGCTCGCGCGACTCTTGCAGACGTCCGACGATCGAAGTTCCGGCGACCATAGCGCACCTCCGTGTGCAGTACCGCGCCGCGCCGGTGTTGCTCGGCGGGCGAAAGGGGGCGAGTGCCCGTCAAGTGTACCGCCCCGTCCGGGCGCGGACACCGCCGCCGCGAGCTTGACACGGGGCGCCGAGCTTGACGCGGCGCGCTGGAATCGCGTGCGCAACGGGAGTACCGTGGTGGTACCCCCGCCGTTAGGTCAGCGCAGTCCCAGCGGGACTGAGTGCCGCACAGTGTAGAAAGGCCCCCAGGCATGACGCCGGCTGACATCCTGTACTACGATCTGCTCGGCGTGGTGGTCGTGTTCGCGGCCGACATGCTGCACCTGTGGGAGCCCTGGGCGCAGGCTGTCACGCGCGTCATCGAGCGTATCCGGCCCAGGCGCGCCCGCTAACACGCCCGCCCATCTACCCAAGCCGGTGGCGGCGGCGTAAGCTGTCCGCATGGTGATACCAGACGACGTTCGCGACCGCGTAACCTCCTACATCAAGCATCAGGCCACCAAGTCGCCGCAGGCGATCATCGATCTCGTATCGACGACGCAGGTGCGGTTCCTCGAGATCGTCGCGCCGCTCGACGACGCGGTCGTCGCGCGCCAGCCCGCGCCGGACGAATGGTCGATCCACGACCTGGTGCGGCACGTGATCTCGGCTGAATCCGGCGTGGCGAAGCTCGTGCACGGCCTGGCGCGCGGTGTACGGCCGGATCTCTCGGGCATCGGCATCGGCTCGATGGTGGAAGCGGGATCCTACGGCGCCCTGATGGATCAGCTCCGCGCGACGAACGCGGCGCTGCTCGACGCGATCGCGAAGCTTCCGGCGGCGCCGGACACGGGAGTCGTCGCGCCGCATCCGTTCTTCGGCGACCTCAACTGCCTGGAGTGGGCGACGTTCCAGCGCGTCCACGACGCGGACCACGTCCAGCACGCGGAGAAGATCCTCGCCGCGCTGCGCGCGTAGCCGGACGACAACAGACGACAGACAACCGAGGGTGCGCCGGGCGCGATGGAACTGCGCCCGCTACTCCGGCAGCGCTTGCTCCAGCGGCACGAACGGCAGCCCGAGCGACTGCGCCAGCGCGGGGTGGGTGACGTGCCCGCTGCTCACCAGCACGCCCTTCGCCAGCGACGGGTCGGCCAGTACGGCGGCGCGCGTGCCCATGTTCGCCAGCTTGATCACGTACGGCAGCGTCGCGGCGGTCAGCGCCGCAGTCGACGTCTGTGGCACCGCCCCGGGCATGTTGCTGACGCAGTAGTGCACCACGCCCTCCTCCACGTACACGGGATCGTCGTGCGTCGTCGGGCGCGACGTCTCGCACGTGCCGCCCTGGTCGATCGAAACGTCGACGATCACCGCGCCGGCGCCCATCCCGCGCACCATGTCGCGCGTCACGAGCTTCGGCGCCGACGCGCCGGGCACCAGCACTGCGCAGACCAGGATGTCGGCCTCGCGCATCGCTTTGGTGATCGCCAGCGGGCTCGACATCAGCGTCGTCGTACGGTTCGGGAACCGGTCGTGGATGTGGCGCAGCTTGTCGGGCCGCGAGTCGAAGACCGTGACGCGCGCGCCGAGGGCGACCGCCGTCTCGATCGCGTTCTCGCCGACGATGCCCGCGCCCAGCACGACCACGTGCGCGGCCGGTGCGCCCGGCAGGCCGGAGATCAGCTTGCCGCGGCCGGGGCCCGGCTTGCGCAGGTAGTGCGCGCCCACCTCGGTAGCCATGCGCCCCGCCACCTGGCTCATCGGGATCAGCAGCGGCAGCGACCCGTCCGGCAACTGCACCGTCTCGTACGCGATCGCCGTGACGTTCGCGGCGAGCAGTGCGCGCGTGAGGTCGGGCGCGGCGGCGAGGTGGAGGTAGGTGAACAGCGTCTGGCCGTGGCGGATGTGCGGGAACTCGGGGAACAGCGGCTCCTTCACCTTCACCATGAGGTCCGCCTGGTCCCACACCTCGCTCGCGTGTTCGACGACGGTAGCGCCCGCCGCGCGGTAGGTGGCGTCGTCGCAGAGGATGCCGCAGCCGGCGCCGCGCTCGACGAGCACGCGGTGGCCGGCGTCGGCGAGCGCGTGCACGCCCTCCGGCATCAGCGCGACGCGAAACTCCTCGTTCTTGATCTCGCGGACGGTCCCAACGATCATCGGTAGATGTATCGGCCCGGACGGCCGCTCCCAACATGCGCCGCTACGAGCAGTCTACCTCCCCGCCGGTCAGATTCCCCCTGCGGTTCAGTCCCCCGGCAGGTGGTGGATCCAGGCGCGGGGGGCGCCGCCGGCGATCTCGATATACGCCAGCGTGCCGGGGCGGCGCGTGAGGTTGCGTGGGAAGGTCGGGCTGCCCGGGTTCACCAGCAGCACGCCGCGGATCAGTTCGACCTCCGGCACGTGCGTGTCGCCGTGCACGAACACGTCCACGCGCCCGCCGAAGTGGTGGTCCATGATCGACTCCAGCGTGCGGTGCGGCGGCCACTCCGGCAGCGTCGCGTCGTGCACGACGCCGATGCGCACGCCCTCCGCGGTCACCGTCTGCACGGGCTTGAGGCGCGGGTCCTCCGGGCACACCGGCCGCCCGCCGCTGCCGTCGTCGCCGTTGCCGCGCACGGCCAGCACGGGCACGCCGCAGCGCTCTTCGAGCCAGTCCAGCACGTCGAGCACGTGCAGGTCGCCGGTGTGCAGGATCAGGTCGACGTCGCGCAGTGCGTCGTACGCGGCGTCCCACAACGGGCCCGCTTCGGGGTAGTGCGTGTCGCCGATGACGCCGATGCGCATGCGCTCTCGCTCGTGTTGTGCTGCCGGACTGCGCTGCAACCAGAAGACCCCCGCGGGCGGGGGCCTGATCGTCGTGCCGTCGTGGCCGGTACGGCTATCGCGCCTTCGTCTGGCTGCGCAGGCAGCGCGTGCAGATGCGCACGCGGATGGCGTCGCCGCCCACGTACACGACCTGGCGCTTCAGGTTCGGCCGGAAGATGCGGTTCGTCTTGTGTGCCTCGCGCTCCCAGCGTCCTGAGTGGCGGTGGCGGATGTTGCGGCCGAACGTGGTGCCCTTGCCGCAAACTGCGCAAATCGCAGGCATGGTCGAAATCCTCTTGGGGCGTGCGCCCGTGATAGACTCTTGAAACAGGGAACCTTAGCACAGGCTTCGAATCTGAGGCAAACCGCCGCATGCCCCGACCCCGCCCGCGACCTGACGCCGCGCGTTCCGCATCAGGCGGCATCGACGGGGCGGCACTCCTGCGCAGCTTCTCCGGCGGTGCGGCCGCATTGCGGCGGCAGGCCGCAGCGCTGAACGCGATCAACGTCTTCCCCGTGCCCGACGGTGATACCGGCACCAACATGTCGCTGACCATGCGCGCGGCCGTGGACGAGGCGGAGCGCGCGACGGACGGCACGCTTTCAGGCGTGGCGCGCGCGGCGGCGCGGGGCGCGCTGATGGGCGCGAAGGGCAACTCCGGCGTCATCCTCTCGCAGATCATCGCCGGTTTCGTCGCCCCCGGCGGCGACGCGCTCGACGGCGCCGCGTTCGCCGCCGCGCTCGACCGCGGGCGTGACGCGGCCTATCGCGTCGTCTCGCAGCCGCGCGAGGGCACCATCCTCTCCGTCATCACCGCCGCCAGCGCCGCTGCTGCGCGCGCCACCCGGGGCAGCGACGTCGAGTCGGTGCTCGCGGCGGCGGCCGATGAGGCGCGCGCGGCGGTGGCGCGCACGCCGGAGCAGATGCCGCTGCTCAAGGAGGCCGGCGTCGTCGACGCCGGCGCGCAGGGCCTGTACGTGCTGCTCGAAGGGATGCTCCGCGCCCTGCGCGGCGAGGAGATCGCGCTGCCCGCGGAGGATCTCGGCACGATCGATCCGGCGTGGCTCGCCGCGACGGAGCGCGCGCACGAGGACGGCCACGCGCCCGGATTCTGCACCGAGTTCGTCATCCAGGGCGAGGCGCTGGACGCGGACGCCATCCGCGCGCGCCTGGCGAGCATGGGCGAGAGCGTGCTCGTAGTGGGCGGCGGCGCGCTCGTGCGCGTGCACGTCCACACGCACGAGCCCGAAGACGCCCTGGCCTACGCCCGCACGCTGGGCGCAGTCTCGCACGAGAAGGCCGACGATATGGAGGCGCAGTTCCAGGCGCTGGCGGCGCGCCGCCATGAGCATCAGGCGCCCGCGCGCGCCCGCAGCCTGGCGATCGTCGCGGTGGGCGCCGGCGACGGCGTGGAGGCGCTGCTGCGTTCGATCGGCGCGGCCGCGGTCGTGCGCGGCGGGCAGACGATGAACCCGAGCGCCGGCGAGATCCTCGCCGCCATCGACGCCACCGGGGCGCGCGACGTGATCGTGTTGCCGGACAACAAGAACGTGATCCTCGCGGCGCAACAGGCCGCGCGGGCGTCGAGCGCGCGCGTGCACGTGGTGCCATCGCGCAGCGTGCCGCAGGGCATCGCCGCGCTCATCGCGGCGAACTCCGAAGCCGGCGTCGACGAGAACGTCGCCGCGATGAGTGCGGCGATCGTCGCCGTCCGCACCGGCGAGGTGACACACGCCGCGCGCGCCACGACGATCAGCGGACTCTCCATCGCGCAGGGCCAGCCGATCGGCCTGGTCGACGGCGAACTCTGCGTCGCCGAACCGAGCATCGCCGCCGCGGTGCGTGCCTGCGTCGCGCGGATGCTGGACGGCGGTGACGCGTCGCTGGTCACGCTGTACGCCGGCGAGGGCGAGGACGCGGCGTCGGCGGAGGCGCTGGCCGAGGCGCTGCGCGCGGAGTTCGGCGTCGACGTGGAGGTGGCCGCGGGCGGCCAGCCGCACTATCCGTACCTGATCGGAGTGGAGTAACGTGGCCGTCTACATCGTCACCGACAGCACCTCGGACATCCCCCGGCAGATGGCGGAGGAGCTGAACATCACCGTCGTGCCGCTGACCGTCACCTTCGGCGACGAGTCGTTCCGCGACGGCATCGACATGACCGCCGACGAATTCTATGCGCGGCTCTCGCACGCGAAGGTGCTGCCGACCACGTCGCAGCCGCCGCCCGCGCTGTTCGAGCACGCGTACCGGCATCTCACGTCGCGCGGCGAAGTCGTGTCCATCCACCTCTCGCACAAGTTCAGCGGCACCGTCGAGTCGGCGCGCACCGCCGCCCGCGCGGTCGCGCCGGACAAGATCACCGTCGTCGATTCGACCTCCGTGTCGATGGGGATGGGGCTCTGCGTGCTTGCCGCGGCGAAGGCGGCCGCGGCGGGCGCGTCGCGGGCGGAGTGCGCCGCGGCGGCGGAGTCGGTGGCGTCGCGCCTGCGCATCGCCGTCGCGTTCGAGACGCTGGAGTACCTGCGGCGCGGCGGCCGTATCGGCCGGGCGCAGGCGTTCCTGGGCGGTCTGCTGCGGCTGAAGCCGATCCTCACGATCAAGGACGGCGAAACGTACCCCGTGACACGCGTCCGTTCGCACCAGAAGGCGATGGACGAGCTCTTCTCGCTCTGCACGAAGCACCAGCCCGTCGAAGAGGTGGCCGTGCTGTACACCACGACGCCCGACGAGGCCGCCGCGCTCGCCGACCGCGCCCGCGAGGCGTTGCCGCGCGTGCCGGTGCTGCTGGGCCGCTTCGGCCCCGCGCTCGGCGTGCACGGCGGCCCCGGCATGATCGGCATCGCCGCGGTCGAGGGCGCCGCAGCCTCCTCGTAACACATGCGCACGACCGAACGCGCTACAGTGTAGGCGCATGGCAGGCGCGGGTGCGGCGATCCCCATCCTTGACAGCCCTGTGATTGGTTATTGACGAGTCGTGACGCAACGACGAGAATCCTCGCACGATACTCTGGGTGCGGACCCCGCGGCGGGAGCAGGTACACATGAGGACATTGAAGCTCGGACTGGCACTGGGGGCGGGCGGCACGAAGGGCGCCGCGCACGTCGGCGTGATGAGAGCGCTCGACGAAGCGGGCATCAAGATTGACGCCATCGCCGGCACCAGCATCGGCGCGCTCTACGGCGGCGCCTACGCGGTGGGCCGCAGCAGCGAAGAGCTGGACGAAGGCATCCGCAACTGCCCAACCGCCGACCTCGCCAACTTCTTCCGCCACCGGTTGAAGCTCCGCCACAACAATCGCCTCGCCCGCCGCTTCTACGAGGCGCTCGCGGGCCAGCACATCGAGAACCTGCCGATGCGCTACGCCGCCACCGCCTCCGACATCGGCGCGCGCCGCTCCGTCACGATCACCGAAGGCCCCATGATCGACGCGATCGAGGCCAGCATCGCCATCCCGCTGATCGCGCGCCCGGTCGTGCACCAGGGCCGCTACCTGCTGGATGGCGGCTTCTGGGACTCCGCGCCGGTCGATGCGGCGGCTGAGCTTGGCGCCGACGTCATCGTGGCTGTCGAACTGGGGCACCCGTACACGCTGCCGTCCAGCCTCCGCGGGCCGGCGTCGTGGCTGGCGGAGAAGTTGTCGCGCCTGCCGCTGGATCGCACGATCGCCGGCGTGCCGTTCTCAATCAGCGTCGCCGCGCAGGAGGTGGTGCCGGGCCGCGTCGCGCACGTCATCCTGCGGCCGATCACGAAGCGGATCAACGGCAACTCTCCCTTCCACATGGTGGACTGCCTCGATGCCGGCATGGCTGCCGCCCGCGACGCGCTGCCCGCGATCCGCGCGCTGCTCGCCGGCGAGCCCGTGCCGGCCGTCGCCGAGGAGTACGCGCCGTCCCCGAACCTGGGCCTGAGCTACCAGTAGGGCGACCGCTACGGACCCCCGGGACGTGCGCGAGCACGTCGTACGCGGTTGTCTGGCAGTCCGCGCCCCGCGCCGTAGTTGCCATTTGCGCCGCGTCCGGGGATCATGGCGCCCATGCGTGACGCTGCCGCGCGCCGCTGGGCTGCCGTGCTCATCGCGATCTTCCTGGTCGCGCTCCTGCCGCGCGTCGCCGCCGCCGCACGGTTCGATGCGCCCCCCTCGCTGACGAACGACGCCGGCTGGTACGACGCGTTCGGCCAGGGCATCGCGCACGGCGACGGCTACGTGACGCCCGACGGATCCGCGACCTCGCGCTGGCCGCCGGGATACCCGGCGTTCCTGGGCGGCGTCTACCACCTGACCGGCGACTCGCGCCTGGCAGCGCGGCTGGCACAGGCGCTGCTGGGCGCCGCGACGGCGGTGCTCGCGGCTGAGCTGGCGCGCCGCCTGCTCTCGGCAGGCGCGGGCGCGATCGCCGGGGCGCTCATCGCATTGCTGCCGAGCCACCTGCTCTACTCGTCGTTGCTGCTCAGCGAGGTGCTCTTCACGTTCCTGTTGCTGGCGGCGTTCGTCGCGGCAGCGCGACCGGTGTCGTGGCGTGCCGCGGCCCTGGGCGGCGTCCTCCTCGCGGCCGCGACGCTCGTGCGGGCGCAGGCGGCGTTGCTCGTGCTTGCGATCGCGGCGTCGTGGACGGCGTACGGCGCGCTCGGGCGGGAACGACGGCGCGCGACGCTGTGGGCCGCCGGCGCGTTCGCCGTGGCGTTCGTGCTCGTGCTGACGCCGTGGACGGTGCGGAACGCCGTCCGCATGCACACCTTCGCGCCCGTCTCCACGAACCTCGGCCTCAACCTCTGGATGGGCAACAACCCGGACGCCGCGGCGACGGTCAGCGCCGCGCCCGTCGCCGAATTCGATCGGGAGACGGCGGGCCTCTCCGGCGCGCGCCGCGAGGTGCGCTTCGACGCGCGCGCCCGCGACGCCGCGCTGCGCTACGTAGCGCATCATCCGCTCGAGGCGGTATCGCGCGCGCCCGCCAAGATCTTCGAGACGTACCGCAACGACCGCTCGTTCGCCGCGTGGTACGAGCCGCCTGGCGCGAGCCATCTGGCCGCTCGCACGCGCACGCTCATCGGCGCGGTGTCCGATGGCTACTACTACGCGCTGCTGCTTGCCGCCGCCGCCGGCATGGCGCTGCTGGCGGTGCGGCGCGCCGCCGCCGCGGCCTTGCCGCTCGCGGTGCTCGTCGTCTGGTCGCTGGTGTCGGTGATCTTCTTCGGCGACACGCGCTACCACCTGCCGATCCTGCCCGTGCTGGCGGCGCCGGCCGCGTACGCGCTCGCGCGCCTGCCGTTGCTGCGCCGTGCCGCCGCCGCGCTCGACCGGCAGGCGCAGACTGTCGCCGTCAAGCGCGTTAGCCGGATCTGAGTGCAGTTCGCTACACTGTTACTGATTCCACAACGCCCCCGAAGACCGGAGGACTCGCCATGGTTGCCACGAACGATCGCGCCTCTGCGAACGGCGCCGCCGTCACCGGGACGCTGGCTGTCAAGAAGGGCCTCGCCCAGATGCTGAAGGGCGGCGTCATCATGGACGTCGTCACGCCCGAGCAGGCCAAGATCGCCCAGGAGGCCGGCGCCTGCGCCGTCATGGCGCTTGAGCGCGTGCCGTCGGACATCCGCAAGGACGGCGGCGTGGCCCGCATGTCCGACCCCGACATGATCACCGGCATCATCGCCGCGGTGACGATCCCGGTGATGGCGAAGGCCCGCATCGGCCACTTCGTCGAGGCGCAGGTGCTGGAGGCGCTCGGCGTCGACTACATCGACGAGTCCGAGGTGCTGACGCCGGCGGACGAGGCGCACCACATCAACAAGCACCCGTTCAAGGTGCCGTTCGTCTGCGGCTGCCGGAACCTGGGCGAGGCGCTCCGCCGCATCGGCGAGGGCGCGGCGATGATGCGCACGAAGGGCGAAGCCGGCACCGGCAACGTCGTCGAGGCCGTGCGCCACATGCGCACGCTATGGGACGACATCCGTCGCATCCAGAACCTGCCGGAGGACGAGCTGGCGACCGAGGCGAAGAACCTGGGCGCGCCGTACGACCTGGTGAAGGAAGTGCACGACCTGGGCCGGCTGCCGGTCGTCAACTTCGCGGCGGGCGGCATCGCCACGCCGGCCGACGCCGCGCTGATGATGCAGCTCGGCGCCGAGGGCGTCTTCGTCGGCTCCGGCATCTTCAAGTCCGAGAACCCGGAGAAGATGGCGAAGGCCATCGTCAAGGCGACGACCCACTTCCGCGACGCCGCGATCCTCGCCGAAGTCTCGCGCGGCACCGGCATCGCGATGAAGGGCCTGGAGATCGGCGCCATCCCCGAGAACGAGATCCTGTCCAAGCGCGGCTGGTAGCGCTGCCCAAACAACAGACAACAAATAGCAGACAACAGACAGCGGAGGCTCCGGTGGCGGTGCCTCTGCCGCGCGTTCGATACACTGACTGCATGACTGGTTCCGTCGTCGGCGTGCTCGCCCTGCAGGGCGACTTCGCGGAGCACATCGCGGTGCTGCGCTCGCTCGGCGTCGCCACCGTCGAGGTGCGGCTGCCGTCGCAGCTCGCCGAGATCGACGCGCTGATCATCCCCGGCGGCGAGAGCACGACGATCACGCGCCTGCTCGACATCTACGAGCTGCGCGAGCCGATCCGTCGCCTTGGCGCCGAAGGGCTGCCGATCTGGGGCACCTGCGCCGGCGCTATCGTGCTGGCAAAGCAGGCGACCGACCTCGACCGGCCGAACCTGGCGCTCATGGACATCGACGTGCGCCGCAACGCCTTCGGGCGGCAAGTGGACTCGTTCGAGGAGGACCTGCTCGTCGAGGGGCTGGGCGAACGGCCGTTCCACGCGATCTTCATCCGCGCCCCCCTCATCGAGCGAGCCGGGCCCGGCGTGGCCGTCCTGGCCGCGCTGCCTGATGGCACGATCGTGGCCGCGCGCGAGGGGCGCCTGCTGGCGACCTCGTTCCACCCGGAGCTGACGGGCGACGCCCGCTTCCACGCGCTGCTCGCCGAACTCGCGGCGGCCTACCGGGCCGAGCGCGCCGCCTCGAAGTAGCGTGGCGCTTGCGTCTCCGGCCGCGCCCCGTTCGCGCTACAATAAGAGCGATTCTGGAGCGTGAACGCCTGCCGATGACGCATTCCGCCCGTACCGTCCGTCCGACCGACCTCGTGGCCCTGGTCTCGTACGACGGCCGTGTCTACGCCAACGAGGCGATGACGCGCGACCGCATCGGCACGCAGGCTTCGCCGCATCCGCTGGAGACGGCGTTCGAGCAGTGGTTCAGCTTCGCCACCGGCCGGCACACCTGGATCAGCGTCAAAGGCCCGACGCTGCGCGGCCTGGTCTCGGCGCGTAAGCGCGGCTCGAAGCTGGCGTGGGAGGTCGACTGCCTGATCAACGCGACAGACGACGACGGCGTGCTCATGAGCCTGCTCGATCAGCTCACGGAAGCCGCCGGTAAGTCGGGTGCGCTGCGCGTGTTCGTGCGGCTGCCGCGCCAGTCGGCCGTCGAGCGGGCGGCCGCGCGCTGCGGCTTCTCGCCGTACCTGCGGGAGCAGACGTACCGCCGCTTCGTGAATCGCGGCGAGGCGCACGCGTTGCCGGAAGGGCTGCGGCTCCGCGCGAAGGCGGACCAGTACGGCGCATTCCAGCTGTACAACGACGTGGTGCCCGCCGCTGTGCGGCGCATGGAGGCGATGACCTTCGTCGAGTGGACGGCGGCGCAGGAGTCGCTGGGGCGCACGTCGCAGTACGTGCTCGAGTGTGAGGGCAAGGTCGCTGGCATGCTGCGCGTTGCCGGCGACGGCGATATCGGTCGCTTCGACGTGCTCGGCCGCCTCGATGCGGTCGATGATCTGATCGAAGCCGGCATGGCGAAGGTCGCCAACCGCTCGTCGGTGTACTCGCTCGTCGCGGAGCACCAGGAGGGCGTGGCCCGCCGGCTCGCCGCCGCGGGCTTCGAGGCCGCGGAGGAGTACGTCGTACTGTCGCGTAAGACGGTGCACCCCGTGAAGGTGCGCCGCATAGTCCCCGCCCTTGTACGGCCCACGCTGGGGTGAGGTAGGTAGCGATTGCAACGCATCATCACTGACGACCTGGAACTGCTGCTGGGGGCGTTGCCTCCCCGCATCTGCGAGCCGCTGAAGCAGCGCGAAGACAACTTCGAGCTGCTGGAGATCGTGATGGATCTCGGCCGCCGCCCGGAGGCGCGCTACCCCGGCCGCGAGATCCTGCTCTCCGACACCGAGATCACCGCTGAGGACATCGACTACGTCGTCGCGCACATCGAGGAGTTCGGCGACGACAACCGCGCCGGCATCGAGCGGACGCTGCACCGTATCTCGTGCATCCGCAACCGCCGCGGCCGCATCGTCGGCCTGACGTGCCGCGTCGGCCGCGCCGTCTTCGGCACCATCCAGGTGATCGAAGACCTGATCAAGACCGGCAAGAGCACGCTCATGCTCGGCCGCCCGGGCGTCGGCAAGACCACGATGCTGCGCGAGGTCGCGCGCGTCCTCGCCGACGACATGAACAAGCGCGTCGTCATCGTCGACACGTCGAACGAGATCGCCGGCGACGGCGATATCCCGCACCCGGCGATCGGCCAGGCGCGGCGCATGCAGGTGCGGACGCCCGCGTTGCAGCACGCCGTGATGATCGAGGCGGTGGAGAACCACATGCCCGAGGTCATCGTCATCGACGAGATCGGCACCGAGCTGGAAGCGGCGGCCGCGCGCACGATCGCCGAGCGCGGCGTGCAGCTCGTCGCGACGGCGCACGGCAACGAGCTTGAGAACCTGGTGATGAACCCGACGCTGTCCGACCTGGTCGGCGGCATCCAGTCCGTCACGCTGGGCGACGAAGAGGCGCGCCGCCGCGGCACGCAGAAGTCCATCCTGGAGCGCAAGGCGCCGCCGACCTTCGACATCGTCGTCGAGATCCAGAGCTGGGACCGCGTGGCCGTGCACGGCGACGTCGCGGAGACGGTGGACGCCATGCTGCGCGGCTACAAGATGTCCGCGGAGGTGCGCGAGCTGGGCGAGGACGGCGAGATCCGCGTCATCGCGCTGCCGCCGCCGGTGATCGCGCCGGCCCGCGAGCGCGGCTACCGCGACCGGCGGCCGTGGGCCCCAAGCGAGCGCCCGGGCGCTGAGATCGGAGCGCAGGCCGTCCCGGACGGCCCCTTTCGGCGCATCTACCCGTTCGGTATCTCCCGCCGGCGGCTGGAGCAAGCAGTACGCGAGACGGGGGCGCGGGTGGCGATCGCGGAAGAGCTGAACGACGCGGACACCGTGATGACGCTCCGATCGTATTTCCGGCGCAAGCCGCAGGCGCTGCGCGACGCCGAGTCGCGCGGCATCCCGCTGTACGTGCTGAAGACCAACACCGTCGTCCAGATGGAGCAGAGCCTGCTGGCGATGCAGCAGCACGGCAACGGCGCGGCCATCGAGGGCGACGTGCCCGTGTCGTACGCGATGCAGGAGACCGAAGACGCGATCACGGGCGTGCTCAACGGCGCCGAGGCCGAGGTGGAGTTGACGCCGCAGAACGCCTACATCCGCCGCCTGCAGCACGAGATGGCGCAGCGCTACAACCTCACCTCGCGCAGCCAGGGCCGCGAGCCGCACCGCCGCGTCCACATCTTTCGCGACGACCACGACTGGGCGTAGCGGGGAACGCAGCTCGCCGTTCGCCGGACCACCTCCGTCAGTCGTCCCGATGCAGGCGGCCGGAAACTGCGCAACGCCGGCCATAGACCCCACTTTGTGAATCCTGTAACATGTCCACTGAACATGGCTCAGCGAACTCCTGCTTACGGCACGCGCCGCCGAGAGCGCGCCCCGCATAACCGCGTCCAGCGTTTCGTCAACGTCGGGCAGATGCTGGCGCGCGTCTTCGTCGGCTACAAGTGGATCAGCTACCGCGAGAAGCGGAAGGGCAAGGCCTGGGGCGAGCCCCGCCGCGAGCGCCACCACTACTGGAGCGCCCGCCACCTCTACGAGGTCGCCGTGAAGAACCAGGGGCTGTTGATCAAGACGGGCCAGTTCCTCGGCACCCGCCCGGACGTCCTGCCTGACGCCTACGTCGAGGTGCTGTCCGGCCTGCAGGACGAGGTGCCGCCGGAGTCCTTCGCGGCGGTGCGCGCGCACGTCGAGCGCGAACTGGGCCGGCCGCTCGAAGAGATGTTCTCCGAGTTCGGCGAGGAGCCCGTCGCGTCGGCGTCGCTGGCGCAGGTGCACCGCGCCGTGCTGAAGGACGGCCGCGTCTGCGCCGTGAAGGTGCAGTACCCCGGCATCGAGCACATCGTCGACATCGACCTGTCGAACATGTCGTTCTTCATCGGCGTGCTGAACAAGCTCGACCGCACGATGGACTACCGCTTCGTCGCGCAGGAGATGCGCGAGAACGTGCCGAAAGAGCTCGACTTCATCAACGAAGGCCAAAACGCCGAGCGCGTCGCGGCCGAGTTCGCGAACGTCGAGGATGTCGTCGTCCCGAAGATCTACTGGGACTACACCAGCCGCCGCGTGCTGACGATGGAGTACATCGACGGCGTCAAGATCAACGACATCGAGGGTATGCGGCGCATCGGCGTCGACTCGGCCGATATCGCGAAGATCCTGGTCTACAGCTTCGCCGAGATGATCGTGCGCCATGGCTTCTTCCACGCCGACCCGCATCCCGGCAACCTGATGGTGCTGCCCGGCCCGAAGCTCGTGCTGATCGACTTCGGCCAGGCGAAGGACCTCGGCGCCGTGTTTCGCGACGTGATGGTGCGCTTTACCCGCACCATCCTCAGCGGCGACCAGACGGCGATGGGCCTGGCGTTCCGGGACCTGGGCTTCCGCACGAAGCTGGACGACGCGCGGGGCTACGAGCAACTCGGCGACGCCTACGTCGGCCGTGTAGCGAAGCAGATGCACGAGTCCGGCGCCGGCTGGGCCGAAGGCGAGATGTTCGAGGAGTCGTACGAGCAGGTCTCCGGCATCCTGAAGAAGAACCAGCTCACCGCCGTGCCATCCGAGCTGCTGATGGTGGGCCGCGTCTTCGGCCTGCTGAACGGCCTGAGCAAGACGCTGCGCGCGCAGACCAACATGCTCGTGGCCTTCGCCCAGCTCGCCGACGAGCTGGAAGCCGAGAAGGAGCAGGCCGCGCTCGCCCACGCGAACGGCGCGTCGTCGAACGGCGCGTCGGCCGCCCCCCGCCGCCTCCTCGAGGCGTAACAGCACCCCCGACCTCCCGCTTCCGCCGTCCCGCCGGCCTCCGTTTGCCCGCCCCGCGGCACCGCCGTATCCTGCCCCAACAAATCCGGAGGAGTGAGCCATGACCGATCGTGCGATGCCGGACGTGCGCGTCGTCGATATCTCGCAGGGCATCGCCGGACCGTACGCGACGAAGCTGCTGGCCGACGCTGGCGCCGCCGTGATCAAGGTCGAGCCGCCCGCGGGAGATTACACGCGCAGGCTGGGTCCGTTCCCCGGCGACGTGCCGGACCCGGAACAGTCCGGCCTCTACCTGCACCTCAACACCAGCAAGCGCAGCGTCACGCTCGACGTGTCGGTGCCGTCCGGGCAGGTGGTGCTGAGGAAGCTGCTGGCCAAGGCCGACGTGTTCGTCACGGGCGAGAAGACGTCGACGCTACAGGCGTGGGGGCTCACCTGCGCCGACCTCAGGTCGCAGTTCCCGGACCTGGTCGTCGCGCAGGTGTCGCCCTTCGGCGCGACCGGCCCGTACGCCGACTACGACGGCAACAGCCTCACCGCCATGGCGATGAGCACGATCATGTACAACACCGGCGAGCCTGATCGCGAGCCGCTGGCGACCGGCGGCGAGCCCGGCGCCTACATCGCCGGCGTGCAGCTCTGGATCGGCATCCTGGCGGCGCTGGAGAACCGCGCGAAGCGCGGCGGCGGCGACCACGTCGACGTCTCGATGGCGGAGGCTGTCGCGGCGGCGGACGAGTACAACGCCGCGATGTACGGCTTCCAGGGCGCGATCCGGCGGCGCTACTACTCGCGCCACATCTTTGGCTACCCCAACGACATCATGGAGTGCATGGACGGTCACGTCGTCGTCATCCCCGGCGCGGGCGGCTTCCCGTCGCCGTTGGCCAGCGACAGCATCTCGCCGATGGCGTTGCTGTTCGAGGATCCGGACCTGGACCAGACCGTCTTCTTCAAGCAGATGGGCGAGCGCATGGTCAACTGGCGCGAGTTCGAGGCGCTGATCCACCCGTTCCTCTCGACGCACACCGCGATGGAGATCGTGATGACGGCGCAGGCGCTGCGCCTGCCCTTCGCCTTCGTGCCCAACGCCGCCGACCTGCTCTTCGACGAGCACCTGGCCGAGCGCGGCTTCTTCGTCCGCCAGCAGGACTCGAAGGCCGGCGACATCACGCTGCCCGGCGCGCCGTTCAGGATGACGGAGACGCCGCTGGCGATGTCGCCCGCGCCGGAGCGCGGCAGCGCCAACGCCGACGTGCTGGTGGGCGAACTGGGCTACGAGCAGGGCGACCTGACGATCCTCAGCGACCAGGGGGTGATATGAGCACGAACGCACTCCCGCTCGAAGGGATCCGCGTCGTCGACCTGGCGCAGGTGTTCGCCGGCCCGGCGTGCACGCGCATCCTCGCCGACCTCGGCGCCGACGTCATCCGATTCGAGTCGCCGAACCGCCTCGACGTCACGCGCAGCCTGATCATCACGGAGAACGACGGGCTGGACCACTACTACCACCGTGCGTCGTACTTCGTCATCCGCAACACCGGCAAGCGCGAGGTCGTGGTCGACCTGGCGAAAGAAGAGGGCCGCGAGATCACCCGCAAGCTGATCGCGCGCGCGGACGTCGTCGTCGAGAGCTTCACGCCGCGCGTCATGGCGAACTTCGGCCTGGACTACGAGCGGCTGAAGCAGATCAAGCCGGACATCATCATGTGCTCGCTCTCCGGCTACGGCCAGGACGGGCCAATGCGCGACTTCGCGGGCTACGGCATGGGGCTGGAGCCGGCCTCCGGCCTCTCGTCGATCACCGGCTACGAGGGCGGGCCGCCGATCCGCTCCGGCCTGTCGTTCACCGACCCGTACTCCGGCTTCATCGGCGCCGGCGCGATCCTGACCGCGCTGCACTACCGCCGCCGCACCGGCAAGGGCCAGTACATCGACCTCTCCGAGCAGGAGGCGGCGATCCCGATCATGGCGGCCTCACTGCTGGACCAGCAGATGAACGGCCGTCCGACGCCGCGCAGGGGCGACCGCAGCGCCTACGCCGCGCCGCAGGGTTGCTATCGCTGCGCCGGCGACGACCGTTGGGCCGTCATCTCGTGCGAAAACGACGCCGAGTTCGAGCGGCTGGCGCAGGCGACGGGGCACCCGGAGTGGGTACGGGACCCGCGCTTCGCGACCGTGCTGGCGCGGCACGAGCACCACGACGAGCTGGACGCGCTGATCACGGCGTGGACGTCGCAGCGCGACCACTACGACGTGATGCACACGTTGCAGCGCGCCGGCGTCAAGGCCGCCGCCGTACTCGACGGCAAGGAAGCGCTCTTCGACCCGCAGTTCAAGGCGCGCGGACACTTCGACATCGTCGACCAGCCGCTGCTGGGTAAGCGGCCCGTGCAGCGCCACATGGCGGCGAAGTTCACACGCTTCGAAGCGAAGACGCGCCGCCCGGCGCCGCTGCTCGGCCAGCACAACGAAGAGGTGCTGCAGGAGCTCGGCTACTCCGACGAAGAGATCGCCGCGCTGAAGGAAGCGGCGGTGATCGCCGACAAGCCAAACCTGCCTGTGCCGCCGCAGCTCGTCGCCATGGCGCTGAAGCTGCCGTACGACCGCTACCTGGAGCACCGCATCCTGCTGGCGATCGAGCCGGACTACCGCGAGCAGCTCGGCATCGCCGACTGATGTCCGCGCGGGTGCTCCGCTCGCGCGGTGGGTCGCCGCTCCGCTACCCTTCCGCCATGCCGACATCCGTCACCGTCCGCGTGCCCGCGACTTCCGCGAACCTCGGCCCCGGCTTCGATAGCCTGGGTCTCGCGCTGGCGATCACGCAGGAGATCACCGTCGCCCTCGGCCCGCAGGCGGAGTCGAAGGACGGACTCGAGAAGCTCGTCCTCGACGCCGCGCGCTCGGCGTACCGACTGGCGCGCATCGAGGTGCCGGAGCTGTGCGCCACGCCCGGCGCCGGCGCGATCCCGATCGGCCGCGGCCTCGGCGCAAGCGCAGCCGCCCGCGCCGCCGGCATCGTCGCCGCGAACGCGCTGCTCGGCGGCGCGCTCACGCCGGACCAGCTGCTCGTGCTGGGCGCGGGGCTGGAGGGCCACGCCGACAACATGGCGCCGGCGCTCTTCGGCGGCCTGCGCGTCGTCGTCCGCGACGGCGACGGCTACCGCCACATCGCCGCGCCGCTCGCGCCCGGCCTGAAGATCGCGCTCTTCATCCCCAGCTTCGAGATGCCGACGGGCGAGAGCCGCAAGCTGCTGCCGAAAGAGCTGTCGAAGGAAGACGCCGTGCACAACATCGGCCGCGCGGCGCTGCTCGTCGCGGCGCTGGCGAAGGGCGAGTGGTCGGCGCTGGACCTGGCGACGCAGGACCGCATGCACCAGCCCGCGCGCACAAAGATCTTTCCCGCGATGCCGGAGATCTTCGCCGCGGCGAAGGACGCCGGCGCGCTCTGCGCCTACCTCAGCGGCGGCGGCTCCACGATCGCCGCGTTCGCGCTCGACGGCGAGGAGCGCATCGCGCAGGCGATGCAGGCGCGCGCGGCGGCGCTCGGCTACCCGGGCCGCGTCGCGGTCACCGTCCCCAGCGAGACGGGCGCGACCGTCGTCGCATCGGCGTAATCGCGTCCGCCGCAAGACGAAGAGAAGGCCGGCTTCCCTGCCGGCCTTCCACGTGGTGGACGCATTCCGTGTCTGTGAGCGCCAGGCTGTTCAGCCCCGATCCGCTCGCACGGACTCCGATGGCGCGCGAGATCGGCGCCGCGACAGCCGTACGAACGCCGCGCAGATGCGCACCGGGTGCCGTTTCTTGCTGTTCATGCGCTTCCTCCTTGTCGCTTCCGTCGGCAGGGGTTGGCCTGACACTCACATCATGCATGATGCGTGTGTGTTGTTGATTTCGGCGGTGTTACGCGCGGATGAGAATCCTGTGACGGCGAACGGCGTGCGGTTCGCGCGGCGGCGCGTTATGCGGCGTCGCGTACGCAGTTGCCCGCGCGTGCATCGTGCGGGGCGGACGCCGCCGGTATCATGGCGAGTCCGCCGCCTTCAGGGACCGCCGCCACGGCTTCAAAGGATGCGCCCATTGGACGTACTGACCGGCTCCATCTCCACATACGTGTTCAGCATCCGCGTCGGGCGGCCGCTCTTCTTGCTGCTGCGCCGCGCGCCGGGGCTGCTCCACGCCGGCGACTGGCAGGCCGTGCACGGCATGATCGACCCCGGCGAGAGAGCCTACGAGGCCGCCCGCCGCGAGATGGCCGAGGAGTGCGGACTGGCGCCGGAGCGCTTCTTCCGGCTGGACGGCGTCGAGACCTTCTACAGCGAGCACACCGACGCCGTGCACCTCGTGCCGGCCTTCGCCGGCTACATCGCCAGCGAGCCCGCCGCCGTCCTCTCGGAGGAGCACACCGCCTTCGCCTGGTGCACGCTCGACGACGCGCTCGCCCGCTTCGTCTTCCCGTCGCAGCGCGCCGCCGTCCAGACGATCGCGGCAGCGATCGCCGTGTGGCCCGCAGTCGGCGCCGGCATGCACGAGATGAGGTAGCCCAGCGACCAGCGACTAACGACTAGCGACTAACCCCGCTACCCTTACCTCCGTGGACCTTGGCATCATCGGTTATCAGCGGTCGGGCAAGACGACCATCTTCAACGCGGTCACGCGGGGCAACGCGCAGACCGGCTCGTACGGCGCGGGCGTGCAGCCGAACATCGGCGTCGTCAAGGTGCCCGACAAGCGCCTCGACGATCTCGCGAAGATCTTCAAGCCCAAGAAGTTCACCCTCGCCGACATCCGCTACATCGACTTCCCCGGCGAGGCGTTCAGCGACGGCCAGGGCCCGAACGCGCAGTTCCTCGCCCAACTCGCCCGCTGCGACGCGCTCATCCACGTCGCCCGCGTCTTCGCCGACGAGACGATCCCGCATCCGCAAAGCTCCGTCGACGCCGCGCGCGACATCGCCGCGATGGAGCTGGAGCTGGCGTTCGCCGACGCCGCGTTCATCGAGCGGCGGCTGGAGCGCATCGAGGCGTCCATGCGCTCCGTGAAGATGAGCGAACGCGACGCGGCCGAGCGCGAGATGGAGCTGCTGAAGCGGCTCAAGGCCGGGCTGGAAGCCGACACCCCCCTGCGCGACCAGGATATGAGCCCGGACGAGGAGAAGCTGCTGGTCAACTACCAGTTCCTCACCGACAAGCCGCTGCTCGTCGTCCTGAACATCGACGAGGGCGACGCCGCCCGCGCCGCCGAGATCGAGGCGGCATACGCCGGCAAGGTGCGCGGCCCCCACACCGCCATCGCCGCGATCAGCGGCAAGATCGAGCAGGAGCTTGCGCAGCTGTCCGACGACGAGGGCGAGGAGTTCCGCAAGGACCTCGGCATCACGGAGCCGGGCCTGGACCGCATGATCCGCATGTCCTACCAGCTGACCGGCCTCATCTCGTTCTTCACGATCGGCGAGGACGAGTGCCGCGCCTGGAACGTCAAGCGCGGCGCGACGGCGCCCGCCGCCGCCGGCAAGATCCACACGGACCTGGAGCGCGGCTTCATCCGCGCCGAGGTGGTGCGCTGGGACGACCTGCTCGCCGCCGGCTCGATCGCCGAGGCACGCAAGCGCGCGCAACTCCGCCAGGAGGGCAAGACCTACATCGTCCAGGACGGCGACTGCCTGAACATCCTGTTCAACGTGTAGGCGCGCTGTACACTCAGCCCGTGAGTCCCGACATCAAGTCCTTCGACCGCGTCGCCGACGTCTACGACCAGACGCGCGGGCTGCCGCCCGAAGTCGAGCGCGCCGTCGCGCGCGGTATCGCCGTCATCCTGCGGTCCGTCGCGCCGTCGCCGCGGCTCGTCGAAGTGGGCGTCGGTACCGGCCGCATCGCGGTGCCGCTGGCGGCGGAGGGCGTGCGCGTGACGGGCATCGATATCTCGCCGAAGATGTTGGCGCGCCTGCGCGAGAAGCGCCGCGACATCGACGTGATGCTGGCCGAAGCGTCGCGGCCGCCGCTGCGCCCGGGCGTCTTCGACGGCGCGCTCTTCGTCCACATCCTCCACCTCGTGCCCGACGCCGAGGCGACGGTGCGCGCCACGCTGCCGCTGCTCCGCGCCGGCGGCGTCGCGATTGAGGCGGGCGACGCGCGCGAGCAGTCCGTCCGCGAAGAGGCGGACGCCGCGATCGTGCGCGCCGTCTTCGATCTCTCCGGCGTGCGCATGGGCGGCCGCCAGGGCGACGACCGCGGCAGCGCCGTATTCGCGCGCGTCGCCCGCGAAGCGGGTGCGACGGTCGAAGAAGTGACGCTGACCAGGTGGGCCGGCAGCTCGACCGCCCGGAAGATGCTGGAGCGGCTGGCGCGGCGCGACTACTCCAGCTCGTGGCAGATCCCGGACGGCGTGCTGCCGGCGGTGATCGAGCGCGTCACGCCCGAGATCGAGCGCCTGTACGGCGACCTTGACCGCGAGATCGAGTTCCCGCGCTCCTTCCGGGCCGCGATCGCCCGCCTTCCGGGCGCTTGACGGCGCATCGCCCGGAATCTACAATTTGGCATAACAACTGAATACAGGCTCTTATCAAGAGTGGTGGAGGGATCGGCCCGACGAAACCCGGCAACCCGCGCAGGCGGGTGCCAAATCCGACTCGCAGCAGCGAGAGAGATGAGAGAATCGCGAAGCTTCTCACCACCCCCGGACGAGAAGTTTTTTGTTGCCTGAGCAGGGACGGTCCCAGATTACACCTATCGAATGGCGCGACGGCATCCTGCGCATCCTTGACCAGACGCAGCTCCCGGCCGAGGTCGTCTATATCGACGCCGCCGGCCATCGCGACGTGGCCGACGCCATCCGCCGCCTCGCCGTGCGCGGCGCTCCGCTGATTGGCATCGCCGCCGCCTACGGGCTCGCGCTCGCCGCCCGCCGCGGCGAAGACGTCCGCGCCGCGGCCGAGGAGCTCGCCGCCACGCGGCCCACCGCCGTCAACCTGCGCTGGGCCCTCGATCGCTGCCTCCAGGCCGGGGGCGGCGCGGACGGCGTCGCCGCCGAGGCCGTGCGCATCCACGAAGACCAGATCGCCGCCGACGCCCGCATGGGCGAACTGGGCGCGGCGCTGATCGAAGATGGCGCGACGGTCCTGACGCACTGCAACGCGGGCGCGCTCGCTACGGGCGGTATCGGTACCGCGCTGGGAGTCATCAAGACGGCGCACCGCCAGGGCAAGCGGGTCCGCGCGCTGGTCGATGAGACGCGGCCGCTGCTGCAGGGCGCGCGCCTCACCGCCTGGGAGCTGGCCGCCGAAGGCATCCCGCACGAGATCATCGTGGATGCCGCCGCCGCCGGCCTGATCGCCCGCGGCGCGGTGCAGGCGGTGATCGCCGGCGCGGACCGCATCGCCGCGAACGG
>JBGQBE010000001.1:0-208287 GCA_041494685.1 Dehalococcoidia bacterium | reverse complement strand
GCGTGCCTCTGGCTCGACCGCGACGTGCCCGAGCTGGCGGCCGCGGCGTAGCGCCGGTCCGCGAGATGCTACGCGGCGGCCGCATCGCGCGGCCGCCTCGTTTGTTGTGTGCGGGTGCGCCTGCCGCCGCTACTCCTCGTGGCGGAGGCGCGCTTCCTGTTCGGCGCGGCGGCGCTGGTAGTCGTCGGCGGCGCGTCCGTCGCCGAACTTGCTGTCGCGCCACTCGAGCGCCGCCTTCAGGCCCTCGGTCATCGCGCGGCGGCCGAACTCGCGCACGGCCGGCGCCTGGTGCGCGCGTGCGTCAATCTCGGCCGCCATGCGCTGGACGGTGCGGGCGCCCATCATCTCCATCGCGATGTTGACGATGCGCTTGTTGGGGGCGAGCAGCTCCACGTCGATCTTCGCCATCTTCGCGGCCAGGGCTTCGACTTCGGCCTCCAGCGCGTCCGGCGGCACCGATTTGAAGACGAGGCCGATCTCCGCGGCCTGCGCCCCGCTGACGCTGTCGCCGGTGAGCAGGAAGTACTTGGCCCACTGCGGGCCGACGAGGTAGGTCCACATGTGGCCGACCGGCGAGCCCATCGCGCGCACGGGCGGGAAGCCGAAGACGGCGTCGTCGGCGGCGATGACGATGTCGCAGAGCAGCGCGAGGTCCGTGCCGCCGGCGAGACAGTAGCCGTGCACCTGGGCGATCACGGGCTTGTGGACGTCCCAGACGGAAAGGCGCTCGCGCTGCTGGCGCTCCAGCTGCCAGAGGTCGTCCTCCAACGACGCCGCGCCGCGGTAGGCGGTCGTGTACTGCTCGTCGCCTTCGCGCTTCGGCGGCGGCGATTGCAGCGGCGTCAGGTCGTAGCCGGCGGAGAAGGCGCGGCCGTTGCCGCGCAGGATCATGCAGTGGACGGCGGTGTCGTTGTCCGCCTCCCAGAGCGCGGTGTTGAGCTCGCGCTGCAGCTTGAAGGAGAGCGCGTTCAGCTTCTCCGGGCGGTTGAGCGTGATGCGGGCGACGCCGCCCCCGGTCTCGTACTGGATCGTCTCGAATTGCATGCGGGCCTCCTGTATATATGGACGTGCGGGGCGATCGTAGGCGATGCGGGGGGCGCGTACCAGTGCCGGACGCCCTTGACAAACATATGTTCTGGTCGTATATTCAGGCTCCCGCATCTAGAACGGATGTGCTGGAGGTCGCAATGTCTGACATCATGTTCGAAGAGATCGAGTGCAAGAGCGCGGTGCACCGCCTGCCCGGCAACGGCATGCTGCCGTTCCGCTGGTCGCTGAACCCGTACCGCGGCTGCCAGCACGCCTGCACGTACTGCTTCGCGCGGAGCACGCACCAGCACCTGGGCTACGACGCCGGCCGTGACTTCGAGACGCGGGTGGTGGTGAAGGTGAACGCGCCGGAGATGCTGCGCCATGACCTGTCCCGCGGAAGCTGGCGGCGGGAGCTGATCTCGATCGGCACGGCCTGCGACCCGTACCAGGCGGCGGAGCTGAAGTACTCGCTCACGCACCGCGTCCTGAAGGTCATGCGCGACTTCGCGAACCCGGTCAGCATCGTCACGAAGTCGCCGTTCGTCGTGCGCGACGCGGACGTGCTGGAGTCGCTCTCGCGCGAGGCGGATGTGACGGTCTGCTTCAGCATCTCCACGCTCGACGAGGAGGTCTGGAAGCGCATCGAGCCGGGGACGGCGAAGCCGTCGAAGCGGCTGGAGGCGATGCGGCTGCTCTCGGGGCGGGGGATTCGCTGCGGCGTGCTGCTGGCGCCAGTGCTGCCGGGCATTACCGACGACCCGGAGGACCTGGAGCGGGTGATGGTCGCGGCGAGGGAGCACGGCGCGGACTTCGTCCACGACAACGTGCTGTATCTGAAGCCGGGCACGAGGGAGTGGTTCATGCCGTTCCTGAGGGAGGCCTACCCGCACCTGTCTGAGCGCTACGCCCGCTACTACCGGGGGCCGTTCGCGCCGCGCACGTATACCCAGGACGTGCACCGGACGATCGAAGGGCTGCGCCGCAAGCACAACATGCTGCCACCGGCGCGGCTCCAGCCGTCGGCCGGGCAGCTGCAGCTCGCGATGTAGTCGCGGCCGGCGGGCGGTGGACCCGCGGCGGCCCTGACACATGCGGGGTGTGTTGAGGCTGCCGCTGGTCCAGCGCCCGCTGGCCGAAGCGGGAACGGGGATCCGCGATACGTGCTATGGTGGGAGCACTCCCGGGGCATCCCTTGCTGCCGGTCGGCCATTCCCCTGGTCATGCCGCTCTCAGCCCCTATTTACAGCCTATTAACGCGGACTTCATCAGGGTTCACGTATCAGCGACCGATACTTGTATAGAGTGCAGGTGGGAGCATGCTCCCCCACACGCACATGATCAGCGGAGGATCGATGATCCCGGCTCGCACGTTCGAGCAGACCGAAGCAACGGCACCGGCGCGCACCCCGGCGGCGCCGCCGCCTGCCTTCGCCGCCACGATTTCGACCTGCGAGGGACGCCTGATCACGGGCGGGCTTGCGCTCGTGCGCGACCAGGGCGCTGGCTGGACGGCGACGCTGACGCAGCTGGACCGGCCGGGCATGGTCGCGACGGCCTACTTCTCGAACCGCGTCCGCGAGGTCATCCTGAGTCTTTCTGACGGCCGCCGCGCCCGCGCCCGCATCACCGGCACCACGTTCATGGCGGCAGCCGAGCGCGTCTGCGAGCTGTCCGGCCTGGAGCCGCTCGCCTAGCGCGCCTGCATACGACATCGTCCCACGAACACCCCCCTCGAAACTGCCGCGCAAGCTCCGCCTGCGCGGCGCGTCCGCGTAACCGCCGGCTGGCGTAGAATGGCGGCGTGATCCACCTGCTCCACGGCAAGGACGACTATCAGGTCCGCAAGGCGCTGCACGCGATCCGCGATCGCCTCGCCGCGGACGACGACATGCTCGCCAGCAACACGACGTCGCTGGACGGCCGCGACCTGGGCGCGGACGAGCTGCTGGCGCACGCGACGGCGGTGCCGTTCCTCGCGTCGAACCGGCTGGTGATCGTCGACGGACTGCTGCGCGCGTTGGGCGAGGGGAAGCGTGGCGGACGCAAGAAGAAGGGCGAGGACGACCCGCTGGAGCCGTGGCGCCGCGCCGCCGCGATCCTGTCCGATTCCGCGACGATGCCGGAGACGACGACGCTGGTGTTCGTCGAAGGCGAGTTGAACAGGAGCAATCCCGCGTTCACGATCTTCGCGCCGATCGCCCGCACGGTAGAGTACGCGCCGCTCGCCAAGGGCGACGTCGGCAGCTGGATCAGGACGTCGGCGAAAGAGAAGAAGCTGAAGATCAGCGACGGCGCGGTATCCGCGCTGGCGGAAGCGATCGGCGGCGACCTCTGGGCGCTGCACAACGAACTGGAGAAGCTGGGAACGTACGCGGGCGGCGAGCAGATCGACGAGGCGCTGGTCGCCGAGATGGTGAGCGCGGCGCGCGAGACGAAGGTCTGGGATCTGGCAGACGCGATCGTCGCGGGCAACGAGCGCAAGGCGCTGACCACGCTCGGGCGGCTGCTGATCGACGGCGAAGCGCCGCAGCTGCTGCTGTTCATGATCGTCCGCCAGTACCGGCAGCTGATCCTCGTGAAGGATCTGCGCGACCGCCGCGTCCCCCAGGACGAGGTCGCGCGCGCGGCGGGCGTGCCGGCGTTCCGCGTCGCCAACGTCGCGGCTATCGCGGGACGCTACGGCTGGCCGGTGCTGCGCGACGCCTACGCGCGCCTGCTCGACGCGGACCTGTCGGTGAAGCGCGGCCTCCAGGACGACGAGTCGTCGCTGCAGTTGCTGATCCACGAACTCTGCGCGCTCGCGCCGAAAACGGGGTCGCGCCCGGCGTACGCGCGCTAACAGCCGGGTGTTGCAGAAGTCCGGCGACGATGTCCGCGGCCCGGTCGCAGACATGGTGCCTCGACACTGCACAGCCGGGGACGGCTGTGCCACATGGCGGCTGGCACGGACGGAGCAAGCCGGTTGAAAGCCCGCGTCACGGAGAGCTTCCGCGCCGCTGCTAACGCTCCGGCTGGTACACGGGGTTGTAGCAGGCGGCGTCGTGCGCAGGCTCGATCTCGGCCAGGGCTGGCGCGGGCTCGTTGCGGCAGACGCTGAGCGCCTTCCGGCAGCGGGGCACGAACGTGCACTCGCCGGAGAGATCGGAGAGGTCCGGCGGCACGCCGGGTATCTGCTCGAGCGACCGGCCCGGATCGTCGAGGCGCGGGCGCGCGGCCAGCAGCGCCGCGGTGTACGGGTGGCGCGGCCGCGCGTAGATCTCCGCCGTCGCACCCCGCTCCACGATGCGCCCCGCATACATCACCGCCACCTGGTCCGCCATCTGCGCCACCACGCCCAGGTCGTGGGTGATGAGGATGATCGACGCGCCCAGCGCCGACTTAAGGTCGTCCAGCTCGCGCAAGACGGCGGCCTGCACGGTCACGTCCAACGCCGACGTCGGCTCGTCGGCGATGATGATGCTGGGCCGCATCAGCGTCGCGATGGCGATCATCACGCGCTGGCACATGCCGCCGGACAGCTGGTACGGCAACGATGCGGCGACGCGCTCGGGCTGGGCGAGCCCCTGCCGGCGCAGCGCGTCCAACGCGGCCAGCTTCGCCTCCTTCCCCGAGATGTCCAAGTGGGCGTGCAGGATCTCCGCGACCTGCGCGCCGATCGACATAACGGGGTTCAGTCCCGATACCGGATCCTGGAAGATCATCGAGATGCTGCGGCCGCGCACGGCGCGCAACTCGGCGCGGGGCAGCGTGAGGAGGTCGCGACCCTCGAAGATGACGCGGCCGCTCTCGATGCGGCCGGGTTCGCTGATGAGGCCGAGGATTGACAGGGCGGCGGTGGTCTTGCCGCAGCCGCTCTCGCCGACGATGGCCAGGGTCTCGCCGCCGTGCAGCGACAGGCTGACGCCGTCCACGGCGCGCACCGTCCGGTCGCGGTCGTGGTACGCGACGCGCAGGTCTTCGATGCGGAGGATCTCATCCATGATCCAGGTCCCGGGTTGCGGCCGCCGGTTGTGCGGTGGAGTATATCGGCGGTGATGGATCGGGCCGGTGGCAGCGGCGCTGTACGACATAACGGCCCGGAGGACTACGCCGGACCGAAGGCGATGCGGCAGCGCGCGGGGCGGACGCAGATGCTGCTGGTCGAGGGTGTCTGAGGCCCGCATCCTGGGTTCGGATCGGGGCTGCCGGGCGGCGTTTGTGAATTGACGTACAGGTGACTCGCTGTTAGCATAGCGTCGAACCTGGGCACGGGTGCGGAGAGCGGATTCCTGATGCTGCGCGCACGCTACATGCCGTCCGGGCCGAAGAGGATCGCTTGCCGTTCCACACTCTGCTCGACAACTATCTAGCCGTCTTCCTGGCGGTCATTATCGGGTTCTTCCTCGTCGCCACCGCCCTGATCGCGGCCCGCATTTTCGCTCCGTTCTCGAAGGAGAAGGGGAAGTCGATCTCGTACGAGTGCGGCATGCTGCCGATCGGGCAGACGCGGTCGCAGTTCCACGTCCGCTACTACATCTTCGCGATCCTCTTCGTCATCTTTGACGTGGAGGCGGTGTTCCTCTTCCCGTGGGCCGTCAACCTCGCTCACGCCAGCTACACGGCGTTCTGGGACATGGTGCTGTTCATCGGCATCCTGGGCGCGGGGCTGGCGTACGCGTGGAAGAAGGGGGTCCTGCAATGGAACAAGTAACCGCGCAGAAGGCCGCGCCGGCGACGACCCCAGAGAAGCAGGTCGAAGGCGCGCCGGTCGTCGTCCCCGAGCGGGAGAAGACCGGGATCGAGCGTGAAGCCGAGCGGCTGACGCCGGCACCGTTCGAGCCGGGCACGGCGCTGTACCGGCAGATCCTGCCGGGCATCGTGCAGGTGCCGGCCGACGCGCTGCTGGCGGTGTCGCGCAAGGCGTCGCTCTGGCCGATGACGTTCGGCCTCGCGTGCTGCGCCATCGAGATGATCGCGACGTTCATGCCGAAGCACGACCTGGACCGCTTCGGCATCGTGCCGTGGCCGTCGCCGCGACAGTCCGACGTGATGATCGTGTCGGGCACGGTGACGAAGAAGATGGCGCCGGCGGTGAAGCTGCTGTACGAGCAGATGCCGAACCCGAAGTGGGTGATCGCGATGGGCGCCTGCGCGACGAACGGCGGACCGTACACGCGCTACGACCGCGTGATGCAGGGCGTGGACAAGATCATCCCGGTGGATGTCTACGTTCCGGGGTGCCCGCCGCGCCCGGAGGCGCTGATGGACGGGCTGCTGGCGCTGCAGCACAAGATCATGGAAGAGCGAAGCAAATAAGATGACGCTTCCCGACGGGCAGGAGCAGGAAGCGCAGGACCAGGCCGCACAGCCGGCCGACGCCGTGCCCCCATCGGGCGAGGCGGCCGCCGCTCCCGCGGAGAAGCCCGCGGCCAAGCCCGCGGCGGCGCGTCCCGCGAAGGAAGCCGAGCCGAAAGAGGCGCCGCGCGTCGCACCGCCGGCCGGCAGCATCAACGAGATCCTCGCGGCGGCGGTGCCGGGCATCGAATTCAAGGCGTATATGGTGCCGTCCGTGCCGGGCGAGACGGTCGCCGTCGAAGTGGGGCGCGACGACCTGACGGCCGTGATGACCGCCGCCCGCGACGACGCGCGCCTGGACATGGACTACCTGCGCTGCCTCTCCGGCATCGACTGGCAGGAGGACGGGCTGGAGGTGGTGTATCACCTCTGGTCGTTCACGAAGCGCCACCACCTGACCGTGAAGACGCGCGTGACGTATGCCGATCCGAGCGTGCCGAGCATCGCCGCGATCTACCCGGGCGCGGAGTGGCATGAGCGCGAAACCCGCGACATGTTCGGCATCCAGTTCGAGGGGCACCCGAACCTGGTGCCGCTGCTGCTGCCCGACGACATGACCGACCACTTCCCGCTGCGCAAGGACAACCCGCTGCAGGAGATCGAGGAGTGGCAGGGCGAGAACCTCCGCGAAGGCGCGGCCGAAGGGGACGAGTAACGATGGTGCTCGAGCAGGGCCACGCGGTCGAGATCGTCGACATGCCCATCAACATGGGGCCGCAGCACCCGAGCACGCACGGCGTGTTCCGCATGGTGCTGGCGGTGAACGGCGAACAGGTCGTGAACGTCACGCCGCACATCGGCTACATGCACCGCGGCGGCGAGAAGCTGATGGAGGCGATGGACTTCCGCCAGGGCATCGGCTACGCGGACCGCACGGAGTACCTGGCGCAGTTCCACGCCGAGTTGGGCTACGTGATGGCGGTCGAGCGGCTGATGGACCTGAAGGTGCCCGACCGCGCGGAGTACATCCGCGTGATCCTGAGCGAGCTGAACCGGCTCAGCAGTCACTTCATGTTCATGGGCGCGTTCGGCATCGACGCCGGGCTGTTCGGCACGAGCTTCACCTTCGCGTTCGTGCAGCGGGAGAACCTGCTGGACCTCTTTGAGGAGGTGTCCGGCGACCGGCTGATGTACGCGTACTTCCGCGTCGGCGGCCTGGCGTGGGAGGTGACGGACAACTTCGTCCAGCGCGTCCACGAGGTGCTGAAGCAGGCGCAGCAGGGCATCCGCGACCTGGACGACCTGATGACGAAGAACGAGATCTTCATGGGGCGGTGCCAGAACGTCGGCGCGTTCTCGGCGAAGCAGGCGATCTCGTACGGCATGAGCGGACCGCTGCTGCGCGCGTCCGGCGTGCCGTGGGACCTGCGCAAGGACGAGCCGTACTCCGTGTATGACCGCTTCAACTTCGAGGTTCCCGTCGGCAACTACGGCGACGTGTACGACCGCTACCTGGTGCGGCTGGAAGAGATGAAGCAGTCGATCAAGATCATCGAGCAGGCGCTGGAGCAGCTGCCGCCCGAGGGTCCGATCGTGCCGGAGAAGATGCCGCGCCGTTTGCGGACGCCGCCGGGCGAGGTGTACTCGAAGGTGGAGTCACCGCGCGGCGAGTGGGGCGTGTACCTGGTGTCGAAGGGCGGCGACAAGCCGTACCGGCTGAAGATGCGCTCGCCGTCATTCTGCAACCTCTCCGCGCTGCGGGAGATGACGATCGGACAGTACCTGGCGGACGCCGTGATGATCCTGGGCTCGATGGATATCGTGCTCTGCTGCGTGGACCGATAGTTATGCTGCTTGCCGCACCCCACATCAACATCGACCACCCGGCGCTGCGCGAGCTGGCGGGGCTGATCGTGATCACGCTGCTGATGACGGTGGGCGTGGCGTACGCGACGTGGTACGAGCGCAAGATCGTCGCGCGCATGCAGTACCGGCTGGGGCCGACGCGCAACGGCCCCTTCGGGCTGCTGCAGCCGATCGCCGACATGCTGAAGCTGCTGGTGAAGGAAGACCTGCGCCCCGCGACGGCGGACCCCGTCGCGTGGGAGCTGTCGGTCTTCGCGATCTTCATCCCGGCGTTCCTGGCGTTCGTCGCGGTGCCGTTCACGGCCGACTGGCTGATCAGCCCGCTGCCGCTGAGCCTGCTCTACCTGGTGGCCGTGTCGGGGCTGTCGTTCATCGGCTTCCTGCTGGCCGGTTGGGGCTCCGACAGCAAGTACGCGCTGCTGGGCGGTATGCGCGCCGCGGCGCAGCTCATCTCGTACGAGATCCCGCTGCTGCTGGCGCTGCTGGGCGTGGTGATGATTACGTCGTCGGCGGACGTCTACCAGATCATCCTCTACCAGGACCACGTGCCGCTGGTGGTCTGGCAGCCGCTGGGCTTCATGATCTTCCTGACGGCGTCGATCGCCGAAGTGGAACGGCCGCCGTTCGACATCCCGACGGGTGAGTCGGAGGTAGCGGGCGGCGTGTTCATCGAATATAGCGGCATCCGCTGGTCGATGTTCCAGCTGACCTCGTACGTGAACATGTACGTGTTCGCGCTGCTGGGGGCGTTCGTGTTCCTGGGCGGCTGGCAGTTCCCGTTCGGCACGGACTGGGGCTGGGGCTGGCAGCTGCTGCTCACCGTGGCGAAGATGAGCCTGTTCATCGTCTTCTACCTGTGGGTGCGCGCGTCGCTGCCCCGCATGCGGGTCGACCAGTTGATGTCGTACGCCTGGAAGGTGCTGATCCCGTTCGCGCTGCTGCAGATCTTCCTCAACGGTCTGGTCATTGTCTATGATGCGCCGGACATCGCGCTGCTGCTCACATCGGGCGCGGGCGCGCTGGGCCTGGCGTACACGGCGCACAAGCTCGTGCGGCGCGGGGCGCCGCGCAAGCCGCTGCAGATGGTGCCGGTGCGCGCAAGGAGCAGTGCCTGATGATCGGCATTCTCAAGAGCATGGCCCAGACCGCGCGCGTCGTCTTCCGGAAGCCGGCGACGGTGCAGTACCCGGAAGTCCACCGGGAGATCCCGAACCGCGACCGCGCGTTCCCCGTCCTGATCTGGGACGAAGAGCACGACGAGCCGTTCTGCACGGGCTGTCACGCGTGCGAGCGCGCCTGCCCCGTCGAGTGCATGACCGTCGTGATGAAGGACAACCCGAAGCACGCGACGGGCGAGAGCAAGCGCCGCAAGATCATCGACGAGTTCTGGATCGACTACGGGCGCTGCATGCGCTGCAACATCTGCGTCGAGGTGTGCAACTTCGAGGCGATCGGCATGAACAACACGTGGGCCGGTCACGAGCTGTCGCGGTTCGACCGCAAGGAGCTCGTGATGGATCTGGACCAGCTGATGGCGCAGTCGAAGGCCGGCAAAGTGGACCCGGGGCTCCGCGCATGACGCAGGTCTTCTTCTACATCATGGCGGCGACGGTGATCAGCGGCGCGCTCGGCGTGGTGCTGGTGCGCAGCGTCGTCTACGCGGCGCTGTTCCTGGTGATGTCGCTGCTCGGCGTCGCCGGCGTCTACCTGCTGCTGAGCGTCGAGTTCCTGGCGCTGGTGCAGGTGCTGATCTACAGCGGCGCCGTGATGGTGCTGATCATCTTCGTCCTGATGCTGACGCGGGTCGAAGACCTGAAGCAGAATCTCGACGGCGACCAGCGGCCACTGGCCGCCGTCGCCGCGCTGGCCCTGCTGGGCGCGTTCATCACGGTGGCGAGCCAGACGACGTGGCCGCGCAACGTGGACGAACTGACGGTCGTGCCGTTCACCTCGATCAGCGACGCGCTGTTCAACCGCTGGGCGGTCCCGTTCGAGATCGCATCCGGCGTGCTGCTGGTGGCGCTGGTGGGCGCGGTCGTGATCTCGATGCAGGAAGAAGGGGAGCGCTAGGTGGAGAACGTCGCCGCCGGCGTGTCGCTGCAGCACTACGTCGTGCTGAGCATGATCCTGTTCTCGATCGGCGTGTACGGGGTGCTGGCGCGCCGCAACGCCGTGCTGATCCTGATGTCGGTGGAGCTGATGCTGAACGCCGTGAGCATCAACATGGTGGCGTTCGCGGTGTACACGGCGCCGTCGCTGTTCCAGGGCATCATCTTCGCCATCTTCATCATCGCCATCGCGGCGGCGGAAGTGGGGCTGGCGCTGGGCGTCATCCTGCGGATCTTCCGGAACCGCGGGACGGCGAACGTGGACGAAGTGGACTCGCTCAAGTGGTGAGCGCGGCCGTTAGCAGGGGGAGTTAGCCATCTTCGGATTCGGTATGGGCGATGCGTGGATCCTGCCGGCGCTGCCGGTCGCGGGATTCGTCATCCTCCTTCTCTTGAGCCCCTGGCTGCCCCGCAAGGGCGACTGGATCGCGATCGCGCTGATGGCAACGGCGTTCGTGCTGGTGCTCGCGCTGGGCAAGGACGTGGCGGACGCGATCGGGCAAGGGAACTTCCACGGCACGGCGCGGAGTTGGCAGTGGTTCTACGTGCCGGGCTACATGGAGATCCGGATGGGCACGTTCGTGGACCAGATCACGCTGGTGATGCTGTTCTGCGTGACGTTCGTCGCCCTGTTGGTGATGATCTACTCGACCGGCTACATGCACGGCGACCGCCGCTACGGCTGGTTCTACGCGATCGTGTCGCTGTTCGTGGCGTCGATGCTGACGCTGGTGCTGGCCGACAACCTGCTGCTGCTCTACTTCGCCTGGGAGCTGGTGGGCCTCTGCTCAATGCTGCTCATCGGCTACTACAACGACAAGCAGTCGGCGGCCGAAGCCTCGAAGAAGGCGTTCATCACCACGCGCGTCGGCGACGTGGGGCTCCTGATCGGCATCCTGATCCTGTTCACGCAGACGCACACGTTCAACATTCACCACATCCTGGACATGGCCCAGGCCGGCCAGATCAACGAACGCTGGCTGACCGGCGCAGCGATCTGCATGTTCGCGGGCGCCTGCGGCAAGTCGGCGCAGTTCCCGCTGCACGTCTGGTTGCCGGACGCGATGGAAGGCCCGACGCCCGTGTCCGCGCTGATCCACGCGGCGACGATGGTGGTCGCGGGCGTGTACCTGGTGGCGCGCATGCTGCCGCTGTTCCAGGTCGTAGACGGGATGCCGGAGCTGATCACCACCATCGGCCTGATCACGACGATCATGGCGGCGCTGATGGGCCTGGCGCAGCGCGATATCAAGCGCGTGGTGGCGTACTCGACGCTGAACAGCCTGGGGCTGATGTTCGTGGCGCTCGGTTCGGGCGCCGTCGGCGCGGCCATGCTGTACCTGTTCGCGCACGCCTTCTTCAAGGCGCTGCTGTTCCTCAGCTGCGGCTCGGTGATCCACGCGACGGAGGAGCAGGAGGTCGACAAGCTGGGCGGGCTGTGGGGCAAGCTGCCGATCACGGCGCCCGTGTTCACGGTGGGCGCGCTGGCGATGGCGGGCCTGGCGCCGATCAGCGGCTTCTGGGCGAAGGACGAGATCCTGGTCGGCGTGAAGAACGGCGAGATGAGCCAGCTGGTGCTCGTCGCGCTGTTGATCTCGCTGCCGATCACGGCGATGTACATGATGCGCGTGACGCTGCTGACGTTCTTCGGCAGGCCGAAGGACCACCACGTGTACGAGCACGCGCACGAGTCCGCGCCGGCGATGACGCTGCCGCTGATCATCCTGGCGGTGCTGGCGCTGGTCAGCGGCTTCGTGGTGTTCGAGGGCGTGGGCAAGGCGCTGGGGTTCCACTCCGGCTGGCTGGGCTTCGTCTACAACCTGGGCGAGGGTCCGGAGACCTACAGCGCCGACTGGGCGATGTCGATCTCGTCGATCGTGCTGGTGGTGGCCGGGCTGGGCGCGGGGTGGTGGTTCTGGAGCGGCGAAGCGAAGCCGGCGGAGCGCGCGGCCGCGTTCTCGCCGCTCACCTACAAGCTCTTCCTCAACCGCTTCTACATCGACGAGGTGTACCAGCTCGTCATCGACCACGTGGTGCTGGCGGCGGGCCAGGTGGTGGCGGTGTTCGACCGCGCCGTCGTGAACGACACCGGCGTCAACGGCACCGGCGAGGCGACCGACTTCCTCGGCTGGATCGGCAAGCACCAGCAGACCGGCAAGATTCCGAACTACGCGCTGGCGATCGTCGTCGGCGTCGTCGTCATCGCGGCCGTCGCGTTCGGGTACAGGGGATAGGGGCGAGATGCACTCCGGCTACTGGCTGATCAGCACCATCGTCATACCGCTCATCGCCGCGGCGGTGCTGGTGGGCGTCCCCGACGACAAGAAGGACGTGACGCGCTGGCTCAGCGCGATCGTGGGCGCCGTGCTCTTCGCCATCTCGGTCTACGTCTTCTTCGCGTACGAGACCGACCGGGGCGGCGGCTACCAGTTCTACCACCGGACGGACTGGCTGCAGAACGTCGCGTTCCTCGGCCCGCACGGCATCGCGCTGACGTTCGGCATCGACGGCATCGCCGCGCCGATGGTGCTGCTGACCGGCGTAGTGGCGTTCGGCGGCGCGCTGATCTCGTGGAAGATCGAGCACCACAACAAGGACTTCTTCATCCTGTTCTGGGTGCTGGTGGCCGGTGTGTTCGGCACGTTCACGTCGTTGGACCTGTTCTTCTTCTTCTTCTTCTACGAAGTCGCCGTGCTGCCGATGTACCTGCTGATCGCGGTCTGGGGATCCAGCAGCGTCTTCGAGACGTTCTCGCGCACCAAGGAATACAGCGCGATGAAGCTGACGGTGATGCTGGTCGCGGCGTCGATCCTGATCTTCCTGGGCATCTTCGCGGTGTTCCACGAGGCCGGTAAGGGCACGTTCGACCTGCAGACGCTGTACGCGTACCAGTTCGACGACCGCTTCCAGAAGATCGTGTTCCCGCTGTTCGTCATCGGCTGCGGCGTGCTGGCCGGCCTCTGGCCGTTCCACACGTGGTCGCCCGACGGCCACGTCTCGGCGCCGACGGCGGTGTCGATGCTGCACGCCGGCGTGCTGATGAAGCTCGGCGCGTTCGGCATCATCCGCCTGGGCATCCAGCTACTGCCGGCGGGCGCGACGTTCTGGATGCCGGGGCTGATGATCCTGGCGACGTGCAACGTGGTCTACGGCGCGTTCGCGGCGACGGCGCAGCGCGACTGGAAGTACATGATCGGCTACTCGTCCGTCAGCCACATGGGGCTCGTGCTGATGGGGCTGGCGACGATGAACGTGAACGGCGTGGACGGCGCGGTGCTGCAGATGTTCGCGCACGGCGTGATGACGGCTACCTTCTTCGCCATGGTCGGGTCGGTGTACGACCAGACGCACACGCGCGACATGCGGCTCTACAGCGGCATGGTGAACAAGATGCCGCTGTTCGTGTTCTTCATGGGCGTCGCGGGGCTCGCCTCGCTGGGGTTGCCGGGGCTGGCGGGGTTCATCGCCGAGTTCAACATCTTCGTCGGCACGTTCCGCACGTACCCGTGGGCGGGCGCGCTGGGCATCTTCGCCGCGGCGATGACGGCGGTGTACATTCTGCGGATGATGGCGATGTCGTTCTTCGGGCCGTTCAACGAGAAGTGGGCGGACGTGAAGGAGATGACGTACCTGGAGCGCGGCACCGCGGTGCTGCTGCTGGGGAGCATGCTCTTCATGGGCCTGTACCCCGCGCCGTTCATCGACCGAATCCAGGAGAGCGTGCGGCTGCTGCCGGGAGTCTCATGAGCCAGCTGAACTACGACTACACGCTCTTCATCCCGGAGTACCTGCTGGCAGGCCTGGCCGTGCTGGTGGTGGCGCTGGACCTGTACGTGCCGCAGGTGCGCAAGGCGTGGCTCTCGTACATCGCGGGCGTGGGGCTGCTGGCGATCGCCGGCGTCTCGCTGGTCTGGATCAACAAGGAGACGAACTTCGCGCACATCGTCGCGATCGACAACTACACGACGTACTTCCGCGTGTTCTTCACCGTGACGGCGGCAGTCGTGTGCCTCTCCTCGGCGAAGCTCGTCGAGGACAAGCTGCGGCACCCGGGCGAGTACTACGCGCTGATCATCCTGAGCACGATCGGCGCTATCGGCATGGCGGCGTCGCGCGAGCTGATGACGGCGTACCTGTCGCTGGAGCTGCTGAGCTTCAGCCTGTACATCCTGGTGGGCTTCCAGAAGTTCGACAAGAAGTCGAACGAGGCGGGCATCAAGTACCTGCTGCTGGGCGCGTTCGCCTCGGCGATGTTCCTGTACGGGCTGAGCCTGATCTACGGCGTCACCGGCACCACGTACTACAGCCAGATCGCCGAGAGCCTGAAGGCCGGCACGAGCGACTACACGTTCGCGCTGCTGATGGGCCTGGTGCTGATCCTGACGGGGCTGGGCTTCAAGGTCGCGGCGGTGCCGTTCCACATGTGGACGCCCGACGCCTACGAAGGCGCGCCCGTGGCGATCACGGCGTACCTCTCGACGACGTCGAAGGCGGCGGGCTTCGCGCTGCTGCTGCGGCTGTTCGGCGGCGCGTTCCAGGGCGTGCACGACGACTGGAGCTGGATGATCGCGGGCATCGCGGCGGCGACGATGATCCTGGGCAACCTGGTGGCGCTGCAACAGCACAACATCAAGCGGCTGATGGCGTATTCGTCGATCGGCCAGGTGGGTTACATGCTCATGGGCGTCGCGGGCCTGTCGCACGACACGGCGTCGGCGCTGGTCCTGCACCTGACGGGCTACATGGTCTCGAACATGGCGATCTTCGTCGTGATCATCGCCTGGCACAACATGACGGGCACGGATGAGATCGCCGACTTCCGCGGCATGCGCGAGCGCGCGCCGCTGCTGGCGGGCGTGCTTGCCGGGGCGCTGTTCTCGCTGGCGGGGCTGCCGCTGTTCGCGGGCTTCGTGACGAAGTTCATCCTCTTCCAGTCGGTGGTCGATGCCGGCTACTACTGGCTCGCCGTGATCGCGACCGTGACGAGCGTGGTCTCGCTGTACTACTACTTGCAGGTGATGCGGCAGGCGTTCGTGGAGAAGCCGTCCGAGGGCGAGGGCGCGCTGAGCGTGCCGGTACTGATGAACGGGCTCGCCTTCGTGCTGATGCTCGGCGTGTTCTACATCGGCCTCTACCCGCAGCAGCTCTTCGACGCGATCGACAACGCGACCTCGTTCATCTTCGTCTAGGCGCCCTGCGCCGATCGCCCCGCCCGGGTGTCCGCAACCCCGTGCCGCTGTTACCATCGCCACATGATCCGCGACTCCACGCCCGCCGACACCCACGCCATCGCCGGGCTGATCCGCGGGCTCGCGGAGTACGAGCGCCTGGCGCACGAGGTCGTGCTGGACGAGGCGGAGCTGCGCGCGCACCTCTTCGGCGAGCGCCGCTATGCCGAGGTGGTGCTGGCGGAGGCGGACGGCGCGGTCGTGGGGTTCGCGCTGTTCTTCCACAACTACTCGACGTTGCTCAGGAAGCCGGGCATCTACCTGGAGGACCTGTTCGTGCTGCCGGAGCACCGTGGCGCGGGGCACGGCAAGGCGCTGCTGGCACGGCTGGCGCAGCTCGCGGCGGAGCGGGGGTGCGGGCGGCTGGAGTGGAGCGTGCTGGACTGGAACGAGCCGTCGATCGCGTTCTACCGGTCGCTGGGCGCGGTCGGACTGGATGACCGGACGATGTACCGCCTCGCGGGGGATGCGCTGACGATGCTGAGCCGGACGCAACGATCTCCTTCGGCGATCCGCGAGGCCACATCGAGCGATGCGCACGCGATCGGTGAACTGCTGCGGGGTTTGGCGGAGCATCATGATGGGCCGGCGTCAGAGTTCGAGCCGGACGAGGCGACGCTTCGCGCGCACGCGGTCGGCCGGGGGCGGTATGCGGAGTCGGTGGTCGCCGTCGATGGCGGCGCTGTCGTGGGGATGGCGCTGTTCTTCCACAACTACTCGACGTTCCTGGGGAAGCCTGGCATCTACCTGGAGGACCTGTTCGTGCTGCCCGAGCACCGTGGCGCGGGGCACGGGAAGGCGCTGCTGGCGCACCTGGCAAGACTGGCCGTCGAACGGGGGTGCGGGCGGATGGAGTGGCGGGTGGTGGACCGGAACGAGCCGTCGATCGCGTTCTACCGCGCGCTGGGCGCGGTGGCGATGGACGAGTGGACGGTGTTCCGGCTGGCGGGCGACGCGCTCCGTGCGCTGGCTGAGGAGCCGCTCGGCTGACGGGGGCGGCTCAGACCGTGAGCCCTCGCTCCTGTGCCGCGCCGGACGCGTGATCGCGGAGGCGGCCGTCTTCGAGCCAGAGGACGCGGTCGGCGATGTCCTGCAGGCGCGTGTCGTGCGACACGACGACCACGGTGTGCCCCTCCCGCTTTGCGAGATCGTGCAGCAGTTGCATCACTTCGTGGCCGTTGCGCGAGTCGAGGTTCGCGGTGGGCTCGTCCGCGAGGAGGAGCTGCGGGCGGTTGGCGAGCGCACGGGCGATCGACACGCGCTGCTTTTCGCCGCCGGAGAGGTCGCGCGCGCGGAAGTCGAGGCGGCCTTCCAGTCCCGCCGTGATCAGCAGGTCGCGCGCCCGGGAGCGGGCCGCGGCGCCGCCGACACCCGCCACGTTGAGCGCGACCTCTACGTTCTCCTGCGCGCTCAGCGAATCGAGCAGGTTGAACGACTGGAAGACGAATCCCACGTGCTCGCGGCGCACCCTGGGCAGCTCGGCCGGGCGCATGGCCGTGAGATCCAGCCCGTCGATGACGACGCGCCCGCTGGTGGGGCGCAGCAGGCCGCCGAGGATGGTGAGCAGCGTCGTCTTCCCGGAGCCGGACGGGCCCATGATCAGCACGATCTCGCCGCTGCCGACCGCGAAGCTCACGCCGTCGACCGCGCGCACCTGCGTGCGCGCTGTGCCGAACACCTTCGTGACGCTCTCGACCGTCAGCACGGGACGTGTCGCGTTCATGCCCGGAACACCATGGCGGGATCGATGCTGTTGATGCGGCGGACCGGCACGTACGAGGCCGCGATCGCCATGGCGAGGGCGGCGACGAAGATGATCGCGACATCGGTCGCGCGCAGGTCGGTGATGAACTCCGGGATTCGGCGCGCGATGACGGCGGTGGAGACGGCGGAGGCCGCGACCCCGAGCAGCGACCCGAGCACGCCCACGATCACGCTCTGCGTGATGACGATGCGGTAGAGGTACGCGCTCGACGCGCCGAGCGCCTTGAGCACGCCGAAGTCGCGCGCCTTCTCGATGGTCGCGGTGTACGTCGTGAGCGCGACGACCGCGCCGCCCACGACGATGCCGATGCCGACGAGCACGCTCACGACTGGCAGGAACCCTTCGCTCACATCGCGCGAGAGCGCCCGCGAGAACGCCTCGCTGGCGTGCACCTCGCTGTTGGGGATGATGCCCGTGAGCTGGCGCTGGACGGCGGCGGCGTCGGCGCCGGGCTGCGTGGTGATCAGGTAGAAGTTGACCATGTCGGCGGTACCGTAGATCGTGCGTGCGTCCGCGCCGTTGATGAACGCGGACTGGGCCAGCACCGCGCTCCCTCCCTTCGTCACGTGCGCCACGCGCAACGTCTGGCCGAGGATATCCATCGTGTCGCCGGCGTGGAGCCCGGCCTTGTCCGCGAACACGGAGTCGATGTCGATCTGGCCCGGTTCCGGGAAGTAGCGGTCGCGCGTCGCCTGCGGCAGGAGCGCCGTCGCGGCGGGTGGCGCGTCGAACGCCATGAAGAGCACGTTGTAGGCCGCGCCGTCGCGCTCGTAGCCCATCTCGCGAGAGTAGACGGGCGTGGCGAGCTGGACGCCGGGGATCGCCTGGAGGTCGCCGGCCCGGTCAGCGGGCAGGAACGAACTCGAGCGGAAGAGGTTGTTGGTGCCGGTCTGCGTCACCCAGACGTCGCCCGGCAGGCGCGTGATGATCTTTCCGACGCCGCTCCAGCCGCGGTAGAGGCTGAGGACGATCAGGACGAGCAGCACGGCGAACGCGACGCCGAACACGGACATCGCGAGGCGGCCCTTCTCGGCCAGCAGGTTGCGTCGGGCGACGGGGACCATAGCTGAAGCCTGTCATCTGCGCCGATGCATGACCAGTGGCAAACGGCCGGTCGGCGCGGGCCGAAGGTCGGGCAAGCGTCGTGCGCGCCGTCCTGCGCCCGAGGGCTACAGCACGGCCAGGTAGCGGTCGAGCTCGTAGTCGGTGACGTGGCGGCGGTAGGCGTCGTACTCGATAGTCTTGTTGCGGAGCAGGCTCTCGAAGACGTGGTCGCCGAGGGCGCGGCGGGTGAACTCGCTGTCGGCGAACGCCTCGATCGCTTCTTTCAGGCTGCCGGGCAAGGTCTTGATGCCGCGTCGCTTGCGCTCCTCCGGCCCGATCTCGAAGACGTTCTCCTCGGTCGGCGGCTGCAGCGGGTACTCCTTCTCGATGCCCTCGAGCCCGGCGGCCAGCATGACGGCGAACGCGAGGTAGGGGTTGCAGGCGGCGTCCGGCGCACGGTACTCGATGCGGGTCGAGACCTCCTTGCCGGGCTTGTACTGCGGCAGGCGGATCAAGTCGGAGCGGTTGCGCCGCGCCCAGGTCAGGTAGACGGGCGCCTCGTAGCCGGGGACCAGGCGCTTGTAGCTGTTCACCCACTGGTTCGTGACGAGCGTGATCTCCGGCGCGTGCTTGAGCAGGCCGGCGATGTAGGACTTCGCGATCGGCGAGAGGTGGTAGGCGTCCTCCGGATCGGAGAAGGCGTTGCGGTCGCCCTTGAAGAGCGACTGGTGGGTGTGCATACCGCTGCCGTTCTCGTTGGCGAGGGGCTTGGGCATGAACGTGGCGTAGACGCCGTTGTCCAGCGCGACCTCCTTCACGACGAGGCGGTAGGTCATCGCGTTGTCGGCCATGGTCAGCGCGTCCGTGTAGCGCAAGTCGATTTCGTGCTGGCTGGGCGCGACCTCGTGGTGGCTGAACTCGACGCCGATGCCCATCTCTTCGAGCGTGAGCACGGTCTGGCGGCGCAGGTCGCTCGCCACGTCGAGCGGGGTGAGGTCGAAGTAGCCGCCCTTGTCGAGGCCGACGGGGGCGTCGGACGACTTGAAGTAGAAGAACTCCAGCTCCGGGCCGACGTAGAAGGTGTAGCCGAGGTCGGCGGCGCGCTTGAGCTGGCGCTTGAGCACGAAGCGGGGGTCGCCTTCGAAGGGCGAGCCGTCGGGCATCTGGATGTCGCAGAACATGCGGGCGACGCCGCGCTCGCGGGGGCGCCAGGGCAGCACCGCGAAGGTGGCGGGGTCGGGCATGGCGATCATGTCGGACTCGTCGACGCGGGCGAAGCCCTCGATGCTGCTGCCGTCGAAGCCCTGGCCCTCGTCCAGCGCCTCCTCGAGCTCTTCGACCGTGATGGCGAAGCTCTTGAGCGAGCCGAGGATATCGGTGAACCAGAGCCGGATGAACTTGATGTCCTTATCGCGGCAGGTGCTGAGGACGTAGTCTTTCTGGTCGTCGCGCATGGTGGTGTCTCCTCGGCGGCATTGTATCGAGGTAGGCGGTGAGGCGGCGTGGGTGCGGGCGCTGGTAACACAAACTTCATTGACGAACCCTGCCCCCCGTTCCGCTCCCTTCCCGACGCGACCTGACCCCTTACCCGTCCCCACGGAGGAAGGGCGATCGAGTGTGCTCGGCGGAGGATGATCTTCCATGCGCGCCGCGGGGGCCGGGCGGCGGTACAATGGGCACGATGTTCTCCGAACACGAACCGTTTTGCGACCAGAGCCACACGATGCGGCAGCGCTGCAACGACAGGCTGCGCGTGGAAGCAGCGGCGGAAGCTGCCGCGTTCGCGCGCCTCGCAGCCGAGTCGCCTGTGCCGTCGTCGAACGGGACCATGCATGATGCGGCGCCGGCGGAGCCCGCCGCGCTTGCGGAGCCGGCAGTGGCGCCCGCGCCCGACGCGCCGCCGGCGCGTCAGCGGGAGGCTGTGGTGGCGTCCGTTGAGGTGCCGGAACCGACGCCGTACGTGACGCGCGAGTGGGCGCGCACGGCGGCAGCGGTCGAAGGGCACGAGGCGGGCGGGCGATACGATCTCGATCCGGTCTCGGACCGGCGCGACCGGTCGGCGCTGCGTATCGCGGTGATCGCGTGGGCGGCGATCGCGATCGTGTGGCTGCTGATGCGGCGGCGGCCGCGCCCGGACGAAGCGTAGCCCGGGCCGCCGCGCAGACCCCATCGGACGTACCGCTAACTAACTCCAGAACGCAGGCAAGTATTCGCGCTGCTCGCGGAGGATGTCGTCGAGGAAAGACTCGGCGGCGCGGGCGCTGTGGACGCAGGGGTCGATCAGCAGCGCCTGCAGGGCGAGGTCGCGCGAGCCGGTGACGGCGGCCTCGACGGCGAGCTTCTGGATCTCGATCTCGCGCTGCACCATCGACGCGACGGGGCCGGAGAGGCGGCCGACGGGCAGGCCGCGGAACGTGCCGTCCTCGATCACGCCCGGCACCTCCACCATTGCGTCGCGCTCGATGTTCTCGATGTAGCCGGCGTTGGGGATGATGAACGACGGCCGGCGCACGGTCCGGCCCGTGGCGAGCGCGGCGATGATCTCGGTGACGGAGTGGCCGAGGCGCGCCTCGCGCGAGGGCTGGCGCAGCAGCGACGCGACCGGCTTCGATCCGTCGGCGTAGGCGTCGAGGTTGCGGTTCGCCAGCAGCTTGTTGCGCGCGTAGCCCGCGAAGTCGTAGCCCTCGGTGCCGAGATACTCGGCGGCCCAGCCGATGTACTCGCCGACGTGGTTGTCGCCGGTCGTCGGGAAGACGCCGAAGCGGTCGTAGAGGAGCGTGCAAAGACGCCACTTCTCCGGCGGGTCGTCGCCGAGCGCGCCGCGCAGGGCCGGCAGCAGGTCGCGGCCGGAGGGGCGCTCGGTCAGCGAGGCGGTCCAGGTGAAGTGGTTGGTGCCGGCGGCGCGCAGATCGATGCTGTCGCGCGGCATCTCCAGCAGGTCGGCGACGAACTCGACTGTCTCGGCGACGCCGTGGCAGAGGCCGATGCTGCGGACGCTGGTGTAGCGCTGGATCGCCAGGCAGATGCGGTTTTCCGGGTTGGTGTAGTTGAGCAGCAGGGCGTCCGGCGCCAGACGCCCGACGTCCTGCGCCACGGCGAGCATGGGCGGCACGGCGCGCAGGGTGTGAGAGAGGCCGCCGGGGCCGCCGTTCTCGCTGAGCACGCTGGGAAAGCCGTGCTTGAGCGCGAGCCGGTGGTCGGTCTGCCACGACGTGTCGCGCGCGCGGGCGATGGCGGTGACGACGAAATCGGCGCCGGGTAGCGCCTCGATGCGATCAGTGGTGGTGCGGACGGTGACGTCCCAGCCGGAGGCGCGGTCCAGGGCGGCGGCGAGGCCGCGCATGCGGCGCAGCGCGTCCGGGTCGAGATCGACGAGCCAGAGCTCGGCGCCGCGCAGCTCGGGCGTCTGGAAGACGTCGCGCAGCAACTCGACGCCGAAGACGATGCTGCCGATGCCGATGGCGACGATCTTCGTCATGAGCGTTCGCGTCGAGTGATTCGCTTCACGGGGACACTATATCGGTTCGCCTGGGCTTGCCGGTCGCTTGACAGGCCGCGGGCGCCGGGCCTACTCTGGCGGCATAGGCCGCGCCCGCGGCCACGCTCACGGAAGGAGGCGACGCAGATGAACGCACGCAACGTCCGCACCGTGCCGCCGCGCCTCCGAGGGCTCGCCGCCTGATACGCCGTCACCACTGACGCTCGCGCATGGCCGCCTTCGGGCGGTCTTCTTGCATCCGGCACGCCTGCGCGGCGGCGCGGCATCGATCCACACATCCGATGGAGTTCAGCGAGGAGGGATGTCCGATGCGGAACAACGACGACACGACGTACAGGCCTTCGGCGAGCGAACAGCGATGTCCGGGAGGACGGCTTGGGACAGAATCGGGAACACGAACAGATGGAGGCGCTGGGCGCGTTCATCGACCAGGGGACGATCGATGACGTGCTGGGCGTGGTGAAGAGCGGCAAGGAGGCGACGGTGTACGCGTGCCGCGCGCCCGGCGGCGGGCTCATCGCGGCGAAGGTATACCGTTCGCGGAACGTGCGGAACTTCTCGAACGACGCGGCCTACTTCGAGGGGAGGCTGCGGAACATGGAGCGGCGCCAGCAGCGCGCGATCCTGTCCGGCAGCCGCGCGGGCCGGGAGATGGCGTTCAGCAAGTGGGTGCGTGACGAGTTCGAGACGCTGACGCTGCTGCACGGGGCGGGCGCGGACGTGCCGCGGCCGCTGGCGCAGTCCGACAGCATCATCCTGATGGAGTACATTGGCGACGAGGAGGGCCCTGCGCCGATGCTGGCGTCGGTGCGGCTGGAGTATCACGAGGCGGCGGAGGCGTTCGCGCGGCTGATGCGCAACGTGGAGCTGTGGCTCGCGTGCGACCGCGTCCACGGCGACCTATCGGCGTACAACGTGCTGTACCACGCGGGCGACGTGCGCGTGATCGACTTCCCGCAGGCGGTGGACGCGCGCTTCAACAGCAACGCGCTGGCGCTGCTGGAGCGGGACATCGAGCGCCTGGCGGACTTCTTCGCGCGCTTCGGCGTCGCGGCGGACGCGCACCGGCTGGCGCGTTCGCTGTGGGGGCGGTTCCTGCGGTCGGAGCTGTGAGCTGAGTCAGAGGCCGGGCGTGCATGACGCACGCCCGGCCTCTGTCGCGCTGCCGCGCGGTGACGATGCTTGCCGCGGGCTGCGCCTACGGCTGGCCGCCGATGGCCGCCTGTCCGGGCGTGAGCGTCGGCGTGTACCTGTGGTCGAGGTTCACGTCGTTGAGTGCGCTATCGAGTGCGCGGTTCACCAGCGACTCGACGGGCGCGGACGCCCAACCGGGGATATTCCCGATCTCCATGCTGTCGATGTGGGCCTGCGGGTGGGCGCCGGTGAGGGTCATGGTGCCCTTGAGCTTGATCTTCACGTGCAGGCCGGCGAAGGAGAACGTCGACGACGCTTCGCCCGAGCCGTTGTGGATGCAGACGCGCGGATCGCTGAACGGCACGCTGTGATCGCTCAGCCAGGTGTCGGCGCGCGAGGAGATCTCGCTCTCGTTCAGCGTGACGGATGCGGCCGCGCCGCCGTCGAGCACCCTGGAGAAGGCGTCCCATTTGGACTTGAAGGCGTCGGAGTTCGCCTGGTCGACGGTGATGGATGCGCCGCCGGGTGTGCAGGGCGACGGGCCGCCGGTGGCGGCGAGCGCGCCGACGACGACGGCGAAGAGGACGAAGAGCAGCAGCAGGCTGAAGAAAAAGCCGGTGATCATCCCGATGATGGAGCCGGTGAACAGGCGGATGATGAACATGGGGCCTCCTTGCGCTGGGCCGGGGTCGGGCCGGACTGCTCCATTGTAGTGCTTGTCACCCGCGTCAGGGTGATCGGCGGGGCGCACGCGCCGATGCATGATGGCAGGGGGCACAGGGCGCCGGCCGGTTCCGGCTTCGCCGGACGCACAGCCGGGGACGGCTGTGCCGCGCGCTTCGCGTCGCCGCTAGATTCTCGCGGGCGGCGGGCGCATACTGCGTGCATGCTGACGCCTGAGACGATGCGGCGGGTCCTGGAAGAGCACGTGGAAGCGGAGAACGTCCACGATCGGGAGCGCGTGCTGGCGACGTACTGCGCTGACGGCCCGGAGTTCGACGACGTGCCGACGGGACGGCGCTTCCGGGGCGGCGACGAGATCATCGACAACTACCGCAACCTCTGGGACGGGTTTCCGGGGCTCGTGCGCCGCATCGATCGCTGGACCTTCGGGGATGACTCGTGCGTGATCGAGCTGACGCTGACGGGCACGCACGACGGCCCGTACCGCGGCATCCCGGCGACCGGGCGCAAGCTGGAGCTGCGGATCCGCGCGCACTTCGCGTTCGACGCGGAGGGGCGCATCACACGCGAGACGGCGTACTACGACTCGCTGACGTTCATGCGGCAGCTGGGGCTGACGACGCGGCCGTAGCGGCGCACGGAGACCCACATCATGGACCCCATAAACGACCGGCAGGAGAGCCCGCAGTTGGCGCCGGGCGTCGAGCCGCTGGAGCCGCGATCGGTGCGCACCAGCCCGTCGCGGCAGCGGCTGCGGCGGCGCACGGGCTCCGGCGACCGCGCACTCGACGAGCAGATCCGCGAGTTGGTGGCGGGCGTCGACGCGGCCGACGCGGAGCTGCTGGAGGACATGGTCGAGACGGCATTCCGGATGGCGCGCACGGCGAACCGCGGCGAGATGAAGTTGGTGGCGCGATCGCTGCGGGAGCTGGGGCGGGCGTTCCGGATCTTCGAGCCGTACCGCGGCGTGCGGAAGGTGAGCATCTTCGGCTCGGCGCGCACGGAGGAGGGGCACGCGGAATACGCGGCGGCGCGCGACTTTTCGCGCGCGATCGCGGAGCGCGGCTGGATGGTGATCACGGGCGCGGGGCCGGGCATCATGGCGGCGGGGCACGAGGGCGCGGGGGCGAAGGCGAGCTTCGGCGTCGGCATCAAGCTGCCGTGGGAGCAGCGCGCCAACTGGGTGATCGCGGGCGACCCGAAGCTGATCGACTTCAAGTACTTCTTCACGCGCAAGATCACGTTCATGAAGGAGTCGGATGCCTTCGTGCTGTTGCCGGGCGGCTACGGCACGATGGACGAGGGGTTCGAGCTGCTGACGCTGATGCAGACGGGGAAGACGGCGATCCGCCCGGTCGTGCTGCTGGACCCGCCGGGCACGGGCTACTGGCGCGAGTGGGAGACGTTCGTGCGGCAGCATCTGGTGGCGCGGGGGCTGGCGTCGCCGGAGGACCTGTCGCTATTCGAGGCGGCGAACTCGATCGAGGGCGCGGTGGCGATCATCGAGCGGTTCTACGCGAACTATCACTCGGCGCGGTACGTGGGCGAGCGGCTGGTGATGCGAATGCGCCACGCGCCGGACACGGAAAATCTGGCGCGGCTGAACCGCGACTTCCGCGATCTCGTGGCGAAGGGCCGCATCGAGCGGATCGGCATCACGCCGGCGGAGGCGAAGGACGGCGACGCGCCGGACCTGGAGCGCATCGCCTTCCTGGCGAAGCACAACTTCGGGCGGATCCGACAGCTGATCGATGCGCTGAACGCGCTGTAAGGTGGGCGAGCCGCCGCTATGCGGCCTCGGCGCGCGGCGGCACGGCGCGCACGCGGGCGGGGCGCGCGGCGGAGCGCGACGCGAGGATGCGGAAGAACGTCAGGAACAGCACGGCCGCGCCGGACGCGAGGTAGCTGTACTGCACGAACGGCTTCGCGGCGTCGGTGCCGGCGAAGACGCCGTGCGTCATCGCGCCGATGAAGACTGCGAACGTGACGTAGTGCAGCCTGCGCCAGCCGTTCTGTCCGATCAGCCCCTTCGCGTAGAAGCTCAGCGTCACCAGCAGCGACGTGTAGAGCGTGACGATGCCGACGGCCATCGCCAGGCTCTTGTAGTGCGACTTCATCGGTACCAGCAGCTGGGCGATGGTGAACTTCGCGTACGGGTCGGGCAGCATGATGAGCGCGTGGAAGACCATCACGACCATTACGAAGACCGACAGGAACTTGTGCACCTCGAACACCCAGGGCCGCGCCAGGGCGCCATCGAAGACGCGTGAGCTGACGGCCAGGCCCATCGCGACCGACGAGAAGAGCAGCCAGTACGCGACGAAGCCGCTGGACCGGCCCAGGTACCAGTACATGTGCGCCGAGATATCGGGCATCGCCGCCAACGTCCCCACGATCGTCACGACGCCTTCGTGATCGTGGCCGGCGCGGGCGCCGGCTTGGGCGCGGGCGCGAGGGCGGGCGCCGGCGGCGCGGCGGCCGGCGGCGGCGCCGAAGGCGCAGGGGCGGGCGCGGGTGGCGGCGGAGCCGCGGCGGGCGCTTCGGGTGGCGGCGCGGCGACCGGCGCTTCAGGCGGAGGCGCCCCGGCAGGCAGCGGCGCACCCGCAGGCGACGCGGCCTGGCGGTGTACGACGATGACCTGCTCGATGACGCGCTGCACGACCACCTGCGGCGCCGGCGCGACGGCGGCTGGAGCGGGCGCTTTGGGCGCGGGCTTCATCAGCGCGGCGAGCTGGTCGGGAGGCAGCTTCGCCAGCGCCTGGAGCGCGGCGATCTGCGGGTCTGCGGGGTGCGATTTGTCGGGCGCCATCCACGCCGGCCACGCCAGCACGCCCCAGATGCCGAGCAGCGAGAACAGCGTCGCGCCGGTGGTGACGATCTTGGTGCGCGGGAACTTGGTGAAGAATTGCATCCTAGCCTCCTGCCTCGATCTCGGTAGCGACGTAGGCGCCGGACTTGAGGATCGCATGCACGTGCGCCGTGGTGCCGACAGTGAGCGACGACGGGTTGCCGACCTGGACGGCGGTCAGTTGTCCTTCGTGCGAGAACGTGACCACGTTGCCGTCGATCGCCGTGACGGTGCCGACGAACTCCAGCTCCGTGGACTGCGACTGTGCCGGAGCCGACGCCGCGGGAGTGGCCGTCGGCGGCAGCGTCGTCGGCGTTGCTGAAGGCTGCGCCGTGGGCGACGCGGCGCGCGTCGGCGACGCGGCGGGCGCCGCCGTGGGCGGGCTTGCGGCGGCGGCAGCAGCCGGCGGAGCCGCGGCCTCGGGCGCCGGGTCGTCCACGTAGACGTATCGTGTCAGCACGACCGGTGCGAGCGGCGCCGGCGGCGGGACCCGCGTGGCCGTAGCTTCGGGCTCGGGTGTATCGGCCGGCGGTTCGGCGACGGCCTGCCTGGATGCCTTCTTATCGCTGAATACGCCGTGCTGTGCGCCGAACACCACCACGCTGAACGTGACGATGGTCGTGAACGCCAGCGCTGCGGCAAGCGCCATCCTGCGTGTCATAGCCGATGCTCTCTTTCGGTGGCGACGAAGCGTCCGGACGCGTCCAGCGCCAAGACCAGCGCTTCGTCAGGAATCGCAGGTCAGTCGTCCCCCTCTTCCTCGTGGGGCTCCGAACTCTCCGGCGCGGGTCGCGGCGCCACGGTCGGTGGAGTCGTCGTCGGCGGCGTTGCTGGCGGTAGAGTCGTCGTCGGCGAAGCAACGGGCGGCGGGGCCGCGGTGGAGGGTCGCGCCGCGGCCGCCAATACGGGCGCCGGGTCGTCGATGTACACGTATCGCGTGATCACGACCGGCGGGAGCGGCGTCGGCGGCGGGACCTCCGTAGCGGTGGCTTCGGGCTCCGGCGTGCCGGCGACGGCCTGCTGCGCGGGTGCCTTCGGATCGTTGAATACGCCGTGCTGTGCGCCGAACACCACCACGCTGAACGTGACGATCGTGGTGAACGCCAGGGCCACGGCAAGCGCCATCCTGCGTGTCATAGCTGATGCTCCATTTCTGCGTGATGCGCATCGCCGGGCCAGTCGTCGGTGGTGCGTACGCCGCCGCCGGCCAGCACGAACAGCCCCGCTGCGTGCTGCGCCTCCAGCAGTGCGCGCCCCTCGCCGTAGCCCAGCACGAGCGCCGATTTCGCGAGGACCTCCGCCTCCACCGCGCTCGCGGCGAGTACGGTGACGGAGACGACGTTGGTTTCGGCCGGCGTCCCGGTGCGTGGATCGATGATGTGATGCTGGAGGACGCCGCCGCGCAGCCAGCGCCGCGCCGCGGTGGTGGAGGTGGCGAGCGCCGCGTCGTGCAGCCAGACCTGGTCGAGCAGGCGCGACGGCTCCAGCGGGTCGCCGACGCCGATCAGCCAGCCGTCGCCGTCCGGGCCATCGCCGAAGGCGTGGATGTCGCCGCCGGCATCGACCAGCGCGTTGCCGCACGGCCGGAGCACGGCCGCCGCGGCATCGACGGTGAAGCCTTTGCCGATGCCGCCGAGATCGATACGCACGCGTGCCGGCGCGTTCACGACTGACCGCGCGTAGTCGATCCGCAAGTCCGCGACCGAGCCGCTCCGCGCGGGCGCACGCGGGATCGCGGCGCAGTCGCGGTCGACGCGCTCGAACGAGCGGTCGTAGCCCGCGGCCTCGAGGGCGGGCAGGATGGCCGGGTCGAACACGCCGTCGGTGCGCCGGTGCAGCGCGACAGCGCGGTCAAGGATGCGGAGCATCTCCGGCGAGACGGGCACGCCGGCGCCGGCGGCGCGGTTCAGCGCCGAGAGTTCGCTGTCGGCGAGAAAGCGGCTGAAACGCGCCTCGTAGGCGCGGAACAAGCGCTCGGCGGCGTCGAGCAGCGCGGGGCGTGGTGCTCCGCCCGCCACGATGAGCACGTCCGTGTTCATCGCGCGGAAGCTGCGCCGCGAGATCAATCCCTGCCAGCCGTTGCCGGGCAGGGCGGTAGTTTCCGTACTTCGCAACGAATCCACCCCCTGTCGTCGCGGCCTGCTACCTGTTCCCCTGCTTAGAACATCGGCCGGAAGGCGGCGGGGGTAACGGTGAAATCGTCATAGTTCCGCCCCGGGCGCCCGCGGGGCAGCTTGACGAAGCGCAAATTTGCTAGACCTAAGGGGGGTCGTCCTGTAACTTGGACTGGCCTCAGGGGCCTATCGCGCCTCCGCTGCTGGCAGCCCCCTGACCCATGAACTTCAGAATCAATTCTGCCCAAAGGGAGGGACGACGTTGCATATTGTTGTCTGCGTGAAACAGGTGCCCGACTGGGACATTCCCCCGGCCAGCTTCAAGGTCGATGAGGGGGCCAAGAAGGTGGTACCGCCGCCCGGCGTGGCGCCGGTACCCAGCCAGTTCGACGCGATCGCCGTCGAAGCGGCGATGCGGATCAAGGACGCCGGCGGCGAGACCAAGGTCACGATCATGAGCCTCGGCGCGGCCACCGCGCGCGACGTGATCAAGCACGGCCTGGCGATGGGCGGCGACGAAGGCGTGCTGCTGGTCGATGACGCGTTCAACGACCTCGACAGCACGGGCACTGCGACGGTGCTTTCCGCCGCTATCAAGAAGCTCGGCGACGTGGATCTGGTGCTCACGGGCCGGCAGGCGGTGGACTGGGACCTGGGCGTGACCGGCACGCTGATCGCGGAGATGCTCGGCACACCCGTCGTCACCTTCGCGAAGTCGGTGACGGTCGCGGGCGCGAGCGTCACGGTGGAGCGCGTGCTGCCGGACTCGTACGAGACGGTGGAATCGTCGCTGCCGGCGGTGGTGACGGTGAGCAACGAGCTGGGCGAGCCGCGCTACCCGAAGCTGCAGCAGATCATGGCGGCGGCGAAGAAGCAGGTGAACATCTGGGGCGCGGGCGACGTGGGTGTCGACGCCGGCGCGCTGGCGCCGCGGCTGACGCTGGAGAAGCTCTTCGTGCCGCTGGTGGACACGAAGGTCGAGATCATGGAGGGCGACACGCCCGAAGACCAGGCGATGGCGCTGGCGCGGCGCCTGCAGGAAGCCAAGCTGATCTAGCAGGGGAGCCGCGCCGCGGCTTTCGGGCCGCGCGGCGCACGAACGGAGAACGAACGACATGGCAAACGGAGTACTCATCCTCGCCGAGGTCGCTGATGGCGAGGTGGTGGCGATCACGAACGAACTCATCGGCGCGGCGCAGCGCCTGAACGCCGGCCCGGTGTCGGCGATGCTGATCGGGTCCGGCGTGGAGGCTGCGGCGGCGAAGATCACGGGCGTCGAGAAGACGTACGTGGTGGACAACGCGGCGCTGGCGCAGTACACGACCGACGGCTTCTCGCTGGCGACGGCGGCCGTGGCGCGGAAGGCAGATCCGGCGGTCGTGCTGCTCGGCCAGACGAACATCGGGCGCGACCTGGGGCCGGCGCTGGCGTACAAGCTGGGCACCGCCGTCGCGATGGACACGATCGCGCTGGAGATGCAGGGCGGCAAGCTGCACACGACGCGCCCCGCGTACGGCGGCGCCGCGCGCGCGGTCAACAGCTTCGCCGGGACGCCGGCGGTGGCGACGGTGCGGCCGAAGTCGCAGGACGCGGCCGCGGGCGGCAGCGCCGGCGCGGTCGAGAAGGTGGACGTGGACCTGTCGGGCATCCGCACCAAAGTGATCGATCGCAAGGTCGCGACGTCGGAAGGCGTGCGGCTGGAAGACGCGGAAGTCGTGGTGAGCGGCGGCCGCGGACTGGGCGGGCCGGAGGGCTTCGAGGGTATCACCGAACTGGCGCACCTGCTGGGCGGCGCCGTCGGCGCGAGCCGCGCGGTGGCGGACCTGGGCTGGCGGCCCGTGTCCGAGCAGGTGGGCCTGACCGGCAAGGTCGTGAGCCCGACGCTGTACATCGCGGTGGCGATCTCGGGCGCGAGCCAGCACATGGCGGGCTGCTCGGGATCGAAGAACATCGTGGCGATCAACAAGGATGCCGATGCGAACATCTTCAAGGCGTCGCGGTTCGGCATCGTGGGCGACTACAAGACGGTGCTGCCGGCGTTCATCGCGGCGGTGAAGAAGGTCAAGGCCGAGGGCTAACCGCCCGCACGCAGCGAATGACGACTGAGGCGGGCGCGAGCCCGCCTCGTCGCGTTTCCGGAGCAGCGCACATGCGGATCGAGATCGAAGTCGCTGGCGACGTGGTGGAGTGGCAGGAGCTGCTCAACGGCACGCGCACGGCGACGATCGAGGGGGCGAGCGCGGACGCGGCGTGGACGCTGGTCGGCGGCGTGACGTGGAACATCGGGCTGCGGGAGAACACCGGCGAAGGCGACCTCACGCTGACGGCGAGCGACGGCGACGAGCTGTTCGGGACGCTGGTCGCGGGGGACGTGGCCGAGATGGAGGGCGTGGTCGGCGACGCCGACCACACGATGCGCCTGCGCTACGAGATCGACGGCGGCAGCGGCCGCTACGAGTCGGCGGCGGGCGCGGCGACGGCGGAGGGCACGCTGTCGCGGAGCGGGTTCGCGGGACGGTGGGAGATCGAGTTGGGAGTGGGTAGTTCGTAGTTGGGGAGTTGTTACTACCGACCACTGACTGCCGACTGCTGACTACCCACTACCCACTACCCGCTACCTACTACAATCATCGCATGCCAGAGAAGCCCGCGCCCGATCTCGACGCGCTGCTGCGCTACCGCCAGAAGCGGGACTTCGCCCGCACGCCCGAGCCCGACGCCGGCGCGCCGCCGCCGCGCGGCGACCTGACGTTCGTGGTGCAGCAGCACGCGGCGACGCGCATGCACTGGGACTTCCGGCTGGAGGTCGACGGCGTGCTGGTCTCGTGGGCGGTGCCGCGCGGGCCGTCGCTGGACCCGAAGGAGAAGCGCGTCGCGGCGCACGTCGAGGACCACCCGTACGACTACGGCGGCTTCGAGGGCGTGATCCCGAAGGGGAACTACGGCGCGGGCCAGGTGATCGTCTGGGACGCCGGCACGTACACGCCCGACGAGGGCGGCGTGTTCTCGTGGGGCGATAAGGCGGGCGGCGGCGCGCGCATGCACGAGGGGCTCGCCGCTGGCAAGCTCTCGTTCACGCTGCGGGGCCGCAAGCTGCGCGGATCGTGGACGCTGGTGCGCATCGCGGCGGACCCGAAGAGCTGGCTGCTGATCAAGCATCGCGACGAGTACGCGGCGACGCGCGACGTCCTGCAGGAAGACCGCTCCGTGCTGAGCGGCGTCACGATCAAGGACCTGAAGGAAGGCCGCATGCCGGCGATGCAGGCGACGCCGCGCGACGGCTCGGCGCCGCACATGGCCGCGCGCGAAGCGGCGTTCCCGGACGCGCGCACGCTGCGGCCGATGCTGGCGACGCTGGTGGAGCGGCCGTTCTCGCGCGCGGGCTGGATCTTCGAGCCGAAGCTGGACGGCGTGCGCGCGCTGGCGTTCGTGCGCGACGGCAAGGTGGAGCTGCGCAGCCGCCGCGGCAACGCGATCACGGTGCAGTACCCGGAGGTCGTGCGCGCGCTGGAAGCGCAGGGCGTGCGGTCGGCGGTGCTCGACGGCGAGATCGTGGCGGTGAACGAGGCCGGCGCGCCGGACTTCCAGGAGCTACAGGCGCGGATCAACCTCTCGAGGCCGGCGGAGGCCGAGCGCGCGGCGGCGGACACGCCGGTGTCGTACTACGCCTTCGACGTGCTGTACCTGGACGGCTACGACGTGCGCGGCGTGCCGCTGATCGACCGGAAGGCACTGCTCTGGGGCGCGCTGACGCAGGGCGACCACCTGAAGTACGTCGAGCACGTGAAGGACGACGGCGAAACGATGTACGACGCGGCGTCGCGGCTGGGATTCGAGGGCATCGTGGCGAAACGCGCGAGCGGCACGTACGAGAGCGACGCGCGCAGCGGCGCGTGGCTGAAGGTGAAGAACGTCAGCGAGCAGGAGTTCGTCGTCGGCGGCTACACGGAAGGCGAGGGCGGGCGGCGCACGACGTTCGGCGGGCTGCTCGTCGGCTATTACGACGGCGACGACCTGGTGTACGCGTCGAGCGTCGGCTCCGGGCTGACGGACACGGCGCTGGCGCGGATCAAGCAGCAACTCAAGCGCATCGAGACGGAGACGCCGCCGTTCGTGAACCCGCCGACGGTCGTGGGCGGGCGCTGGTCGGGCGGCAAGGCGGCGCGCTGTTGCTGGGTGCGGCCGGAGTTGGTGGCGCAGGTGCGGTTCACGTCGTGGACGCGGGACGGCGGCCTGCGCGCGCCGGTGTTCCGCGGCCTGCGGGCGGACATCGACCCGCGCAGCGTGCGCCGCGAAGCGCCGGCGGCGGCCGCGGTGGACGTCGTGTCGGCGGACGAGCCGGCGGCGGCGTTGGACGCGGTGGCGCGGGCGGCGGCGTCGGTGGTGGCGCAGCTCGACGCGGAGCGGCGCGCCGCGTTCGTGCTGGACATCGACGGCGTGACACTGAAGCTGACGAACCTGGACAAGGAGTTCTGGCCGGCGACGAAGGACCGCCCGGCGCGGACGAAGCGCGAGCTGGTGCGCTACTACGCGCGCGTCGCGCCGTACTTGCTGCCGCACCTGCGCGACCGGCCGCTGACGCTGACGCGCTACCCGAACGGCATCGCCGGCGCGTCGTTCTACCAGAAGCACTGGCCGTCGCCGTTCCCGGCCGAGTTCCACGTCGAGCGGGTGTCGCTGTATTCGGCGCACAACGACGCGGACGGCGACTACATCCTCGTGAACAACCTGCCGACGCTGATCTGGCTCGCGCAGCTGGCGGACCTGGAGATCCACGCGTGGATGGCGCGCGTGAGCACGGAACCGGACGCGCGCGGGCTGCCGACGCTGTTCGCCGGGTCGGAAGAGACGATGGACCGGAGCGTGCTGAACTATCCGGACTTCATGGTGTTCGACCTGGACCCGTACATCTACGCGGGGCACGAGGGGAAGGGCGAGGAGCCGGCGCTGAACCGCCGGGCGTTCGAGAAGACGCGGGAGATGGCGTTCGCGCTGAAGGAGCTGCTGGAGCAGATGCGGCTGTCGTCGTTCGTGAAGACAACGGGGAAGACGGGGCTGCACATCTACGTGCCGGTGCTGCGGCAGCACACGTACGACGAGATCCGCGCGGCGAGCGCGGTGGTGGGGCAGTTCATGGTGCAGCAGCACCCGAACGACCTGACGATGGAGTGGCAAACGGTGAAGCGGAGGGGCAAGGTCTTCTTCGACCACAATCAGAACACGCGCGGCAAGACGCTGGCGGCGGAGTATTCGCTGCGGCCGTCGGCGGAGGCGGCGGTGTCGGCGCCGGTGACGTGGGAGGAGCTGCCGCGCGTGTACCCGACCGACTTCGACATCGACACGGAGCCGGAGCGGCTGGCGAAGATCGGCGACCTGTGGACGGGCATCCTGGACGCGAAGCAGGATCTGCGTGCGGTGATCGAGTCGTCGTGAGCCACGTGACCGAGCACGACGGTGATGCGTATCGCGAGCGGCGAGCAGTGGTGCTGCTGTGGCTGACGGTGGCGTGGAACTTGGCCGAGGGCGGCGTTGCGGTCGCCCTGGGTGTGCTTGCCGGGAGCGTCGCGCTGGTGGGCTTCGGGCTGGACAGCGTGATCGAGATCGGGGCGGCGGGCGTGCTGCTGTGGCGGCTCGGGGTACCGGCCGCGGGCGGAGCAGCGCGGCGCGCCGAACGCACGGCGCAGCGCGTCATCGGCGCGACGTTCATCGCGCTGGCGGCGTACGTCGTGGCGCAATCCGCCTATGCGGCCGTGCCGGGCAACGAGCCGGCGACGTCGGCGTACGGCCTCGGACTGTCCGTGGTGTCCGTCGCCGTGAACCCGGCGCTCGGGATCGCCAAGCGGCGCAACGCACGGCGGCTCGATTCGGCTGCGCTCGTCGCCGAGTCGACCGAGACGCTGATCTGCGCGTACCTCGCGGTGACGTTGCTGGCCGGCCTGGCGGCCAACGCCGCGTTCGGCTGGTGGTGGGCGGACGTCGCCGCGGCGCTGGCGATGGTGCCGTGGATCGTGCGAGAGGGCGTCGAGGGGCTGCGCGGCGAATGATGCCAGGGCAACGGCCGCTGGTGGACGGGCCTGACCGCCGAACGCTGACAAGCTGACCCGCAGTTGCCGGTGCGGGCGGGGTGCCGTACGGTGTCAAAGATGAGCGAGTCTCCGCGCCCGCGCTCCGACCTGTGGCGGCCGATCGACCGGCGGGCGTTCCTGCGCGGGGCGCTGGCGGCCACCGCCGGCGGCGCGGCGTTCTACGCGCTCGGCTGCGGCGGCGGCGGGTCGTCGAAGGCGGCGACCGCGACGCCGGTGCCGGCGGGCACGCCCGCGCCGGGCGGCATCACACCGGCGCTGCTGACGTCGGAGTTCGTGGCGGGGCAGGACAACCGCTTCGCGGTCGGCCTTCTGAACGCGCAGCGCAAGCTGGTGAAGGACGCGAAGGTCCACATGAAGTTCTTCACGGTCGGCGCGGACGGCGCGACCGGCACGCTGCGCGGCGAGGGCGACGGAACGTTCGTCGAGCTGAACGTCGCGGGCGCGCACACGCACGACACCAGCCCGCAGAACGACGTGCCGGACGACAGCGTCGCCTTCTACGTCGCCAACACGCCGTTCGACGTGGCGGGCAAGTGGGCGGTCGAGATCAGCGTCGCGCCGAACGACGGCAGCCGCGGGACGACGATCGACGCGCCGTTCGAGGTGCTGGCGCAGGCGCGGACGCCCGCGCTCGGCAGCGTCGCGCCGGCGAGCCGCAACGATACGACGGCGACGAACACGAACGCCGCCAGCCTCTGCTCGCGCGCGCCCGCATGCCCGCTGCACGACAAGGTGATCGGGGACCTGGTGGGGAAGGGACGGCCGCTGGTGGTGCAGTTCAGCACGCCGGCGTTCTGCCAGACGCGCTTCTGCGGCCCGGTGCTGGAGGTGCTGTTGAACGAGGTGCCGAAGTACCAGGACCGCATCGACTTCGTGCACATCGAGGTGTGGCAGGACTTCCAGCTTCAGCAGTACCGCCCCGCGATGCGGGAGTGGAACCTTTCGACGGAGCCGTGGACGTTCTTCGTGGGCAGCGACGGCAAGGTGAAGGGGAAGCTGGAGTCGATCTTCTCGGACGAAGAGCTGACGTCGGCGCTCGACCAGCTGGTGAAGTTGTAGCGAACCTGACCCCTTACCCTTCCCGGCGCGGGAAGGGCGATCGAGTGTGCTGGATGCGGAGGGTGATCGTCCGCGCGGACGGGAAGAGCTTGCTTACGCGCCGCCGGCGGTGACGACCATGTCGGTGATGAAGCCCGCGGCCAGGCCGGCGAGCACGCCCCAGTAGAGCAGCTCCTTCTGTCCCGCACGGTGCGCCACGCCGAGCAGCTGGATGATCACGTAGAGGATCGACCCGCCGGCGAGCGCGAGGAACGTGACGCTCATCGCCTCGCTGGTGAACTGGCGGCCGACGACCGTGCCGAAGAACGTCGGCGCGCCGCCGATGGCACCCATCGCCGCCAGGAAACCCCAGCCCGGGCGGTCGCCGTCCGCCGCGAGCGGCGCGACGATGCCGAAGCCTTCGGTGGCGTTGTGCAGCGCGAAGCCGATCACGAGCACGGTCGCGAGGCTGATCTCGCCGCTGGCGGCGCTGCCGCCGATCGCGAGTCCCTCGCCGAAGTTGTGCAGGCCGATGCCGACGGCGATCAGCAGCGCCAGCCTGCGGGCCGCGGACCACGCCGCGATGCCTGTGCGCTCGGCCGCCAGCTCGCCTGCGGCCATGGCGCCGGGGCCGAAGCGCTTCGGCCGGCCGGCGCGATCCAGCCAGCGCTCGTAGTAGACGAGGCCCATGAGGGCGACGGCGAGGCCGCCGAGCAGCAGTGTGCCGTAGCCGAACACGGGCGCGAGGCCGCCGGCGTTGTCGTGGAAGCTCGCGAGGGCGCCGTCGATGGGCTCCCAGCCGTGCTCGAGGATGTCCCAGAGCAGGAAGACGAGGATGCCGATGGCGAGGGCGTTGAGGAACTGACGGAGACCGGGACGCGGGCTGCGCATCCGTCCGAGCGGGAGGCCCAGCAGGATCGTGACGCCGGCGATGAAGCCGAGGATGAGGGTTCTTGATTCACTCATGGCCAGACCACTCCCGCACCCGCCAGGCTGACTTGAGTATTAGCATAGACTAAGATCGCGTATTAGTCGAGGGTAACATGGCCCCCCGTGACGGGCCGAATGGACACGGAAATGATTCTCCGGAATCGCGCTGCGCGCATTTCCCTGCAAATTTGCATGTTAAGTCTTGATATGCACCTGAGCGGGCGCTAGGATGAACTGCTATGAAATCTACCCGCGACCTGATGAGAGACGTGCTGGCGGCCCGTGGCGAAGCTACGGTGGCCGATATTGCGCTCGAACTGGGGCTGAACCAGGCGAACATCCGCCGCCACCTCGATGTCCTGCGCGCGGAGGGGATGGTCGATTTCCGCATGCGAAGGCACGAGATCGGGCGGCCGTCGTATCTGTATTACTTGACAGAACGCGCCCACGAGATGAACGCGCAGTACCCGCGCCTGATCAACCGGATGTTCCGCAGCATCGAGGCGCTGCCGGACGACCAGAAGTCGACCGTGATGCAGCAGGTGTTCGCGGGCGTGGCGGAAGACATCGCCGGGTCGTATCGCACCGCGGTGACCGGGACGACGCTGAGCGAGCGCGTTGCGGAGACCAGCGCGGCGCTGAAGGACGAGGGCATCGTCGATCACTGGCGGAAGGACGACGACGGCTTCCACCTGATGAACACGTCGTGCCCGTACCGCAAGGCGGCCGAGGCGTCGGGCGCGCCGTGCCACGCCGACCACATGGTGATCGAGCTGCTGGTGGGTATGCCGGTGGAGCAGAGAAGCCGCGTGGTGGACGGCCACGCGATGTGTGAGTACGTAGTCCGCGAGCACGCGGAATCGGCGCCGCCGAAGGCGTAGAGCCGGCGCGCAACAGGCAACGCATGTGCCCGCGAAGGGTAGAGAGACGAGGACGGATGGCAGACCAACTGTTGCAGATCAGCGGCCTGACGGTCGCCGTGGAGGGGAAGCAGATCCTCAACGGCGTCGACCTGACGGTCAACCGCGGCGAGGTGCACGCGATCATGGGGCCGAACGGCTCCGGCAAGAGCACGCTGGCGAACGCCCTGATGGGGCACCCGCGCTATCAGATCACCGGCGGCTCGATGATCTTCAAAGGCGAGGACCTCGCCGGGCTGTCGCCGGACGAGCGCGCACGGCGCGGCATCTTCCTGGCGTTCCAGTATCCGACGAGCATCCCGGGCGTGACGATGGTGAACTTCCTGCGCCAGGCGATGAAGGCCGTGCGCGGCGAGGACGTGCCGGTGCGCGAGTTCCGCGAGAAGCTGCTCTCCACGATGAAGATGCTGAAGATGGACGAGCAGTTTGCGCGGCGCTACGTGAACGAGGGGTTCTCCGGCGGCGAGAAGAAGCGCGCCGAGATCCTGCAGATGGGCATCCTGGACCCCGACCTGGCGGTGATGGACGAGACGGACTCGGGCCTCGACATCGACGCGCTGCGGACGGTGGCGGAGGGCGTGAACGCGCTGACGAGCCCGAAGCTGGGCATCGTGCTGATCACGCACTACCAGCGCCTGCTGAACTACATCAAGCCGCAGTTCGTGCATATCCTGTTCGCCGGGCGGATCATCCAGTCGGGCGGGGCGGACCTGGCGTTGCAGCTGGAGGCGGAGGGGTACGACCCCGTGATCGCGAAGTACGGTCCCGCGCTGGCGGCGACCGGGGAGAAGGCCTGATGGTTGCCAAGATCACACCGAACCTGCCGGCGGCCGATGGCTACAAGTTCGGCTTCAACGACAACGACAACGCCACGTACACGTATCGCACCGAGAAGGGGTTGAGCGAGGACGTGGTGCGCGAGATCTCGAAGGTGAAGAACGAGCCGCAGTGGATGACGGACTTCCGCCTGAAGTCGTACCACCACTTCCTCGAGAAGCCGATGCCGACGGGCTTCTGGGGCGGCAGCATCCAGAACTACGACCTGGACTTCAACGACATCTACTACTACGCGCGGGCGTCGGACCGCCCGGAGGCCGACTGGTCGGACGTGCCGGAGTACATCAAGGACACGTTCGACAAGCTGGGCATCCCGGAGGCGGAGAAGAAGTCGCTGATCGCCGGCGTGGGCGCGCAGTACGACTCCGAGGTGGTGTATCACAGCATCCGCGCGGACCTGGAGAAGCTGGGCGTGATCTTCACGGACACGGACAGCGCGGTACGCGACTACCCGGAGCTGATGCAGCAGTACTTCGGGACGATCGTGCCGCCGGCGGACAACAAGTTCGCGGCGCTGAACAGCGCGGTGTGGTCGGGCGGCAGCTTCGTGTATGTGCCGGCCGGCGTGAAGGTGGACATCCCGCTCCAGGCCTACTTCCGCATCAACAAAGAGAACATGGGCCAGTTCGAGCGGACGCTGATCATCGCCGAGGAAGGCAGCTACGTCCACTACGTCGAAGGCTGCACGGCACCGACGTACTCGACCGACGCGCTACACAGCGCCGTCGTCGAGATCATCGTGAAGAAGAACGCGCGCGTGCGCTACACGACGATCCAGAACTGGTCGACGAACGTCTACAACCTCGTGACCAAGCGCGCCGCGGCGTACGAGGGCGCGGTGATGGAGTGGGTGGACGGCAACCTGGGCTCGCGCCTGACGATGAAGTACCCCAGCGTGTACCTGATGGAGCCGCATGCGCACGGCGAGATCCTCTCGCTGGCGATGGCGGGCCCCGGCCAGCACCAGGACGCGGGCGCGAAGATCGTGCACGTGGCGCCGGACACGACCTCGACGATCATCTCGAAGTCGGTGTCGAAGGGCAGCGGCCGCACGAGCTACCGCGGCGCGCTGAAGGTGTACCCGGGCGCGTTCCGCTCGAAGGCGACGGTGCGCTGCGACGCGCTGCTGCTGGACGAGGAGTCGCGCTCGGACACGTATCCGCTGATGGAGATCGAGGAGGAGCAGGTGAACATCGGCCACGAGGCCTCGGTCTCGAAGGTCGGCGAGGACCAGCTCTTCTACCTGCAGAGCCGCGGCCTCAGCGAGGTCGACGCGACGAAGATGATCGTCAACGGCTTCGTGGAGCCGATCGTGAAGGAGCTGCCGATGGAGTACGCGGTGGAGCTGAACCGCCTCATCGAGCTGCAGATGGAAGGCGCTGTCGGGTAGCGGCCTCGAGGGCCAGCGCTTGGACACGCGCGCGATGAAGAGCACAGGGCCGGGCGGTACGCCCCGGCCGGATGGTGAGATTATGACGGAAACAACCCTGACTCCCGGAATCACGGGGCTGACGCAGGCCGACGTGGACTCCGTGTCGGCGCGGCGCGACGAGCCGGCGTGGCTGCGCGAGCGGCGCAACGGCGCGTGGCGCGCGTTCGAGACGATGGACTTCCCCGACCCCAGCGATGAAGAGTGGCGCCGCACGGACGTGCGCGCGATGACGTTCGACGGCATGCGCGCGCTCAGCGCGTCGGTGCCGGTGACTTCGCCGGACGCGCTCCCGGAGGCGCTGCGCAGCGCGTGGGACGGCGGCCCGTCGGCGGGGCGGATCTTCCAGCAGGACTCCGACGTCGTGTTCACGCAGCTCCGGGACGACCTGCGCGCGAAGGGCGTGATCCTGATGGACCTGCACGCGGCCGCGCGCGAGCACGGCGACCTGCTGCAGAAGTATCTCAGCACGGCCGTGAAGCAAGACGAGTGGAAGTACATCGCGCTGAACGCGGCGTTGTGGAGCGGCGGCTGCTTCCTGTACGTGCCGAAGGACGTGGAGATCGACCTGCCGGTGCAGCTGGCGACGGGGATATCGAGCGAGCGGCTGGCGCTCTTCCCGCGCACGCTGATCGTGGCGGAGCGCGGCGCGAAGGTGACGTTCGTCGACGAGGTGCTGTCGGCGGAAGGCGCGGAACCGGCGTTCGTCAGCGGCGCGGTCGAGATCTTCGTCGGCGACGGCGCGCGCGTCGAGTACTACGCGGTGAACCGCTGGGGCCAGAACGTCAGCAACTTCAACACCGTCCGGGCGATCGTCGGGCGGGACGCGCACTTCCTGGCGCTCGCGGCCGGCATCGGCGGCAAGGTCACGAAGATGCGCATCGACACGGAGATGGGGCAGCCGGGATCGCGCGTCGATCTGCTGGGTGTGACGTTCGGCGACGGCAAGCAGCACTTCGACTACAACACGCTGCAGAACCACGATGGCAAGCACACGGTGAGCGACCTGCAGTTCAAGTCGGCGATGACGGACAGCGCGTCGTTCGTGTGGTACGGGATCACGCGGATCAACGAGACCGCCGGCGGCAGCGAGGCGAACCAGACGTCGCGCAACCTGCTGCTGAGCGAGCACGCGAAGGCCGCGCCGATCCCGATCCTGGAGATCAAGGCGCACGACGTGTCGAAGTGCAGCCACGGCGCGACGGCGGGCCCGGTAGACGAGAACGAGTTGTTCTATCTCGAAGCGCGAGCGATCCCGCGCAAGGTGGCGGAGCAGATGCTGATCGAGGGCTTCTTCGCCAGCGTCATCAACCGCATCCCGGACGTGGCGCTGCGGCAGCGCGTGCTGGACGCGGTGCTGGTGAAGGCGGGCGGCCGCGCCGGCGAGCTGACGTTCGACGAGATGCTGAGCGCGTAGACATCCCGCCCGGTTTCGGCGGCAAGTGAAGGCAACAGGGATGAGTTTCGTAACGGTCGCAAGGGTAACGGACACGCCGCCGGGCACGATCAGCGTGCACGACGTGGCTGGCGCGCGCATCGCGCTGTGCAACGTGAACGGGCGCTTCTACGCGATCGATGACGTGTGCACGCACGACGGCGGCCCACTGGACCAGGGCGAGTTGCAGGGCAATCTCGTCGAGTGCCCGCGCCATGGCGCGAAGTTCGACGTGACGACGGGACGCCCGGCCGTGCTGCCCGCGGTGCGCCCGGTGCGGACGTACCCCGTACGCGTCGAAGGCGACGACGTGCAGGTGGATGCGGGCTAGAGAGCTTCGGTGAGTGACACGTACAACGTAGACGAGATCCGCAAAGACTTCCCCATCCTGGAGCGGCAGGTACACGGCAAGACGCTGGTGTACCTGGACAACGCCGCGACGACGCAGAAGCCGCGCCAGGTGATCGACGCGCTGGTGCACTACTACGAGCACTACAACGCGAACATCCATCGAGGGCTGCACACGCTGGCGGAGGAGGCCACGGCGGCGTACGAGGGCGCGCGCCTGAAGGCGGGCCGCTTCATCAACGCGCCGCATCCGGCGGAAGAAGTCATCTTCACGCGCAACGCGACCGAGTCGCTGAACCTGGTCTCGAACGCCTGGGGGCGCAAGTACCTGCGGCCGGGCGACGAGATCGTCTTCTCGGCGATGGAGCACCACAGCAACCTGATCCCGTGGCAACTCATCGCGCAGGCGACGGGCGCCACGCTGCGCGTGATCGACATCGACGACGCGGGCAAGCTGGACTGGGACGACGTGCTGGCGAAGATTGGCGAGCGCACGAAGATCGTGGCGATCTCGCAGATGTCGAACGTGCTGGGCACGATCAACCCGATCCGCAAGATCGCGGAGGTGGCGCACCGCTTCGGCGCGGTCGTCGTGGTGGACGGCGCGCAGAGCGTGCCGCACATGCGCGTGGACGTGCAGGAGCTGGGCTGCGACTTCCTGGCGTTCTCGTCGCACAAGATGCTGGGGCCCACGGGCGTCGGCGTGCTGTGGGGCCGGCGCGAGATCCTCGAAGCGATGGACCCGTACCTGGGCGGCGGCGAGATGATCAAGCGCGTCACGTACGAGACGAGCACCTACGCCGACCTGCCGAACAAGTTCGAGGCCGGTACTCCGAACATCGCCGACGTGATCGCCTTCGGCGCGGCGATCGACTACCTCGAAGGGCTCGGCATGGACGCGGTGCGGGCGCACGAGATCGAGATCACCCGCTACGCGATCGAGCGGCTGCGCGGCGTCGATGGTGTGACCCTGTACGGGCCGCTGGACGCGGAGGAGAAGGGCGGCGCGGTCGCTTTCAACTACGGCGATCTGCACCCGCACGACCTGAGCCAGGTGCTGGACCAGCACGCGATCGCGATCCGCGCGGGGCACCACTGCGCGCAGCCGCTGATGCGCCGCCTGGGCGCGGTGGCAACGGCGCGCGCGAGCTTCTACGTGTACAACAGGAAGGACGAGGTCGACGCGCTGATCGAGGGCATCCGCGCGACGGACCGGATATTCGGCAATGTCGCAAGAGTTGGAGCTGGATGAGCTCTACCGTGAGCTGATCCTCGACCACTATAAGCACCCGCGCCACCATGAACCGCTCGATCACGCCGACGTGATCGCCGAGGGGTACAACCCCGTATGCGGCGACGAGATCGAGATGCAGCTGGCGTTCGACGGCGAGCGCCTGAGCGGGATCGGCATCAAGGGGCGCGGCTGTTCGATCAGCCAGGCGTCGAGTTCGATGATGTCGGAGCTGGTGCAGGGCAAGGACATCGCCCAGATCCGGCGCCTGAGCGACGAGTTCAAGCAGATGATGATGGAGCCGGACGCGGTGGTGCCGGAGGACCTGGGCGACCTCGAGGCGCTGCAGGGCGTCGCGAAGTTCGCGGTGCGCGTGAAGTGCGCGACGCTGGCGTGGCACACGCTGGCGGACGGCATCGAGCAGCACGAAAAGGGCGACGGCGTGGTGCGGCGCGACGAAAGCTGACGTTTGACGTCTGACGTGGGTAGTTCGTAGTTCGAAGTCAGAGATGAGTGGAGGGACGGGGCATGTCGGTGAAGGGCCTGCTGTCAGAAGAGCTGGTGATGGAGCGGGTGAAGGACGTTTTCGACCCGGAGATCCACATGAGCATCGTGGAACTGGGCCTGGTGTACGGCGTCGAGATCACGGACGACGGCGTCGTGACGGTGACGTACACGCTGACGAGCCCGGGTTGCCCGCTGGGCGCCGTGATCGACGGTCAGATCCAGGACGTGCTGATCGACCTGCCGGGCGTGAAGCAGGTGATCAACAAGCTGACGTTCTCGCCGCCGTGGGATCCGAAGACGATGGCGAGCGACGACGTGAAGATGCAGCTGGGGATCTGGTAGCGCCGCCTGTGGCGGCTACTAGACAGACAACAGACAACAGAACTCAAGAGAGGCGGCGGCCGCGAAATCGGCCGCCGTCTCTGTTCTCGTGCGATGTGCGGCTACTTGCGCGCCTTCGCCTTTGGCGCGTCGGCGTCGGGGTTGATGCCGAAGGTGACGTGCACGGTGGTGCCGAAGCGGCCGGGGTCGCCGCCGCCGCGCGCCATCGCCCTGTCGAGGTCCTCCTGGAATGCGTGCATCTGTGCCGGGTCGTCGCACTCCATCACGAACACGTCGGACGACTCGGTGGTGAACGTGCTGGTCCAGTAGCGCCGCAGCAGGTCCACCTTGCCGGCGTACTGCTTCAGCGTCTGCTCGAACGCCTTGCCGGGCTTCGCGCGCTCGGCGGCGGACATCGCCGCGTAGTTGGACGGGGTGCGCGCGTAGAGGATCACGCCGTACTTGCGACCGGCCATGGGTGGAGCTCCTTTCCGAACTTGTGGCTGCGAAATGTGAAGCGAGTGTGCGACAGGTCGGCGGCTCACGTCAAGCGCTGGTGGCCGGCCGAGCAGGCGCTCCGCGCCTGAGCGAGACGGAATCGGAGCCGGTGGTCTTGTCAAAGCTGGAGGGCTAGGGTAGTATCGTGCAATTCAAAGGTCTTCTCGTCGGAGCGGCACTGCCGTCCCGGGGCTGAGGGGGGTCGCTGTGGCGACCCTTATTCAATTCTCCGGCGAGTCCGGGCCGAAGCTGGCGCGGGCGGACTGGCATCGATTGTGAAGTGTGTTACAATTGCCCCACTTCACATCGCGCAAGCAGGGTTAGACGTGGAATATCCGCTGTACAGGCCCGATCCAGAGCGGGGTGCCTGCGGTACCGGATTTGCTTCCGATATCGCCGGGTGCCCGTCGCACCGGGGTGCGCCGGACGCAGACGCCAGGACCGGCGACGGGACCATGATCACCAGAAGCGAGGAAACGTGCCCACTCCCGAGGAGCTGACAAGGCGACCTCTGCCGTTCAGCGCGTTGCCCGAAGCGAGCGGTCTCTATGACCCCCGCTTCGAGCACGACGCGTGTGGCGTTGGCTTCGTCGTCGACGTCACGGGGGCCAAGAGCCACGACATCGTCGCCACAGCTCTCGGCGCGCTCTGCAATCTCGACCATCGCGGCGCATCGGGCGCCGAGGTCAACACCGGTGACGGCGCGGGGATTCTCATCCAGGTACCGGATGCGTTCCTCCGCGGCGTCACCCGGTTCTCGCTCCCGCCCGCCGGCGCCTATGGCGTCGGGCTCGCGTTCCTCCCATCGGAGGCGAACGCGGCCATGAAGGCGCGCAGCGTGGTGGAGGACCTCGCCGAGGAACAGGGTCTGCGGGTCATCGGCTGGCGAAGCGTTCCCGTCGACGACTCGATGATCGGGCCGACCGCGCGCGCGGTGATGCCCGGCTTCTGGCACTGCTTCGTCACCGACCCGGCGGGGTCGGCGGGCATCGACCTTGACCGCAAGCTGTTCGTGCTGCGCAACCGGATCGAGCACGAGATCCCCGCCGACCTGTCGATCTACTTCCCCTCGCTATCGAGCCGTACGCTGGTCTACAAGGGTATGTTGACGACGCCGCAGCTCGGTGAGTTCTTCGTCGAGTTGCGCGACCCGCGCATCGAGTCGGCGCTCGCGCTGGTGCACAGCAGGTTCTCGACCAATACGTTCCCATCGTGGCCGCTCGCGCACCCGTACCGCTACCTCGCCCACAACGGCGAGATCAACACGGTGCAGGGCAATCGCAACTGGATGCGCGCGCGCTCCGCGCAGATCTCAACACCATTGATTCCCGACCTGGAGCGCGCCTTCCCGATCATCACGGACGAATCGTCCGACACCGCGAGCTTCGACGAGTGCCTCGAGCTCTTGCATCTCGGCGGCCGCTCGCTCGCGCACGCGGTGCTGATGATGATCCCGGAGGCGTGGGAGAACCACGCCACGATGTCGGCGGCCAAGCGCGCGTTCTATCGCTACCACGCGTCGCTCATCGAGCCGTGGGACGGGCCCGCATCGATCGCGTTCACAGACGGCACCGTGATCGGCGCGGTGCTCGACCGCAACGGCTTGCGGCCGAGCCGCTACTGGGTCACCGACGACAACCGGGTGATCATGGCGAGCGAGACCGGCGTGGTCGACATCGACCCGGCGCGCGTGGTCAAGAAGGGCCGGCTGCAGCCGGGGAAGATGTTCCTTGTCGACACCTCCCTGGGCCGCGTCGTCGAGGACGAAGAGATCAAGTCCACGCTCGCTACGGCGCATCCGTACGAGCAATGGTGCGAACAGGGTCTCGTGCACCTGAGTGATCTGCCTGACCGGGCGCACATGGTCTATTCGCACCAGTCGGTGGTCCGACGCCAGATGACGTTCGGGTACACGCACGAGGAGCTGAAGCTCCTCGTGGCGCCGATGGCCAAAACAGGGACCGAGGCGATCGGCTCGATGGGCTCCGACACGCCGGTGGCGGTGTTGTCGGTGCGTTCCCGGCTGCTGTTCGACTACTTTCAGCAGCTCTTCGCGCAGGTCACGAATCCGCCGCTCGACGCGATCCGTGAAGAGCTCGTCACCTCGCTCGCGTCGACGATCGGCGCCGAGGGCAACCTGCTTGACGCCCAGCCCGACGCGTGTCACCAGATCGCTCTGCCCTTCCCGATCCTCGACAACGACGAGCTGGCCAAGCTCATCCACATCAACGACGACGGCGACCGGCCGGAGTTCGCGGCACGCGTGATCTCGGGCTTCTACCGGGTCGCGGGTGGCGGGGCGGCGTTGCGCGAAGCACTCGACCGCGTGCGGGCCGAAGCGTCGGCGGCGATCGCACAGGGCGTGCGGATCATCGTGCTCTCGGATCGCGACTCCGGGCCGGACCTTGCCCCGATCCCTTCGTTACTGCTCGTGTCCGCGGTGCATCACCACCTCATCCGTGAGCTCAAGCGCACCCAGGTGGGTCTGGTGCTGGAGACCGGTGACGCGCGTGAGGTGCACCACATGGCCTTGCTCATCGGGTACGGCGCGGGCGCGATCAACCCGTACCTCGCCTTCGAGTCGATAGAGGACCTCGTCGCGCAAGGGCTCTACGGGCTGGGTGAGATGGCCCCGCACCAGGCCATCAAGAACTACGTGAAGGCAGCCGGCAAGGGTGTGCTGAAGGTGATGTCGAAGATGGGCATCTCCGCCGTGGCTTCGTACCGGGCGGCGCAGGTCTTCGAGGCCATCGGGCTGGGCCACGAACTTGTGGACGAGTACTTCACCGGCACGGTATCGCGACTCGGTGGCATCGGCCTCGACGAAATCGCGGAAGAGGTCGCGTGTCGCCACCGGCGCGCCTACGCCCCCCGACCCGCCGAGCTCGCTCATCGCGATCTCGAGCTGGGCGGCGAGTACCAGTGGCGCCGCGAGGGCGAGTACCACCTCTTCAACCCCGAAACCGTGTTCAAGCTCCAGCACGCGACGCGAGCCAAGCGATACGACGTCTACAAGGAGTACACGCGCCTTGTGGACGACCAGTCGAAGCGCCTGGCCACGCTGCGCGGCTTGTTCACGCTCCGCGAGGGTGTGCGCCCGCCCGTCCCGATCGACGAGGTGGAACCCGCGAGCGAGATCACCAAGCGCTTCGCGACCGGGGCGATGTCGTACGGTTCGATCTCGAAGGAAGTGCACGAGACTCTCGCCATTGCGATGAACCGGATCGGTGCCAAGTCCAACACCGGCGAGGGCGGCGAAGACGCCGACCGCTACGTGCGCGATGCGAACGGCGATCTCCGTCGTTCGGCCGTGCACCAGGTTGCGTCGGGCCGCTTCGGTGTGACGTCTGAGTACCTCGTCAACGCGGACGATCTCCAGATCAAGATGGCCCAGGGCGCGAAGCCTGGCGAAGGCGGTCAGCTCCCCGGCCACAAGGTGTACCCATGGATTGCCAGGACCCGGTACTCCACACCGGGCGTCGGCCTGATCAGCCCGCCGCCGCATCACGACATCTATTCGATCGAGGACATCAAGCAGCTCATCCACGACCTGAAGAACGCCAACCCGGCCGCGCGCGTGCACGTGAAGCTCGTCGCCCAGGTGGGCGTTGGCACGGTTGCCGCCGGCGTGGCGAAGGCGCACAGCGATGTCGTGCTCATCTCGGGCCATGACGGCGGCACCGGCGCGTCGCCGCTCACGTCGATCAAACACGCTGGCGCGCCCTGGGAACTCGGCCTTGCCGAGACGCAGCAGACGCTCATGCGCAACGGCCTGCGCGACCGGATCGTTGTGCAGGTCGACGGACAGTTGAAGACGGGGCGCGACGTGTTGATCGCCGCGCTGCTCGGGGGCGAGGAGTTCGGTTTCGGCACCGCGCCACTCGTCGTGAGCGGTTGCGTGATGATGCGCGTCTGCCACCTCGACACCTGTCCGGTCGGGATCGCGACCCAGAATCCCGAGCTGCGCAAGCGCTTCTCCGGGAAGCCGGAGTTCGTCGTCAACTTCTTCGAGTTCATCGCCGAAGAGGTGCGCGAGTACCTCGCGGCACTGGGCTTCCGCTCGATCGCCGAAGCGATCGGGCATACCGAGGTGCTCGACGTGAGAGCGGCAATCGACCACTGGAAGGCGCACGGCCTCGATCTTGCGCCCATCCTCGCGGAGGCGGACAACCCGTACGAGAGCGCCCGCTTCTGCAGCCGTGGTCAGGATCATGGCCTCGAACGGGCCCTCGATCGCCAACTCATCGAGCAGGCCGCCGCCGCGCTCGCTGACGGAAGCTGCGTCGAGATCGAGGCTCCCGTTCGCAATACGAACCGCTCCGTGGGCACGATGCTCGGCTCAGAGGTGACGAAGCGGTGGGGTGGCGCCGGACTTCCTGACAACACGATCCGCATTCACCTGCGCGGATCGGCGGGTCAGAGCTTCGGCGCGTTCGTACCTCGCGGCATCACGCTGCGACTTGAAGGCGACGCCAACGACTACACCGCGAAGGGCCTGTCCGGCGGTATTGTGATCGTGCACCCCGATCGGGACGCGCTCTTCGCGGCCGAGGACAACGTCCTCGCCGGCAACGTCGTGCTCTACGGCGCGACGTCGGGTGAGGCGTACCTGCGCGGCATGGTGGGCGAGCGGTTCTGCGTGCGTAACTCCGGCGCGACGGCGGTCGCCGAAGGTATCGGCGACCACGGATGCGAGTACATGACCGGCGGACGGGTGGTCGTGCTGGGACCGACCGGGCGGAACTTCGCCGCCGGGATGTCAGGTGGGGTCGCGTACGTCTATGACCCTGACGACCGCTTTCCCGCGCTGGTCAACTACCAAATGGTGGAGCTCGAACCGCTCACGCTCGACGACCGTGAGTGGCTGCGCGCGACGGTCGAGCGTCATCGCGAGCTCACTGGCTCCGATGTCGCCGACCGCTTGCTCACACAGTGGGAGAGCGAAGTCGAGTCGTTCCGCAAGGTGATGCCCCAGGACTTCAAGCGTGTGCTCGCCGTCATGCACGAGGCGGCCGCGTCGGGCTGGTCCGAGGAAGAGACGCTCAAACGGGTCATGGCGGCGGCACATGGGTGAGACGAACGGCTTCCTGAGATGGGGACGGATCACACCCAAGCGGCGCCCGGTGTCGGTGCGGCTCCACGATTGGCGCGAGGTGTACGAGCCGTTCGAGCGCGACACGCTCAAGCAGCAGGCCGGCCGCTGCATGGATTGCGGGATCCCGTTCTGCAACAACGGGTGCCCGCTCGGCAACCTGATCCCCGACTGGAACGACCTCGTATACCGAGATCATTGGCGAGAGGCGATCGAGCGGCTGCACGCCACGAACAACTTCCCCGAGTTCACGGGGCGGCTTTGCCCCGCGCCGTGTGAGGCGTCGTGCGTGCTCGGGATCAACCAGGACCCGGTCACAATCAAGCAGGTGGAAGTCGAGATCGTCGATCGTGCGTGGGCCGAAGGCTGGATCCAGCCGATCGTGCCGTCGGTTCGGACCGGTAAGCGTGTAGCCGTCGTCGGATCGGGCCCGGCGGGCCTGGCCGCGGCCCAACAGCTGACGCGCGCCGGACACGACGTCGTGGTGTTCGAGCGCGCCGACCGCATCGGTGGGCTGCTCAGGTACGGCATCCCCGAGTTCAAGATGGAGAAGCGGCACCTCGACCGCCGGCTCGACCAGATGCGCGCCGAGGGCACCGAGTTCCGCGTGAACGCCAACGTGGGTGTCGACGTCGCGGTGTCCGAACTCCGCGGGTTCGACGCGACGGTCCTCGCCGGCGGCGCGACCGCCGCGCGCGACCTCCCGATCCCCGGACGCGAGCTGCGCGGGATTCACCAGGCCATGGAGTACCTACCGATCGGCAACCGGGTGCAGGAGGGCGACCTGCCGGAGCCCACGATTACGGCGGCCGGCAAGCGCGTCGTGATCATCGGTGGCGGCGACACCGGCGCCGACTGTCTCGGCACCGCGCACCGCCAGGGCGCCCTGTCGGTCCACCAGTTCGAGATCCTGCCGCGGCCGCCCGAGCGCCGCGCGCCCACGAACCCGTGGCCGATGTGGTCGAACGTCTTCCGCGTGTCGTCGGCCCATGAGGAAGGCGGCGAGCGCGTCTTCAGCGTGAACACGGAACGCTTCGTCGGCGACGAAGACGGGATCGTGCGTGCGCTGGTCGCCTACGAGGTCGAGATGGTGGACGGCCGCTTCGAGAAGATCGAGGGCACCGACTTCGAGCTGCCCTGCGAGCTCGTCCTGTTGGCGATGGGCTTTGTGGGCCCTGAACGGGATGGATTGCTCGAGAGCCTTGGCGTCGGCTTCGACGCGCGCGGCAACGTCGCGCGCGACGGCTCGTTCATGACCAGCGTGCCGGGCGTGTTCGCCTGCGGTGACATGGGGCGAGGCCAGAGCCTCATCGTGTGGGCGATCGCGGAGGGGCGCTCGTGCGCCGCCGGCGTCGACCGACACCTCGCGGGGGAGACGCAACTCGCAGCGCCGATCGAGCCGACGGCGCGCCCGCTGCTCTGACCGCGGCTGGTCGGGGCGATCCGAGACAGAAGATTCGAATCGAGAGGGGTGGCCAGACGAGCCGCCTTTCTTGTTGCCTGGAATGCGGCAGTACTCCTTGACAGGATCGATGGATATCGAGTAAAATCGATGAGTTATGAAGAAGAAACGCCGGATCATGGCCGCCACTGAGCTTCGCGTTCACCTGGGCGAGGTGCTGCGCGCCCTCGAGCGCGAGGACATCGTTATCGCCAAGGGCGGCGTGCCCGTGGCCTTGCTTGTGCGGTACGAGCCGGAGCCCGCCCGCTACGAGCCAGGGAGTGCCGCTGTCGAGGAGGAGTACGAGCGGGCGCTCTCCCGGCGCGCGGAGCCGGGGGGCGCCGAGCGCATGGACGCCGCCATGGCGGCCGGCTGGGCGGGCATCGAGGCCGAGGAGCTGGCGGCGAACGTGTATCGCTGGCGAGAGGAGGGCGCGAGCGCGCGCCGCCTCTCGCTGGACGATGATGAACCGGAGGTCGGCGACGATGGCGGCGAAGTACCTGCTGGACAGCGACATCTGTATCAAAGCCATCCGAAGACGAGAAGAATCGCTGAGAAGGATGGTCCAGGATATTCGAGCTGACGGGCTGGCGATCAGCGTTATCACGTTCGGCGAAGTGCTTGAGGGCGTGCTCTACTCGCGAGAGCGCGCCCTCAACGCTGTCCGCTGGTGGGACTTCGTTGCGGGTATCGACGTACTGGACGTAACCGCCACCGTGGCGGAGATCTGGGCGGAGGTGCGGGGCGCGTTGCGGGCGAACGGCAATCTCGTCCCGGACAACGACCTGCTCATCGCGTCAACTGCACTGCGGTTCGGCATGACGGTGGTAACGCGGAACCTGCGGCACTTTGTGCGCGTGCCCGGCCTAGACGTTCTGGTGCCCGAGCCGTAGTGCTGCTTCGGCGCGCGTCCTGCCCCGATCAGCGCTATTGACAGCCAGCGCCCGTAAATCTACGATGATCCCTGTAACCGGTTACGCTCTTTAGCAATTCGGCGGAGGAAACATGGCCGACAACGACATGATGGTTCCGGCGCGGGAACTGAACGCGGAGAACTTCCTGCCGGCGGACCTGCTGGAGCAGTGGATCAGGCCGCTCATCGCGGAGTTCATCGGGCCGTTCGCGCTGACATTCCTCGGCGCCGGCTCGATCTTGCTGGCGGTGACGCAGGGATACGGCAACGGCGGCACACTCGTCATGGTGGCGCTCGCGCACGGCCTCGCCATAGGACTGATGGTCGCCGCGGCGGGCCACATCTCGGGAGGGCACTACAACCCCGCCGTCACGGTAGGTCTCTGGCTGGGCGGCAGGATCGGCACGATCAAGTCCATCGCCTACATCGTGGCACAGTTGTTCGGCGCCGTCGTCGCTGCACTCATCCTCAAGAAGCTCTTCGATCAGTCGAACGCGACGCTCACGCAGGCGATTCCTTCGGTAAATTACGGAGGCAATCCGGACAACGACTTCATCATCGTGGGGCGGGCGAACGCCCTGATCATCGAGATGATCCTGTCATTCTTTCTGATGTACGTGATCTATGGCGTTGCGGTCGACAATCGCGGGGCAGGCGCCATTGCGCCGCTCGCCATCGGCCTGACGATCACGATGGACATCCTCATGGGCGGTCCTTTGACGGGCGCCGCGATGAACCCGTCGCGCCACTTCGGCGTGGCGCTCGTCGACGGAACGTGGAAGGACGCCTGGATTTACTGGGTTGGTCCGATCGGCGGAGCATCGGCGGCGGCCGTTGTGCAGAACTACATCTTCATGCCGCGGCAGCCGAAGCAGGAAACGCCGCCCGTAGCGTGATGACGCGACCCGTTGCCCGTAGCCGGCGCTCCGCACTACACTGGAGCATCGGCTACGGGCGATGGGGCTCGCCCGGACTGCCCGCGAGGGCTGATGGCTCCTACCAACGGCGGTAGGGGCTTTTTCTTTGCTATGAACGTTCTCTATCTGGCGATCGGCGGCGCGGTGGGCACGGTGTCCCGCTACTACGTGACGGGGCGCGTCACACAGTGGGACGGGCCGACGGGCCTCGGCGTGTTCACGGTGAACATCGTGGGCTCGTTCCTGATCGGCCTCTTCCTGACGCTGAGCGAGGAGCGCTTCATGTGGCCGCCCCAGCTGCGGCTGCTGGTGGCCGTGGGCTTCCTGGGCGGCTTCACCACGTTCTCGTCGTGGACGTGGGAGACGATGCAGATGATGGAGATGCGGAACATGCTGGGCGCGTCGCTCAACATCGCCGGCAGCATCGTCTGCGGGATGATGGCGGTGTACGCCGGCACGGCGCTGGCGCGCGCGCTCTGACGACGGCAGCGGAGGTGGTGCGATGGACCTGACGGGCCCCGCGAAGATGCTCCGGATCTACATCGGCGAGGCGGACAAGTGGCACGGCAAGCCGCTGGCGACGGCGCTCGTGGAGCGGCTGCGGCAGGAGGGCGTCGCCGGCGCGACGGTGCTGCGCGCGGTCGAGGGCTTCGGCGCGAACAGCCGCATCCACTCGGCGCACATCCTGCGCCTGTCGGAGGACCTGCCGCTGGTGATCGAGGTGGTGGACCGCGCCGAGCGCATCGGGCGGGTGCTGCCGATCATCGACGAGATGGCGGGCGACGGCCTGGTGACGTTGTCGGACGTAGAGGTGGTGTACTACCGCCACAGCACGGGCAAGGACCGCGGCGCTCCCTGAACTGGCCACAGGCTGCCGCGGCGCGTATGATCGCCCGGCTACAAGGAGGCGATGATGGCAGACGCGAAACAGGTCGTACTGGACTTCTGCAAGGCATGGGAAGCGCTGGACCAGCAGCGCATCCTCGACTCGTTCACGGACGACGGGGTGTACCACAACATGCCGATGGCGCCGGCGCAGGGCAAGGACGCGATCAAGGCGCTGCTGGCGATGATCCTGGCGCCGGCGTCGGACGTGAAGTTCGAGATCAAGCACATCGCCGCCGACGGCAACGTCGTGCTGGCGGAGCGCGTGGACACGTTCAAGATCGGCGACAAGACGGTGAAGCTGGACGTGATGGGCACGTTCGAGGTGCGCGACGGCAAGATCGCCGCGTGGCGCGACTTCTTCGACCTGGCGAGCTGGACGCGCCAGACGACGGGGTAGCGCCCGCACCGCGGATCCGCTCGCGCTACTTCCCCTCCAGCCAGACGTTGAATTTGGGCGCCTGCTTTTGCTGGAAGGCACGGATACCCTCGACGGCGTCGGGATGGTGGTCCGTGATGGCGGTCTTCGCGGCGATGTCGTCGAGCGCCTGCGCGAAGGTGAGTTCCGCGGCGTTGTAGATCGTCCGCTTGAGCAGGCGCATGGCGACCTGCGGGCCGTTGGCCAGCTCGCGGGCCAGCGCCATCGCGCGGTCCAGCAGCTCCTCCGGCGGCGCGACCTCGTGGACCAGTCCCAGCGCGTGCGCCTCCTCCGCCGTGACGATGCGGTTGCGGATCAGGAAGTCCATCGCCCGCGCGACGCCCAGCAGTTGCACGAGCAGGTACTGGCCGCCCTCGTCGGGCAGCAGGGCGAAGCGCAGCGTGCCGCTGCCCATGCGCGCGCCGGCGGCGGCGATGCGGAAGTCGCACGAGAGCGCCATCGAAAAGCCGGTCTGGATGGCGACGCCGTTGATGGCGGCGATGGTGAGCTTGTCGCAGTTGCGCAGCGTCGTGTTGAGCGGCTGCGAGAGCCAGCGCAGGCCGTCGTACGTGCCCATGGCGTTGTGGTGACCCGGCGGAATCTCCGGCACGAGCGCGTCGCCGGCGCCGGGCGGGCGGCGGCCGCTGATGTCGTCGCCAGCGGAGAAGGCGCGGCCGCTGCCGGTGATGACGAGGACGCGGACGCCGTCGTCCATCTGCGCCTGCGTGACCGTCTCGACGAGGTCGCGCTTCATGCCCTGGGTCATGCCGTTGAGGCGGTCCGGCTGGTTCATCGTGATCAGGGCGATGCCCGGGTCGTGCAGGGCGACGTCGAACCCGCGGAAGCTGCCGGTCTGCATGCTGCTCCTCCTTTGCGTGGCTGCGGTCACGGTAGCACCGGCGGCGACCGTAGGGAATCGCCGGTCGCGCCGGCACCGGGAGTCGCGATGTCAAGCGGATGTCAAGCGATCCGGCGCCGATGCGGGCCGATCTTTGTTAGCATCGCCGCTACAAGACGAAGCGGACCCAGGGATGGAGCAGAAGCGATGGCCATCATTCGCCCGGCCAAGAAGACGCGCACGGCGACCGAGCCGCGCCGCCTCGCGCCCGCGCTCGACGCGCTCGAAGAGCGCCTGCTGACGCTGCGCGCCGACGCCGAAGCGGCCGAGCCTCCGACGCGGCCGCTGCCGTTCCCGCGCGAGCGCGCCGGAGCGCTCCCGCCGTGGCGGCGTCACCTCGCGTGGGCCGCATCCCACGGACGCGGCGCGTTCTGGGTCGTCATCCTGGCGATCTGCGGGACCAGTGCCTACTTCATCAGCGGGGGCGGCGCGAGCACGCACGCGCCCGCGCTGCCGGAGCCGGCGTTCGCCGCCAGCGCGACCGGCAGCGGCCGGCTCGCCGTGCCAATGATGGCCGGTGACCTGCGCCTGCGGGTGGACGTGGAGCCAGCGGCGCGGGGCAAGAGCGCTTGGTTCTGGTGCCTCGACTCGGACCGCGGCCTGCCGCCGGAACAGCACATCTGCGCCGCTGCCGGGCCGGGCGATCCGGCGTCGGGCGCGGTGACGTCGGGCGGCGTGGTGCACGTGGCGGCGGCCCAAGCGGGCGCTGACAGCTTCTTCGTGCAGATGTACTGCCCGGGGGGATGCCGCTGGCGCGCGTTGGTGTCGCCGGATCTGCCCGTCGCCGACGCCAGCCCCGTGGCGCTCTCGTCGTCCCGCCGCTGAGCGGCAAGTCCGACGGCGCGGCCTACGCGCCGCGCGTGATCACGCCGACCAGCAGCACGTTGGCGGAGGGGAAGGGCACGTCGTATCGTGCGCCCTCGGCGGCGGCCGCATCGGCTTCGACCCAGTCGTTGTGGACTGAGACGCGCTTGAGGTAGTAGCACTCGGAGAACGCCACCTTGCTCGCGGCCAGCGCGCGGTCGAGGTCGTGGTTGTGGCCCACGGGAAGGGTGACGACCAACCGGCCGCCTTCGCTGAGGCAGTCGCGCAGACGCTCGATCGCGCGCACGGCTTTGCCGTCCTCGCGGGGGTACTCGTCCCAGCCGACGTGCTCCAGCGTGGAGATGCTGACGATGAGGTCGTAGGACCTGCCGGGCGCGAAGTCGACGACGTCGACGTTCGTTACGCCCGGCGCCACCTCGTACTTGTCGACGACGTCGTGCCGGTCGCTGAAGTAGTGCGACAGCACGTTCCCCACCTCGAGCATCGTCTCGTGCTCAAAGCGCGCGATCATCTGGCGGACGATCGGGATCTCGACGGAGCGTTCGTTCGCCCAGGTGCCGTTGTAGCGGTGCCAGAAGTACGGGATCGTGCGGCCGTGGAAGAGGAACGTGCGCTCGCGGCCGACGAGGGCGGGATAGCGCGTCCAGATCGGGTAGGTCAGCGCCATCAGGAGGTACGAGGCGACATAGATGGCGCCACGGCGCTTCCACGCGTCGACGAGCCTGGTGACGGGGCCGGGCTGTTGTTCCATCACATGCCGCCGGCCTGGCACGCGGGCGCCGCCGGCCACTGACCTCAACGTGCGCGCGGCGCTCATCCGTGAGCGCGATCGTTGCGCCGATTCTAGCATCAATCCGGCGATCATCCATGCGCGGCGGATACTGGCTCCGGGTGCTAACACCCGGATCGCTACGCGGGCCGTGCCGGCGCGGTCACGATCTGGCACGGTTGTCGCGGCGGGGCGAAGCTGATGGTGCACGGACGGGGCACTCGGGTCGATACATATGCGGGAACCTCACGACGCCAGCGAAGGACAATGCCTAGTGGCTTCAGCGCGACAAATTCCGCGGCTACCGCCGGTGCATCCGGCTACGGCGCGCCGCCCGTACATCTCGATCGTCATGCCATGCCTGGACGAGGAGCAGACGGTCGTCGCCTGCGTGCGGAAGGCGCTCGGCTGGCTCGCGCGCAGCGGCCACGAGGGCGAGGTGATCGTCGTGGACAACGGCTCAACCGACCGCTCGGTGCAGCTCGCGTCGGCGGTGGGCGCGCGCGTGGTGCATGAGTCGCGGCGGGGATACGGTTCGGCGCTGCGCCGCGGCTTCGACGAGGCGCGCGGCGACTGGCTCGTCATGGGCGACTGTGACGACACGTACGACTTCAGCGATCTCGATCCGCTGACGGCGCCGCTCGCTGAGGGCTACGACATGTCGATCGGGAACCGGTTCTCCGGCGGCATCGCTCCGGGTGCGATGACGTGGAGCCACCGCTATATCGGCACGCCCGTGATCTCGGCGCTGCTGAAGGTGTTCACGGGGTTGAAGGTCGGCGACAGCCAGTGCGGACTGCGCGCGTTCACGCGCGAGGCGCTCGACCGCCTGGAGCTTGGCACCGACGGCATGGAGCTTGCGTCCGAGATGGTGCTGAAGGCCGCGCGGCGCGGGCTGCGCGTCGCGGACATCCCGGTGCCGTACGGTGAGCGCCTCGGCGAGGCGAAGCTCAACACCGTCCGCGACGGCTGGCGTCACCTGCGATTCCTGCTGCTAGCCAGCCCCAACTACCTGTTCACGCTGCCGGGCGCTGCGCTGACGCTGCTCGGCATCATCACGCTTGCGATGGCGCTCCCGTCGCACGGCATCCAGACGGGAGACCTGACGTGGCAGCCGGTCTTCGCGGGCGGCATCTTCTTGACCGTGGGTGTGAACGCGCTCCTGCTGGGATTCGCATCGCGGCTCTATACGACCGCGCGCGGCATCACGAACGAGGACGCCGTGCTGCGCTTCTACCACCGCTATCTCGGTCTGGAGGCTTTCGTCGTGATCGCCAGCGTGCTCATCGTCGCGGGGCTGGCGCTAAACGTGGCGATCGCCTTCGTGGCGTTCGCCGGCGTCAGCCGGCTGGACCTGGCGGCGATCGCCCAGGCGTCGATCATCGTCGGCGCGAACGTCGGACTGGTCGGCGCGCTCGCGAGCCTGCTGGAAGATCGCCGCGGGGTGCAAGGCACAGCGAGCGCCGCCGAGCCGGACCGCGCAGAGCCGGTGCCGCTGCCGCGCGACCGTCGGGCGGCGTAGGCGTGGCCGCGCAGCTCACACCGGCGCGAGGCGGGCGCATCCGCGCCCTGGCCGCCGGCCGGGCGCTGCAGCTTGGCATCGCGGTCGCGCTCTTCGCCCTTGTGCTGTGGAAGTCGGACGCCGCCGCGATGGGCGGCGTCGTCTCGCACGCCAACCTCCGCCTGCTGGCTGCGGTCGTCGCGCTCGACGTGGCGATCGCGCTGCTCTTCGCGTTTCGCTCACGGCTGGCGATGCGCCGGCTCGGCATCGACGCCGATGCGGGGTTCGTGTTCGCGAGCGCGATCCTGGGAAGCGTGGCGGGCTCGCTCTCTCCGGCGTCGTCGGGGGAGCTGTTTCGCGTGGCCGCGCTGTCGCGCGCCGGCGCGTCCGTGGAGGACGGCCTTGCGCTGGGCCTCTACGAACGCGGGTTGTCGGCGTTGCTGCTGGCGCTGGGCACGTGCGCGGCCGCGGCATTCGTGGTGCTGCCGCTGGTTGCGGCGCTGGCCGTGGCTGCGACCGCCATCGGAGCGCTCGCGCTGGTGCCGATCGCCGGCGCGCTCATCCCGGATCGGCCCGCCGCGTACGGAGACGCTGGAGGCGGCATCGTGCGTCGCGCGCTGGCGAGGCTCCGGGTCGCCGCGGGTCGCCTGCGATGGCTGCTGACGGACCGCGGTCTGCTCGCGGGATGGTCGCTGCTGACGGTGTTGAGCTTCGCCGCGGCGGCGTTGCAGTTCTGGCTGCTGGTGGCCGCCGTCCACGGCGGCCGCATCACGTTCGGACAGGCGTGGCTGGCGTTCGGCGTGTCACAGCTCGCCGGGTGGCCGTTGCCGCTGGGGCTCGGCTCCAGCGACGGGTCGCTGGCGGCGCTGCTGCGCTGGTGCGGCGTCGGCCTGGAGCGTGGCACGGCGGTCGCGGTGCTGGTGCGGGTGACGGTGATGCTGCCGTTGGGGCTGATGGCCGTGGCGGCGTACGTCTACCTGTCGCGGCGCTCCGCCGTCCACGGCGCCGAGCCCGGCGCGGCCGAGCTGTCTCGGGCGGCCTGACTACGCACGTCCGGCCGTCTCGACGTAGACGCGCTCCACGGCGCGCGCCATCGCGTCCCAGCCGGATCGCTCCGCCCGGGCGCCCCCGGCCGCGCTCATCGTACGCATCAGCTTCGCGTCACCGAGCAGCCCGCGGATCGCCGCGGCGAACGCCGCCGGATCCGCCGGGACCACGCGCCCGGTCTCGCCGTCGCGCACGAGCGACTCCGTCGCGCTGAAGTCGGAGGCGGCGACCACCGGGGGCACGCCGCACGCCATCGCCTCGAGCGGGGCGAGACCGAACCCTTCGGCGACGGATGGCCATGCGAACACGCGCGCCGACTTGATCGCCGAGTAGTACGCTGCGTCGTCCTCGATGCGCCCGAGGAAGATCACGCGGCCGGCCACGCCGAGCCGCCGCGCCAGCGCCTCGAGGCGCGCGCGCTCCGGCCCGTCGCCGATGATGGTGCAGGTGAACGCGCCAGGCGTGCGTGCCGCCTGCGCGACCGCTTCGAGCAAGAGCGACACGTTCTTCTGCGCGTTGAGGCGCCCGGCGAAGACGACGTCGCTCGACTTCGGCGGCGCGTGCGCCGCGCGGATGCGGTCGAGGTCGACGCCGGGCTCGATCACGCTGACCGGCGCGCGCGTCGGCCGGCCCGCGGCCATGCGGTCGGCCGTCGTCTGCGAGATGGCGATCTGCGCCGCGCCGAGCCGCGCGGACGTGCGCTCGGCCAGCCGCGCCAGGCGTCCGGACGCGCCGCCGCGGTAGGTCAGCCAGTAGTCGTCCCAGTACTCGAACCAGGTCGCCACCAGCTTGCCGCCACGGACGCGCACGCCCAGCGCGGAGCTGAAGAGCGGCAGGAACGGCACCGACGCGCAGTCGATAACGTCGAAGCGTTCGCGGAGCAGCACCGGCAGCGCGCGCACGGCAAACGCGGCGGCCTCCGCGATGCGGCGGCGGCCGTCCGCGCCGTAGAAGTCCGGGGGGCGTCCGGTGCCATGATGCGTGATTCCGTTGATGACGGCGCGGGACGGGCCCGGCCAGTAGTGCCAGGAGACCATGTGCACGTCGTGGCGGCCGCTGAGGCGGCGCGCAAGCTCGTAGTATCGGCGTTCGCCGCCGCCTTTGACGTACGGGAACAGGGCGTCGTACACGATGGCGATCTTCATCCGGAGAAGCGTACCCGACGAGGCCATCGTGGGGTCGAATCGCGCCCCGCGACGCTGCGTGGCCGTTGCGCCGGCACTAACCCCGGCGCCGGAACAGCTTCACGGTCGCCGGATCTTGGCTTCCCGAGACCCCGCGGCCTCTGAGGCGGGGTGCCCGCTGCCGATACTTCTACCGACGCGCGTTGACGGCACTCCGGGCACCTGGATGACGAAACTCACCTACAGCCGATTTGGCAAGGCTGACCTTTCGGTCGGCTGGCTTGCGGGCGTCCCCGCGATCGCGCGGGCGGTGGCCGTGCCGCTCGGCATCGTCGCGCTGGCGCTGCTGCTGCGGACCTGGCGCTTCGATCTCCAGACGTGGACGCCGGACACGTACGAGCAGCTGGCCGCCTCGCGGCGCCTGGTGGCGGCCGACTTTCCGCTCTCGGGCCTGTACCCGCCGGGCGTCGCCGCCACGATGGCGCCGTTCTTCCTGTTCCTGCCGCAAAGCCTGGCCACGATGCAGGTCGTGATCATCGGGTCTTCGCTCGTGCTGATTGCCCTCTCCTACGCACTGGTGCTGAAGGCGACCGGCGACCGTTTCGCGGCCGCGCTGTTCGCCGGGGCCCTGGCGATCATGCCGCAGTTCGTCTACTTCTCGCGCGACTGCCTCTTCGACATCGTCGGGACGACCTGGATCATCTCATCCATCTTGCTGGTGCCGGTGATGCGCGGCCGCGGGCTTGCGTGGTTCGCCCTCTATGGGCTGATGCTCGGCATAACCGTGAATGTCCGCGCTACCGACGCGGCGATGCTTCCGGCGCTGCTGATCTACTGGTGCGCCAGCGGGGGCGCGCCCTTCACGCCGCGTGCGCTGCTCGGCCGCGTCCTGCAACGCGAGCTGGTGCTGGCGGGCGCGGTGCTCGTGGCCGTCTCGGCGATCTTCGCATACATCGGCGGCTGGACCGGCACCGCCACCGGCGCGCCGATCACGTTCGCGACGGTCGGCGCGCACATCCCCTTCTACCTGGCCGCGGAGCTTGGCATGACGAGCGGTGTGATCATCGCGCCCCTCGCGGCGCTTGGCGCGCGCGAGCTGTGGATCCGCAATCGCCCGCTGCTGCTGGCTGCGGCGTACATCCTGGCCGTCTGGCCGGTCGCACACGCGCCGCTGCCCTTTGCGAACGGGCGATACATGCTGCCGGGTCTCGCGCTGGCGCTGCTGCTCGCCGCGCACGCGCCTGCGTCGATCGCGCGCATGGCGCCCGGCTTGCGCGAGCGCCGCGGCGCGACGGCGATGCGCGCCGCGCTTGGCGCGATGGCGCTGCTGGCGCTGGTCTGGTTTGCGGTCGATGCCGTCATGCTGTACCGCTGGCCCACCGCCGCCGCCCAGTCGAACGAGGCCGCGTACCGCCAACTCCGCCCCGTGATCGCGGGCCTACCAGACGGGAGCATGCTGGTGAGCGCGGGCACGCGGGGCGTCATCGGCAGCAGCCCCCGGATCCAGTACGTGGACCTGATCGACTATTCGCTCCCGGCGGGCAACACGCCGGAGCGGGTGCAAGCCATGGTGGACCGGATAGGCCAGGCGCGTGCGCGCGGCGTGCCGGTCTACTACCTGTACACCTACTTTGAGCACGAGAAGGACAACATGGGGAACGGCGGACCCGCCTTCGACGCCTATTACGACGCCGTGACGGCCCGCTTCCACCTGACCGAGACGTTCCGCGCCGACGAGCCGTACTACATCCTTTACCGCATCGACTGAACGGGGCAGTGCGCCGGCCGAGCTGACGCGCCGGTTTCATGTTGCCGTGTGCTGGCTGCCGCTGGCGCGCGCTCGCGGCGCCGGAGTCGCCGGCGTCGGCAGCCAGCCCGGTGGCGCTCTCCTCGTCCCGCCGCTAATCTGGGCGCACGGCGCTGTTCCCCATGCGTCGCGGTTGGCCGTACGCTCGAACCACGGCCCGTGGCGCGCTCGCGCCGTGGCGGCCATCCAGGGAACGCCCTCCCATTGTAGAATCCTCCTATGGCGTCCGCATTCGAGGTTGTAGCTAAAGACATCACCGGGCTTGCCGAAGAGCAGCTAGTAGAACTGTGCAACCTGCTCATCTGGGAAGACGCCATGTCGGTGCACATTCCCCCAGAGCGCGTGAAGATTACCCTCAAGATCCATGACCCCGACGGGGGCATCGATGCATTCACCGACAACCCGGGTTCAGTGGCAAGGTTCGTTCTCGATGGGCTTACGGTTTGGCAATTCAAGAAGCGGTGGCCGAGAAACCTCGACCGGTTCAAGAAGGATCTGGAAGGCGCGCGAGCAGCGCAAGAGCAGTTCGAGAAGGGTGCAGGTTATACGCTCGTCGTCGGCCAGAGCATGGCTGCGAATCGACAACTCGCACGCGGAGAAACCATTGCAGAGATGGCAATGGCGGTGGGATGCACGGGACCAGTCCGTGTGTTCTTTGCAGACCAGATAGCACGATGGGCGACGAAGGTTCCAGCAACACTCTTCATGCTCGGCAGACCAATCTTTGGGTACCAGCGTGCTGACGTTATTCTCGAAAGTGAGGAACACGCCACTCAATTCAACCCGGACCCACAGCGTGAGGCCACCATCGATGCCCTGAGTCGGACCATGTTCTCGGCAGCGCCGACAACGTCTCATGCGCGAGTCACCGGTAAAGCGGGAGTGGGGAAGACCCGCCTGGTGCTTGAAACAGTTAAGGCCCAAGGGTTGGCTGGCGTGAGCCTGTATGGACAAGAAGTACCAATAGAACTGTTCAACTGGGTCGCAGCGAACGCCCACATCGAGCTTACGCTCATCGTCGATGAGTGCGACGACGGTGACTCAAAGAAATACGAGCAATGGGCCGAGGCGGCAGGCGGTCGCCTCCGCCTCATCACATTGGGACATGGCGCTCCGCATGGTCAGAACGTGTATGCCCTCGACCCTCTGGATGAGAAGGCGATGGAGCGAGTGCTGAAGGCTGCGACACCGCTTCTGGACGACAGCCAAGTTCGCTGGATAGCGGAGAAGACTCGTGGCTACGTAAAGCTCGCCTTGCCGGTGGCCTTCTGTCTGGCAAGGGGCATGACCGAAATCAATGCGATGCCGACCGACCGCGATGTGCAGGAAGTCGTTTCGAAACTGATCGTCGCCGACAAAGACGAAATGGATGCTCTGCGAGGAGTGTCGCTGCTGACTCGTATCGGGTGGGAGGCGGATGTTGCCGTTGAAGGACAGGCCGTGGCCGGGTTTGTCGGAATCGAGTGGAACCGCATGCAGATGCTGGTAGCCCGGCTCCAACAACAGGGCATTGTCATAGCCAAAGGACGATACCGATACGTCTCTCCTGAACTGCTTGCCACGTGGCAGGCAGCGGAAGTCTGGCGCGGCCAATCACACCGAATAGAGGAACTTCTCGATCAGCTTCCAAATGAGGCGAGCAAGACTGCGCTCTTCGAGCGCCTGGCCGAACTCGGAGATGTTCCCGGTGTTCGCGACGCGTTGGAGGTCTTGCTCGGGCCGGGCGGTCCTTTTCGCACGATAGATGACCTCGACTCTGAGCGGACTTCCCGGCTGTTCCTCATGGTGTCGAGTGGTGCACCGGATGCCGGTATGGGGACTCTTACACGACTCTTGCTTCCTGCCTCAGATGAACGCCTACTCGGCTTCACATCAGGAAGAAGGAATCTTGTTTGGGCGCTGGAACGTCTCGTCGAACGTAGGGAGACATTCGAGGACGCAGCACGGATATTGTTGCGGCTTGCTGAAGCCGAGAACGAGAAGTTTGGAAACAATGCGACGGGTGTGTTCAAGTCGCTCTTCCTCACTTTCCTCGCTCCCACCGAAGTAGACGCGTTCGAGCGTTTTCGAATCATCGAAGAAGCACTCCAATCGAGTTCAGCAAAGCGACGCCTCGTTGCCTTGGAAGCCGTTGGAGCCGCACTTCAAGATTCGGAGTTGGGACTGCCCAGCGGTAACAGGTCCGACGTTCCCCGGCCCCATTGGCGGCCGAGAACGAACCAAGAAGTGTGGGATGTAAAGCGACGCGGCCTCGAACTGGTCTCTCGCGGATTCGAGGATAATTCTCCAGAGGTACGACGCATCGCCCGAGGCGTGTTTACCCAGCATGCCCGTTCGCTCGTTCGTTTTGGATTGGCCGAGGAAGTGACTTCTTGGTTTGAGCAGATACAGGGCGAGAGCGAGGCGGAGAAGCGAGATATATGGGAATCAATCAGAGGCGTGTTGAAGTGGGACCACGATGCTCTAACGGACGAGGCAAAACAGCGGTTGGAATTGTGCGCATCCCAAATCTACGGCGAACGCCTTCCTGACAGAATCAAACGGTATACCGGAAGCTTCGCAAGTGTTGATTGGCCCGGAGAAGACGAGGCAGTTGACAAACCGGAAGAAATCGCGCGTCACCTCGCGGAAGACGCAGTGCGTCGAACAGTCGAATTGATGGAGGTCGTCCCTTGGCTTTTCTCTGGTGAAGCCGCGGCTGTCTGGCCGTTTGCATATCGATTGGGTGAGCTAGATGTGGAGCGGAGATGGTTTGATTTGCTGTTTGAGGCCGCGAAGGTGGCGTCCGACACGCGCATGCTTAGCGGTTATCTCCATGGCCGTTCGAATGCTGGCGACAGCGCGTGGGTGGACCACCTGCTGAACGGCTGGGCAACTGACGCTGTTCTCGCGCGTCTGGCTATTGACGCAACAGCGAGAAGCGGTCCGAGCGACAATTCCGCTCGTAGGACAATCAAAATGGTGGAGGCGGGCTACCTATCGCCCGCGAACCTATTCTGGCTGGCGTGGGGGCGCTGGGCTGAAGACGTTTCGCGGCCGTTACTGGTCCGGTTGCTACGACTTCTCGTACGTGATGAGTCTCCAGCTTCGGTAGAGGCTGCGCTTTCTGTGTTGGACGACGCGTTGCCCACGCAGGAGGCGCCACGCGAACTCGTGCGCCTCTCATGGCAGGTAATAGAGTCCCCGTCTACCTGGGGTCAGTCGCGGATGATTCCTTACTACGCAGCGAGGGTCGCGTCGCGGCTGGTCGAACTGAATCCCGTGCGCATGGCGCGCCTCATCGTGCGAATGTACACGCAGGGGCAGCCCGCCTATCGAGACGACCGGCTCCCGCTCCTTCGGCGCGCTCTTGAGCTTAATCCACGCGAGGTGTGGAAGGTCATTGGCTCGGCACTGCTTCGAAGCGGTGTATTTCGACTCTCCATTGCACTTGAACAGCTAAACCTGATCGACGCAGTGGACTTGGATGTACTTGGCGAATGGCTCGACGCGCACGGGGCGAAGGGCGCGAGAATGATGGCTCACGCTGTGAAGCCAGAAGGAGCACACCTTTCGGGCGTCGCACGCCTACTCTTGATTAAGCAGGGAGATGCTGTCGGTGGAATCCTTGCCGGCAACTTCACCTCTGGCGTGTGGTGGGGAAGTGAGGTCACGTATCTGGAGCAGAAATCGGCTACCGCCAAACAGTGGCGCGATGACCGGGAACCCGCTGTCAGGCAGTGGGTGGAAAGGCTACTGGCATCGTTGCGTGAACGTATGGTGCACGCCAAGACCCGAGAGGAAGAGGAGGAACTCACGTGAGTTCCTCCATCAAGCTGGTGAAAGCGCAGGACGGCGCTCGAAGGCACTGCGTGCAACGAATAACGACGGGGTAGTTCCCTATCCGCCGCCGCTGGCCTAGACTGGCTGTTGCGGGTCACGCGCGAAACCGAAGCGCGAGCCCGAGTCTGGAGGCAGCACATGGTCGCGGTCTACGGGGACATCACGGCGCAGGACGACTACACGCACCCGCTGGGGCCGGAGTCGAACTTCAACGAGAGCATGTACTTCAACTTCTTCGACCGCGCGCGCAACGCGGGCGGCTTCGTGCGCCTGGGCAACCGCGCGAACGAGGGCTACGCGGAGATGACGCTGACGCTCTACATGCCGGACGGCAGCGTGCTGTTCCAGTACAAGCGCCCGGAGATCACGGACAACGACGCGATGGACGCCGGCGGCATGCGTTTCGAGGTCATCGACGGGCTGAAGAAGCTGCGCACGACGTACGACGGCTCGGCCGTGTACCTGACGGAGCCAGAGCAGATGGCGGACCCGCGCGCGGCGTTCAAGAACAACCCGTTCAAGAAGGTGAGGCTGGACCTGGTGCACGAGGCGGCCGGCCCCGCGTACGGCAGCAGCGGCGCGAACCACAAGGTCGTCGACCCGGAGAAGGAGTTCGCGAAGGCGCACTACGAGCAGCACATGCGCGTCCACGGCACCGTGCAGGTCGATGGCGAGACGCTGCAGATCGACGGACTGGGGCTGCGCGACCACTCGTGGGGGCCGCGCTACTGGCAGGCGATCTACTCGTACCGCTGGCTGACGATCAACTTCGCGCCGGACTTCGGGATGATGGTCTCGACGATCTGGCGTGACCCGGAGCACCGCACGCAGAGCGGCGTCGTCGTGCGCGGCGACAAGATCGATCCGATCACCGCGGTCGATATCGAGACGGAGTTCGACGGGGGCGGCCTCTTCCACAAGAGCCTGGTGGCGCACCTGAAGCTCGGGACCGGCGAGGAGATGGACGTCACCGGCAGGGTGATGGGCTTCATCCCGCTGCGGAACCGGCGCGAGGGCCTCACCACGCACGTCGGCGAGGGGATGACGGAGTTCCGCTGCGGCGACGCCGTCGGCTACGGCCTGTCGGAGTACCTGGACCAGGTGCCGTAGTGGTGAGCGCGTAGCTGTGGAGCCTTCTCAAGCGGTCGGTGATTGGTCCTTACTACCAGCTTTCGGAAAAGCATTTGCAGTCCTACGTCGATGAAATGGCGCGGCGCTTCAACAATCGCGATAACCCGTTCCTGCTCCGCGACACGCTCATAAAGCTGATTCGGGCGGAGCCGCTTCCATATCAGGAATTGATTGAGGCGAAGTAATGTGAGCCAAAGCGGCCTTACGGATCACGTCTCGCGCGGTGATTATCACTGACTCGACCGATTTTCCGGTGATGTCGATGCCGTGTTGAGAAAGAGTGTGATCTTGAGGGATGGCTGCCTGAATGATGACCTGCGGCGGCCAAAAGATTCGTTGATCCGGCGACTTCAAAAACTCGAATCCTAAGCCAGCACTCGCTATCACAATTCGGATATCAGAGATCAAGATTAACCGCTCGATCGCAGAAAATGTCTCTAGCTGTTCGATCGAGCCATCATCGGGTAGTGGCACCACACCAGTGAATCCGATGAGGTCGTCACGTGCATCCTTTTGTCTCGTGATGCTTATCTCATACCCCGAACTTCCAGACGATGCTCGAATTAGGAAATTCAATGCAGGCTTGCGCTCCACACTCACTTTCCAAGAACGCCGGACTAGCCAATCCGTCAGTCGATGCTCTATGCGAAAGCGTGGCTTGATCCACTCGTCATACGCCCCATGGACGATCAAGATCAGCGCGAACAGGCCCAGCCCAACAATAATCCAAACGTCGTTGAGTAGCCCCAAAGGGGCAGCAATGGCTAGCACGATGCCAGCCCCGATTTCGATACGTGGCATACCCCTAGTCTAGCATCGTTTCCGTGTCTGCCGGATAATCGCCCTAGCTGTTAGCCGTTAGCTGGTGGTCGCCGCTAACTGCTAACCGCTAACCACTTACGGCTCACCGCTAACCAGCTCACTCGCCCCTGCCGAACATGATGCCGCTGTAGACGCTGTAGATGTGCGCGATGCCGTGCATCACGACCATCCGCATCAGCAGGTCGCTCACCGGTACGTCCTTGTACCCCATGGCGGTCGTGCGCTTCGCGAGCAGGTCGTCCGGGGCGTTCCGCAGCCACTCGATGACGCCGGCGTAGGACGTCGCCACTTCGTCCGTGAGCTCGGCGGCGGTCTTGCCGGCGCGCGCGCTGACGAAGGCGGCGTTCATCGCGTCGATGTTCGCGCCGGCCAGGGCGTCGGCGCCGGCGGCGGCGTTCGCGAAGCCGGAGGCCATGGGCACGACTACCGTGCCGATGCTCGAGATGTGGGCCAGCACTTCCTGGTTCTTCCAGCCGTCAAGGTCCACGACCTTCGCCCACTGGTCGGGCGTGAGGCTGGCCGTCATCCGCTTGCTCTCCTGGATGAGGAACTCGATTCCGCTGATGATCTCCTGCTTCGTCGCCATGCGTCGCTCCTTCGGGTAGGGTTCTGCAGCCTATCGTGCCGATTCTATGGGCGCGTCGGGGGCTGTGTACAGGGTCGGGCGAGCGGCGCGGCGTTGCCCGGCCGGTTTGGGCGCTGATATCATGCCACGACACGGGAAGCGGGCCTGGTCAGTGAACAGAAGCAGCGTACTGGTCCTCAATCAGAACTACGAGCCGCTCAACGTCTGCAATGCACGGCGTGCGTTCATCCTCGTGCATCGCGGCAAGGCGGAGGTGCTGGAGCACGGCCGCGGCCACCTGCGCTCCGCCAGCACGATCTTCCCGCTGCCCTCGGTCATCCGGCTGGTCTACCTGATCAAGCGGCCGCGCCCGCAGATGCGGCTCTCGCGGCGCGAGGTCTTCAATCGCGACCGGCACACCTGCCAGTACTGCGGCCGGCGCGGCCAGCGCGACCTGACGCTGGATCACGTGCTGCCGCGCCACCGCGGCGGCCGCCATACGTGGGAGAACCTGGTGACGGCGTGCAAGACGTGCAACCACCGCAAGGCCGGCTACACGCCGCAGGAGGCGAAGATGGCGTTGCTCTCGACGCCGCACCAGCCGCGCGTCAGCAGCTACTACGTCGTCTATCCGTACCTGGATAACGAGGAGGCGTGGCGCAAGTTCGTGCCCGGCTGGGAGCCGGCCGCGGACGGCGTCGCGTGACCGACGTTAGAACCAAGAACCGACCTAAGAACCAAGAACTTAGAACCTAGAACCTAGGGTCGGGTGCGCAGTAGGTTCTCGGTTCTTAGTTCTTGGTTCTGCCGTCCTACACGGCGGCCGTCGCGCCGCCGTCCACGAGGATCGTCTGGCCGCTGACCTGCCGCGCTTGCGCCGACGCGAGGAAGACGATCATCGCCGCGACGTCCTCCGGCTCGCCGATGCGGCGCACGGGGATGCGGCGCGCGCGCTCGTCGCGCATCTCCTCGAAGCTGCGACCCTCGGCCTTCGCTTGCGCCTCGATGATCGGCCGGATGCGGCCGGTCATGGTGGTGCCGGGGCCGACGTTGTTGACGGTGATGCCGTGCGGGCCGAGCTCGCGCGAGAGCGTCTTCGCCAGCCCCGTCGTGCCCAGGCGGATCGAGTTGGAGAGGATCAGCCCGTCGATCGGCTCGCGCACCGAGGTGGAGGTGATGTTGATGACGCGCGCCTGGTCCGACCGCTTGAGGTAGGGCAGCGCCTCGCGCACCATCCGCACCACGCTCATCAGGCTGGTGTCGAACGCCTTCCGCCACGCCTCGTCGTCGTGCTGCTCGAAGCCGCCGAGCGGCGGGCCGCCGGCGTTGTTCACCAGCACGTCGATGCCGCCGAACTCGGCGACCGCGCGCGCGACGAGGCGCTGGATGTCGGCGCGCGACGACATGTCGCAGACGACGGGCAGCACCGCGCCCCCGCCCGGCTCGCGCGCGATCGCGGCGGCGGCTTCGCTGAGCGTGGCCTCGGTGCGCGCCGCCATCACGACGCGGCAGCCCTCGGCCGCGAGCATCTGCGCCGTCGCGCGGCCGATGCCCTGGCTTGCGCCGCCGACGATGGCGACGCGGTCCCGCAGTCCTAAATCCATTGCTGGTCTCCTGGTGACTGGTCGCTGGTGATTGGTGATTGGTGACTGGGGAAGTGTAGCTCTGTTAGGGTGCGATGAGGCGTTGCAGATCCGCCGCCTCGGCGGGGGTGGCGGGGCGGGGGCGGTCCTGGGCGGCGTCCAGCGTCACCGGGATGGCCTGGTACGCGGTGACGCCCGCGCCCTTCGTCAGCGTGACCTTGAGGATCAGCGAGACGCGCGGCTGCGGGATGTTCGCCAGGTCCGCCTCATCCAGGTCGAAGACGAAGTTGCCGAGCCCCCAGGCGATGAGCTGCCGTCCGCGCCGCTCGACCGGCTGCACGACGTGGGCGTGCGCGCCGATGTAGGCGTCAGCGCCCGCGTCCATCGCGGCCTGCGCGAGCGCGCGCTGCGTGGCGTTCGGCGTGTTGTGGTACTCGTCGCCGGCGTGCACCGCCACGATCACGAAGTCGGCGATGCGGCGCGCTGCGGTCACGTCCGCGGCGATGGCGGCGGTCGTGCCGAGCGCGATGCCGGGGGTGCTCGCGCCGGCCTCCCAGGCGCGGATCGAGAAGCCGCCGCCCTCGTCGGGCGTCGCCACGTAGGCCAGGAAGGCGACGCGCAGCCCGTTCTTCTCGATGATGGCGGGGATGTGCGTTTGGAGCGCGTTCACGCCGGCGCCGGCGTGCCGCACGCCCGCGGCGTCCAGCGCGTCGATCGTGTCGATGAGGCCGACCGCGCCGTAGTCCATGGCGTGGTTGTTGGCGAGCGTGACGACGCTGAAGCCCGCCGGGAGCAGGCCGCCGGCGAAGCGCGGGGGCGTGCGGAAGTTGTAGCCCTTGGGCCACGGCGTGCCACGCTCGGTCAGCGCACCCTCCAGGTTCGCAAAGCCGGCGTCGGCATCCATCAGCGGCGCGATGAGCGCGTACGGGTAGTCCGCGCCGCCGGCTTGCATGCGGTCCACCACTTGCCGCGCCAGGCTGATGTCGCCGACGAAGTCGATCGTGATCGACGCGCCCCCTGGCGCGGCCGTCGCCGTGGCGGTGGGCGCGGGGGAGGGCGAGGCGGCCGTGCTGGCCGTCGCCGCCGCTGTCGTCGTGGCCGCCGGCGTCGCTTCGGGCGCGCCCACGGACGAGGCGCACGCGGCGAGCAGCAGCGCCGGCGCGAGCAGCAGCAGCGCGAGGCGGCGCGTCACAGCGGCCGCTCCATCGTCATCGCGTCGACGCGGTAGCCGAGGCTCGCGAGGAAGGCGCGCGTGCCGGCGTCGTCGCCGGCGAGCGTGAGGCGCACGCGCGTGCAGTCGCGCGCCGCGAGCACGGCCTGCGCGTGCGCGAGCAGCGCGCGCCCGACGCCGCTGCGCCGCCGCGCGCCGGCCACGGCGATGCGGAACACCTGGCCGATCTCCTCGCCGCCGCGCCCGCCGTCGATCGCGTACCAGATCCAGCCGGCGACCTCGCCGTTATCGAGCGCGATCGTGACCCAGTGGCCGCGCTCCAGCGCCTCGGCCAGCGCGTGCCCTTCGGTGAACGCGACGAGCGACCCGGCGCCGCTCTCGCGCTCGATGCGCACGATGGCGGCGAAGTGCCCGGGCGTGGCGTCGACGAAGGCCAGCGCATCGCTCATGCCGCGATTCTACCGCGGGCGGAGCGCCGGGATCCGCAGATTACGCAGATGGACGCAGATGGCGGTTGGGGGGAGCCACGGAATCCACAGATGGCACAGCTGTGGAAGAGGGAAGTGATCCAGGCAGCGCGGATGGGGATGGGAGATGCGCCGCTGGTTACGAAAACCGGGTGACGCGGGCGGAAAGGATGTTGGGGATCTGCTGTAGTTGCTCGATGAGGTCGGGCGGGATGGGGTCGTCGGAGCGGACGGCCATCAGCGCCTTGCCGCGCACGTTGGTGCGGCCGACGCGCATGAAGCTGATGTTGATGTCGTGCTGCCCCAGAAAGGTGCCGACCGCGCCGATCATGCCGGGCCGGTCCTGGTTCTCGCAAAGCAGCAGCCACCCCTCGCCGGTCGGGATGTCCACCGCCAGGTCGTTGATCGCCACGATGTGCGGGCCGTCGTGCGCGAGGGTGCCGGTGACGTCCGTGTCGCCCGCGCTGGTGTGGATGTGGACGCGCACCAGGTTGGCGTAGATGTCCTCGTCCGGGTTCTTCCGCTCCGTGATCTTGATGCCGCGGTTCTCGGCGATCAGGTTGGCGTTGACGATCGTGACGTTCTCTTCCGTGATCTGCGAGACCAGCCCCTTCACGACGGCAGCGCGCAGCGGCGCCGTGTCGTGTTGCGCGATCTCGCCCTCGTATTCGATCTCGATGTTGCCCATCTGGCCGGCGGCGAGCTGCGTCGCCAGCGAGGCGACCTTCTCGGCCACCGGGATGTAAGGCGCGATCACGGTCATCGTCTCGGCGGCGATCATCGGCGCGTTGACGGCGTACTGCGCCGGTTCGCCGCGCAGGATCGCCAGGATCTGCACGGCGACGTCCACGGCGACGCGCTCCTGCGCCTCGGACGTGGATGCGCCGAGGTGCGGCGTGACGATGATCCGGTCGTGGTGCAGCACGGCGCTCGCCATGTCCGGCGGCTCCTGCGGGAACACGTCGATGGCCGCGCCGGCGAGCTTGCCCGCGTTGACCGCGGCCACCAGCGCGTCGATGTCGATCAGGTCGCCGCGGGCGGTGTTGATGAGGCGCAGCGACGGCCGCACCTTCGCCAGTTCGCGCTCGCCGATCAGGTGCTTCGTCTGCGCCGTCAGCACGGTGTGGAGCGAGAGGAAGTCGGCGCGCGCCAGCACGTCGTCCAGCGACGCGGCCAGCTCGACGCCGAGCATGGCGGCGCGCTCGGGCGAGACGAACGGGTCGTAGGCGACGACGTTCATGTCGAGGCCCTTGCCGCGGCGCGCGACCTCGGAGCCGACCTGGCCGAGGCCGACGACGCCCAGCGTCTTGCCGCGCACCTCGACGCCGACGAACTTGGCGCGCTTCCATTCGCCGCCCTTGAGCGATGCGTTCGCCTCCGGGATGTGGCGCGCGAGCGCCAGCATCAGGCCGATCGCGTGCTCGGCGGCCGAGATCGTGTTGCCCTGCGGCGCGTTGACGACGATGACGCCGCGCTGGGTGGCGGCGGGAAGGTCGATGTTGTCGACGCCGACGCCGGCGCGGCCGACGGCCTGCAGCAGCTTCGCGGCGGCGAAGACCTCGGGCGTGACGCGGGTCTCGCTGCGGACGACGAGCGCGTGGTACGCCGGAATGGCGGCGATCAGCTCGTCCGGCTTGAGGCCGGTGCGTACGTCCACCTCGGCTTCGCGCCTGAGGATGTCGATGCCGTCCTGGGCGATGGGGTCCGCGACGAGGATCTTCTTCATGCGGTCACAGCGTATCGAGGGGCGCGGCTACGGGGTAGGGACGCGGAATGGGCGGGCCACACGAGCCCGCCCGTTCCGGTCGTGCTGCGTGAGTGACGCTTACCGCGCGGCGGCGGCCGTCGGGGTGAAGCCGAGGCGCGGCAGCGCGAGCTTCAGCGCGTCGAGGCACGCCTGGAGGTCCGGCTGCGACACCAGACCGAGGTGGCCGATGCGGAAGATCTTGCCGGTGAGCGGCCCCTGGCCGCCGGCGAGCACCGTGTTGTACTCGGTGCGCATCATCTTGTTCAGCTCGGGGCCGTCGACGCCGTCCGGCACCATGACCGCGGTCACGGTGTTCGACGCGACGCGCTCGTCGGCGAGCAGCTTCAGGCCGAGCGCCTTCACGCCGTCGCGGGTGAACTGGCCCAGCCTCGCGTGGCGGGCGTGGATGTTCGCCAGCCCCTCGGCGCGGAGCTTCCCCAGCGCCACGTCCATCGCGAAGTAGACGGAGACGGCGGGCGTCCAGGGGGTCTCGCCCTTCTCCAGGTAGCTCTTCGCCTTCTTGTAGTCGAAGTAGTAGCGGGGGATGCGCGCCGTCTCGACGGCGGCCCAGGCGCGCTTGCTGACGGACACCATCGCCATGCCCGGCGGCACCATCCAGCCCTTCTGCGAGCCGGTGAAGACGACGTCCAGATCCCATGCGTCGATCGGCAGCGGGACGGAGCCGAGGCTGCTGATCGCGTCGACGAGGATCAGGATGTCCGGGCGCACGCCGCGGATCGCCTTGGCGATCGCGCCGAGGTCGTTCGTGACGCCGGTGGAGGTCTCGTTGTGCGTGACCATGACGGCCTTGAACGACGTGTCCTTCTTGAGCGCGTCGGCGACGGCGGCCGGATCGGCGGCGGTGCCTTGCGGGAAGGAGAGCTTCTCGACGGCGGCGCCGTAGGTCGTGCCGATGTCGGCGAAGCGGTCGCCGAAGACGCCGATGGAGACGCAGAGCACGCGGTCGCCGGGCGACAGCGTGTTCACGACGGCCGCCTCGAGGGCGCCGGTGCCGGCCGACGTCAGCGTGAGGACGTCGTTCTTGGTCTCGAACATCTCCTGCAGGCCGGCGGTGATGCGCCCGAGGATCTCGCGGAACTCGGGGCCGCGGTGGTTGATCATCTGGCGCGACATGGCCTTCAGGACATCCTCGTCGCACGGAGTCGGGCCGGGAATACGCAGGTTGACAGACACGATGGGGCTCCTTGTCTGAGAGCGAAGGGCGATTGTGCTTGCTCTCACATAGTAGAGGCATGGTAGTCCAGTCCAGCTTCGCGGGCAAGCATTCTTGACGCTTCGCGGAGGCCTCGGCGGGCGTGTTGGCGCGCCATATGCCGCCCGCCGCGCCCGCTGTATACTCGCGCCAATTCGCATCGATAGGAGCCGCCAATGACTGCCAGCGTAACTTCCGATGAGCCGCGCGCGGCGATGGTTCATGCTGTGACCGGGCGGTTGCGGCGCTACGGCCAGCCGTAGCGCTCGGCCAGGCTGGCGATGTCGAGGTCGGGGCTGTGGCGCTGCAGGCCGAGCGCATGCCCCAGCTCGTGGCGGACCAGCCGTTCGCGCCGCGCGTCGATGTCAGTGCCGGCGGGGATGGCATCGTTCAGGTAGATGTCGGCCGTGGCGATCTCGCCGTCGCAGTTCTCGGGCAGGGTAGACGGAGGGAAGTTGCAGGCCGCGCCGGTCTCGTCGTAGACCGTGGTGAAGCCGCCCGCGCCGAACGGGAACAGGTAGCCCCTGATCTGCGGCGGCGTGCTGTCGCTGTAGCGGTAGACGTTGATCACGATGTTCGCCGCGGCGGGGTCCTGTACGAAGTCGAGATACGGCGTCGCGGCCGCGTAGTCCGCCGTCGCCGCCTGGACCGCGGGCGTCCAGTCGGCGCCGCCGGTTTCGTCGATGACGGCGACGCGCAGCGGCACGCCGGTGGCGTAGCCGTAGCCGCTCGCGGGGTGATCGCCGAAGGAGATGTAGCCGCAGCCGGCCGCGAGCACCGCCAGTGACGCGAGCAGCGCCAGCGCGGCAGCGCGGGGGCGGGACAGGCCGGTTCGAGACAAGGCTGGCTTCCTCGCGACGCTCTCGGTGCGCCGCCTTCTTCGGGCGGGCGCACACATCCGAACGCGCGCGGCGGCGGCGGCGTGTCAATCTCGCGTGTCAAGGAAGCGGCTTTGGGGAGCGTGCACACGATAGCGGCGGGGAGAACCCAGAATCGAGAACCCAGGGACCGAGAACCTGAAGGGTCGCCGGGGTCAGGCGATGGCTGGTTCGGGCTCCGGCTCGGGGTGGTGTGGCCAGATCGCCCATGCGACGGCGCCCCAGATCAGCATGTCGGCGATCCAGTTGCCGAGGCTCATGCGGAGGAACTTCGGCCCCCACTTGATCGCGGGGATCGGCGCGCTGTCCAGCACGATGTGCGACCCGACGATCGCGGCGCCGACGAGCGCGTCGCGGATGATGTCGCGCTCGCCCTCGATGTTCTCGGCGCGGAGGATGCCCGCCATGCCGGCGAGCGCGCCGGCCGTCACGGCGAAGTCGAGCGTGTGCGTGCCCTTGCGGTGCAGCTTCCACGGGTCCTCGCGGTGCAGCAGCCAGCCGGCGATAATGTCGGCATCCGGCAGGCTGGCGGCCAACGCGGTCGCGGCGAGCAGCGGCTTCGAGCGCACGCCGAGGCGCCGGGCGAGCGCCATGCCGACGATACTGTGTCCGATCGGTGATGCCATGTGTGATGCCTCTCTCCGGGTGCGCCGCGTGCCACTTGCAGTCTATCGTCCGAAGATGAAGGCAGGATTAAGCCGCCGCCGCGCCGGGCAGCCGCTCGGCCGGGAGGGCTGTCGTGGAGGGCGGTGCACGACGCCGAAGAGCTATCGCGTTACGCGGCGCGCTCTTCGCGCTGGACGTCCGGCGCCGCTTCCGTCTCGACGGTGTGCGCCGCCGTCCGGCGTTGCTTCGCGGGGCGGACGGCGATCAGTGTCTCGTTGACGGCGTCGGTGGCGCGCAGCACCTGCAGGTCCATGCCTGCGCTCGCGGCGAGATCGAGCAGCGCCTTGCTGTCTTTCGGCAGGCACTTGCCGCCGTAGCCGCGGTAGCCGGCGTCCAGCACATCCATGTGCGACGGGCCGATCCGCGGGTCCGCGCCCACCATCTCGCGCACGGCGTCATAGTCGATGCCGACGCGGCCGCACAGGTCGTAGATCTCGTTGGCGAAGCTGACCTTCGTCGCCAGGAAGGAGTTGGCCACGTACTTGGCCATCTCGGCCTCGCGCGCGGCACAGATGCTCGTGAACGGCGCCGGCGGCAAGAGCGCCAGCACCAGCTCCGCGTCTGCGGCGCTCTCCGGCGTGACGCCGACGATCTGGCGGTCAGGCGCCATCATGTCGGCGACGGCCGTCGCCTCGCGCAGAAACTCGGGGTTGAACATGAAGCGGTGCTGCGGGAAGTCGCGTTGCAGGTGCTCCGTGGTACCGGGGCGCACGGTTGACTTCACGATGACCAGCTTGCCGCCGGGTATCGCGCGGACGGCGTCGAGGAGGTAGTGCTCGTCGAAGCCGCGCACGGGCGCGTACGGCGTGGGGACGCAGATGAAGATCAGGTCGGCGCGGTCCAGGACGGCGATGTCGCCGAGTCCCCTGGGCGGGTCGTAGGGCCGCGCGTCGCGGCCCTGGGAGTCGAACCATGCGCGCAACGCGCCGCCGACCACGCCATCGCCGATGATCGCTATCCGGGGGGTTGCATCCTGCACTGTGCGACACTCCTGACGAGCGCGATAGGATCGGGCATCCGCCGCCGGCGGCCCGATCCGCGCGCGGTCCAGTGCCGGACGGTCCGTGCCCGGCTCACTGCTTGCGGACAGTGTCGGCGAGCGAGGCGGCGGCGACCCACCGGGGGAAACCCTCATCCCGCACGCCAAACCCTACGAATTCGCCGGGCGCAGGAGAGGGCCGCCGATCCGGCGGCCCTCTCCTCGCTTAACCAGTGTTGGCCATGCGTGCGGTCAGTTGACGGTGATGGTCCGATCGAGCGTCGCGGCGCCGCGGAGAGAGAACCAGGTGGCCGGATGTTGCAGCAGGTCGTACTCCAGGCAGTAGGTGCCCGGCGCGGCCGGGGACAGCACGCGGACCGGCATGTTGCCGACCGAGCCGTCGGGCCCGAGCGTCGCGGGCAGGGGCGTGCGGTAGCCGTACCACGCGTAGGCCGCCGCACGGCCGCAGGCGCCCGCGTACCAGTGGTACGAGACGAACACAGGCGAATTCCCGCCCATCGTCCACGTTAACTGGCCGCTGTTGACGAAGCTGACCAGCGGCACATAGTTCGTGTTCGCGGTCATCGTCAGAGGCGTGGTGTCCGCGCCCCACGTCACGGCGTAGAGCGGGCGGACGAGCCGGGCGCCGGCTGGTCCGGACGTAGGCGTGGCGGTCCGTGTGGGCGTGCGAGGAGGTTTCGCCGTACGCGTCGCCGTGGCGGTGCGCGTCGGCGTGCGCGTGGCGGTGGGCGGCACTCGCGTCTTCGTGCGCGCCGGGGTGGCGGCCGTCGGCGTCGCCGGGGTGGAGGCGCCGGTGATCGCGTTCGTCGCGTTCACGATGCCCCAGCCGGTCCGCTGGTCGTACCCGGCCGCGCCGATGTCGGTGGCCGTGGACTCAAGGCGACTGATGATCTGGCTCTTGTCCGTGATGCCGGCGGAGATCATCAGCCCGACGACGCCGGCGACATGCGGCGCCGCGAACGACGTGCCGGAGCCGGTGGCGTAGCCGCCGGCGTGCCCCGCACAGGTACAGTACGCCCCGATCACGCCCTCACCGGGCGCCATCACGTCAAGCTCCGGCCCGTAGCTGGAGAACGACGATTTGACGCCGGACGAGTTCACGGAGCCGACCGCGATCGCGTGGCTGTACGCCGCCGGGAAGAGCACCGGGCCGTTGGAGTTGCCGCTTGCCGCGACGACGATCACGCCGGCCGCCCACGCGTTGTCCACCGCGGTCTGTAGTGCCGCGATGCCGCTGGACGCGCCCAGGCTGAGGTTGATCACCTTCGCGCCGTGTGCGACCGCCCAGTTGATGCCGGCGGCGACGTTGTAGCTGCTGCCGCTGTCGTGGGAGTCCAGCACCTTCACCGGCATGATCTTGCACGCCCAGCAGACGCCGGCGATGCCGGCCCGGTTGTTCGAATCGGCGGCGATGATGCTGGCTACGAACGTGCCGTGGGAGTCGTCGTCGGTGGTGTCGGTGCTGTTCGAGACGAAGTTGTAGCCCGCGTTGGCGCCGGTTGTGATCTTGCCGGCGAGGTCCGGGTGCGTCGCGTCGACGCCGGTGTCGAGCACGGCGATGATCACGCCGGGGCTGCCCGTCGTCGTGTCCCACGCCGTGGGAGCGTGGATCATGGGCATGTCCCACTGGTAGCTCCGGTAGTAGGCGTCGTTGGGCGTGACGGCGGCCGAGACCACCTGGTCCGCTTCGGCGAAGTCGACGCTGCCTTCGTTTCGCAGGCTGGCGATGGCGTCGTCCACGGACTGGCCCGGCTGGGGGTGCAGCAGCACCAGGCTCGAGCCGGCCGTGCTGGCCGCCGCCTCAGTAGCGGAGTTGCCGATCGCCTCGCCCACTTGCGTGAGCGTGGTGTCCCGTTTGAAGTGCACCACGACATCGCCGGTGCGCGCCGGCTCCGGGGCCGGGGCCGTGGCGGCGCCGGCGCTGCCGGTCGGGTGCGCCGCGAAGGACGCGGCGATGGTGCACACAGCCGCCAGCGCCATAAGAAGTGTCAACCGTGCCCGCATCCGGCCTGTCTCCCACGCTCCAACCAGGCGGAGCTGTCCCGCGCCGCCTCCCCGTAAGAGTCGGCACGTAGGTGGCAGCCCTGAGGGGGTGTGGGTGCTCACACCCGGTCCGCGGAGAGGAACTGTGAGCGCTTGACACGCGGGAAGGGTGCCTTGGAAATAACACTTTTCCGTTGACGTAAGGGATAGGGGTCTCTAGCCTACATAAGCGTCGATGCGACGATACTGATCGCCCCGCAGGGCCCAGGAAATCGACATAACGTTCACGGGTGCATTGGGGAGGACCGCTTGGCGGCCATTGATCTCGACGACGATCTGACGATCCAGGAGAGCCCATGGCGCGGGCGCATCATGACCTTCGGCGTGCTCGCCGTCGTCGCTGCGGTGATCGCCGCCGGGCTGTACTTCTTCTACTTCAAGAGCGACTCCACGACACTCACGCGCTCGACGGAAGACATCCCCGTCAAGAAGTCCACCATCAACCAGACGTTGATCATCTCGGGGGTCGCCGACGCGCAGTTCAACAGCAACTTGATCTTCCAGGCGTCGGGCAAGGTGGCGACGGTCAACGTGAAGGTGGGCGACGCGGTGAAGCAGGGCGACGTGCTCGCTTCGCTTGAGTCAGACGATCTGAGCAACGGGGTCGCCAGCGCGCAGGCGAACCTGCAGGCGGCGCAGCTCAAGCTGAACGACCTGCTCGACGGCGCCACGGCCAGCGAGAAGGCGGCCGCCGACCAGGCCGTTGCCGCTGCCGAGGCGAACGTCACAAAGATCAAGAACGACCTGCAGGATCTGCTGGACGCGCCGAAGGCGGCCGATCTGGCGGCGGCGCAACAGGCGGTCGATACGGCGCAGGCGCAGCTCGCCACGGCACAGGCGAACCGCCAGAAGCTGAGCGACGCGCCGAGCGACAGCGATCTTGCGGCCGCGCAGTCGGGCGTGGCGGCGGCGCAGTCGGCGCTGACGGCGGCGCAGAACACCCAGGCCAATGCGCAGAACACCGTCATAGCGGTCGCGCCGCCCCTCAGGAGCGCCGAGACCAGCTACTGCGCGGCGGACGGCACACCGGACTTCTGCACGACACACGCGACGCCGATCTCGGCGGCCGATGCGACGCTGATGAACTCGGCGTTGAGTGGCGCGAACGCGGCGCTTGCGGCGGCGGTGATCTCAGCGAACACCGCATACGCGAACGCCGTGAACACGGCGGCCTCCGCGGCCGCGTCGGTCACCTCGGCGCAGCAGGCGCTGACGGCGGCGCAGAAGAAGCTCACGGCGTTGCAGGACGGCGCGACGAGCGAGGACATCGCCGCCGCTAACGCCGCCGTCACCTCGGCGCAGGCGAGCGTGACAGCGGCGCAGAAGCGACTCGCCGACATCACGACGGGCGCGACGGACTCGCAGAAGGCGACGGCGCTGTCAGCGCTCGACAGCGCCGAGGCCGCGCTCGAAGGGGCGACCGCCAAGCGAGACGATGTGGTGCGCGGCGCGACGCAGAACGCCGCGGACCAGGCGCGCACGGCGGTGAAATCGGCGCAGCTGACGGTCGAGGCGGCGCAGATCCGGCTGAAGAACGCACAGATCATCGCGCCGTTTGACGGCGTCGTGGGGGCGGTGAATGCGAAGCCGGGAGAATTCTTCGCGGCGGCCGCGGCGAATGGGGCGGCGATCGTGCTGCTCACGCCCGATCGGCTCAGGCTGAAGATGGACGTGGGCGAGACGGATTACGCGAACATCAAGGTAGGGCAGGCCGGTGGCGTGCTGTTCGACAGCATCCCCGGGAAAATCTATCCGTTCGTCATCGCCGAAATCGGTCTTAGCCCCTCGATCACGCAGGGTGTGGTGACGTATCAGGTGAAGGCATCACTCGTCGTGCCGGCCGATGCGCCTCGTCCGGCGCCGGGCATGAACGCGCGCGGCCAGATCATCACCGAATCCAAGGCGAATGTGCTCGTCGTGCCCCCGCGCGCGATCCGCCGCAGCGGCAATAACCAGGTCGTTGACGTTCGCCGCAACGGTGGTGTGGAGGAGCAAGTCGTCACGACGGGCGCGACGGACACCCAGCAGGTGGAGATCCTCACCGGCTTGAACGAGGGTGATATCGTGGTCGTGGCAGCGCTGACATCCGCGAAGCCGGGTTCGACGCCGAAGGCCCAGCCGACACTGCCGGGCAATGTGAAGTAGCTCCAGGATGATCAAGCTCAAGGGCATCAGCAAGACGTACAAGCTCGGCACCCAGACGGTGCACGCCCTGCGCAACGTCGACCTCATGATCCGCGATGGTGAGTTCATGGCGATCATGGGGCCGTCGGGATCCGGCAAGTCGACGCTGATGAACATCGTCGGCTGCCTCGACCGGCCGACCTCCGGTGTCTACGAGCTTGACGGCATCAACGTGCAGCGGCTCGGCGACAGCCAGCTCGCGGACGTACGGAACCGGCGGCTCGGCTTCGTCTTCCAGTCGTTCAACCTGCTGCCCCGCCTCAACGCGATCGACCAGGTGGCGATGCCGCTGTCGTACCGCGGGGTGACGAACCGCAAGAAGCTGGCGATCACCGCGCTCAAGCTGGTGGGGCTCGGCAGCCGCATGCACCACAACCCGACGCAGCTCTCAGGCGGCCAGCAGCAGCGCGTGGCCATCGCGCGCGCCATCGTCGGCAACCCCACCATCATCCTGGCCGACGAACCCACCGGCGCCCTTGACACCAAGACCAGCCACGACGTCATGGAGATCTTCCGTACCCTCAACGAAGAGCGCGGGATCACGATCGCCTTCGTCACGCACGAACACGACGTCGCCGCGTACACGCGCCGCATCGTTTCGCTGCGCGACGGAGAGATCGTGAGCGACGAGCCGAACGTACCCAGCTACGCGCACGTCACGGCGCCGGCAGCGGATGCGAGCGCGCCCGCCGCCGCACGAGGCCGGCCGCCTTCGCTCGGGGCGGAAGCGTGAGTCTCATAGACGTCTTTATCACGTCGCTGGTCGCGCTGCGCGCCAACTTTCTGCGCACGCTGTTGACCATGCTCGGCATCATCATCGGCATAGCGTCGGTCATCGCGCTGACGGCGGCCGGCGCCGGAGCACAGCAGGGCGTGTCGAGCCGCATCAAGGGGCTTGGCAGTAACCTGATGTTCGTCAACCCGTACTCGCCGACGGCGCCCGGCGGGATCGCGGCGGTCCTCGGCTCCTCCGGCGCGTCGCTCTTCTACGAGGACGAGCAGGCGATTCGGGCCGCCAGCATCCCCGGGATCGATGAGACAGCCGCTCAGAGCACGACAGGCGGGACCGGCTCGCTCATCCAGGTGCAGGCCATCTATCGCGGCGTCAACTCCTCGACGCTCCTCGTGGGCGCCGAGCCGTCGTATCAGTTCGTGCGCGACTTCTACGTCGCCAATGGGCGCTTCATCTCACAAGAGGACCTCGACAAGAAGGCGCTGGTGGTCGTCCTCGGCGCGCAGGTCGCCGAAGACTTGTTCGGTGATACCGACCCGGTCGGCAGCACCATCCGCATCTTCGCAGGCGTCAGTCGTCAGTTCGGCGTCACGTTCAGCTTCACCGTGGTCGGTGTGATGGAGCGTAAGGGCGTCACGCCCACGGGCAACCCGGACAATCAGATCTTCGTGCCGCTGCCCGCCTTCCAGGCGCGCGTCCCGCTGATTCGGAATTCGCGAGGCTACACGAACGTCACGCAGATCAGCATCAAGCTCACCGACGGCTCGAAGGAGCAAGCGGTCAAGGCCGCCGTCGCCGACGTGCTGCGCAAGCAGCACAACATCGTCAACGACGATGACTTCAAGGTGCAGTCACAGAGCGACGTGCTCTCGACCGCCACCTCGGTCGACCGGACATTGCAGGTGCTGCTGGTCTCCATCGCGATCATCTCGCTGGTCGTCGGCGGCATCGGCATCATGAACATCATGCTCGTCTCAGTCAGCGAGCGCACGCGGGAGATCGGCATCCGGAAGGCGGTTGGCGCCAAACGCCTCGACATCCTCATGCAATTCGTGATCGAGGCGCTCGTCGTGACAACGATCGGCGGCGCGATCGGCGTGCTTGCGGGTGTGGGCGCGATCGAGATTGCCAGGACCTTCGAGATCGGGGGATCCGACACGAAGTACCTGGTAACGCCGTTCTGGGTCGGCATGGGACTCGGCATGTCGGCCGTGACGGGCCTCGTGTTCGGCGTCTACCCCGCCTGGCGCGCCTCCCGCCTCGACCCGATCGAGGCGCTGCGCCGCGAGTAGCCGCGGCTCCCGGCCAGGCCCCAGGTTCTAGGTTCTAAGTTCTCGGTTCTCTAAATCGTGTAGACCTTCTCGTCCGGTCCCTTGAGCATCAGCGCCAGCGGCTGCGCCGCGCCGGGCCGCCAGAACGGTCCGACCAGGTTGTCTCTCGTGCCCGACGCCACCGCGTGCATCGCCGCTCCGTCGTCTACGAAGAGCGCCCCGGCCTCGCCGCAGAGCAGCAGGCGCGAGCCGTCCGGCTGCCACGCCGCGCCGAGCAGCGCCGGCCCGCGGTCGATCTCGCGCAGGCGCACGCCGGCGCCGGTGTAGTCGAAGATCTTGTTGCGCACGCCGCCCGCGCCGTACGACGCGACGAGCACCGTCGCGCGGTGCGGCGATGCGCCCGGCTGCCAGTCGATCGCGACGGCGTCATCGTCGTCGTCGGTGGCGAGGATGGCCTGCGTGTAGCGGCCGTCGCAGCGGTAGAGGACATGCGGGCGCGGGTAGCCGGCGTAGCTGCTGGCGTACGCGCCGATCAACGCGTACGCGCCGTCGGGCCGCCAGGCGATGGAGCGCATCGTATGGGCGCGGTCGCCGGGCAGCGGCAGCAGCGCGCCGGTCGCGGCGTCGTAGCGCAGCACGCAGCCGGCGTTGCCGGCGATCAGCGCGCAGGAGCCGTCGGGCGCCCAGGCGGCGCGGCGCAGGTTCTCGGTGGTGATGGCTGGCAGCTCCGTACAGCGGCGGCCGTCGTATAGCAGCACGGCGCCGCGGTTGCCGACGAGCAGCGCGCGCGCGCCGTCGGGCGCCCAGGCGACGCCGCGCAGGTTGTGCTGCGCGCCGGAGTCCACGGCCTCGAAGCGGAGGCCGTCGAAGCGGAGGATGGCGCCGCGATTGCCGGCGAGCAGCGCGTGAACGCCGTCGGGCCGCCAGGCCGCCCAGCGCAGCGGCCGCGCCGCCGGGGCATCGAGCGGGCGCACCGCCTCGCCGTCGAAGAGATAGATCGCGGTCATGCAGAGATCGTACGCGGCGCGGCGGCTTCGATCCACGCGCGCCAGATCCAGGGGTGCGGCTCGGGCAGCCCCGCTCGCCCCAGGTTCGCGCAGATGTACTCCGCCTTTGCTATTGGCCGAGTGCCACCGTCACCCGTAGAACAGCTCCGCGATCTTCGCGCCGTAGCGGAGAATGGCGCCGGGGTCGAGTCCGTAGACCGGAGGGCCGAGGGTCGCGGAGTCGGCGTGCTCCCAGATCCGCATGACGCGCGTCCGCACGTCGTCCGGCTTGCCGCACACGACGAAGGTCCGCGCCATCTCGTCGCTGACCAGGTGCTTCACCGAGAGGTAGTCGCCGCGGCGCACGCCTTCCTGCAGCGCCTGCGCCTCGCGGCGGAAGCCGTGCGCGGCGAAGTACTCCTCGTACTGCCCGACGCCGCCGTAGAACGCCACCGTCGCGCGCGCGTCCTCGATGGCCTGCTTCGGGTCGTCGTTCGGCGCGACGAACAGCCACATGTTGAATTCGATGTCGCCGCGCGCGCGGCCGCCCTTCGCCAGCCCCGCCTTCAGGTCGTCCATCACCTTCGTCGTCGCCCAGTCGATCGACCAGATCGGGTGGCCGATGACGCCGTCCGCGATCTCGCCAGCGAGGCGGATCAGGGGCGTGCGCAGCGCGGCGATCCAGACCGGGATCTCGGTGCGCAGCGGCGCGCCGAGCGGGTTGAACTCGCTGAAGTCCAGGTGGTGGTACTGGCCGTCGTAGCGCGTCAGCTCGCCGGTGTGCGCCTTCGCGATCACCGTGCGGACGATGTCGATCACCTCGCGCATGTGGGCGACTGGCTTGCCGTACTCCATGCCGAAGAAGCCCTCGCTCCACGCCTTGACGCTGGTGCCGAGGCCGAGCGTGAAGCGGCCGTTGCTGATGCGGTCCAGGTCCATCGCGGCGGCGGCCGTCTCGAACGGGCTGCGCGCGAACGCCAGAGCGATGCCCGTGGCGAGGCGCACGCGCTGGGTGACGGCGGCGGCGGCGGCGAGCGGCACGAACGGGGGGCCGTAGACCTGCGGCGCGAAGATGCCCTCGAGCCCCAGCGATTCCAGCTGCTGCGCCTGCGCGGTGAGGAACGGCGCGGGGAGCGATGAGATGACGCCCCAGTACTTCGGTTTGTTCGGCACGGTCGGCTCCTTAGCTCGTCGGCTGGTCGGCTGGTCGGCTGGTCAGCCGCCAGGCTGATCACGTCACTCTGCCTCTTTCGACCGGCGGGGTCTAGAGCCGATGATCCCCGCCGCTTGGAGATCGCGCGGCGTGCAGACTAGTGTCGGTGCATCGGATACGCGACCAGTGGATGGAGGTGCGGATGATGGAGCCCGGGAGACCCCCGGACGGGGAGGAACTGGCGGCGTTGCAGGAGCAACTCGCGGACGCGCGCGCCGAGGCAGAGCGGCTGCAGGCGGACGCCGCGAACGCCGCGGCGCGCGCCGAACAGGCGCTGGCCGAGACGGCCGGCCTGCGCGGCGAACTGGCGGCGCAGAGCGAGGCGGTGGCCGCGACCGCCGCCGAGGCATCGGCGCTGCGGGCGCAACTGGACGAGGCGGCGGAGCGGCAGCGCGCCGCGGCCGAGCGCTACCGCGACCTGGTGGTGCGCACGGAACCCGCGCTGCCGGCCGACCTGATCGCCGGCGACAGCATCGACGCGGTCGATGCGTCGGTGGAGGCGGCGCGGAGCATGGTAGGGCGGGTGCGCGCGCACATCGAGTCGCAGGCGCAGGCAGGGCGGGTGCCGGCAGGCGCGCCGCCGCGATCAGGGCCGGACCTGCGCGGCATGACGGCGGAGCAGAAGATCCGCTACGGGCTGGCGCACCCGCCGCAGTAGCCGCGCGGCACGGCGCGGAGCATCGAGAGAAGTGGAGCCCCGCCATCGTGCGGGGGAGTGAGGAGATACGACCATGGCACTGACGCTGGCGGAGGCCGCCAAGCTTTCGAACGACATCGTCCTGCAGGGGGTGATCGAGACGATCGTGCAGGACTCGCCCATCCTGCAGGTGCTCCCGTTCATCGAGATCACCGGCAACGGGCTGACGTACAACCGCGAGAACACGAACCCCAACGCCGCGTTCTTCGACGTCGGCGACACCTGGGTAGAGGGCACGCCGACATTCTCGCAGATCACGGCGACGCTGAAGATCATCGGCGGCGACGCGGACGTGGACAACTACCTGCTGACGACGCGCAGCAACGTGCAGGACCTGCAGGCGTCGGTGATCCGCCTGCGGGCGAAGGCGGTGCAGCAGAAGTTCGAGGACACCTTCCTCAACGGCGACACGAGCGTGGACGCCAAGTCGTTCGACGGCATCGACAAGCTGACGACTGGCGGCCAGCTGGCGACGATGGGCGCGAACGGCGCGACGCTGACGCTGGCGAAGCTGGACGAAGTGATCGACCTCGTGAAGGGCGGGCCGCCGGCGCTGCTGCTGATGAGCAAGCGCACGCGGCGCACGCTGAACAACCTCGCGCGCACGACGGGCAGCTTCCTGCAGACCGACCGCAACGAGTTCGGCCAGATGGTCCAGTTCTACGACGGCGTGCCGATCGGCGTGTCGGACTACATCTCCGACGCGAAGACGGTGGGTACCAGCACCGACTGCTCGACCGTGTACGCGATGCAGCTGGGCGAGGGCGCGCTGGCGGGGCTGACGGCGCCCGGCGGACTGCAAGTGGAGACGATCGGCAGCCTGGAGACGAAGGACGCGACGCGCACGCGGGTGAAGTGGTACGTGGCGAGCGCGCTCTTCAACACGATCAAGGTGGCGAAGCTGACGGGCGTGCGGCCGTAGGGGTGGCGGCCGCGCGGTGTCGGACGCGGCGCTTGCGCCGCGAAGGGGGCGCTCCGCGAGGGGCGCCTCTTCTTGCGCCCGCCCACAGTCAACACGTTGCGGCACGTATCTCGGTTCTGTGAGGGCGCCGATCCTTCGGTGAACCCCTGATGCCAGATGGCACTCGTGACGCCGTACTCTACGCGGACGAGTGCGCCGGACGGACGGCGCACCGTGTCGTTGCGGGGAGCGAAATCGCGTGCAGCAGTTGGACCGGATCGTCGCGCGCGCATGGTCGCTGAAGACCTCGCCCGCTGAAGACGTCGAACGGGCCGCGCGCGCCTTCTGCGCGGCGCCCGGCCTCGCCGTCGTCGCTACCTGCACGCGCGTCGAGGTCTACAGCGCCGACGAGCGCGCCTTCGACCGCTGTGATATTCCTGCGGCCGCGCTCTCGGCATGGCAGGCGCTGGAGCACCTGGCGATCGTCGCGGCGGGCGCGGATTCGCTGGTCGTCGGCGAGATCGACGTGCTGGCGCAGGTGCGGGCGGCGTTCGCCGATACGACCGGCGTGCTGCGGGCGTTCGGCGACGCGGCCATCGCCGCCGGGCGCGAGGCGCGCCTCTCGGTCGACGTCGACGCGCGTAACGCCGGGCTGCAGCTCGACCTGGCGCTGCGGCATGCGGGCGCGGACGCGCCCGAGCGGATGTGCATCGCCGGCGCGGGCGCCATGGCGGGGCATCTCGCCCGGCGAGCGCGGGCGCTTGGCGTGGGCGACGTGCGCATGTTCAGCCGCCATCACAGCCGGGCGATCGCGGCGGCGTTCGCGGCGGACGCGGTGGCGGCGCCGGTCGAAGAGCTGGCGGCGGCAGCGTCCGGCGCGTGCCTGGTGCTGGCGTTCAAGGGCGAACCGGCGCCCGCGATGCGGTCGGCCGTCGTCGATGCCGCGCGCGCGAGCGGCCTGATCATCGACCTGACGATGCCGCGCTTCGCGTGGCCGGCCGACGTGTCGCCGCGCGTGACCGACCTGGCGGGCCTGATGCGCGGCGACGTGCTTTCGCCGGCGGAGCTGTACCTGCGGGAGCAGCTTGCCGTGGCCGCGACGGCGGCCGCGCGGCGGCAATGGGCACACGATCACGGCGACGGCGCGGCGGCGGCGCAGCAGCTCTACCGCCACGTGGAAGACGTGCGCCGGGCGGAGATCCAGCGCGCGGGCGCGCTGGATCCACGCGAGCGGCAACTGCTGGACAACGTGACGAAGGCGCTGGTGAAGCGGCTGTTCCACACGTATGGCAAGGCGCTGCGCGCCGGCGACGAGACGTCGATCATCGACGCGACGCACCGGCTGTTCCTCGGCGTCGCGGACTAACGCGTCACTATCGACCGGCTCTCAGCAGTGAGAGACGCGAAGTAGCGACTTCCCTATGTGTATCACGTCGCTCCGGTGCGAAGATTCGTCATGACGCGAGATTATCGCCAGGGGTTTCATTACGAGGGGGCATCATGGCAACGAACAACGGTAGCACCAGGAAGATGCGGGAGAAGCTGGGCATCACGCAGAGCGATGTCTCGCTCCGCAAGCGGTGGCTCGACATCAGCGACGAGGAGATGCAGTTGATCCGCGACTGCGCGCCATTCCTCGACCCCGAGGCGGAGCGGATCGTCACCGAATTCTACGACTTCAGCTTCCAGTTCCGTGAGTTCACGTCGGTCGTGGACCGCGGCGGCACCAACCGCGCGCGGCTGCAGGGCGCGCAGAAGGGCTACTTCCGTTCGCTGCTTCAGGGCCGGATCGACGAGGAGTACATCGACAACCGCCTGCTGATCGGCGAGCGCCACCTGGTGCTGGGCGTGGAGCCGCGCTGGAACATGGGCTCGTACGTCCTGTACTACACGCTGGTCTACCCGGTGCTGTTCAAGCACCTGCAAGGCGAGAAGCTGATGAACACGCTGCTCGCGTGGAACAAGGTGCTCACCTTCGACATGACCCTGGCCATTGAGGCGTACCTCGGCGCGATGCTGGAGCGCCTGATCAATACAAGCGACGCCGTCACCACGTCGTCGAGCGAGTTGACGACGGGCGCCAGCGAGATCGACAAGGCGGCGCAGGAGATGGCGAAGGCGATCAACGAGATCGCGACGGGCGCCACGCGCCAGACCGAGGCCATGACCTTCACGTCGGAGCAGATGAAGCAGCTCGGCGGGTCGATCCGGGAAGTGGCGCAGGCCGCGCAGCGGACCGAGGTGACGGCGACCCAGGGTGCCACGATCACCGACAGCGTGACGCGCGCCATCGAGTCCATCACCGGCGATGCGGAGGCCGCCAACGAACTGGCCGCCACGGCAAGCGCCGGCGCGGCTTCGGGGCAGTCGGCGGTCGAGAACACGATCGTCGGCCTGCAGTCGATCCGCGATGCGGTCAACAAGGCGGCCGCGCGCGTCGAGCAGCTCGGCGAGCGCGGCGAGGAGATCGGCGGCATCGTCAAGACGATCGACGATGTGGCCAGCCAGACGAACCTGCTGGCGCTGAACGCGGCCATCGAGGCGGCGCGGGCGGGAGAGCAGGGACGCGGCTTCGCGGTCGTGGCGGACGAGGTGCGCAAGCTCGCGGAGCGGGCTGCGTCGTCGTCGAAGCAGATCGCGCAGCTGATCAGCGCGGTGCAGGCCGGTACGGCCGAGGTCGTACAGGCGATGCAGGCCGGCGTCGCCGACGTGGAGAAGGGCATGGGCGTGGCGGGCGAAGCCGGCGAGGCGATGCAGTCGATCGTGGCCACGAACGTCCAGTTGAGCAGCGGTATCGCGCGCATCGCGGACGCGGCGAAGAACATCACCGCGCAAGCGGAGCAGCTGAACACGGCGATGACCGACCTGACGTCGGTGGCCGGAGAGATGAAGGTGTCGTCGGACGCCATGACCCAGAACAGCCAGAAGGTGAACGACTCCGTGGGCACCGCGTCGGCGCAGGCCGAGCAGGCGGCGGCGGCGGCGGAACAGGTCTCGGCCGGCGTCGAAGAAGTGACGGCCCAGATCTCCGAGATGGCGCAGAAAACCGCCGCGCTGGGCCGCGAGGCGCAGGGCATGGACGAGTTCCTGGTGCTCGTGCTCCAGGAGAAGCAGCGGATCGACGCGTTCAAGCAGGCCGCCTGACAGGAACCTGACCGCTGAGGGGCGGCGCCATCGCCGCCCCTCAGCGAGTTGTGCAAGAAGGGACGATCATCATGGCAGCGAAGAAGAACGCGACGGCCGCCGTGGCTGGGCCGGTGTCGGTCGAGCAGGTCGCCGCAGCGCAGGCCGCCGCGGGGGAGACGCCGGTGCTCTTCCAGGCGGGACAGAACGCCCACCTGGTGATCTTCAAGTCGGCAAACGGCTACTTCGGCATCGACATAAAGATCGTGCAGGAGATCATCCTGATGCAGGAGATCACGCGGATCCCGTCGAGCGCGCCGTATATCGCCGGCATGACGGACCTGCGCGGGCGGGTGATCCCGGTCGCGGCGTTCACGGACCTGGTGGGCATGGCGCCGACCGAGGTCGGCGATAAGACGCGGATCGTCGTCGTCGAGAACAACGGCGGATTCCTCGGCCTTGTCGTGGACGCGGTGACGGAGGTGATGATGGTGGACGGCGCGAACATCGACGACGCGTCGGCCTGCGGCGCGCGCGAGCACGACTTCATCGTCGCGATCGCCAAGCTGCCGGAGTACCTGGTCTCGATCGTCGATGTGCCGGCGCTGATCGCGCTGGCCGACCGCCGGGGCGCGCCGGAGCAGATCGCGCTGGCCGCGGCCGCCTGACGCGCGGCATCGCGCACGCAGCAGAATAGGAGGGCCGCCGGCACCGGGCGGCTTTTCTTCTTGTCCCGGCGCGCAGCGCCCGCTCCCGCTATCTCCGATAATGGCAGCGCCGGTGCGCCGCGCCCGGTTCGCTGATCGGATTGATGATGGAGCAGCGCCCGTCGCAGTTCCGCCCGGATCTCGGCCGTCTCGACTTCACGCTGCTCGTGATCGGCGCGGTGATCGGCGCCGACGTGTACGTGGTCGCGTCGATGGGGGCGCAGTTCCTGGGCCCGGCGCAGCTGGTGGCGTGGCTCACCGCGGGCGCGCTGGCGGGCGTCATCGCGCTGGCGTTCGTGCAGTGCGCGGCGATTGACTCCGACGTCGGTGGGCCGTACGCGTACGCGCGCTCGGCGTTCGGGCCGCTGGCGGGATTCCTGGCCGGTTGGGCGCTGTACGTCGGCGAGTGGGTGGCGCTGCCGGTGTTTCCGCTGGCCTTCGTCAACTACCTCGAGCACATCGTCCCCGGCCTGCCGGGCCCGGCGGCGCTGGCCGTGAAGGTCGCGCTGGTCGCGGGCGTCACGGGCGCGAACCTGCTGGGTGTCCGCAAGGGTGCGAGCATCAACGACGTGCTGGCGATCGCGAAGCTGCTGCCGCTGGCGGTGCTGATCGTGCTGGCGCTGGCGTTCGCGGCGTTCCGTCCGCACCTGGCGACGGGCCACCTGCAGCCGTTCGCGCCGCTCGGCTGGGGCGGCTTCGGCCACGCGGTGCTGCCGATCTTCTGGGCGTACGCGGGATTCGAGCTGGCAGTGCTGCCGGCGGGCGAGGTACGCGACCCGCGCCGCACGCTGCCGCAGGGGCTGATCCTGGGCATGCTGGTCGCCACCGTCTTCTACCTGCTGACGGCGTTCACCGTCGTCGCCGCCTTGCCGTGGGGCGAAGCCGCCGGCTCGACGAGCCCGCTCGCCGCGGCGATGACGGCGATTCTCGACGGGCTCGGCGTACCGTCGGGCGCGGGCGGCACGTTCATGAGCATCGGCGCGCTGGTGTCGATCGCCGGCGTCTACGAGGCGTTCACGCTGGGCGTGGCGCGGCTGAGCTACGCGCTCGCGGCGGACGGTCTGTTCCCGCGGCCGTTCGCGAGCATCCACCCGAGGTTCGGTACGCCGCACGTCGGCCTGGCGTTCCAGGCGGGCACGGCGCTGATCGGCGCGACGCTGTTCGGCCTGGGCGGGCTGATCACGATCGCGGTGCTGTTCCTCGGCGTCGCCTACCTGCTGACCGCGTTGGCGGCGCTGCGGCTCGTCAGCCGGAACCCGGAACAGGCGCTGCGCATCCCGGGGCTGAAGGTCTGGCTGCTGCTGGCGGCGGCGAGCGCGGTGTACCTCTCGGCGCAGGCGTCGCGGACGCAGATGGCCATCGGCGCGGCGGTGATGCTGGCCGGCTTCGTGCTGTACGCGGTGCGGGGCGCGCACTGGCGCGGCCTCGCCATCGAGGTAGGGGAGCGGGAGCGTCAGGCGGCGCGCTGGGCGGAGCACGAATACCTCTGGCTGCTGCGCCCGGTGCAACGGGCGCTGCGCTGGCTGCGCGGCGGTTGATCGCGAGATGGCCGCGCGGTCAGCGCAGGAGCGCGATGAGCGCCGGCGGGATCGTGCGGGCGACACGGCGCGTTGCATGACAATCCTCCAATAATCTGGCTCAACGTAGCGCCCGGCGGACGCCGATCGCAGGGTCCTTCCGGCTCCATCGGCCGCCGTTCGCACCGCGGGCGCAGCTTCGACCGGAAGCTAGCGAGCGAGCTATGCGGAAGGATCGTGGCCGGTCGCGCCTAGTTGTTCGCAACCTGTCAAGTGTTGGTTTGCGCTGGCGATACTACACTATGTCCGAGAACACGGCGGCCCGACGCCGGGAATCAGCCCGCCCAGAACCATCGCGCACGGTCGTGGCGTACACGCTCGGTGCCGGCGCGTTCGGCTCCGTGTTCCCGCTGATCGGCTGGGTGCTCGGCATCTTCCTCTTTAACCTCAAGGTGTCCCCGGACCTCGTCTGGCAGTTGCACATGCGTGACGGCCTGTACTGGATCATCGATTGCGCGCCGCTGGTCCTGGCTCCGACCGGCTGGGTCCTGGGCACGCAGAAGCAAGTGAACGAGCGCGCCCTCTCCCTCGAACGAGAGGCGAGCAGGCGCGACGCGCCCACCGGTACCCTGAACCACGGCGCCATCACCGAGGCGCTCTGCGATGCCATCGCCGGCGGCGAGACGTGCGCCGTCACGATGATCGACGTGGACGACCTCAAGTACGTCAACGACACCTACGGGCACCAGGCCGGCGACGAGTTAATCGTGCGGGTGGCCCGGCTGCTCCAGCGCGACGCCGCGATCGTCGGGCGCTACGGCGGCGACGAATTCGTCGCCATCCTGCCCGGCGCGGACCGCGAGCGCGCCGCGCGATATTGCGACGACGTGATCGCCGCGGTGCACGCGGAGGATCTGCGCGACGCGCCGACCGGCGCGCGCGTGCGGATGTCGGTGAGCATCGGTATCGCGATGTTCCCCACCGAGGCCGCGCGCGTCGACGACCTGATACGCATCGCCGACAGCGCGATGTACGCGATGCGCCGCGGGCGGCCCGTGCACCCGGACAGCCTGGCGGCACGGGCGCAGCACAGCGACCCGATCGCGACGGCGCTCCGCGAGATCGTGCCGCTGCTCACCTCGCCCGGGGATCTCGCCGACAAGCTCGACGCCGTCGCGCACCGCATCTCGGCGCACGCCGGATACGACGCCGTCGATTTCCAGATCGCCGATCCGCATCTCGCCGATGCCCCAACCTACGCCACGAAATCGCGCGCGCCGCTTGCGCTGGTCCAGGAGTGGCAGGTCGAGACGGGCCGGCGTGTACAGCATCCCGTCGATGCCATCCTGGCACGCACCCACCGGCCGGTGTTCTTCGACGATCCGGAGCACGACCCGCTGCTGACGGAAGGCCAGCGCCGCATACTCACCGTTGCCGGGCTGGCCTCCGCGATGGTGGCGCCGCTGCTGTGGGGCAGCGAGGTCATCGGCACGCTGGGCGTGGCGAGCAAGCGCGCCGCTGCCTTCGGCCCGCGCGACGCCGAGTTCGTCATGACGATCGCGACGCAGGTGGCCGCGCTGGTCCACATGACGCAGCTCGTCGACCAGCTGGCCGGCTCCACCGCGGAGCTGATGCAGGCGCACGACGACGCCGTGGTGCTGCTGGCCGCCGCGGCCGAGGCGCACGACCACACGACCGGCGTGCATCTGCAGCGCGTGCGCCAGGTGAGCGAGGCGGTCGCCCGCGAGCTGGGGTACCCGGACGCGGACGCGCGCGCGCTGGGCCTGGCGGCGATGCTGCACGACGTCGGCAAGATCCAGGTGCCGAAGTCAATCCTGACCAGCACCGCTCCGCTCAGCAGAAGCGAGCGCGAGGTGATGGAGCGCCACCCGCTGTGGGGCGCCGAGTTCCTCGCCGGCCGCCCGGGCATGGAGCTGGCCGCGCTCGTGGCGCGCGCGCACCACGAGCGATGGGACGGCAGCGGCTACCCCCACGGCCTCGCCGGGGAGGCGATACCGGAGCAGGCGGCGATCGTGGCGGTCGCGGACTGCTACGACGCGCTGACCAGCGACCGTCCATACCGCCGCGGCCGCTCGACCGACGAGGCGGTGGCGGAGATCGTCGCCTGGTCGGGGCAGCAGTTCCACCCGAAGATCGTCGCCGCGCTGGTGCGGCTGCATCGGCGCGGCCTCCTGGCCGAGCTGGACGAAGGCGACCGCGACCTGGCGCTGGCGGCGTAAGCGTGCCGCGGGAGGCTCGCGCCGCTTCGCCCCGGAGCTGAACTTCGTGCGCGGCAGCCCGACATTCACATCAATTCGCATCGGTATGTGTCGATAATCCCGCATCGGATGTGGACCACGCGGCCCGCACCGGTAGCCGCGCCGTCATCGGCGCCTGGGATTGTGATGGGGTTCTTCGACCCGGCGAGCTATGCGTTCAGCTGGTACTCGGCGCCGCTGATCGTCGTCGGCGTGATGAACGTGATCTTCGGCGTCGCGATCCTGGTACGGGAACGCGGTTCGGCCGTGGGTCTCTGCTACTGGCTGCTGAACTTCGGCGCGTCGCTCTGGCTGCTCAGCTTCGCCGGCGTGTACTCGACATCGGATGCCTCGGTCGCGCTCACGTGGGTGAGGATAGAGCACATGGGGCTCGTGATCCTGCCCGCCGGACAATACGTCTTCGCGGCGTCCGTCACGCGCACGCTGCGCTGGCGCAGCCCGTGGCCGTGGGCCGCGCTCGTGTGCGCCGCGCTGTTCGCGCCCGTCATCCTGACGGACTGGCTGGTGACCGGCCTGCATCGATATGCCTGGGGTTACTATCCGGCCCTCGGATGGCCGGGCGCGCTGCTCCTCGCCTACTTTGCCGTGTTCACGACGGCGAGCATGCACCTGTACCGGACGACGGCAAGAAACACGCAGTCGGCCGTGCAGCGCCGGCGCGTGGAGCGGATCATGATCGCGCTGCTCATCGCCAACTTCGCCCTCATCGATTTCCTGCCGGCGTTCGGCGTGCCGGTCTATCCGTTTGGCTACGTCTTCATCAGCGCCTTCATCCTGCTGGCGGGGCGCGCGGTGTGGAAGGACCGCCTCGTCGACATCACGCCGGCGTTGGCGGCGCGCCAGATCGTCGACACGATGGCCGACGGCCTGCTGGTGTTCGACCGCGACGGTGTCATCCGCGTCGCGAACGGCGCGGCCGGCGATCTGCTGGGCGCCCCGTACCGGAGCCTGATCGGCAGGCCGTGGGCGGACGCGCACGAGCGCTGGCCGGACGACCCGTTCGACCCGCTGGGCGACCCCGCCGAGATGTGTTCGCTGGAAGTGGACTACCGGCGGGCGGACGGGATGCAGGGCACGGCGACCGTCTCGACGTCGAAGCTGTACGACCACCGGGGCGAGTGGGTCGGCACCGTCCGCATCATGCGCGACATCACCGAGCGCAAGCGCGACGAGGAGCAGATCCGCTACCTGGCGTTCCACGACCCGCTCACCGGCGCGGCGACGCGGTCCGTGCTGATGGGCCGCCTGGGCAAGGCCCTGGCGCAGGCGCACCGCAGCGGCGACGGGGTCGGCCTGGTGTTCATCGACCTCGACGGCTTCAAGGACATCAACGACACGCAGGGGCACGAAGCCGGCGACAGGGTGCTGTGTTACATCGCGGACACGCTGGCGGCGCTGGTGCGCGAAGGCGATACGGTCGCGCGCGTCGGCGGCGACGAGTTCGTGCTGCTGCTGCCGACGATGAGCGGCGTGGACGAGGCGACGCTGGTCGCGGGGCGCGTGCTGCGGCAGCTGGCCGAAGACGCCGCCGCTCCCGAAGGGCCGCGGATCGCGGCGAGCCTCGGCATCGCCGCGTACCCGGGCGACGGCGCCGATTCCGAGACCCTGCTCCGCAACGCCGACGCCGCCATGTACGAGGCGAAGCGCGGCGGCGGCGGCTACCGCCTGTACGCGCCGGTCGCCGCACCCGGCGCCGACGGCGCGCAGCGACTGGCGGGGTAGGGGCAGCGGCGCTTCCGGCGACGCGCCGCGTTTGGCGCGGTACGACGGCCGTGCTACGATTCGTCCCGTTCGGGGCGTAGCGCAGCCCGGTAGCGCACCTGACTGGGGGCTAACGCTGCGCTAACGCTGTGCAGTTGTATCTGCGATCCGAAGCTAAAATCACGAAGTTATCTACTGTTCGCGCGATTTTCGAATAACACCTGTCTCACATCGACCGTTAGACAACCCCCAGTCTCACCTTATTGATCCGGCGGTTCTCGATTGAACCGTTCGGTATCGTGCGCAGGTTGCACGCGCCATCGAGATCTCCTGGCGCAACGCGGCGAGGGGTAAGCGAAAGATGCAGGCATCAGACGTTTCGCGCGCCGTGGCTGCGACCATATCGATTGGCTCAGCGCTTGGCCTGGAGTCGACGAACGCAATCGTTCTTTGCAACTCGAACAAGCTCGCGTTGCGGCTGCTCCCCTGCGACGTGCTTGCCCGCGTCGCGTATGTAGGGCAGGAGGTCGCACAGTTCGAAGTCGAGCTGGCGCAACGCCTCGCCGAAACCGGGAGCCCCGCGGGTGCTCTTGAGCCTCGAGTGGAGCCGCGGGTCTACGACCGTGACGGCTTCGTGGTCACGCTGTGGACCTACTACGAACCTGTAGCAACTGGGGAGGTCTCACCAGCCGACTACGCGAATGCGCTCGAGCGGCTGCATGCCGGCATGCGGCAGCTCGATTTCACGACGCCACACTTCACGGATCGAGTCGCGGAGGCTCAACAACTCGTTGCGAGCCGCGACCTCACTCCGGCGCTCGCCGACGCGGACCGGGAGCTTCTCAGCGACACGTTAGGAAGCCTGAGACAAACGATCTGCGACCGCGGCGCCGCCGAGCAACTGCTGCACGGCGAGCCGCACCCGGGCAACCTGCTCGACACGAAGAGCGGGCTGCTGTTCATCGACCTCGAGACGTGCTGCCGGGGGCCTGTCGAATTCGACCTCGCCCATGTGCCCGAAGAGGTCAGCGAGCGCTATGCGGGCGCTGACCAAGAACTGCTCGCCGAGTGCCGTGGCCTCGTGCTTGCGATGGTCGCAGCCTGGCGGTGGGATCGAGGCGACCAATTCCCGAATGGGCAGCGAGCAGGGCGAGAGCTTCTCCGCGCCCTGCGCGAGGGTCCACCGTGGCCGGCGCTCGACGTCGTGATGCGCCCACTCGAGCAGCGTCCAGTTGTTGACTGAGAAATCGCTCGCCGCTCGGCAGGAAGGTTAGTGATCATCTTCGACTCCACCGACCTTCGGTCGTCCAGATTCGACGCCAGCACCCGCGCATCAAGCGGGTATCCAGAATCGCTCCGCGGTCGCGCAGACTCCCGCCGCCTTTGGCGCGCCCTGCTTGCCGTGCTACGATCGTCCCGTTCGGGGCGTAGCGCAGCCCGGTAGCGCACCTGACTGGGGGTCAGGAGGTCGCAGGTTCAAATCCTGTCGCCCCGACCATTCACCCCCGCTGCGGACGCCTGCGGCTGGGTCACCGCCGCGCGGACTAGATGCCGAAGGCTGCCTGCACCGTCGTCCCGGCGCCGGGCGTCGAGGAGACGCGCAGCTCGCCGCCTACCTCCCGCGCGCGCTCGTGCATGCCGATGATCCCCCACTTCCCCCCCCTCGCGAGGTCGGAGGGATCCTGCGGTGGGACGAACCCCGCACCGTCGTCCCGGACTTCCAGCTCGACGTGTCCGTGCGCGTACGTGATGTGGACGTCGATGCGCGCCGGCGCGCCGTGACGCTCCGCGTTGCGCAGCGACTCCTGCACGATGCGGAGCATTGCCAGCTCGACCGCGCGGGGCGCGCGATGCACCGCGCCCGCCACGACCAGATCCGTGCGGACCGTCGAGTGCGACGCGACGTCGGTCAGCAGCCGCTGCACGGCGGGGACGAGCCCCAGATCATCGAGCGCGGGCGGACGGATGCCCCGGATCAGCACGCGCAGCGTCCCCACGATCTCTGCCGCATGGTCCCGCGCGCTGCGGAGGCTGGATGCGACGCGGTCCGGCGTCTCGCCGCAGCGCTCCTCCACGTCGTCCAACTCGCGACACAGGAGGACGAGCGACTGCACGGTGTCGTCGTGGATCTCCTGCGCGATCCTGCGCCGCTCGTCCTCCTGCGCCCTGTGCACCTGGGCGGTGTACGTCTCGAGGTTCTCCTGGCGGCGCTGCTGCCGCGTCACGTCGCGCAGCAAGACCTGGGTGCCGGGGGCATCGCCGCGCAGACGGGTGCACACGGGTTCGACCCACGCCTCGTCTCCGGCGGGCGTGCGCAGCCGGATCGCCCCGGGGCGCTCGTCCGGATTCGACACCTGCGCCATGATCTGCGCCGCCGCTTCCCGTGGGAAGACGTCGTGGAGGCGGCCGTGGTCCGCCGCCGCGGGCGAGGCCTGCATCAGCGCGCGCGCGGCGGAGTTGCACTCGACGATCCGGCCCGCTTCGTCGAGCACGAGAATACCCTCGCGGGCGGCCTCGAACAGCTCGCGGTATCGCTGCTCGGAGCGTTCGAGCGCGTGGGAGACCATCTCGACGCGCGCATATGCCTTGCGCTCCTCATCGACGCGGAGGCCGACCATCAGTGCGAAGGCCGCGACGAAGCCCATCTGCGCGATCTCGGCGTACCGTTCGAAGCCCTCGTGCCAGAATACCCAGTTGGGAAGCGTGATCAGCGTGCACCAGAGCACGGTGGCGAGCGACCCGCGCAGGCCGAAGTTGATGGCGGCGTAGACCACGGGCATGAAGAAGAGCGCGGTCGGCACGAAGTACAGCATGCCGAGGCTGGGCACGAACCCGAACAGCTCGATCGACTCATGGAGGCCGATGATGCCCAGGATCATGGCCTGCGTGATCCAGAACCGGCGATCCCTGAGCGGCAGCCTCGCCGCGGCGCGCAGCGCATCGAGGCGCGGCCAGCGATCGGCGCCGGCGAGCAACGGCCGCCGCGCGGCGAGCCCTACGTGTGTGCCCATGGCGACAAGCCGCCCTCGCTGAACCAGCCCTTATAGGACGCGTACATCGCCGCTTCCGTGCGCGACCGCACGTTGAGCTTGCCCAGGATGGCGTTCAGGTGGCCCTCGACAGTGCGGATGCTGAGCCCCAGCTCGCCGGCGATCTCCTTGTTGAGGTTCCCCATGCACACCTGCCGCAGGATGTCCATCTCGCGCGATGTCAGCCGGTGCTCTTCCGGCACGGTGCCGAGGTTCTTCGCGAAGAGCCGCGCCAGTTTGCTGGCGATCGCGGGATGCAGCACGACTTCTCCCATGCGGACGCGGCGGAGGGCCTCGATGAGCTCGTTGGCGCGGACGGTCTTGAGGAGATAGCCCGAGGCGCCGGCCTTGATGACCGCCGAGACGTACTCGTCGTCGTCGTAGGCGGTGAGGATGAGCACGGCGATGTTCGGAGCCTGCGCGCGGATGCGCTGCGTCGCTTCGATGCCGTTCAGGACGGGCATGCGGAGGTCGAGCAGGGCGACGTCCGGCTGGAGACGCAGCGCCGTCTCGACAGCGCTGGCGCCGTCGCCCGCCTCGCCGACGACGGCGATGTCCGGCTGGGTCTCGAGGATCCGGCTGGTCCCCTCGCGGATGAGGGTGTGGTCGTCAGCGATGACGACGCGCATCGGCGCGCTGGTTCCCAGGATCGACGCCTCGGCCACGGCAACCTCCAAGCGCGTATTTACACCCATTAGGCGCTCGCCGGTGGCACGGGGTCATGTATCTGTGGGCATAGACCTTCGAGGTTGACGCAGGTAGATCTGCCCGTGTGCGCTGAAGCGGTACCACGCATGCCAAACGGCATCGACCGGGGCACAATTGTTCTGTCGAGAGCGACCGCCAGTTCGCCGGCATGAATGGAGCCTGTCGATGCCCATCTCCAGGAGGGAACTGCTCCAGACCCTGGGAGCCGCGACGGCCTTCGTGCTCACGGGCGAGGTGGCCTGGTCCGCGCTGCGCCAGGTCGATGGGCAGCCGGCTGTGGCGGCGCCGCCCGCGCCGGATGCCGCGCCGAAGGAACAGCATCAGTGGGCGGCCGTCGTCGATCTCCGGCGGTGCGACGGCTGCAAGTACTGCACGCAGGCCTGCCAGGCCACCCACTACCTGCCCAAGGAGATGGAGTGGATCAAGATCTACGAAGTGGAAGACGCCAACGGCAACCGCTTCTTCATGCCCCGCCTCTGCATGCAGTGCGAGAACGCTCCCTGCCTGAAGGTGTGCCCGGTCGGGGCGACGTTCAAGAGCGCTGAAGGCGTCGTGCTGGTGAATCAAGACCGCTGCATCGGCTGCCGCCTCTGCATGGCGGCGTGCCCGTATGAGGCGCGGTACTTCAACTTCCGCCAGCCGCCGCAACCGCCGAAGAACTTCAACAACCCGATGCCCGAGTTCCCGGTGCCGCAGAGACGCGGGACCGTGGGGAAGTGCGTCCTCTGCGTCCACTACGTCGATGAAGGCAAGCTGCCGGCGTGCGTCGCCGCGTGTCCGATGGACGCGCTCTACATCGCCGATCTCAATACTCGGGTGATGACGAACCGGTCCGGCGAGACGTACGAGATGTCCCGCTACTTGAGCGAGAACGACGGATTCCGCCTGAAGGAAGAGCTGAACACGAGCCCGCGCGTGTGGTACATCGCGGGCCACGGACAGACGATCGAGGGCGAGCACTGGAGTTAGCGTACGGTGTTGGAACACATGCAACAGGCTGACCTCGAAGAAACCGCCATGCGGCCGATCATCCGGCCGGGGCAGTTCTTCTGGGTGGCCGTCGCCAGCCTGTCGATCCTGGTGTTCATGGCGCTCGTGGCGTACCTGCAGCAGCTCAAAGAGGGACTAGGGGTCACGGGGCTGAGCCAGCGCGTGTCCTGGGGGTTCTACATCGGGGACATGGTCTTCTTCATCGGCATCAGCTACGGCGGTGCGATGACGTCGGCCATCCTGCGTCTCACGAACGCCCCCTGGCGGGCGCCGCTTTCGCGCATCGCGGAGACGATGGCGGTGATGTCGGTGCTGGTCGGCGCGGTGTTCCCGCTGATCGACATGGGACGCCCCGAGCGGATGATCTACCTCTTCCGGTACGGCCAGGTCGGCTCGCCGGTGCTCTGGGACGTGGTCGCCGTGACCACGTACCTGACGGCCGGCGCCGTCTTCCTCTACCTGCCACTGATCCCGGACATCGCCGCCTGCCGCGACCGGCTGGGGCCGACCGCGGGGCGGGCGCGCGAACTGCTGTACAAACACCTCGCGCTGGGCTGGCACGGCACGCCGGCGCAGAAGCACGTGCTCGAGTGGGGCACGACGGTTGTGGCGATCGTGATTATCCCGCTGGCGGTGGCGGTGCACTCCGTGCTGGCGTTCCTCTTCGGCGTCACATCGCGTCCCGCCTGGGACAGCACGATCCTCGCGCCGTACTTCGTCGTGGCGGCGATGTTCTCCGGTGTCGCCACCGTCATCCTGGTGACGGCGGGGTTCCGCTGGGCGTACCACCTCGAGGAGTACATCGAGGAGAAGCACTTCAAGTATCTGGCGTTCATCATGATGGCGCTCGGCGCCGCCTACGGGTACTTCATGTTCGCCGAGTACCTCACGGAGGGCTACAAGATGCACCAGGGCCCGGGGTCGATCCTGGAGCTGCTCCTGGTGGGTCGCCTTGCGCCGCTGATGTGGTTCTTCGGGATCGGCGGGATCATCGTGCCGATATTGCTGGTCGCGCTGCCGTGGACGCGGAACATCCCCGGCATCACCCTGGCGGCGCTCGCGGTGGTGCTGGCGATGTGGCTCAAGCGGTTCCTCATCGTGGTGCCGGGACTGGCGCAGCCGCTGATGCCGACCGCGGTCGTCGTCTACTGGCCCAGCCGCGTCGAGGTCGCGATCACGGTTGGCGCCGCGGCGGCTATTCCGCTGCTGATGATGCTCTTCTTCCGGCTGTTCCCCATCATCTCGATCTATGAGATCGAGGAAATCGCGGCAATGGAAGCGAGCCGTCGCGAAGACGCAGCCATCGGCTCGGTGAGGTAGCGATGCAGATCACGAAGCGCGGCGCGATCCTGGCGGCGCTCGGCGCTCTCGCGCTGGCATGGTCGATGAGCGGCGCGGCCAGGGCCGAGGGCCCGGCCGGCGGGCCGGTTCCGACGGTGCTGCGGGGCGTGACGCTGACGGACCAGGTCGAGGGTCGCTCCACCATGACCCTCTCAGCGAAGCTTTCAGCGGAGGACGGCACGCCTTCGCGCGGCGAGCCCGTGGTCTTCTCCGAGATCTCGACGGTCTTTGGCGAACGGCTGATGACGCTCGGCAGCGCCATGACCGACGCGACGGGTACCGCGGCTTTGCCGTACGAGCCCACGTGGGGCGGCGAGCACACAGTCGTGGTCCGCTACGGCGGCGGCAGCGAATACACGCCGGCCCAGACGACCTTCCGCTTCAACTCGGTCGCACCTCCGCACTTGCACGAGAACGCGAAGTTCGGACTGGCGACGCCGCGCCAGTTCGCTCCGCTCGGAGCGGGCCTTGCCGTCCTGGCGGTGTGGGGCATTCTCGGCCTTGTCGTGCTCCGGACCGTCTTGGGGATCTCGGCCGCCGAGCCGGCGACGGCGCCCGCAACGACCGCTCGGACGGGGCAGCCGTCCCTGCGACCGGCCTCGCTGAGCCCCATGCTGGCGGCGCTGATCGCGCTCACGGCCGTTGCGCTGTTCGTCGGACTCTTGCTCCCGCGCGCGCGCGGCAGCGAGGCGAGCCTCGTGGCTCCGGTAGGCTCATTCGACGGCGGCGACGCGCAGCCCGCCGACGGCCCATTCGCGGCCCGGCTCGTGCAGACGATCCCCGCATTCACTACCGATCAAGAAGGCCACATCATGCCCGATTCGCCGGACCTGCCGGCGGATCTGGCGGTCGTGGACGGCCGCGTGTTCGTCCTGGATACGAACAAGGGGCGCGTCCTGACGGTCACCGCGGACGGGAAACTTGCCCGGACGTTCGAGAGCGATCCCGGTGGCCCGACATCGATCTTGCGTGCCCTGTCGATGACGACGCACGGGGGCGAGATCTACGTCGCCGCGCCACTCTTCGGAAACGTGATCGAGCTGTCGCCGGCCGGGCTCGTCGATAAGGTGATCCCGGTGCAGGCGCCCAAGGCGGCGCGACCGTTCCACCCCGCCGGCATCGCCGTGACCGACTCGGGGGCGATCTGGCTCAGCGATTCCAGCAACCAGCGCGTCGTGCTGTTGAGCGCGAGCGGCGTGTTCCTCGCCGCCATCGGCCAGCACGCGGTCACGTCGAGCAGCGAACGCCTGGCGACGCCGAGCGGCATCGCGCTCGACGGCCACGGCAACCTGTGGGTTGTGGATACGGGGACCCACGAGGTGAAGGAGTACTCGCCGCAGGGCACGTTTGTGTCGGCGATCGGGCGTGACGATCTGGCCATGCCGCAGGACGTCGCCATCGATGAGCAAGGGCGCGTCTTCGTGAGCGACGAAGCGCTCCGCGAGGTGCGCGTATTCGGGGCCGCCGGGGCGTTTCTCGGGTCGATCGGCGGACCCGACGCCGCGGGCAACGGGCTGCCCGAGTCCGGGCTTCAGTACCCCTACGGCGTCGAGATCGTCGGCGACCGTCTGTACGTGATGGATCGCCTGATGGGGATGTTCGTGTTCCAGTTGGGGGCGCCGTGACGGAGCGAAGCCGGGGTCCGGGTTCCCGCCCGGCGCGAGGGGCTGGCGCCGGCCACCGGCCGCGGGGCTCATGAAGCACCTGGTAGCCGTGGCAGTGTGCGTCCTGGTGGCGATGGGGGTCGTCCTCGCGGCGCGGGGGCGCGTGGCCTTCGGCGACGAGAAGGACGTGACCGGTACCAAGCACGGCGTGTCGATCCCCGGCACGTCCGTCTGCGTCAATTGCCACGTGCCGCACGACGCCGGCGCGGACGCGCTCTGGGCCTCCAAACCGAACACGAGCGGACCGTTCGCCGGTCTGCGGCCGCTGTGCTTCAGCTGCCACGACGGCACCGTCACCACGGTCGGGACCTTCGCGTTCGACCTCTCGCGGCCGCTGCACCTGCGAAGTCCCGGCGTCAAAGGGGCGGACTGCGACCGCTGCCACGACGCCCACGGCACGCCCTACGCCAAGTTCCTGAAGTTGCCGGGTGGCGCCGACTTCTGCCGCAACTGCCACACGAAGGCGGGGCCCGTCAACCACCCCGTCGACGTCAACGCCCGTGAGCTTGGCATCGCCCCTGTCGACAGCTCGTGGGACCCGTACCACGGCGATTACTCCGGCACGCGCCTCTGGAACGCGGACGGGACGGGGCCGGGCGACTACGTGAAGTGCCTGAGCTGTCACGCCACGCACGGCGGCACGCCGGGGACGCAGTTCAACACGATGCCGACCGTGACGTTGTGCCAGAACTGCCACAAGAAATAGGGAAAAGGAACGAGGTGGTCCTTTGCAGCGCGGTTCGTACGGCCTCTGGGGCGCGGAACACCTGTTGCCGGTTGAGCTTCACAAGAAGCTGCTGGCGCTGGCCGCCGTCGGGCTGCTGTTCTCCGCGGCGACGTGGCTCATCCTCCCGGCGATCATCCCGATCGGCGGCGCGGCCTCGGGCGTCCGGGTCTCCCGCCTGGTGTACCCGGCGCCGCTCGCCCGCTCGATCGCCGCGCCGGCGGGCGGAAGCTGGACGATCCCGGTGGACGCCGTCCGGGTCGGCGACGCCACGTTCGTGCTGGACACGGGGAACAACCGCGTCCTCAAGCTCGACTCCGCCGGCCGCGTCATCGCGACCTTCGGCGGCCAACTCAGCGCGCGCGTGAGCCTCCAGCTGCCCATGGCGATCGCGACGGACGGCCAGCGACTGTTCATCGCCAACTCGCTGGACCCGAGCATCGTCGTCATGGATCTCTCGGGGGAGGTGCAGCGGGCCCTCCTCTTGCCGGCGGGCGTCAACGGCAAGCCGGCGCGCCCCGTCGGCGTGGCGGTGCTGCCGGACGGAGGCGTCGTGGTCTCCGACGCCGAGAACCACCAGGTGCTGCGGTTCACCGAAGGCGGCGACGTCCTCTGGACGGCCGGGACCGGCACGCGTGCGGGCGGCGCCGAAGGCTTCAACGTCCCCGGCGCCCTCGCCGTGGACGCCGCCGGCAACGTGTACGTCGTCGACACGCTCAACGCGCGCGTCGTGGAGCTGTCGCCGGGCGGCGCGTTCCTGCGCGAGTTCGGGCGGCGCGGCGACACGGCGGGATCGCTGGCGCGCCCGAAAGGCGTCGCGGTCGATGCGGCAGGGCGCGTCTTCGTGAGCGACGGGCTGCTGGTCGCCGTGGAAGTGTTCGCGCCCGACGGCAGGTACCTCGGGCTGATCGGCAGGCGCGATATGCGGGACCTGAACTCCGGCTCGCTGTTCACGGCGCCGGCCGGGCTGTCCATCGCGGACGGCTCGCTCCTGGTGACGGACCGTTACGCGGGCGTCCTCTCGTTCTCCCTCCGCTGAGTCCGGCCGGCCGGCACGATCGGGGGCTGATCGCCCGATCAGCGCTTCGCAGCAGCGGGGGTCAGGAGGTCGCAGGTTCAAGTCCTATCGCCCCGACCATATCACTCCCCTGGATTCGGCAGACGCTTGCGGCCACGCACGTGGCCAGGCTCTTGCTCCATTTCCTCGACAGTTCATCGACGGCGAAGTAAACTCCGCTGGTCTCTGCGTTGTCGCCTGGTATCGGAGGTTTGTCGTGCGAAAAGCATCGCTGATGTTCGTAATCCCTGTCCTGGTCCTGGCTGCCGGGTGCCGCGGCAGTTCATCCAGCACGCCGAGCCCCGTTGCGACGTCAGCGGCGTCTACCGTGGCGAGCGCGCCGACATCCACTGCGATCGCCAAGGCGCCGACATCGGCTCCGACGGCGGCGCCGTCAGTGGCGCCTTCGCCCACGGCTGCGCCCGTGCTGAAGGTCTCGTCGGTGACGATTGCGACGGCGCCGGGGTCCACCGCGACTGTGGTGGTCGAAGGCGCGGCGCCGGGAGCATCGTGCACGATCACGGTCACCTACGCTTCGGGCCCCAGCACCGCTGCAGGGCTTGCGCCCAAGCAGGCGGACGCAAGCGGGAAGGTGTCGTGGACGTGGGGCGTTCCCACTGGAACAGCGCCCGGCAACTCGCCAATCTCCATCACTTGCGGCGGCGTCACGGTTACGACCAGCTCTCGGGTCACGTAGGACACGCGCGTGTGAAGCGCCCGCGGCGGCAACAAGATGCCGCCGTAGCCGGCCCGCCCAAGTGCCCGAGGAAAACTCCCCCGGCGCCCATCTGCGGCCCCCGCATTGCGGCTGACCTCCGCGTGGCGGGATAATGCGCCCGCGCCGCCGCATTTCGCACGGCTGTGCAGATAGTCGCCGCGCCGGGCTCCCGGCGCACCAGCCAGTCCCCGCGCGCCGGACGCCGGCGCCAGAGAGGTGCAGCAGCATGACGCAGCAGTTCAAGGGTGTGATCGGGCGGACGCCCGCGGAGTCGACGCCGTGGTGGCCCGAGCCCGTCCGCGCGAAGGAGGGGGCGCCCAACGTCCTCTACATCGTGCTCGACGACGTCGGCTTCGGGCAGATCTCCGCATTCGGCGGCCTCTGCGAGACGCCGAACATGGACCGCCTGGCCGCCAACGGCCTGCGCTTCCGCAACTTCCACACCACCGCGCTCTGCTCGCCCACGCGCACCTGCCTGCTCACCGGCCGCAACCACCACAGCAACGCCATGGCCAGCATCGTCGAGGCCTCGGCGGGCTTCCCCGGCTACACCGGTGAGATCCCGTTCGAGAACGGCTTCCTCTCGGAGATGCTGGCGCCGCACGGCTACGCCACGTACGCCGTCGGCAAGTGGCACCTGACGCCGCACCAGGAGATGAACATGGGCGCGCCGAAGACGCGCTGGCCGCTCGGCCGCGGCTTCGAGCGCTTCTACGGCTTCCTGTCCGGCGACACGGACCAGTGGCACCCGGACCTGGTGTACGACAACCACCCCATCGAGCCGCCGAAGGCGCCCGAGGCGGGCTACCACCTGACGGAGGACCTGGCGGACCGCGCCATCGAGTTCGTCACGGACCTGAAGAACGTCGTGCCGGAGAAGCCGTTCTTCCTCTACTTCTGCACGGGCGCCGGCCACGCGCCGCACCACGCGCCGCGCGAATGGATCGAGAAGTACCGCGGCATGTTCGACATGGGCTGGGACGCCGCCCGCGACCGCGTCTTCGCGCGCCAGAAGGAGCTGGGCATCGTGCCGCCCGGCACCGACCTGACGGAGCGCCCCCACTGGATCCCGGCCTGGGACTCGCTGACGGACGACGAGCGCACGCTCTACGCGCGGATGATGGAGGTGTTCGCGGGCTTCATCTCGCACACGGACCACCAGATCGGCCGCCTGCTGGACTTCCTGGAGGAGATCGGCGAGCTGGACAACACCATCACGGTGCTGATCTCCGACAACGGCGCCAGCGCCGAGGGCGGGCCGCACGGCTCGCTGAACGAGGCGAACTTCTTCAACCGCGTGCCGGAGACGGTGGCGGAGAACCTGGCGAAAATCGATGAGCTGGGCAGCCCGACGACGTTCAACCACTACCCGTTCGGCTGGGCGTGGGCGGGCAACACGCCGTTCCAGCGCTGGAAGCGCGAGGTGCACGAGGGCGGCATCGCCGACCCGTGCATCGTCCACTGGCCGAAGGGCCTCAAGGCGCGCGGCGAGATCCGCGGCCAGTACGTCCACGCGGTGGACATCACGCCGACGGTGCTGGAGCTGCTGGGCATCGAGCCGCCGGCCGCCGTGCGCGGCGTGCAGCAGTCGCCGGTGCATGGCACGAGTTTCGCGTTCACGTTCGAGCAGCCCGACGCGCCGACGCGGCACGAGACGCAGTACTACGAGATGCTCGGCAACCGCGCGGTGTATCACCGCGGCTGGAAGCTGGTGACGTACCACGGCACCGAGGGCATGATCTACGACGGCGTCACCGACCCGACGAAGCCTTTCGACCAGGACAAGTGGGAGCTCTACCACGTCGAGGAGGACTTCTCCGAGGCGCACGACCTGGCGGCGGAGTTCCCGGAGAAGGTGCGCGAGATGGAGATGCTGTGGTGGGCCGAGGCCAGCCGCTACGGCGCGCTCCCGGTCGACGCGCGCGGCGGCGGCCGGGCGATCAACCGCCCGCGGCTGAGCCTGCGCAAGCGCCGCTTCGTCTACTATCCGCACGGCGCGCCGGTCGAGGCGGTCGTCGCGGCGAACACGAAGAACCGCTCGCACACGATCACGGCGCAGGTTGTGATCCCGGAGGGCGGCGCGGAGGGCGTGCTGCTTGCCGACGGCGGCCGCTTCGGCGGCTTCTCGCTGTACGTACAGGGCGGGAAGCTGCGCTACGTGTACAACCTGCTCGGCAAGGCGCGCTTCACGATCGTCTCGACGGAGCCGGTGCCCGCGGGCGCCTGCGACCTGGCGTTCGGGTTCGAGAAGACGGGGCAGCAACTCTTCGGCGCGGGCGGCGTCGGCCGGCTGTATATCAACGGCAAGCAGGTGGGCGAGGGCGCGATCCCGCGCACGGTGCCGTTCCTCTTCGCGCTGGGCGAGAGCATGCAGGTCGGCCGCGACGCCGGCAACCCCGTGTCGGAAGAGTATGCGTCGCCGTTCGCGTTCACCGGCAAGCTGCGTCGCGTGATCGTGGACCTGACCGGCAGCGATCCGCCGCGCGACCTGGAGCAGGAAGCGATGATCGAGATGGCGCGCCAGTAGCCGCTGGCGCGCGGGGGTCACATGTGCGACGACGCGGACAAGCCGTGCTGCGCGCCATCGAGCGGCCGCGGTGACGCGGGCGACGCAGCGCCGCCGGTCACGCCGGCCGCGTCGCAGGGCGCGACGGCCGGCATGGTGCTGCTGCCCGGCGGCGAATTCCTGATGGGCACGGACGACGGCGCCGGCTATCCCGCCGATGGCGAGGGGCCGGTGCGCCGCGTCACGCTCGCGCCGTTCTGGATCGCGACGGCCGCCGTCAGCAACGCCGACTTCGCCGCGTTCACGGAAGCGACGGGCTACCTCACCGACGCCGAGCGCTACGGCTGGTCGTTCGTCTTCGGCGGCCTGCTGCCGGACGACTTCGAGGAGACGCGCGGCGTCGAGGCGGCGCCGTGGTGGCGGCAGGTCTACGGCGCGGACTGGCGGCGCCCGGAGGGCCCGCAGTCGGACCTCGCCGGACGCGACGATCACCCCGTCGTGCACGTCACGTGGGGCGACGCGGCGTCGTACTGCTCGTGGGCGGGCACGCGGCTGCCGGCCGAGGCGGAGTGGGAGTACGCGGCGCGCGGCGGTCTGGAGCAGCGGCGCTTCCCCTGGGGCGACGACCTGACGCCGGGCGGCGAGCATCGCTGCAACATCTGGCAGGGCGAGTTCCCGCGCCGCAACACGGTCGAGGACGGCTACTACGGCACGGCGCCCGTCCGCGCGTTTCCGCCGAACGGCTACGGGCTCTACAACATCGCCGGCAACGTCTGGGAGTGGTGCGCCGACTGGTTCGCGCGCGACGCGGCGCAGGGCCCGCGCGAGGACCCGAAGGGCGCCGCGTTCGGCACGCATCGCGTCATCCGCGGCGGCTCGTATCTGTGCCACGCGTCGTACTGCCACCGCTACCGCGTGGCCGCGCGCAGCTCGAACACGCCCGATAGCTCGACGGGCAACATGGGCTTCCGCTGCGCCCGCGACGCCTGACGGCGGCGCTGACTCAATCACGGGCGACCTTCTCGCGCGCGATCCTCAACCGCTGCCGTCTGTGAGCAGTTCGTGGCACGGGTGGGCGCGCGCGCTCCGACGATCAGGGTGATGAACAAGCGGGAAGCGCACTCCGTCTGCGTCGGCGAACTCGACGACTGCACCGCCACCGGCTCCCGGCGCGCTGCCGCCGTGTCGCACGGCCCGGAAGACCGTGGCGAGATCGTGCTCTGCCCGGCGTGCCTGCCCCGCATCGCAAAGATGCTCGACGGCCTGCTTGAAACGCCGAACTGGCTGACCATCCCGTCGTCCTGCGCCCCCGACTGACCGCCGGCGCGCGGCCCCGCGGCCGGTCGCGGCTGCCCGCGGGCTGGCGTACCCTGTCCGCGCGGCGACCCTGCCGCGGCGATAGGGGAGGACAGGCATGGCGACGACGGCGATTGTCGGGGCGACGTTGATCGACGGGACCGGCGCGGACCCCGTCGCGAGAAGCACCATCATCATCGAGGACGGGCGCATCACACGCGCCGGGGCGGGCATCGACGTGCCGCGCGACGCGGACGTGCTGGACGCGGGCGGGCGGACGCTCATGCCGGGCATGATCGACTGCCACGTCCACATGCTGTTCGAGCCGGCGTCGCTGCAGGAGCGGCTGCTGACGCCGCCGACGCTGCAGGCGTTCATCGGCGCGCGCAACGCGCTGGCGACGCTGGACGCCGGCGTGACGGCGGTGCGCGACGCTGGCATGACGCCGCAGGGCTTCAAGATGGCGATCGACCGCGCGCTGATCCCCGGCCCGCGGATGAAGATCGCCGTCGCGATCCTCTCGCAGTCCGGCGGCCACGGCGACCAGACGATGCCGTCGGGCGTACGGGCGCGCCAGCCGGGCGGCCCGGAGTTCCCGGAGAACGTGGCGGACGGGCCGGACGAAGTGCGCAAGGCGGTGCGCGCGATGCTGCGCGCCGGCGCCGACTTCATCAAGTTCTGCACGACGGGCGGCGTGCTCTCGCCGTCGGACGAGCCGGGCCACACGCAGTTCACGCCGGCGGAGATCGCGGTGATGATGGAGGAGGCGCACGCCGCCGGGAAGACGTGCATGGCGCACGCGCAGGGTGCGCAGGGCATCCGCAACGCCGTGCTCGGGGGCGTCGAGTCGATCGAGCACGGCATCTTCCTGGAGGACGACGTGATCGACGAGATGAAGCGGCGCGGCACGTTCCTTGTACCGACGCTGGTGGCGCCGCTCTGGGTGATTCGGGGCGCGGAGAAGAACCCGGGCAGCGTGCTGCCCCAGTCGCTCCGCAAGTCGAAGGAAGTGATGGAGGACCACAAGGCCAGCTTCACGCGCGCGGCGCGGGCCGGCGTGCGCATCGCGATGGGCACGGACAGCGGCGTCGGGCCGCACGGCCACAACGCGGAGGAGCTGGAGCGCATGGTGGAGGGCGGGCTGACGCCCATGCAGGCGATCGTGGCGACGACGAAGACCGCGAGCGAGTGCATCCGCATGGAGCGGGAGATCGGCACGATCGAGCCGGGCAAGCTGGCGGACGTGATCGCCGTGGACGGCGACCCGCTGGCGGACATCCGCGTGCTGCAGGACAAGGCGAAGCTGTCGCTGATCATGCAGGGCGGCCGCGCGCACAAGAACCTGCTGTAGGGCGCTACACCTTGCCGACGAGCGACTTGAGCAGCGAGCGCGTCCGTGCCAGCGACGCCGCCGCGTCGCTGCCCGTCGCATACATCGGCGCCACGAAGTCCGTCGCGCCGGCGCTCGCCACCTCGCGGATCTGGCGCTCGACCGCCGCTTCGTCACCCACGATGGCCACGTCGCCCGGCCCGCCAGCGCCCTCCTTGTCGAGCATGCGGCGATAGTTGGGAAGCGTGCCGTAGATCCGGAACACCGCGTTCGCCGCTTCACGCGCGGCGGCGACGTCGTCGTGCACGCAGACCGGCAACCCCACCGCGACGCGCGGCTGCGGCCGCCCCGCCGCCTTCGCCGCGGCGCTGATCGCCGGCACGACGTGCGACGCCACGGTCTTGAGCCCCGTCATCCACGTCACCGTGCCGTCCGCCATCTCGCCTGCGATCCGCAGCATCCGCGGCGCCAGCGCCGCCACGAGCACCGGCATCGGCGTCGCGCCCGGCACCTGCACGCCCGCGTTGACGCGAAACACCTCGCCGCTGAACGCGGCGCGTCCTTCCCGCACCAGCGGCAGCAGCACCGACAGGTACTCCTGCATGTGTCGCGCCGGATGCTCGTACGACAGGCCCCACATCATCTCGATCACGACCTGGTGCGACAGCCCGACGCCCAGCACGAACCGGTTGCTCGTCGCCGCCTGCACCGTCAGCGCCTGCTGCGCCATCACGTACGGGTGGCGCGGGAACGTCGGTACGACGCCCGCACCGAGTTCGATCCGCGATGTGCGCGGCCCCGCCAGCGCGATCACCGTCATGGCGTCGACGCCCATGACCTGGCCGAACCAGGCCGTGTCGAATCCATCCCGTTCAGCCTGGACGACTTGCTCGACCTGCTCGAACACAGTGCCGCCGCCCGTGATGTCGCCCAGCATCAGCCCAATGCGCATGGTCACAGTCCTTTCAGGAACTCGATGAGGGCGGCGTTCACCTCGGCCGGGCGCTCCTGCTGCGTCCAGTGGCCCGCGCCCGGCAACAGCAGCGTCTTGCGCAGGTTCGGCACCGTCTCCTTCATCGCCCCGACGGCCGCCGGGTTCATCGCGATGACGCCGTCGCGCTCGCCCGCGATGAAGATCGCCGGCTGCGAGACCTTCGCGCCCGCCAGCTCCGGGATCTCCTCCCAGTCGCGGTCCATGTTGCGGTAGCGGTTCAGCCCGCCGCGGAAGCCGGTCCGCGCGAACTCGGCGGTGAAGTAGTCCAGGTCCGCCTCGGTGAGCCACGCCGGCAGCCTGTCGGGTTCCGGCATGCCGGCGAGGAAGGTGGAGGTCTTCGGCTTCTGCCACGTGAGCGGATCCTGCGGCGCGTCACCGGACGCCGCGAAGAGGAAGAGGCGCATCGAGCGGCGCGGGTCGGCCTCCAGCTCCGCCTCGGCGACGCCGGGCTCCTGGAAGTAGAGGATGTAGAAGAAGTTCTCCGGGAAGGCGAGCTTGAACAGCCGCGTCGGCGGCATCGGCGAGCGCTGCAGGAACGGCACGCTGAGCCCGGCGACGGCGCGGTAGCGCTCCGGCCGCAGGACGGCGCTGTTCCAGGCGATCGGCGCGCCCCAGTCGTGGCCGACGATGACGGCCGTCTCCTCGCCCAGCGCGTCGAGCACGCCCGCCATGTCGGCGACCATGTTCCGCATGCTGTACGCCTCGATCGGCTGCGGGGCGTCGGTGCGGCCGTAGCCGCGCACGTCGGGCGCGACGGCATGGTAGCCCGCGGCGGCGAGCGCCGGCAGCTGGTGGCGCCACGAGTACCACGACTCGGGGAAGCCGTGGACCAGCAGCACCAGCGGCCCGCTGCCGGCCTCGGCGATGTGCATATCGATGCCGTTGGTCTGGATCGTGCGGTGCGTGATCTCGCTCATCGGGCCTCTTCACTAGTCGGAGCGTGCCGGTACGTCTGACTATCCGCGAACGCCGCGTCTGGCTCAAGCGGGGGGCGCGCGGCCGCACAGCCCCAATGCCCCGTTCAGCCGTAGCCGCGGAGCTTCAGCGGGAATGGTCGGCTTGACACAGCACCGCGAAAGGCTCCATTATTGCGACGCATTGCGAACGCGCTCCCAACCACGCTCGATCTTCTTCGCGAAGAAGCGATTGAACTGGGGCAGTATTTCGTTGCCGACCATGTAGTGCATCTGATGGAGCCCGTCGATGGCGATCCATCGGCGCGGTTCCAAGGTGGCGACGAATGCTACGCGCCCTTCAAACGGCTGTTGAAGTTCCTCATCGTGGGCGATGGGGAGCCGCATCATTACTTCGCCTGCTTGGAAGAAGCCGGAAAGAATGACTTCCTGACCAGGCTGGCCGATGACGCCCGTCCGGTACTGATGGCCTGCGACTGGGATGAAACAATGCCTGTCCAGTGTCGCCATCTCGTGGAGCAGCCAGAGCGGTTCCGCCTTCGCGCCGTCTCCTTTGTGGTGTGGCTGCATCGCCTTGATTATGTGCTTCGCGTCCTCGGGGATGTGGCTGATCCGGCTTTCGATCGCGGCTGGTCTGTCTTCGGCAAAGATAGGGAACTCGACTCTGTCGAGAGCTTCTTGCGGGACTTTGGGGTCAAGGAGCGACAACTCAAAGATCAGGTAGTTCAGAGAGCCGCGAAGGTCTTGGATGAAGTCGCCGAGCACGGCACCGATGCTGAGCGGCGGATCAGCTGCATGATGGAAGTCGAACTGAACATACGAAAGTCCCGGTTTGTGCTGACGGATCGCCTTGTATGGATGACGCTTTTGGAAGGAGTGGAGCCGCCGATCAAGTTCATGAAGATGTACGCCTGCGCGCCGGAACTTCGCTGCGGCGTTCTTGGCGGCAAGCTTTGCTGACATGGGCTCCTCCGTTCAATCGCTTCATGGCCCCAGAAGATCAGGGCGGTGATTAAGTGACCGTGGTCGACCCTGACAGGGCGCGTCTGGTGCGTGGCGTGAGGCGTGATAGGATCGCGCCATGCCCACGTTGGTTCCCCAGCCGACGCCAGGAAAGGTCAAGTGCGCGAATTGCGGGCGACTCTCGCTCCGAAGCGAGGGCGGCGCGATTATCGAGGCGGATCAAGACTTCCGGCTACACGCCGCGCCACTGGGCGGCCGCTATACAGCGACGTCGCATTCCGAACTTCTCCCGTTTTGTCTGGACGGATACGCAGACCTCTTTTCCGAGATTATTGCCAGCCCGTATTACGGGACGGACCCACCAACATCGACTCAAGTCAGTATCCTCGAAACACTACACAAGGAACGTGCTTGCGCCGGATACGTCGAATGGCGGCGAGGCTCTACGCCGAAAGAGCATCGCGAGATGCTAGATCGACAGTGGATGCATGAGCAGGAAGAACGGAGGCGCACATCGGATCGCAGGTGGCACATCGGAGAGATAGTGTTGCTCACGGCTATCGCTGCGGCATACACAATCTATGCGGGAGTGCTATCGCGTGGCACCAGCAACCCTCAGCCTATCTTTGTTCCATATATCCATCAGGCGGCAACTCCGATCCCACCCACCCTGACGCCAGCAACTGTCACGCCGATTCCGCCGCCCATTCCCTGATACAATCAGGACACCATGAGCGATGTGAAGAAACCGAAAGCCAAGCCGATAGACCTCTCCGGGATGGACTTCGACGAAGTCCTACAACGGCTCATACACGCGGGGCCAATGCCTAAGGAACTTAGGAAGGCGTCTCCGCCTTCGCGTTCTTTCCCACGTACCAGTCCAGCCGCCCGCCCACGTTCGCCAAGAGCGCGTTGAACCGTTCCTCGTCGCTTATGTGACGGGTGTTGTGGCGGAAGGCGTATTCCTGCACGTACTGGTTCAGGTAGCCCGCGTCTACGTGGTGGTACGTGCCGATCAGCCCGCGCTTCAAGATCGCCCAGAACGATTCGAATCCCTTGCGTGTGGACTTCGCCGCGCACGTACTCGCTCTTGTGGCGGATCACGTCGTGCGGGAGCAGCTGGTTTATCCGGTTGTAGATTATGTGCTCATCGGTCATGAGCCGGGAGTTCTCGCGGTCGATGTGGTGAAACATCGTGCGCTCGATTTCCTGCTGAGAGACCTTCTTCATGACACGCGCCCGCACGCGCCCGTCGCGCTCCCGTATGCCGAACACTGGCGTCTTGTTCGCCCAGGCTTCGGTTATCCGCTCGCTCATGTTCATCTTCGCAGAGCGGTGCAATCGGTGGCCGCGAGGCTTGCCGCCCACGTAGGTCTCATCGGCTTCGATGGTGCCCTTGAGCCGAGACGGGTTCTTGTCCGTCATGGCCCAGCGGATACGGTGGCACATGAACCATGCGGCCTCGTGGGTGACGCCGAACTCCCGCTCGATCTGGCGCGCGCTGACGGACTTCTTAGAGACAGCCATCCGCTGGGCGACTATGAGCCACGTCCGCAGAGCGATCTTCGAGTCCTCGAAGATCGTGCCCTTGGTGACGGTGAACTGACGGCGGCATGCCTTGCAGTTGAACAGCGAGCGCGCCGGGACGACGCGATCCGGCTTGCCAGCGCGCGGGTACGTCTTGGCCGCGATCTCCATTCGAGTCACATCGGAACCGCCGCAGTCCTCGAAGGCGCAGACGACGCCGTTCGGCCATCGCTTCGACTCAAGGAATGCCCGTGCATCGGCTTCTGTCTGGAGCAGATCGTTCAGGTTGTTGGTGTGGCCCTTGCGCTTCGGTTCGCTGTTCATCGTCCGTCCTCATCTGTGCTACCTTCACAGTATGAGGCTTTCGGCGTACTGTGTCAAGCCGACCATTCCCGCTTCAGCTCCGTTAAACCAACCGCGCGCAGCGGCCGCCGTCTCTGAGGGCAACGCCGTTGGGCCGGAACTGAAGCGGAAACTATCCATTTGACGCATCCACGCCACTTAACAGACGGAGCCGTTTTACGTTGCTCTTGCAGAACGCGGGCGGGCAGCTCACGAGGAACCAAATGCGCCGTGGTGCAGAACGCGAAGGGAGTAGCCGGTCGCTACTCCCTCTGAATGTTAGTGCCGGCAGCTACGCGCGGCGGATCTTAAGCCCGACGGTAAGCGCGGCGGCCAACATCATGACTATCACGGCCAAAGCCAAGACAACGGGTACGTTGGACTCCGAACTGTTCGCGCCGGATTCGCCCGTCGTTGGTAGAGCCACCCGGCCGCCCGGTAACCCCAGAGCCGTCGAGACATCCACTGAACCCACCCCCAAGCGTTCCGAACCCCCCGTAGATACCGGGTACGGGATGAGTCCGGGAGGACTCGCTTTTAGCAAGATCTGTAAGGGCACGCGGCCAATCGTACCGACCTCTTTAGTCGGGTTCGTTACGTCTCCGCGTACTCCGGGCCACACCTCTGGACTTGCAGTAGGCGCGCCGATGCTCCCGTCCGCACCTACGCTGAACACCGCTTGGAATACGTCTGGTACAGACGGCGATGCCCCAGTTACGAAGCCGGCCTCCCACCAGACCAACAACGTGTAGTCGCCAGCGGGCATTCGTGTGAGCGAGAACGATCCGTCAACGGCCGTCAGCAAACTAATCACTGAGTCTCCATCGGAAGTTATGTCAGCCGGAGCGTCGATCGGTTTGCCCCCGGGAAAGCCAGCACCCGCGCTCGGTCGCGCCCACGGAACCAGCTGAATGAGCGTCTGCTGTGGTACGCGATCCGCCGCGTCAGCGATCCCGTTTGCGTTAGTGTCCTCCACCAACTTCACGGAGACACTAGCCAGCTTGCCAGCTACCGCAGTGCTCGTCGCAACTTGGGTGGCTACTGGCGTGGCGGTTCCGCTCGCCACGGTCGTACTTGTGACCGTGACCGTACCCGTGCTCGTGAAAGTCGGAGTGACAATTGGCGGCGTCTGTGCCCCGACGTTCCCCACGCTCCAGCCCCGGTTTGACCCGATCAACAACGCGACCGTAAGAAGTAGTCCGAACGCAGCAGGAATCTCTCGTCTGTTCACGGAATCGCCTCCTAGTTACCGTCGTAGCCGATCGTGTCGAGCGGCACCCAACTGTTGTTGTACCAGAGGTCAAGGATCCCTGGCCCTCCGACGCCGCTTGAGCACGTAGCGCTAACCGCGTTGTTGTTGATCGTGCCAAAGTTGCAGATCTGCGTGCCCGGCGACGGCTGTGTCCTGATCTGGACGTTGGGTATGGCAGCACCCGAGAAGTTCCACACCCTGAAGTTCGCATTTCCGTTGTTACGATCGCTAGTCACAAAGACGCCCGAACCAGCCCCGGAATGCGCTATGCAGTAGCGATGTGAGTACGGACCCCACTCGTTGGCCGCGCCGCTCGCCAACGCGTGTGTGTGGCCGTGCATCTTGAAGCACCACTCCGCGTTCACGCCCGGCTCTTCCCCGTAAGACTGGTTCTCGGGCGTACTGTCGTCCGCGTTCGAGACTTTCCGCCCAATAGAGTGATAGAAGGAGTAGCCACCCGTGATATTCGACGTCGACCGGTCTATCACGTTCTCGTACTCCTGATGAACTGTTAGACCGATCCCTCCGTACCACCCACCCTCGAAGTAGTGCACCAAGGTCGCGCTCCCGAGCATGTTCACGTAGATCGCGTCCTGAGTCTCCCGAACGCCGTAAGCGCTCACGTAGTCCGATACGTCATGCGACTGCACCACGGTCAGCACGTCACTCCCCAAGCCTGTCCCGCAATATCCGGCAGCCCCAGAGAATTCCTTTGCCGAATGGCCCATGATGCTCGTGCAGTCGTACGTAGGATAGTGCTCGCCCGCGTGGAAGATGACGTGTCCCATCTCGTGCATCAGGTCCGACACTCGATGATCTTGGAACGTGAAATACGCCGTCTCCATGTGTATCTCAGCCGAAGGAACAGCGGGTGACCACGCTTTGACGCAGCCGTGCGCACCTACGTCGCAGACCTGACTCGTGTCCGCGTAGACGTTTATGTTCGCCGAGCCTGACGAGTAGACGTTGAACCCGGTCGTCGAAGACATGCCGCTGTTCCAGTTCGTGATGGATGTCGACAGCGCGCCGGCCCAGTCCGAATCGAACGTCTGCAGCTGAATTTGCGTGGACTGACCTTGCACCGTCGTACCGTTCATCTCGTACGCTTGCGCTGCCGGGAAAAGATACCCGCCGTGGCTCCCATCGTCGTAATGATGGGCGTTCACGACCGGCACCCGAGACATGGAGACACACAGAGCGATGACGCCACCGATGAATAGGACGGTACTCCAACGCATATCACTGCCTCCAATCCTACAATACAGGATGCTCGGCGAGCGTACTCTTGCGTAGGTTGTTTGTCAAGAGGCCCGACGAGATCGAAAGAATGGTGGTAAAAACGTGAACGAGCTCCAGCGGTCGACACCAGTACTTGTGAACGACGATGCGCAGTTCGGCACGGCGCTGCTGGCGCCGATCCTGGTGCGCGCCTTCGGCGAGCAGGCGGTGTTCACGGCGGCGGGGCTGATGTTGCTGTTCGCCGCGAGCCGCGTCTTCGACCTGGCGACGCACCAGCCACTGCGCCGCATGGACTGGCGCCGCCCGGACGTCCGCGTGTTCGCGACGGTCCGCTGGCTGGCGCAGGAGCCCGCCGTCGCCACGATGATCTTCGTGGCGGTGCTCGTCGGCACGGCGAACATCGTGGTAACGACGCTGGCGCCGCGCTACGTGCAGGCCGTCCTGCACGTCGACCCGGCGGACGCGGTGTACGTTTTCGCGCCGTCGGCGTTGGGCCTGCTTCTGGCGCTGGTGGCCGCGCCGCCGCTGATCCGCTTTCGCGGCGAGCGCATGGTGGCGCTCGGCGGCTTCCTGCTGACGGCGTGCGTCCTGTCGCTGCTGGGGCTCGTCGACCAGCTCGCGGACGTCATCGATCCGGCGAACCCGCTGCGCGCGCTGTCGCTGCTGAACCTCGATATGAACCCGGAGCTGCGCACCGGAGGCATCCTGGCGGTGCCCCTCGGCTTCGGGCTGGCCATCACCACCACGTCCGTGCACACATATCTCAACCGCCGGGTGCCGCTCTCGTACCAGGGGCGGGCGTTCGCGCTCCAGAGCACGCTGAAGAACGGCGCGGCGATCCTGCCGCTGCTCGGGCTGGGTCTGGCGGCGGCGCAGTTCGGCGTGGCGAACGTGCTGATCGCGTCGCCGCTCGTGCTCGTGGTCGTCGCCGTGGGACTGGTGCAGCTGAGCTTCGCGTTCAGCGGCCGCTCGCCGGTGCCGCGCATCGACGTGCTCTCGTCGTACTGGATGGAGTCGGATGCCGCGGTGCGTGAACCGGGTGAGCGAGCCGCCTCAGGCGGACGCGGGGCGCCGGGCGCGGAACCCCATGACGATGACGAACATCAGCGCGCATAGCACGGCGGTGACCGCGACGCCCTGCGTGGGCCCGGCGCCGACCAGCACCTTGCCCTGCAGCCAGGGCAGCAGCAGCCCTCCGGAGTTGCCCATCGTCACGGTGGCCGCCGTCGTGCTGGCGAGCGCCCCTTCGGACGCGATGGCCACGGTCGTGGGCCACACCGGCCCGAGGCAGAGCCCGGCGCCGAACGCCGCTGCCCCCGCGACCGCCAGGTTGCCGGACGAGAGCGCCAGCACGAGCGCCGCGATGCCCGCGCCGGCCGCCGAGGCCGCGAGCAGCGTGCTGGGCTCGCGCCGGCGCGAGAAATAGATGCCGCTGATGATGCGCCCGATCGCGAGCGCGCCCCAGTAGCCCGCGGTGAGCAGTCCGCCGGCGAGCACGCCGACCCCGGCCGTCTCGCGCGTGTACGACGAGACCCACGACCCCAGCCCGAACTCCGCGCCGACGTACATGAAGAGCACGCCGCCCATGATCCAGGCGGTGGGATTGCCGGGCAGGCGGAACGCCTCCTCGGGTGCGGCCATCTGCTCGCCGGACGGCGCCGCCGCGGCCAGCAGCATCGCGAGCGTCGCGGAGGTGAGCGCGGCGATGCCGGTGTAGACGATCCAGCGTTCGTCCGTGGCTTCCAGCACGCCGGCCGCCCAGACGGGCCCCACCATCGCGCCAAAAGCGAAGAACAGGTTGAGCCGGTTGATCGCGGCGGCGGCGTCGCGCGAGGTCTGCGCCATGAGGATGTGCAGCGCCGCGATGATCAGGCCGTCGCCCACGCCCAGCGCCGCGCCGCCCAGCAGCGCGAGCGGCCACGCCGGCGCCGCCGCGATCAGCAGCACCCCGACGGTCGCGGAGACCAGTCCCGCGATCGTCAGATGGCGCGGGTGGCGGCCGTGCAGCCAGATCGCGACGCCCGCCGACGAGAGGATCGACCCCGTGAAGATCGCGGTGAGCATGAGGCCGGCGGTGTCGAGCGAGACGCCGAAGTCGTGGGCGATGAACGGGAGCGCCGGCCCGAACGACGACATGTAAACGCCGACGCAGAACAGCGACAGCAGCGCGGCGGCGTGCAGCAACCGGTAGTCGTCGGGATCGTGGGTGTTCGTCACGCCGGGAGCGTACCGGCTGCGCGAGGCAGCCGCACGGCGCCGAGCTTCTTACCGCCGGCGCGTGGCGAGGCCGACGGCGACGTACGCGATGATGGCGACGGCCGCCGCGACGGCGGACCAGACGGCGATCGACGTGAGCGGCAGCACGCTGTCGCGGCAGCTGCACGTCTCGCGCTTCCAGATCGACGCGAGCGCCAGCAGGACGCCGCTCGTGGCGACGAGCGCGAGGGCGTAGCGGGCGCGCGTCATTCCTCCGCCTCGCCGCCATCGTCGCGGTTGTAGCGGTTCATCGCGGCCTCGATGCCCTCCGACAGCGCCACCTCGATCGCCTCAACGGCGCGGTCCACCGCCTCGTCGAGCCTCGCCTTCTCGTCGCGCGACGGATCGCCCAGCACCCACGCGGCGACGTGCTCCGGGTTGCGCGTGGGTTGGCCGCGGTGCGTCGGGCGGCCGATGCCGATGCGGACGCGCGGGAAGTCGTCGGTGCGCGCCTTCGCGATGATGTCGGCGACGCCCTTCTGGCCGCCGCCGCTGCCGTTGCGGCGCAGGCGCACCCTGCCGGTCGGCAGATCGAGGTGGTCGCACACGATCAGCATCTCCTGCGCGTGGTCGAGCTTGAGCGCGCGGACGAGCGCCATCACCGCGCTGCCGGAGTCGTTGTTGTACGTGCGAGTCCGCGCCAGCGCGACGCGCCGTCCCGCGATCTCGCCCTGCGCGAGCGCGTACGTGCCGGTCTTCGTCGAGAACTCGAGCCCGTGCTTCTTCGCCAGCTTGTTGACGACCCAGAAGCCGACGTTGCGCCGGTTGGCGGCGTAGTCCTTGCCAGGGTTGCCCAGCGCGAACACGAGCCGGATCGCGCGCGGCCCGTCGTCGCCGCGCGGCGTCTCCGTCGCGTCCCGATCGCGCGCGCCGAAGACGCGGCGCAGCATGCCGCTCACGCGTCCTCCTTCGGCGCGGGCTTGCGGCGCATCGGCACGACGTTGTCCGGCGGCGCTTCGTCAGTGGCGGGCGGCGCGGCGTCCGCGATCTCCGTGCGGCGCGGCGCCGGCGTGTCCAGCACGTCGCCGAGCAGGCGGTCGAGGCCGCGGCGGCTGAACGCCTTGGCGTCGTCGTCGAACATCGAGAGGAAGTGCAGGTCCTCCGCCATCTCGTCGAGGTCGTAGCTGTCCGGCGGCAGGTCCTGCTTCATGCGGCGCCGCGCCCGCGCCAGCCGCAGGATGCCGGGCGCGCGCGCGGGCGGTCGCGACTCGGCATCGGCCGGCGAGAGCCGCGCCTCGAGCGCGACGAGCGGGTCGGTGCCGGGGCGCAGGTGGAACTGGTGCCGGATCAGCGCGCGGTACGGCGCGAGCGCCTCGGCGGTGGCGACGTCGATCAGCGCCAGCGCCAGCAGGTCCAGTCGCGGGCGCTCGCCCTCCGCCGGGAACACGGCCTCCGGTGTGATGACGCCTTCGGCCGCCATGACGATGCGGCCCGCGGCGAACTCGGCCATGCGCTGCGGCTTCAGCGTCAGGTTCTCGACCTTTGCCGGCAGGGCGTCGGCCACGCGGGCGCCCAGCACGTGGATCTTCGTCAGGCCGGGCACACAGACCGCGACCTCGATCGGCACCGGCAGCGGCACGCCGCCCGCGCGTGAGAGCAACACGATGCCGAACTCGGCGCGGGCTGCGGGCGACGTGAGCGGCGACAGCAGCGCGTCGCGCCAGGCGACGGTGCCGCGGCGGCGGCGCGCATGCGCGTCCTGCACGACGAAGTCCCAGGTCCGCTCGCTCATGCGGAGATCATATCGGCTGCGGGCGGCAGGCAGGTAGGCGCGGCTCAGGCGCTCTCGGCGAGCGCGCGGTCGGCGCGCGAGCGCTCGACGATGCCCAGCAGCGCGGCCAGCACGGCGTCGATGTCCGCCTCGGCCGTCTCGTGCCCCACGGTCAGGCGCAGCGTCGCGATCGCGCGGTCGAGCGGGACGCCGAGCGCCAGCAGCACGTGCGACGGCTCGACGTTGGTCGCGCCGCATGCCGCGCCCGCGCTGCACGCGATGCCGGCCGCGTCCAGCGCCGCGACGAGGTCGCGCGCGTCGGCGCCGTCGAAGCTGATGCTGACGTTGTTCGGCAGGCGGCGCTCCGGGTGCCCGTTGAGGGCGGTGCCCGGGATCGCGCGCAGGATGCCATCGCGCAGCCGCGCCGCCAGCCCGCCGATGCGCTCGCGGTCGGCCGCGAGTCCGCCCTGCGTGATGCGCAGCGCCTCCGCCGTGCCGACGATGCCGGCGACGTTCTCGGTGCCGGCGCGGCGCTGGCGCTCCTGGCCGCCGCCGTTCTGCTGTGCGAGGAACGGCACGCCCCTGCGCATGTACAGCACGCCCATGCCCTTCGGCCCGCGGAACTTGTGCGCCGCCAGGCTCAGCACGTCCACCTCGCGCGCGATCTCGGCGAGGGCGATGGCGTTCGGTGCCTGCACCGCGTCCGTGTGCAGCGGGATGCGCTTGTGCAGCGCGGCGGCGCGCTCGCGCACGGCCGCGGCGATCTCCGCGATCGGCTCGATCGTGCCGACCTCGTTGTTCGCCGCCATCACGCTGACGAGCACCGTGCGCTCGCCGATCGCGTCGGCGACGTGTCGCGGCTCGACGAGCCCGTGGCGGTCCACCGGCAGGTAGGTGACCTCGAAGCCGAACCGCTCCAGGTACTGGCAGGCGTGCAGCACGGCGTGGTGCTCGATCGCCGTGGTGACGATGTGGTTGCCGGCGCGCGCCTTCTTCTGCTGGAACGCGACGCCCTTGATGGCGGTGTTGATCGACTCGGTGCCGCCGCTCGTGAAGACGATCTCCGTCGGCCGGGCGCCCAGCGCCGCGGCGACGCTGCGGCGGGCGCGCTGCACCGCGTCGCCGGCCTGCTTCGCCAGCCCGTACGTGGCCGAGGGGTTGCCGTAGGAGCCGCTGAGGAACGGCAGCATCGCGTCGAGCGCGCTCGGGTGCAGCGGCGTCGTGGCGGCGTGGTCGAGATAGATCAGGCGTGACATACGTGGATTGAGCGTAGATCACCCCGCTGGAAGAAGTAAAGCGCCTCCGTGGGGCACGTTGGAGTTCAGAGGCCGGGGGACTGGAGACTGGGCCACTCCGGCGCTCATGCTCTGCTCGCGTATCTGCGATCCGAAGCTAGAATCACAAGTTACCTGCGGTTCGCGCGATTTTCGAATAGCACCTGACGCCTGCTCGCTGCATGCCGCGCGACACGTTCTCCGATCTAGTTTATGAGTTCGTCGAAGCGCGCTTGCAGCACGTCGTAAGCCAGAGCGCCCCTAGCACGATAGTCGGCGACAAGAGCAACGAGGTCCGCGTCATCGAGGGCGATGATAAACCCACGATCATCACGCGCCGTGTCCTTGCAGCGATCAACGAAACGCGCCTTGTCCTTAAAGGTCCGACATACTAGGAGCCCGAACCGACCCCGTCTTGGCGAAAAGCGCCCGGCCAATTGGTCGAGTTCCGGATTCGCCGGATCCCCCGTGTAGTTCTTGCACTCCACAAAGACGTATGGGGCAGGATAGCGAGAGCCGAGCCAGTCGAAGAAGCCCGATGTCGCGGCATTTGTGTACCGAATATCGATTCGCTTGCGTCCGTCATGGATGGGGAACTCAATCTCTGGGCCCGTGAGGTGTGGATAGAACAGAGCTGTGAGCATTCGTTCCACCGCTCTGTGGTAGTCGTCTGCAGCGTCCTTTCCTCTGCGCGTGCGCGTTACGTCCGCCAATAGCGCGTCCCAGTCAGGCTCTGGTGCGCCAACCCACGGCGCGATTTCGTCGTTGGATAACGGAGGTGAGGTGCGTCGCTTCTTGTCCGCGCGGTATCGATCAAGGACATCCGGATATTCTCGGCTAAGTCGCACGACGGCGTGTTTTCCTGTCCCGTACTTCTCTTCGAGCTCCGTGACGTACACGCGCCGCCTCCCGTCGCGAAGGAGGTGTACGAGCTCCGAATTCGCCGATTCCTCAACATGCCGCAGGTGCTCGATCATGTAGTCCCGATAGTACTCCTTAAGGTCGTAGTCCATCTTTCTCCGCACTAGGCTCTTCGGAATCAGTAACAGCTTGCCGTGTGGCGTGACGGGGAGTTTCACGTATCCGGATTCCCACACCCGTTTGACAGGGTTCCAGAGCGGACCGGAGTCAACGTCGTTCTCCAGTGGTATTCCGAAGTATTCTGCGACCGCCGCTGTGTATCGAATCAACGGCTCACGAATCACGTTCGTAGCGATGTCCGACACAATGTCCGAACTGATGCCGGGCACCAACAAGATGGTATCCTCCAAGTCATCCAGCATCCCGGTTCTTGCGGCTTCGCTGCTCGTTAGAGCCTCCCACACATCTTCCGCAGAGTCAGGCCCCAAGGCACGTCCACGCGCTGCTCCGGCTGAAAGCCCGAGATGTGTTTCGTTCGGCTCGCGCAGGCGCCCAAGAAGTTGCTTTGCTCGCTCATCGTCCCCGGTTCGGATCGCATCGAGGACGGCATGAAAAAAGTTCTGGATGAGACTCCGGCAGTAAGCTCCCCATTCGGAGGGCAAGGCGTGTAAAGCGCGCGGATCAACGAACAACTGAACGTCGCCGGTAACGTCCACGTCTACGAAATCGAGATCCGCCTGTGCGCGATTGAGTCGGTAGTGCTCTGAAACCCGCATGCTAAGCCAGTCCCGTCGATAGCTTCTTCGCGACGTGCAAGTTGGCACGCCATTCTGATCCGAATTCCTTTCCTGGCAGGAAGTCAATCTCGTAGCCCATGTTCCTCAACTCCTGACGAATTCTGACGCCGCTGCCAGCTCGCCCTCCATAGCGCGCTCGTCATCGCTCTGCCTCGTCCCGACCGCCTCCCGAATCAACTTATCTTCGAGGTCCTTAATCACCGTCGTGCCAGTCGGATCGGACAGCTGTCCCGCCATCTGAGCGGCGATGAGCAGTGCTGCACGGTTGCCCGACATGCCACTAATCGACCCGTCTCCGGTGGCGTCGCGCTGCCAATCGATGATGCCCTGCACCTGCCGCAGGTAGTACGCCATCTCCTCCGGCGTCACCTTCCCGCGCGGGATGCAGCGGTCCACCACGGTGCCACCCAGGATCGACAGACTGAGGACGCCGATGTTCTTCAGCAGCAGGTATCCCTTCGCGTCGGCCCACTCCTTCGCGAAGACCGCCTTTACCGCGATCCAGTAGTTGCGAATCACGCCGTACTGCGCTTCGATCTGCGTGAGATCGTGGATGTACTGACTCTTTGCCCACGTGCGTGCCACGCCTGATTCGAGGCTCGCGAAGTTCACCGGGCGCGACAACCCTTGGGCTCGGGCGCCCTTCTTCGCTCCACCCATGTGGATCAACCCGTGCCACGGAGAGCCGGGATCGTCCGTGAGCCGCTTCGCGATCCATCGTTGCGGGTAGTCCTTGATCTCGCGCTCCGCAGGCGTGAGCCGATTCTTAAGGATGTCGAGGTGCGAGCTGTTCAGGCCCTTCTGGTTCGCGTTGATGTCGACGAACAGATGGGCCTCCTGATCCCTTGTGAGTCCGACCTGGATCTGGAACGGCACGTCGGCCAACACGGGGTCGCGGTCATCGCCACCGGCGCCGTAGAACAATCGATGGTTCCCATCGACGCGGCTCACAAATACCTTGTCGGGGCCGCGCATCTTCTCGAGGAAGAAATGCACGCGCACCTGCCGCAGTTGGTCGTCCCCGGCCGGCGACACGTCCTCGATCTCGATGACCTTCTTGTCTCGCACGTTGACAACGACTTCGGGAAAGGCGCGCGGATGCGATCCATCTGCGGGTCGGTGCGCGTACTCATACGCCTCCGCGGCGTGCTTCGCCGACAGATCCCTTTGGAGTCCGTGCGGGTTCGTGTCCTGGTCGAACACGTCTGCTTGTGAGAGGATTGCCAGATGGGCGAGCGGTGCGGACCCCCTGAAACAGAGGGTGTCGAGGTTCTTGGTCTCGACAGCAGTGAGTACAATTTCGCTGATACCGGTCAGCTTGGTCATGACAGGACGCCTCCTTGAATGGTGAGAGCACCACTCTCAGATTAGAGAGTGAGAGTGCAGCTACCGTAACTGAGAGGGAGAGTATCACTCTCAGTTTGGAGATGTCAAGTGCCTCGCGCGCCGATTTCTTCTGGGTGGCCGAAAGAGCCACGACACTGACGACGCGTTGCTCGCCGCTGGACGGGAAGGTCAGTGATCCTCTTCGACTCCACCGACCGTCAGTCGTCTAGTTTGGACGATACCCGTGACGCGGCGTCCTCCCCAGACGCAGTGACACGCGCCGCTTCGAACTCGCCCCCACCCTGCCGTACACTCGCCCCGGCGATCACCCCGCACTGGAAATGAGGCTACGACATGCCGAGAGGCGGGCGACGGCCCGGCGCGGGTGCGCCGCGCGGCAACTTGAACGCGTTCCGCAGCGGCAATCGCTCCCGCCGCATGCGCGAAGTCGCCTTGGGCCTGCGCGTGCTTGAGGAGCGCGGCGACACGCCCGCCCTGCACGAGATCCTGATCGCCATTCGTGATGCCGGACTCCTCGGCCCGCGCGGCTCGCGCTTCGACATGCGCCAAGTCGTCCCGCTCATCCATCCGATGATCATTGATAGACTGCGCGCCACGGTCAATCCAAACAATCAGTCCCGACCGCGTTCCGGCGCCCCCGCGGCCGCCCCGCCGCCGTCCGTCGAATCTGGACCGCCCTCAAGCCCGCCGCCCGCGCCCACCGCACAGGAAAATCGTGAGCAAACAACTGACAATCAAAGCAGGTGAGCTACGCCAGGTCGGGCGGCAGCGCGCCGCCTGCGCCGAAGGCCGCGGCGAGGTCGCCGAGGCCGCCGAGGGCGGGTGCGCCGCGCGACGGGCGGCCGTGCAGCACGGTGCGGATGGCGCGCGGGATCTCGCGCAGCAAGTCGCCGGCGAGCATGCCGCGGTCGCCCATCTCCTCGCCGATCTCCTCCGCCGCCATGCCGTGCAGGTAGACGCCGCAGCCCGCCGCGTCGAACGGGTCGGCGCCCTGCGCCAGCAGGCCGGCGATGGTGCCTGCGAGCACGTCGCCGGTGCCGGCGGTCGCGAGCAGGGGCGTCGCGTACGGGCTGATCGCCGCGCGCCCGTCGGGAGCGGCGATGACGGTGTGCGCGCCCTTCAGCACGATGACCTGCTGCCAGTCGGCGGCGGCCTTCGTCGCCGCGGCCAGGCGGTCGGCCTGCACGTCCGCGACGGTGCTGCCGAGGAGTCGCGCCATCTCGCCGGGGTGAGGCGTCAGCACGGCGGGCAATCCGATGCGCGTGTGCCAGTTCGGGACGTGGACGTTCTCGGCGCGCGCGCGGCCGCGCCAGTTCGGGTCGACGGGCAGCACGTTGAGCGCGTCGGCATCGATCACCGCCGCGCGCACGTTCGGCGGCGGCGCTTTCAGGACGTCGATCACGCACTGGTGCGTGCTGTCCGCTTGCGTGAGGCCGGGGCCGATGAGCAGCACGTCGTAGGCGGCGAGGCGCTCGCGGATCAGGGCCGCGGCGCGCTCGCTGAGGGCGCCGTCCGTCTCGGGCAGCGGCAGCCAGGTCGCCTCCGCCAGCGCGGGCGCGATCAGCGGCTGCACGCTGGCCGGGCAGGCGATGGTGACGAGGCCGGCGCCGGCGCGGTAGCAGGCCTCGGCCGCCAGCCGCGCCGCGCCGGCGTACTGCCGCGAGCCGGCGACGACGAGCACGCGGCCGAAGGTCCCCTTGTTCGATGCCATCGGGCGCTGCGGCAGCCGCTCGCGCACCCAGGAGATGCCCAGCAGGTCCAGCGGCACCGCGCGCTCGGCCTCCTTCGGGATGCCGATGTCAACGACCTGGATGCGGCCGGCGTACTCGGAGCCGGGCAGCGTGTAGAGGCCGACCTTCGCGAGCCCGAACGTGACGGTGAGGTCGGCGCGCACGGCCAGCGGGTCGGCGCGGCCGGAGTCGGCGTCCACGCCGGTCGGCAGATCGACGGCGATCACCTTCGGCGGGCGCGGACGTGCGCTCGCCGCGCGCAGCTGCGTCAGCACCTCCGCGAGCGCGCCCTCGGCCGGGCGGCTGCGGCCTGTTCCCAGCAGCGCATCGACGACTATCTCCGCGCCGGAGAGGGCGTCGTCGAGCGCGGCGTAGCCGGCGTCGGTGGGAGCGGCGAAGACGGGCACGCCGAGCTCACGGACGCGCGCGAGGTTCGGATCGTCAGCGGGGCGCTCCGCGAGCAGGTACACGCAGACGTCGGCGTCCCATTCGGCCAGGTGGCGCGCGGCCACGAGGCCGTCGCCGCCGTTGTTGCCGGGACCGCACAGCACGAGTACGCGGCGTCCGGCGACGACGCCGAGCGTCAGCCACACCTCCTGCGCCGTGGCGAGCCCGGCGGCCTCCATCAACGCGTCGAGCGAAGTTCCCGCGGCGACCGCCTGCTGCTCAAGGTCTCGCATCTGCGCAGCCGTCACGAGCTTCATAGCCGTCCCTGCTCTTTCAGCCATTCGACCAGGCCCGCACGGTGCGCGGCGCGATCGATGGGCGCGTCGCTGGCCATGCCGACGACCACCGCGATGGCGAGGTCGCCTTCATGCGTCAGGCTGATGTCGACGCCCTGCAGGCCGATGGCCTCGCCGCGCTGCTTCGCCAGGCCGTGCAGGTACACGAGCGGCTTGCCGCGGCGGTTCGGCAGCACCTCGATCTCGCGCCACGCGAGGCCGCGCGCGCCGGTGCCCAGGGCCTTCATGACCGCCTCTTTCGCGGCGAAGCGGGCTGCCAGCTCGTGGACGCGGCCGCGGCAAAAGGCCACTTCCTCGGGCGTATAGACGCGCTGAAGGAAGCGCTCCGGGTGCTTGTCGAGCACCTTCGCCACGCGGCTGATGACGATCACGTCGATGCCGACGGCCATCTCCATGCCGCGATTGTACGCGCGCGGGCCCGGATGCGGTATCGGCGGCGGCGCGGGCTGTGCCGGGGCGGGCGCGCCGGTAGAATGTGCCCGCCGGCCCCTTTGTAGCGACGGAGCGAAGCATGTCCGCCACAGTCATCGACGGCAACGCCATCGCGCGGCAGGTCCGCGACGAGGTCCGCGCGGACGTCGAGCGCCTGCGCGCGCGCGGCATCGAGCCGGGGCTGGCGGTGGTGCTGGTGGGCGAGCATCCGTCGTCGGTGTCGTACGTGCGTGGGAAGACGCGCGACGCCGCGGAGGTCGGGATGCGGTCCGACACCGTGCGGCTGCCGGCGACGACCTCGCAGGCGGAGCTGCTGCGAATCGTCGCGGAGCTGAACGCCGACCCGCGCTGGAGCGGGATCATCGTCCAGCTGCCGCTGCCGGACCACATCGACGAGGTGGCGGCCACCGGCGCTGTGGCGGTCGAGAAGGACGTGGACGGCCTGCACCCGACGAACGTGGGGCGGCTGTTCCGGGGCGAGCCGGCGCTGCTCGGCTGCACGCCGCACGGAGTGGTGCAGATGCTCCTGCGCTCCGGTCACGATCCCGCCGGGAAGCACGCCGTGATCTGCGGGCGATCGAACCTGGTAGGGAAGCCGCTGGCGGGCCTGCTGCTGCAGAAGCGGCGCGGCGGCAACGCCACGGTGACGGTCTGCCACACGGCCACGCCGGATATCGCGCACTTCACGCGGCAGGCGGACATCCTGATCGCGGTGATGGGGCGGCCGGGCGCGATCACCGCGGACATGGTGCGCGAAGGCGCGATCGTCATCGACGTGGGCGTCAACGCGATACCGGACGCTACGAAGAAGAAGGGCACGCGGCTGGTCGGCGACGTCGATTACGCGGCCGTGGCGGAGAAGGCGTCGGCGATCACGCCGGTGCCGGGCGGCGTCGGGCCGATGACGCGGGCGATGCTGCTGTACAACACGGTGCTGGCCGCGGGCGGCGGTCCGAAGCGCGCGTAGAAGCGGGGCCACGAAAAAGCCGGCCCTCCTGACCGGCTCTCTCGGTTCCTCCCTTGGACCGACCTACCGATGATGCTGCAGGGAAGGGCGGTCGGCCAAACCGCCCCCGGAACCTTGCCCTGAGTGCCGAATCCCCCGCCTTGTTGCCACCAAAGCATTTTGCACTCGCCGGGCTCAGCTCCTTCCCGGGACCCTCTCCTTTCGGATCCGCTGCCGCCGTTCCCCGCGCGTGGCGGGATCTCCTCCGCACGTCCTCGACCCAGCGACAGCCCCACTTCTTTCGAAATTCGTAGCGTTATGGCAGCTCAAAGTCTTGCAAATCCGTGAAGGGTAATGCATGATGCCTGAGAGATGATTGCCATAACACGTGTATCGGTTCGTGAAATTCACCACATGAACCAAGTAACGTGATTCAAGTAGCCTGATTGGCTATACATGTATTGTAGTTCCTGAAATCGACCTGTCAAGTACTTTGGACATCGAATTTTCGACCCTTTTTCAGCACCTGCCGAGACGGTTCCAAGGAGGGAACGGGGTATGACGCAGACGTGGGGCTTCCTCACCAACCATGCACTGGTGCTCATCTACGTCGTGCGTCACAACGGCGCCACGGTGCGGGAGATCTCATCCGGCGTGGGCGTCACGGAGCGCGCGACGCTGGCGATCCTCCGGCAGCTGAGCGAAGAGGGGATCGTCGAGCGGAGCCGCGAGGGGCGCCGGAACACCTACGCGGTGAACTTCGACCGGCTGGCGGCGTACCGCCGCGAGGGGACGGCGTCGTTGACGCCGCGGGAGTTCGTGGACGCGCTGATCAAGACGCTGCTGGCGATCTCCAACTACCACGGAGGCGACGCGAACGGCCTCACGCCGGAATCGCTGGATTCGGGCGCGCAGGACCCGCGCATGGGGACGTGGGGATTCTTCACGAACCACGCGCTCCTGCTCCTGAGCATCGCGATGGACAGCGGCAGCACCGTGCGGGAGATGGCCGTGGGCGTGGGCGTGACGGAGCGCGCGGTCGTCGCGATTCTGAACCAGCTGGAGCATGACGGGATCATCGTCCGCCACCGGCAGGGGCGGCGCAACACCTACTCGATCGACTTCACGGCGCTGCACGCGTTCGAGCGGTGGTCGCCGGGGGAGTGGGCGTTGCCGCCGCAGCTTGTCGACATGGCGGTCGCGGGGTTGCGCGCGCTGGCGAGGGACGATCGATCCCGCGGCGGCGGCACGGCGGCCTAGCGCCGTAGCCTGGGAGCATCGCAGATGCAGGACGGCCGCCCCATCGGGCGGCCGTCCTGTTCGTCTTGGCGGGATCTCGCGCTACCCGACGCCGACGGGCTCCCGGCGCGTTGCGGGCTCGGCCTCGCTGAGCTGGTTGCGCTCGTAGTAGAGGCGCACGAGCGCATCGGCGAGCTTCTTGGAGTCGTGGCGGTAGCGGTTCTCCTCGGAGACGACGTCCGCCTTCATGACACGGGCGCCCTCGAGCGCCGTGCTGTCGACCTGCACGGGCTCCGAGTGCCACTCGGCCGGGAGGGTGGCGTTGGTGTTGCTGTTCGCCAGCACGAAGTCGAACGGGGAGCCCTTGAGGTGCTCCTTCAGCGCCTTCACATGGTCGCTGACCTTGAACGAGTCCGTCTCGCCGTGCTGCGTCGCGACGTTGCAGACGTAGACCTTGAGTGCGGGCGAGGTCTCGATGGCGCGGCGGATGCCTTCGACCATCATGTTCGGCAGCACGCTCGTGAGCAGGCTGCCGGGCCCGCAGATGATCATGTCGGCCTGGAGGATGGCGCGGATGGCGTCAGGGTTCGCCTTGATATTCGCCGGGTCGAGGAAGACTTCTTTCACGTGGCCGTGCTCGGTGATCGCCGACTCGCCGCGGACGATCTCGCCGTCGTTGGTGCGCGCGCAGATGGTGAGCGCGGAGAGCGTCGCGGGCAGGATCTGGCCGCGCACCGCGAGGACGCGGCTGGTCTCGCGGACGGCCTCTTCGAAGTTGCCGGCGACCTCCGTCATGGCGACGATGAACAGGTTGCCGAAGCTGTGGCCCTCCAGGCCTTCGCCCTCGGAGAAGCGATACTCGAAGAGCCGCGACATCAGCGGCTCGGCGTCGGCCAGTGCGGCGATGTTCTTACGGATGTCGCCGGGCGGCAGCACGCCCAGTTCGCGCTGGAGGCGGCCGCTGCTGCCGCCGTCATCGGCGATCGAGACGATGGCGGTGATGTTGCCGGTGTACTCCTTGAGGCCGCGGAGCAGCGTCGACAGCCCGGTGCCGCCGCCGATGGCGACGATCTTGGGGCCGCGCCGCAGGTAGCGGTGGTTGTAGATGATGTCGACGATGCTCTCGTTGCGCTCCGGCTTGATGAACGCGGAGAGCAGCGACTGGTTGAGCTTCCAGACGGCGAAGGAGATGATGCCGAGGCTGGAGACGACGAACAACGCGCCCCGGGCCCAGCGGGGGAAGAATTGGAGCGTGAGGTAGTAGACGAAGGCCGGGAAGGTGTAGTTGACGTACACCTCGCGGAGGAAGAAGCCGAATCCCAGGCCCATGATGGCGACGCCGGCAAGCAGCAGCAACAGCCAGCGCTTGATGTGCATGCCGAAGTAGAACCACTTGATGAAGTTGGGGTCTTTAATCAGCGATCGCATGCCGACCGCCAGTCTACCACGGGTTCCACGAATGTGAATAGCCTGTTATGCAATACCGCTCAGCCTCCCAGCTTCGTGCGCAGGATCTCTGTGAGCGTGGCGGGATTCGCGCGGCCGCGCGTCTCCCGCATGGCCTGCCCCACCAGGAACTTGATCGCTTCCTGCTTCCCTGCGCGGAAGTCATCTACCGGCCTCGGATTTGCCGCCAGAACGCGGTCGACGATCGCGTCGATCTCCTCAGCGCCGCTGATCGGTTGCAGGCCCAGCTCTTCGATCAGCGCGGCCGGCGCTTTGCCCGTGCGGAACATCTCGTCGAACACGGTCTTGGCGGCCGCGCCGGTGATCGTCCCGTCCTGGACGAGCGCGATCATAGCATACAAGTCCGCCGGTTTGACGTTCGATTCAGCGATGTCAATGTTCGCGGCGTTGGTCAGGCGGGCGAAGTCGCCGGTGATCCAGTTGGCCGCTTGCTTTGCATAATGCCGGATCGCCTCCGGGTCCTTCGCCAGCGCCGGGGCGACGGTCTGCTCGAAGTAGTCGGCCTTGGCGCGCGTGTCGGTGACCAGGCCCGCCTCGTACGGCGAGAGGCCGTACTCCGCCTCGAAGCGGCGCAGCTTGGCGTCCGGCAGCTCCGGCAGCAGGGCGCGGAGGCGCTCGACCTCCGCGGCAGCCAGGGTCACGGGCGGCAGGTCTGGCTCCGGGAAGTAGCGGTAGTCGTGCGCCTGTTCCTTGGAGCGCTGGCTGACGGTGATGCCGTCCGTGTCGATCCAGCCGCGCGTCTCCTGCGGGATGCGGTTGCCGAGGTCCAGCTCGCGCGTCTGGCGCTCCACTTCGAACTGGAGCGCGTGGTAGACGGAGCGGAAGCTGTTCATGTTCTTGATCTCGACCTTGGAGCCGAGCTCCGTGGCGCCGATCGGGCGGAGCGAGACGTTGGCGTCGCAGCGGAGGTTGCCCTCCTCCATGTTCGCCTTGCTGACGCCGATGTACCGCATGATCTTCTGCAGCTTCACCAGGTAGGCGCGCGCTTCGTCGGCGGAGCGGAGGTCGGGCTCGCCGACGATCTCCATCAGCGGCACGCCCGAGCGGTTCATATCGATTAGCGAGAAGGTGTCGCCGAACTCCGCGCGGTGCGTGAGCCGCGCGGTGTCCTCCTCGAGGTGGCAGCGGGTGATGCCGACGCGGCGGGGCTCCTGGCCCTCGACTTCGATGTCGATCCAGCCGTTCTGCGAGAGCGGCAGGTCGAACTGCGAGATCTGGTAGCCCTTGAGCAGGTCAGGGTAGGGGTAGTTCTTGCGGTCGAACTTGGAGAAGGCCGGGATCTCGCAGTTGAGCGCGAGCGCCGCCATCACGGTCAGCTCGACGGCGCGGCGGTTGATCACCGGCAGGACGCCTGGCAGCGCCATGCAGACGGGGCAGACGTGCGTGTTCGGAGGGGCGTCGGCGTAGTCCGCGCTGCAGCCGCAGAACATCTTGCGTTCGGTCAGGAGTTGCACGTGCACCTCCAGACCGATCACGGTCTCGTACCTGGTTGTTGCGGAGACTGAGGTCATAAGCAGTAGAAAGAGCGCCCGCGAGCACTATAACAGCGGCCTGATCCGCCCACAATCGATGTACCCGTGTCGCGCACCGGCACTCATATTCACGCGCTCGGCGCGGGCAGGAGCGCTTCGAGCAGCCGCGGCAGCTCCTCGGCCAGCTCGGAGCGCGGCACAACCGTGTCGGCACCGGCCCGCCGGGCTGCCCGCAACGCTCCCGCGTCAGTGTGCCGGCCGAACGCCAGCACCCGCGCCCCGGCTGCCTTCGCGGCGAGGATGATCTGCGTGGCGTCGGCGTTGCGCTCCTGCAGGTCGACGACGACGACCGCGGGCGCGCCGGCGATCGCTTCGCGCGCCGTCTCCGCCGAATCGGCGATGCGGACGCGCAGTCCGAGCGCCTGCGCCGCCGCGGTGATGCGCGGCTGGAACATCAGGTCTGAGACGGCGATAACGGCGGTGCGGTCCACGCAGACATGGTACCGCGCCGCGGCTGGTCAGCGGCGGTCAGCGGGCAAAGCGATGCGGAAGATCGTCGTGTGCCGTATCTGCGCGAGCTTCGTCCCGGCTTCGCCGAGGATCACGCAGTCGAAGACGCCGATATGGTGGCCCTTGTGCTCGTACGCCTCGATCGGCCGGGCGGCGGTGGTCACCGTCTGGCCGGCCTCGGCGCGGGCGAGGTGCTGCACCTTGCTCCGCGTGTGCATCGAGCTGGGGAGCGCGAAGTGGTGCCGCAGCAGCTCTTCGACGCGGCCGGCGAGCCAGCCGGGGTGCAGGCGCGGGCGGTCGCCCACGAAGAGCGGATCGACGGTGCGCTGGCTCTCGCGGATGTAGTCGCGCGCATCCTGTACCGAGAAGGAGATGGCCATCGGCGTCAGATCCTGGCCGACGGGCGCCGTCTCCAGCAGGAGCGCCGGCTGCGGGTCGGGCGCGGGCGCACCGTCGACGCGCGCGGGCACGGACAGGTCGCCGAGCCACGGCGCATCGCCGAGCCCCACAGTAGCGGTGACGCAGTCGACGCCGTCCTGGTTCGTCATCGTGACGCTGAACGCGCCGCCGTCGTGATCCGCGGCGGGCCGCACGCGGACGCGCAGGCGGTCGCCGGGATAGGTGGGCTGGCGGAAGATGAACTCGGACCAGCCGCGGTCGAGCCACGCGGCGCCGACGGCGTCGAGGATTGCGGGCGTGGCCCAGCCCCAGACCGTGACGCCGCCGACGAGGGGCCCGCGAAAGCCGTACCGCCGGGCGAAGTCCGTCGAGTGGATCGGGTTGCGGATATCGGCGCTGTCCTCGTTATCGAGGAATGCTTCGACGGTGATCTCGGCGCTGCCTGACGGCTGCTTCATCGGCCCTCCCCGAGACCAGTGTGCGTGATCGATGGCTGAGCAGCCAGAACGCGGGAGGTGCCGCCGTGCCTCGGATCCGGGCGGATCGTGTTATATTCGACGCGCTTCCGCCGGCACGCCCGGCGGTGCGGATCGCGCGCGCCGGGGTGGCGAAATCGGCAAACGCAGCGGACTTAAAATCCGCCGTCGCTTCGGCGGCTTGTGGGTTCGAGCCCCACCCCCGGTACCACTGTCCGGACGTTGGGCTACGCGCAGCGATGCATCTCGAACACCAGTGCCTGCTTGCCGAGGTCGCCGATCGTGATCTTGTTGTCGCCGGTCTGGTCGTAGGAGGCGGGGGCCGGCGGCACGGTCTGGCCGAACCAGAGCGCGACCTTGCCCAGGTCGTCGATGGCCACCACACCGTCGCCCGACACGTCGGCCAGGGCAATCGCCGCGCACTGCGCCGCGGTCGGCGTGTTCGTGGCGGTGGGCGGCACCGGCGTGTCGGTCGCTGTCGGCGGTACTGGCGTGTCGGTCGCGGTCGGCGGCACCGGCGTGGCTGTCGGGGGTACCGGCGTATCGGTGGCCGTCGGGACGGCGGTACTCGTCGGAGTGTCGGTCGGCGGTATCGGCGTGGCTGTCGGGGCCGGCGTGTCCGTGGCCGTCGGCACGGCGGTGCTCGTCGGCGGCACGGGTGTGGCCGTCGGCGGCGGCGTGTTCGTGGCAGTGGGCGGCACCGGTGACGGGGTGTTCGTGGCAGTGGGCGGCACGGGCGTCGGCGTGGCCGTTGGCGGTACCGGCGTATTCGTGGCCGTCGGGACGGCGGTGCTCGTCGGCGGCACCGGTGTGGCCGTCGGGGGTACGGGCGTATTCGTGGCCGCCGGGACGGCGGTGTTCGTCGGCGGCGCGGGTGTGTCCGTTGGCAGCGGCGTCAACGTGCCGCCCAGGCCGATAGGCGTGTCCGTCGGCAGCGGCGTGTTGGTCGCTGTCGCCGTATTGGTCGGCGTGGGTGTGGGCGTCGGCGCCAGGACGAACGTGGCGGTGTACGTGGTGTCGGCGGTGACCGTGATCGTGTGGAGCGGCGCGGCGCTGGGGCAGCCGGCGCCACCGTCGGACCAGGCGCTGAACTGGTACGCGGTACCGCCGATGGTCTGCGGTGAGGGCGCGCAGATGACGTGCGCGGACTTACGGGGCACGGTGTGGGTGAACGGCACGACCTGACTGCCGCTATCCACGGTGAGGCTTACGCCGGCCTGGTTGGACGTGAAGGTCGCGTTGACGGTGTTCGGCGAGATGTTGATCTTGGTCGTCGTCGTGAGTACGCCGTCCGTGGCGGTGAGGAAGATGTCGAAGCTGGTGAAGTCGCCGTGGTCGGTGACCAAGAACGTGGCGCTGGCGCCGGTCGCCGTGAGGTGCGGGTGCGTGTGGCAGGTCAGCAACGTCACGTCGGTGCAGTGGTTGAGGACGACGCTCCATGCCAGGTTCGCCGGCGGCAGGTTGCCGGTCTCGGGATCGAATCCCGTGCCGGTGACGGTGATCGTGTCGCCGATGTCGTAGTGCGAGCCGGCGGCAGGCGAGGTGATCGTAGCGGTCGGCGGCTGGTTGCCGACGGTGATGGCGATCGTGGCGGCGTTGGTGAGCGCACCGTCGCTCACGGTCAGTCGCGCCGTGTAAGCGCCGTTGACGGTGTAGACGTGCGATGGGTTGACGGCGGTGTCATGCGGCGTGCCGTCGCCGAAGTCCCAGTCGTAGGTGATAGGGTTGCTATCTGGGTCACTGGAGGCCGCGCCGTTGAACTGCACCGTGAGCGGGGCGGTGCCGGCCGTCTTGTCAGACGTCGCCACGGCGGCGGGCGGGCGGTTGCCGCCGTAGTAGGTCAGGTGGCGCAACTCTCCCGTGTTGATGGCGAGGTAGTAGACGTCGCCGTTCGGCGCCGTCTCGAGATCGACCGGGCCGTCGGCGGAGTTGGTGATGTTGCTCATGCTGCCGGCCAGGATCTGATCCGACGCATCGAGCTTGGCGACGGAGATGGTGTTCTGGGCGTAATCGGCGAACCAGTAGGCGTTCTGGAAGGGCACGCCGTAGCTGTTGTTTGTCCCCGTGAAGCCTCCGCCGATGGCGGCTTCGCCGCCCGGATTCGCGTGCCCGTACTGGTAGATGGGCGGCGTGACGCCGCCCGCGGAGTACAGACTCTGGCACTGCGCGAAAGCAGCATAACCGGGCTGCTGCGCGACGCCCTCGTAGCAGGGCCAACCCAGGTTCGCGCCCTTCGCGATCCGGTTCAGCTCCTCCCAGGTGTCCCAGCCCACGTCGCCGCTGACGATGACGCCGGTGGCTGGGTTGAAGTTGAAGCGGAAGTCGTTGCGCACGCCCAGCGCCCAGACTTTCGACCGCGTGCTGGTGAGGTCGCATGACGGGTTGCAGATGGCGAAGGGGTTGTCGGGCAGGCCCTGGCCATTCTGAGGGTTGAGGCGCAAGATCTTGCCGGGGTAGCGGTTCACGTCCTGCGCGCGCAGCGCGAGCGGATCGACGCTGAAGTAGCTCGCGCCGTCGCCGACGGCGGCGTAGAGCATGCCATCGGGGCCAAAGTGCAGCGAACCCATCGAGTGGCTGTCACCGTCGGTGGGGATGCAGTCGGCGGTCAGCGGCAGGTTCTCGCAGGATGGCTGGGCGGCGGAGCCGACGACGCTGCCGGCAAGGACGAACTGGCTGTTGGCGAGCGCCGTGTCGCCGCTGGCCGTGACGCGGATGATCTGGTCCGTTTTCGCGGCGCCGATGTTCGCCGGGTTGTTGTCGTATGTGTACGAGAGATAGACGTAGCCGTTGGAGGCGAAGTTCGGGTCGAGCGCGATGCCCAGCAGGCCGCGGTCGTGGAAGTTGTTGACGTTCGGGACCGTGTAGAAGGGAGTCGTCAGCAGCGCGCCGTTCTTCACGACACGTACGATGCCGGGCTTTTCGGCGATGAAGACGCGGCCGTCGGGCGCGAAGGCGAAGGCCGTCGGCGTATCCAGGCCCGCCGCGACGGTGTCGGCGACGAATCCGCCCTGCGGCACGAACATGTAGCTGAAGCGCATCTTCGCGTCGTAGAGATCGTCGTAGTACTCCACCACGACGGTATGCGGCCCGGCGGTCATGTTCGCGAACGTGGTGTGCGTGGTGACGGTCTGGTCAACCCAGAAGTTGAGCACCGGCACGCCGTCGACGAAGACGCGGGCGCCGTCGTCGCTCCAGGTCGTGAACTGGTAGACGCCGGCCTGGAAGTTGATGATCGACGTCCAGCGGGCGCTCCAGTTGTCCACGGGCACGCCGGGCCCGGGCGAGGCAAGGATCCAGTCGAAGTAGACATCGGGGTCGGTGCGCGTCAGCACGGGCAGGCCCGAGAGGTTCTGGTTGCTCCAGTACTGTCCGAGCCAGCCCGGGTTCGACGGCGCGGGCGCGATGAAGACGCTGATCTGGGCGCCATTCAGGTGGTCGTAGTAGTCGACTTTGATCGTGTGTGAGCCGGCCGTGACCGCGTAGTCCGCCGTGTACGTGGTCGGGTTCTGATCCACCCAGCCGTCGATGATCTTGGTCCCGTCGACGTAGACGCGTACGCCGTCGTCGGCGGTCGCGGTGAAGCGGAACGTGCCGGCGGTGAAGGTGTCGGTCTTGGACCAGCTTGCCGACCAGCTGTCGGCGTTGACGCCGGGTCCGGGCGAGCCGGGCCAGGTGAAGTTCAGGGTGGCGCCATCGTCGCGCGAGAGGGCGATGGGCCCGCTGAGCGTGGTCGTGTTGTAGTAGGTGCCGCTCCACGTGCCGTTCGCGGCGGCGGCGGAGTGCGGACGCAGCGGCGCGAGCGCGATGGCACACGCGCACACGGCAATGAACAGCGGGAGCTGAAGACGTTTCACGGCTTCTCCGCCTCGGCAGCGACGTGCGGGGTATTCGGTACGGACGGCGCAGCGGGATGCGCGCGCCATTTCTCCCTTGGGGTGCAGCCGATCCTATCCTGTGAACGTTTGGCCCCACAAGAGTATTGCCCCCGTGGATTAGCATATTCATACTCGCCAGCGTCCGCCCGCCGGAAACGGTACCCGACGCGGGGCAAAACTTGACGGACGCTCGATCGTTGTAGATTCGCAGGGAAACGCCCTCATGCTATGGTTCATCGTCGCGCGTGACGTGCGGCCGGCGGTTGACGTCGGGCATGAAACCTGCGACTGAGAGACGGATCAACCGCGCCCGTTCTGCGGCCCGTCCGTGACCTCCCGCCGCCGGAACCCTCTAGTTGACAAACGGAGTCGCGCTGGCACGGCCGGCTGACGGTCGCATCGCAGAAACTCAGGGAGGTACGCCTGAAGACGCACAGAGCCTGGGTGGGGGCGCTGACGCTGGGCCTGTTGCTCGCGGTGTCGTTGGCGGTGCCGAGCCTGTCCCGGTCGGGGATGGCGAGCGCGTTTACAGCGCCCGCGGGCCGCTGGGTGGCGCTGGACTGCGACTTGGCGACGCCGGGGATCCAGGACGCGTGCATGGTGCCGAACGTGGCGGGCACGGCGGTGGACATAGGCGTGTACTACGGCGACTCCGGCAACAGCGGCTTTGACGTCAGCTCGTTCAACTTCGACATACTGGGCGACCAGCGGTCGCGGCTGAATCCGAACCCGTGCACGACAGTGGCGGCCTGCACGAGCGCGCCGGCGCTGAACGGAGACCCGGACTTCGACGAGACGGGGCCGATCGGCGCGCTGGGCTCGTGGGACTGCTCGCTGCCACCGGTGAATCCGAATCTGGGGCCGACTGACACGCCGCCGGGCGTGGGCGTACCGCCGATCACAGACTCGTTCATATCGTGCTTCACTGTGGCCGCCGGGCCGGTGACGACGGCGGCGCCGATGCTGATGGCCGTCGTGCACTACACGGTGCCGGTCGGCGCGACGGGCGGGCCGGTGAACGTGACGATCGCCAACGCGGCGGTCGGGGACAGCACGGGATTCACCCCGACCATCTCGTGCGGCTACGCCGACGCGAGCAAGAACACGGAAACCTGCGTGGGCGCGGTGGTGACCGTGGTCCCCGCGGCGCAGTGTGCGGCGATTGCCAGGGCCGACGTAACGGGCGACGGTGTGGTGAGCATCAGCGACCTGGGCAAGGTCGCACTGTGGTTCGGGCAGGACGTGCCGCCGGCCCCCGCCTCCTACGACCAGACAGGCGATAACAAGATCACGATCGGCGACGTCGGCAAGCAGGCACTGGTGTTCGGCATGCATCGCTGCGCGTAGGGTTGCGCCGCGAGCCGTTGGTTCATGGCTGCTGCTGGTCGAGGGCCTCTGCGTCGGTCCGCTAGATCTGGCTGTAGCCGGAGCCCTTCATCGCCGGGTCGACGCCGATGCCCCGCGCGCCATCGAGCTGGCCGAACTCCTTGAGGATCTGCTGGCTGTACGTGACGCGTCCCGTCACCTTCTCCAGCGGCTCCGTCGCCAGCAACAGGGCCGCCTGCGCCATGATCGCGGGCGGTTCGCCGCGCGGATCGTCCAGGCCGCTGACGAGGTGGTGGTGCACGGTGCCCGGCGTCGGCACGACCTGCGACGGGGAGAAGCCGGTGACGGACACGCCGTACTCCTGTACTTCCTGCGCCAGGCCCTGCGTAAGGCGCTCCAGTGCCGCCTTCTCGGCGCCGTAGCAGGTGCCGCCACGCAGCATCGCGTTCTTGTAAGGGCCGCGGCCGGGGCCGATGGCCGCGCCGGAGGAGATGTTGACGATGGCGCCGCTGCCGCGCGGCACCATGTCCCGCAGGACCTCGCGGCTGAGGATGAACGGCGCGTGGAAGTTCACCGCCCACGACCGCATCCAGCGGCTCGTCGGGTAGTCCTTGATCGGGATGAAGTAGGTGAGCGCGGCGTTGTTCACCAGCACATCGACCGGCCCATAGGCCGCGCGGGCCTCGCTGACCAGCCGCAGGCAGTCCTCCTCGATCGAGAGATCGACCGCGACTGGCGCCGCCTCGCCTCCGGCGGCGCGGATGTCGCTCACGGTCTTCTCGAGCGAGCCTTCGTACGGGTGGTCGCCCTCCTTCAGGGTGCGCGCGGCGCAGACCACACGGCCGCCCTCCGCTGCGAACAGCCTTGCGATCTCCGCGCCGATGCCGCGGCTGGTACCGGTAACCACGACGCACTTGCCATCGAGCTTTCCCATAGCGCTACCTCCTTCACGGTGCGGGGCGAGTCTCCCACGGGGCGTGCGTAGCCGCAAGCGCGCTTGCTCCATACGCGCGACACGCGCAGAATCGATCGCAGGGACGGAGTCCCGGGGCCGTTGCGCACCGAAGCATCTACGTCGCGCCGGTGACGTAGATGGCGCCGTGTCGAGCGCGTGCGCGCGAAGGAGCGTGTCTTCGGCGTGTACGGCACCGTGTTGGTCGAGGGCGAGGTGGCGGCGGGCGACGACGCGGCCCCGCTGGAGGAGAGTTGAGCGTGGCAGTGCAGAGTCAGGCGATCCAGAGCGTCATCGACGCGATCCGCGAGAACCGTGAGCGCTTCGAGGCGTTCTGCTACTCGCTGACGGAGGAACAGCTGATGCGGCCGGTGCCGGGCAGTACGTGGGTCGTGCGCGACTTCGCGGCGCACCTGGACACGCTGGACACCGCGCTGCTGCGCTGGTTCGAGTCGGCGGCCGAGGGCGGCGCGATCGACCAGAGCGCGGGCGTGGACGGCGACGGGCAGCCGTTCGACGTGGACGCCTTCAACGACGAACAGGTGGAGCAGCGGCGCGACTGGCCGCTGGCGCGCATCTTCAGCGAGGCGCACGAGAACCGGGCGCGGCTGATCGAGGCCATGTCACGTCTGACCGACGAGCAGATCGAGAAGCCGATGCACTTCTCCGGCGACGCGAAGCGCGGTGCGGCGGACTTCCCGCTGAAGCTGTTCCTGGGCGGCTGGGCGCAGCACGACCCGATCCACGTAGCGGACATGATCAAGGCGCTGCCGGAGCGCGCCGAGGATCCGGAGATCGTCGCGTGGCTGGACAATCCGTTCGTGCGCGGCTACCAGGCGGCGATGTCGGCGTAGGGGATGATGCGGCGGCGACCGCGGGTCAGCCGTCAGCGGTGGCAGCGAGGCGAGCGCCGGCTGTCAGCGCGGCGGCCACGACGGCTGGCTCCGGGTCGTACGCGCGGAAGGGCAGCAGCGAGCCCGCGGACCCTGCGCCGCCCGCGACGGCGTGCGCGACGTCGCGCAGCAGTTGAAGCCGGCGGTCGACGCTGACTCGTCCCGCGAACGCGCGGTACAGCGCCGAGATCGTGTCGCGCGCCTGGCGCACGACGGCGTCCCGGCGCGCGATGGCGTCGAGCGTGAGTCCGGTGCCGGGATAGGCAGCGCCGAACACCAGGCACTGATCGAAGACGAGCAACTCCAGGAGATCGAGGTCGACGGACTGCCACGCCGGCGGGTCGCCGGCGAGGTTGACGAGCCGGTACGTCGGCCCGGTCCGCCAGCGGGCGTACAGGCTGCCGTCCGGGCTCGCGGCCGGCGCGTCAGCGAGCAGGGTGCCGTCGTGGGCGATGCGGTTCACATAAGGGAGAACGTCCGCCGGTGGGAGGCGTTACGCGACCGGCGGCGGGCGGCGCTCTCTCGCGCCCAATCCGTGAAGCGAGACCATCTTCTAGTGTAGGCGCACACGATATTCGCGTCGTGTGTGACGAACGCAGACGCGAGGTCGCCGGCGTGGCTGCGTCACGGCTCCGCGATCAAATGCACGTCGAGCGCCGGCAGGGCAAGCATGAGCTGGTCCGGGAGCGAACGTTTGAGCAGTCGGGCGACACCGCCGCGTTTGCGGTGTTTCAGGACAAGGTGGTTCACCCCTTCAGCTGCGATGAAGCCTTCAAGCGCCGCGGCCTCGTTCTCGCCGTCCAGCGGGCACAAGCGTGCGTTGAGGTCCTCGGCGAGCTCGAGCGTGCGCGCCAGCTCCGCTTGCTCCTGCTCGCTCATCTCGCGCCGGAGATAGGCGACCAGCAGGTCGGCCCGCAATCCCTGGGCAATGCGCCAACCACGCCGGATCAGCGTGCGAGAGAACGCGGATGGGCCGATGAAGACGAGCACGTGATCCTCGACGTCGACGCGCTGTTTGGCCGATTCGCGCATGTACTCGTCGAGTTGCTCATCGACCTCCTGCGCCGTGCGGCGCAGGGCGAGCTCGCGGAGCGCGGCGAGGTTCTGGGGCTTGAAGAAGTTCTGGAGGGCGGCGGCGGCCTGCGCCGGAGGATAGATGTGCCCGTGCTCCATGCGAGCGCGCGCGCCCTCGGGCGTCAGGTCGATGAGGATGATTTCGTCGGCGTCATCGACCACGCGGTCGGGGATCGTTTCGCGGACGCGGACACCGGTCAGCGCCTCGACTCTGTCGTTGAGGCTCTCGATGTGCTGGATGTTGAGCGTGGTCACGACGTTGATGCCGGCGTCCAGGATCAGCTCGACGTCTTCGTAGCGCTTTTCGCGCTCGGAGCCGGGCGGGTTGGTGTGCGCGAGTTCATCGACCAGGCAGACGGCCGGGTGCCGACGCCGTACGCCCTCAACGTCGAGCTCTTCGATCACCACGCCCCTGTACTCGATCCGCTTGCGTGGGATAACTTCCAGGCCTTCGACCATGGCCTGTGTCGCTTTCCGGCCGTGCGTCTCCACGAACCCCACGACTACATCCTCGCCGTACGAGCGCCGGCGGTGTGCCTCGTTCAGCATGGTGTACGTCTTGCCGACGCCGGGGAACGCGCCGAGGAAGATGCGCAGCCTGCCCCGGCCGTCGGGCGCACGCTCAGTGCGCTTGATCTGGGCAAGCAGAGCGTCGGGGTCGGGCCGGCCGCCTTCCGTCACAGGACACCACCGTGGTCGGATGATCCGTCTCTGGCAAGCAGCGCGACCAGCGTGGCGACAACGACGATGGGCGCTTCGGCGGCCGCGAGAATCGACGCCCCGGATGCATTCACGACGCGAGACAACGCCGCGCTCGGAGGCATCCCCGGCACGAGGAACAGGAAGCGCGTGAGCGGCGACGCCGAAAGGAGCGCTCGTATCTCGGCGAGGTTCTCCTTCCCGTCGAGCGAGACGACCATCGCCGCGGGCCGTCGCCGCGCCAACCGTGTCGCGGCGGGCATCGCTCGAGCTGGCTCTACGGCGGTGATCTCATACGGAGTGCCCCGGAAGGCCACCGCCAGCTCCATCAGCGCGGCTTCGTCTCTGCTCAGGATGACCACCTCATTCATGACATCGGCTTTCATTCACGCAGTCTATTGCGTCCGGCCACTCGCCAGGTCATCGAGCGCGAGGTTCAGTCGAAGCACGTTCACGCGTGGCTCGCCGAGCACGCCCAAGGTTGAGCCGTCCGTGTACTTCTCTACGAGCGTTCGTACCGCGTCCTCCGAGATGCCCCGCACCTGCGCCACGCGCGCCACCTGAAGCTCGGCGTACGCCGGCGAGATGTGCGGATCCAGCCCGCTCGCCGAGGTGGTGACCGCGTCGACGGGCAGCTTTGCGTCCGCAGCCAGTGCGTTCTCGTCGCGGACCTTCTGGACGGCGCCGGCCACCCGATCGGCGAGTACCTGGCTTGAGGGGCCGAGGTTCGAGCCGGAGGACGCGCTGGCGTCATAGCCGTCCGCGCCGGCCGCCGAAGGCCGCGGGTGGAAGTACTTCGGGTCGCTGAAGTTCTGCCCCACCAGCGACGAGCCGACCGCCTGGCCGTCGCGCTCTATGAGGCTGCCGTTCGCCTGCCGGTGGAAGACTGCTTGCGCCACGCCGGTGATCGCGTACGGATACGCGAGTCCGAGGAACGCGCTGAACAGCACGAAAGCGATGACGGCGGTCCGCAGGTCCTTGAACGTGTTCTGAAGCATGTCCTCTTCCTCCAGCGCCTAGTTCAAGTGCAGCAGCACGAGCAGCAGGTCGATGAGCTTGATGCCGATGAACGGCGCGATAAGGCCGCCGAGACCGTAGATCAGCAGGTTGCCGCGCAGGATCTCGGCTGCCGGCGCGGCGCGATAGGTCACACCGCGCAGCGCAAGCGGGACGAGCGCGATGATGATCAGCGCGTTGAAGATGACGGCCGACAGGATTGCGCTTTCCGGCGTCGACAGCCGCATGACGTTCATCTTGTCGAGTTGCGGATAGATGCCCACGAACATCGCCGGGATGATGGCGAAGTACTTGGAGACGTCGTTGGAGATACTGAAGGTGGTCAGCGCGCCTCGCGTCATGAGCATCTGCTTGCCGACGGCCACGACCTCGACCAGCTTTGTCGGGTCGGAGTCCAGGTCCACCATGTTCGCGGCTTCCTTAGCCGCGGCCGTGCCGCTGTTCATCGCCACGCCCACGTCGGCCTGGGCGAGCGCGGGCGCGTCGTTGGTGCCGTCGCCGGTCATCGCGACGAGGCGGCCCTTCGCCTGCTCGTCGCGGATCAGCTGCATCTTGTCCTCCGGCTTCGCCTCAGCGACGAAGTCGTCGACGCCGGCCTCTGCCGCGATCGTCGCCGCGGTCAGCTTGTTGTCGCCCGTGATCATGACGGTGCGGATGCCGGCCCGTCGCATCTCCTCAAACTTCGCCTTGATGCCGGGCTTGACGGTGTCCTTCAGGTAGATGACGCCAAGCACCTCGTCGCCGTCGACCACGGCGAGCGGCGTGCCGCCCGCCATGCCGATGCGCGTCGAGGCCGGCTCGAGGTCCGATGGGATCGCCTTCGCCAGTCTTGATACGGCGTCGACAGCGCCCTTCATCACTCTCCGGCCGTTCGTCTCGATGCCGCTCATCCGCGTCTCGGCGGTAAACGGGATCAGCTCGGCGTTCGGGTCGACGCTCACGCCGTTGTAGCCGAGGGAGTGCGCGAGCGTGACGATCGACTTCCCCTCCGGCGTCTCATCCGCAAGCGACGACAGCAGCGCAGCCAGCGCCAGCTCTTGCTCGCTGTGTCCGCCGACCGGGATGAACTCCGCGGCGAGGCGGTTGCCGAACGTGATGGTGCCCGTCTTGTCGAGCAGGAGCGTGTCGATGTCTCCAGCCGTCTCCACCGCCTTGCCGGACATCGCAAGCACATTGCGCTGTACCAGGCGATCCATGCCGGCGATGCCGATCGCGGAAAGCAGCCCGCCGATGGTCGTCGGGATCAGGCAGACGAGCAATGCGACCAGCGCCGTCGTCGTCACGTCGCCGCCCACGTAGTGCGCGAACGGACGGATCGTACCCACAGCGAGCACGAAGATGATCGTGAAGGTCGCGAGCAGGATGTTCAGGGCGATCTCGTTGGGCGTCTTCTGGCGCGACGCGCCTTCGACCAGCGCAATCATGCGGTCAAGGAACGTCTCGCCGGGGTTCGCGGAGATGCGGATGCGGAGGAAGTCGCTGACGATCGTTGTGCCGCCTGTCACGGAGCTTCGGATGTCGGTCCCGGGCTCCTTGAGCACGGGCGCCGACTCGCCCGTAATCGCGGCCTCGTTGACGTACGCGACGCCTTCAATGACGTCACCATCGCCGGGAATGTCGTCGCCCGCGTCGACGCGCACGATGTCGCCCATCCGCAGGTCCGATGACGAGACCTGCTCCAGGCGGCCATCGCGCTCGCGCTTTGCGGTCGTGTCACGCTTCATCGCCCGCAGCGTGTTCGCCTGGGCTTTACCCCGGCCCTCCGCCATCGCTTCCGCGAAGTTGGCGAACAGCACCGTGAACCACAGCCATACGGACACGGCTGCCGTGAAGAACCTGGGTTCGCTCCGGTTGCCAGACAGCTCCTGCAAGAACATGATGGTCGTCACGACGGCGCCGATTTCGACGACGAGCATGACCGGGTTGCTGAGCAGATGCCGCGGGTTCAGCTTCTTGAATGAATCGATAGTCGCCTGGCGCAGGATCGGCCCGTTCCAGATCGACGTGCGCGACTTGCGCGCCTGAGCGATCTCCGACCGGTGCTCTTCCTGTTCCATCTGCGGTACTTGGTCCAGCATTTCCCCTCCTCCTACGACAGCACGCCGGCGTGCACGAGGAAGTGCTCCGCGATCGGCCCCAGCGCCAGCGCCGGGAAGAACGTCAGCCCGCCCACGATGATGACGACGCCAACGAGAAACCCGACGAACAGCGGCGAGTTTGTCGGCAGCGTTCCGGCAGTCTCGGGAACCTTCATCTTGGTACTCAGCGAGCCTGCCAGCGCCAGGATCGCGACGAGAGGGAGAAACCGGCACACGAGCATCGAGATCCCGCCCACGCTGTTGTAGAACGAGGTGTTGGCGTTCAGACCGGCAAACGCGGAGCCGTTGTTGCCGCCCATCGATGTGAACGCGTACAGGATCTCGGAGTAGCCGTGCGGGCCGGCGTTCAGCGGCCCCGCCTGACCCTGCTTCACCGAAACGGCTATCGCCGTAGTGATCAGCATCATGGCCGACGTGATCAGGAAGTAGATGCCCGCGAGCTTCATCTCCCTCGGCCCGATCTTCTTCCCCAGGTACTCCGGCGTGCGGCCGATCATCAGCCCGGCGATGAAGACGGAGATGATCGCGAACACCAGCATGCCGTACAGCCCCGACCCGACGCCGCCGAACACGATCTCGCCCAGGTGGATGTTGAACATGGGCACGAGGCCGCCGAGCGGCGTATAGCTGTCGTGCATGGAGTTCACCGAGCCGTTCGACGCATCGGTCGTGGCGTTGGCCCAGATCGCCGAGTCGGCGATGCCGAAGCGGACGTCCTTGCCCTCCATGTTGCCGCCCGAGGAGGCGTGCTGGCCCGTCTGGTACGACTGGTCGACGCCGACGTTCGCCAGCGTCGGGTTGCCCGTCTGCTCCGCGCCGTACACGAAAAAGGCGCCGGCCAGCATGATGATGCTCATCGCCGCGAAGATTGCCCAGCCCTGCGCGGTCTTGCCGACCATCTTCCCGAAGGTGTAGGTCAGCGCCGCCGGGATCAGAAGGATCGACACCGCTTCCAGGAAGTTCGAGAACGGCGTCGGATTCTCGAACGGCACTGCGGAGTTCGCGTTGAAGAAGCCGCCGCCGTTCGTCCCGAGTTGTTTGATCGCGATCTGCGAGGCCGCCGGGCCCATGGCAAGGACCTGCTTCGCGCCCTCGACGGTCGTGATCTCCTTGTAGGAGCTGAAGTTCTGGATGACGCCCTGGGACACGAGCAGGATCGCCAGCACGATCGAAAGCGGCAGCAGAATCCAGAGAATGCAGCGCGTCAGGTCGACCCAGAAGTTCCCCAGGTCGGTCGTGCTCCGCCGCACGAACCCGCGGACCAGCACGATCACAACCACGATGCCGACCGCGGCGGACACGAAGTTCTGCACCGTCAACGCCAGCATCTGCGACAGGTAGCTCAGCGTCGTCTCGCCGCCGTACGACTGCCAGTTCGTGTTAGAGGTGAAGCTCGCCGCCGTGTTGAACGAGAGGTGCCCGGAGACGGCCGGCAGTCCCTGCGGGTTCAGCGGCAGGTGGGCCTGCGCGCGCAGGATGGCGTACACCGCGAACATGCTCAGCGTGCTGAAGATCAGGACGCTGACCGCGTACCGCTTCCAGTCCATCTCCTGCGTCTCATCGACGAAGAAGACACGGTAGATCGCCCGCTCCACCGGCGCGAACACACGCTTCGACAGCCGCCCCTCGCCCTCGAAGACCGCCGCCATGTAGGCGCCGAGCGGCTTGGTGAGCGCCAGGAGGACGGCGAAGTACAACAGGATGTGAGTGACACCGCTGACCGTCATTGCGCCTCTCCTAGAACCATTCCGGGCGGATCAAAGCGAAGACCAGGTAGAGCATGACCACGCTCGCCCCAATCGAAAGGATCACGTTCTCCATCTCGCTCACACTTTCTCGAAGGCCCAGATCGCGGCGAACGACACCCCGAAGAGGAACAAGCTCAGTACCACGAAGACAACATCTGGATTCATGAACCCACCTCGTCTGACCAGTTCGCAACGATCACCGCGAACACGCACGCCGTGAGGATGATCTCGAGGACAACGCGCTCCATCACGACCCCTCCTTTTCGCTCATCTTGGCCTGGCTAACCGCGAAGTCGTTTAGCAGCCGGACGAGTGCCTCGATCGGGAACGGCTTCTGGAGCGTGCGCAGCGGCTGGAACTCGACGATGCGCTTCTCCGAGATCGGCGCAGCGGAGATGACGATCACCGACAGTCGCGAGCGATCCGTAGCAGTGAGCCGCCGCAATACGTCCCAGCCGGTCATGTCCGGCAGGTTGACGTCGAGAATGAGCACGTCCGGCCATGCCGCCGCCATCGACAGGATCGCGGCCTCGGCTGTGCCGGCCACGGCCAACTCATGTCCTCGCGCGCGCAGGTTACGGGCGATGACGTCGGCGAGCGGCGCGTCGTCCTCGACGAGCAGGATGTTCATGGTCAAAGTCTACGCCCGGTGCTGTCAGCGTGGTGTCAGTGAAGTGCCGCCGACCGTACGAGATGTGTCAACGATGAAGGCGAGGAGACGGCCCGGCAGATACGTGCCGATCGCAAGCCGCGCGACGATCGCGCGATGGCATTGGCGGTGAGGTGCGCGCTGTCGCCCATGCGAGCAAATTCGCTGCCTCTCTCAGACCGGATCGCTGTTCACACACAGCGCTCGCACAGCACTTTCCGGACAACCTTCTTATGGCTCGGGGTTCGCCGCTGACGCCGTCCTGACACCCTCGCCCATAAGCTACGAATGAGTCCTCAACCTCTGTTGAGCTTCGAGGACCTTGTGGAGGCAGGCACCATGCAACGCACGCGAGTTCTCGTTGCAGACGACGAATCCCAGCTGCGGCGCACCATCCGACGGATTCTGGAGGGCCACAGTTGCGTGGTCCGTGAAGCTGAGACAGGACGGGCAGCGATCGATGAATTCATTCGCTTCAAGCCTGACGTCATGTTGCTCGACCTCGTCCTTCCGGATATGTCCGGCATCGACGTCTGTCGCGACATCCGTCGGACATACCATGAACCGATCATCGTCCTCTCCGTGGTCGGAGAAGAAGCGATGAAGATCGCCGCCCTGGATGCCGGAGCGGATGACTACGTCACCAAGCCGTTCGGCTCAGGTGAGCTGCTCGCGCGGATCCGGGTAGCGCTCCGCCGCGGCGCGACGGATCGGCACCAGGAGCCGATCATCACGGCCGACGGGCTGCGCATCGACCTCGAGCACCACCGCGTCCACGTCGACGAGCGCGAGATCCACCTGACTCCCACAGAATTCAAGCTGTTGCGCTACCTCGCTACGAATGCCGGCCGGCTCCTCACACACTCGATGATCCTCGCGTCCGTCTGGGGCGCCGCCAACTCCCAGGACACGCACATCTTAAGGACGTACATGAACCAACTGCGGGGGAAGCTCGGTGAGGGAGGCGGCGCCAGGCGATGGATACTCACCGAGCCGGGTCTCGGGTACCGGTTCATCGAAGCGACGACGCTCACCCCGCTCGGATCGGAATAGCGCGACGGGCACGCACGCCGCCGCATCCCTCAACTAGGTGAGCGCATGAGTGCTGGCTCGCGGCAGCGGAACAAATCGCTGACGGAGGATGTGGGAGCGCCTATTGGGTCGCCCGATTCGTGCTGGCCGCGACGCCGACCGGCAGCGAGATGACGAAACGGGTGCCGTCGGGCGAGCTTTCCACCCGGACGGTGCCGCCAGACAGCGTCACGAACCCTTTGACGATCGCGAGCCCGAGCCCGCTGCCCTTGACCCGGCGGCTGTACTCAGCCGCGCGGTAGAAGCGCTCGAATACGTGAGGGAGGTCCAGGCGCGCGATGCCGGGCCCCTCGTCCGCGACCGTGATCTCGAGGTGGCCGTCCGTGCGCGCTGCACGCAGATGGATCGGCCGCTCGGGCGTCGAGTACTTTGCGGCATTCTCAATGAGGTTCACAAGAGCTTGCGTGATCAGCGACTCGTCCGCTTCGACGAGGAGGTCGTCCGCCGCCTCGATCGTGAGTTCGCGCCCCGCCCAGCTCGGAGCCGTGCGCGTACGCGCTTCCTCCAGCAGATCGCGGGCGGAAAGCGTGCGACAGACGGGAGCGACGACGCCAGACTCGATCCTGTTGAGGTCCAGGATGTCCGAGATGACGCCGTTGAGCCGGTCCGCCTGCGAGTCGATCGTCTCGAGGAACGCCCTCACGTCTTCGTCCGACCAGTGGACGCTGGCATCGAGCAGGCTTGAGACGGACGTCTTGATGCCGGCGAGGGGCGTCTTCAGGTCGTGCGAGATCGACGTCATCAGCGCCGTCTTCATCTCGTCGGCCTCACGCAGCGCCTCGGCGTGGGCAGCGGCCGCGGCGAGTTCGACACGCTGGACGGCGAGCGCAGCCTCGTTCGTGAACGGAACGAGCAGTTGCTCCGGGTGGTCACCGAACATCGTCCCGGTGATCGGCCCGTCGAGCCGCAGCACGCCGAACGCGCGGTCGCCGACGCGCAGAGGCGCGAGTGTGAGGGCTCGCTTCATCTCTTCGATCCGCGGGCGGCCGCCGATGCGGGTGGCGATCCGGCGTGGCCTGCCTGGGGTGAACCCGGTGCGTCCGAGCATCATCGGAGCGTTCGCGGCAAGCGCCCGCTCGGCCATGGCGCGCTCCTCCGGATCCGGCGCGCGGCCCGCGGAGGGCGCTCCGGCCGACGCAAGCACGCGCCAGGCGCCGCCTGTGGCGCTCAGCACGGCGGCGCCTTCCGGACGCAGGGCCGAGACGACTTCCTCGCAGAGAGCGGCGAGGGCGTCTTCGGGGTTGGTGCGTCCGATCATCGCGCGGCTGAGGTCGAGAAGGACTTGCGTCTGTGCCTGGCGGCGGCGTGACTCTGCCACGGCGCTCTGCGCGGATGAAAGCAGCGAGCCGCCCACCATTGCAACGAGAAGGAAGATGAGCAGCGCGACGATGTTGGACGTGTCCTGCACGGTGAGTGTGTGGAGCGGCGGCACGAAGAAGAAGTTCAAGGCGAGGTTGTTCAGCACCGCGGCAAGTAGCCCGACGCGCCAACCCCAGACCGCCGAGACCAGCAACGCGAGCAGGAGGAAGATCAGACCCTCGTTCAGAAGGCCCACGCGGTGCTGGATGGGTGCCAGTGCGGCTGTCGCGATTCCCGTGGCCGTCACGCTAGCGGCGATGCCCGCGGACTCAGTCCGGAACCATGAAGGAAGCTTCATGGTTGCATTCTAGCGACGGTCGTCTGCCGTCAGGGACGGTTGAGCGTAAGAAGCTTGTCAGGATGCTGACGCATCGGCCACTGGGGTGAGAGGCAGGGCCGCTGTTCCATACACCACCTCATAGTGTTCGTCCGTTCGGTCGCTGCGGTTCGCGCTCATTCTTTGAGGGCGGGTGGGTCGCCCCGCCAGCGGGCGGCGTAAGCCCCATTGCCACCAGCCACGACCACGAGCGATCGATCCAGCGCGCGCGAATCGGCTCGGACGTCCGCCGGTTACGCACGATTCGCTCGTACGGCCGAAAGCTGCACGATGGGCTCGTGGGCTAGGGCACGGCCACCGTCGCGTCGACTGTCCTTACGAGCAGGGCGTCAGCGTTCGCGACCGATCGATCGGCAACGGCCCAGTGCCATTCTGCCAACGGACGCCAGGACGTGCGTTCGCAGCGCGAGCACGATGACAAGACGGTGATTGTGCCCGCCTCACGCACCAGCGCGCGCTCGTCCTCACCGGCATCCAGACTCTCCGGCGAAAGGGTTCCCCGCCGCCCACATGTTCCAGCACGCCGTGCGGGCCCACGCCTGGGCGCCGTCAAGCCACGTGTTGTACCGCACATTCACGCCGTCGGACAGATGATGCGCCATGCCGATGTAGATGAGCACGACCGAGAGGTTGTAGTCATGGCCATCGGCGGCGGTGACGTGCGGATAGCCGTAGCGGCTGCCGAACTGGTCCGTTGCCGTCACGTCGCGCTCGAGTGTGAGGGTTCGGCCGGCGAGCAGCCAGTTTGTCACTGCCGTCGCCCAGTCCGCGCCGAGTTCGGCCCCGAGCGGCGACGCCACACCGACGAACCGGACGCGGGAGCCATCGATGCACTGTACTGTTTCTCCGTCGATGGCGTACGCCACCGCGCACTGACCGCCGGTGAGCGGGGGCGGGGGCGTCGTGTTCGGCGGCGCGAACGCGTACTCGGAGCCGTCCGTCGAGCCGATGTAAACGTGGCCGTTCGAGATCGCTGGTGGTCCGAAGATCACGGCACCAGTCGCGTACGTGAAGAGCAGCGCGCCGCTCGACGCGTCCAGCACTTCGACGTCGCGACCAGCGCCGTCGACGAGCACGCCGTTGGCATAGGCGAGCGCGGGTAGCACGCTGCCTGGCGCGGCGCGTTGCCAGATGACAGCGCCGGTGGCGGGGTCAAGTGCAGCCACCGATCCGGGAACGTCGAGCGTCCCGATCGTCGTCCGCCCGCCCGCCGCGTAGATCCGCGTGCCGTCGAACACCACCGACGATACGGTCCCGTCGCCGCTGCCCTCCGGGTCCGGCCCACCCCAGGCGATACGTGTCTGCCAGACCGGTCCGGCGGCGAGGTCGTTTCGGTCGAACGCGTACGCAAAGCCGTCTTTGTTCGAGGCCTCGACGAGTTGGTGTCCGTTCGCGTCCGTGAAGAGCACGGGCGTCGTACCCCAATCGGGATCGGGGATTCCCGATGCGGGGAGCTGCCAGACGGACTTCACCGCCAGGCTGTCCGCATCGAGGGCCAGGATGGCGCGCGCGTACGGCTCGCCGGCGCCGCCTTCGTTGCCCGTGTCGACAAAGATCGTATTGGTCGTGGGGTCGACGGAAGGTGAAGTCCAGATGCCGCCTCCCACCTGTCCGGCAGAGACGACGTTGAACGCGCGCACGGCATGGCTTCCGGCGAGGCTGATCTGGAGCAGCTGGCCCTGCACCAATGGCGTATCGCAGAAGCTGGCGACGCCGAGATACGCATTGCCGTGATAGAGGAGCGGACTCGACCAGTTGTAATGGCCAGAAGCCGGCGAGTTGTCGCCGATGAACACACGCCACAAGATGTTGCCGGTGCCCGCGTCGAGCGCATAGAAGTTCGAGTCTCCGCCACCGACATACACCACGCCGCCATCCACCGTCGCGGTGGACGTAATCCCCGCCAGGGTGTCGCAGTTTGCCATGTTGTTCGTCTGCCCGAGGTACGTCCGCCACCGCTGCTGGCCCGTGTTGGCATCGAGCGCGTACAGGTAGCCGTCCCACGAGCCGACATATGCGACCCCGCCGACCACCGTCGAGCCCGCCGCCACCGCGCCGCCTGTCTTGAACGCCCACGTCTTCGAGAGCTGTGCCCCGTTTGCCGGCGACAAGGCCGCCTCGTCATGGTTGGCGGACGTGTGTGAGATGTCGTGGAGGTACATCGGCCAGTCGCCGGGCTGCGCGGCGAGCGCATGAGCGTTGTCCCTGCTGAGCGGCGCTATAGCAACGGCGCTGAGCAGAACGCCCCAGATGAGGAGCCACGGCCCACGGGACAGAGGCGGCCGTTTCGATAGGTGCGCTTCAAATGGGCGGCCTGGCGGGTGTGCAAGGTTCACGTTGCGAATTGTACAGCGGTGACCGCCATAAGATGTTCAGAACCCCGAATCATTGCACTCAGCCAACAATGAAGTCACCGTGCGCGATTGCATCGCCCGGGTCTGCTAGTCAAGCGGTGCCCTTCTGTTGTCGCTCAGGCGACTTGCGCAACCTCGTGAGAAGGCCCGGCGTCTCGCTGTTCTCCCTCCATGGCGAAGAGGAGCAGGGGCACGAAGGCCTCGATCGGCCCGTTCCTCCCGATGCCCAGCAGGCTTGGCCCCAACCCCACTGAAAGACTGCCACAAGCGCTCCGAACGATGCGCCGATCGACAGCACGTTCATGGCAGGCGGCCGCATCGTCGCGATTGACGTCATCACTGATCCCGACAAGCTGCGTCGCCTCAGCGTCGACGCATGACCCACCGTTCGCAGCCCGGTTTTGTGCGACCGGCCGAGCGCGCCCCGATGTCCTCATCGGGCGCGGCGCTAAGAGGCCTGCTGCCCCTTCACGCGGACAGCCACCTGGCAAACGGGATCGCCCCACTTGCGATTCATCAGCAACTCTTCCTCCAAGTCGGCTCCGAGGGCGTCGAACCAGCCCCGGCGCCTCGCAAAGCACCCGCATGCCGTGAGGCCACCCCAACGGTGGTCGAGAAATCGCTCGTAGAGGGGACAGCGCGTCGAGTAGAGCCGCAGTTCGCCGTCCTTGACGCGGCTCACCACCCTCATCTTGTCAGTTTGCAGGTACACTGCGGTCGCGGTTACCACGACTTCTGTTGCGCGAGCCGCTTCCATCCCTGAGGCGAGGTGAAGGGACGCCATCAGAGCTTGCATCTCGCGGCGTCCCAGATCCCGTTGCCTCCGGTGATACTCGTCATTCGCGACGCGCCAGCCTTCAGACCGCGCCACGTCGGAGGGCCAATCGATGTCCTCGATCAGGTCAGTCAGGTCTCGGAGCCTCGCTTGATCCGTGGCGGAGAGTGCGTCGAGCATGGCAGTCATCACGAACTCCTTGGCGGATGACTTCAGGAACGCCCGTCCCCGCGACAGCATCGTCCCGCGTCGGCTCCGCCGGACAAGATCATTGTAGTCCTGCCGTCAATGGCCATTCGGCTCGATCGCGTAACGGCGTCGCTCATGGGGGTCCGTCGCTCCGCGGTGAGTGCATGGCCTCGTTGGTCGTCACGACGTGTCGGAGTGGACAGGCCGGCCGCGCAATCGAGCGCCGATCTGGTGCCGGGAGAGGTGGCGGAGCAGAGACGCCAGGCGGCGGCGCAGATGGATGCCGTCCTCACACGACGATCTTGAACTCGTCCGCAGTCGTCCGCACGGGTTGCTGTCACGGTCGTCACGAGAAGAAATCGGCCGCTTCCGAGCGCCGGAAACGACCGATTTCAAGTTCAACAATTGGAGGCGACGACCGGATTCGAACCGGTGATGGGGGTTTTGCAGACCCCTGCCTTACCACTTGGCTACGTCGCCGTGCTGCCGCGGCTGCCGCTTCAACAAGATCCGCCCGGCGGCACCGGGCGGACGCGGTTCGATCTCGTATGGTGCCGAGGAGGAGATTTGAACTCCTACGCCTTGCGGCACGGCCCCCTCAAGACCGCGTGTCTGCCTATTCCACCACCTCGGCCGGTGCGCCCTCAAGCGCGGCACTCCGACAGTATAGACGGTGCGAATCGCCTCGCAAAAGCAGACGCCAGCGGTCGCGGTGTGGGGGGGTCACAGATGACACAGGTGGACACAGATTAGAGAGGGGCAAGCGCCTCCGCTCTTCGCCTCATGCAACGTCAACATCTGTGTCTATCTATGTCATCTGCGGACAAGAAACGGCCTTCGCGCAGGCGTTGTGTACCATGTGCCCGCCGCGGATGCGGGCGCGCGGATGCGCCCGGCGGAGAGGCTGGAGGCCCGGGCGTGAGGCGCATCTGCTACCTGCTCGCCGCCGCGATCGTCGCGGGCGCGACGATCGCCGCGAGCGGCTGCGGCGGCAGCGCGGCGACGGTGCGCATCGGCGGCGAGGTGCGCTCCGGCAACCAGAAGTACACGCTGCTCTACAGCACGCTGGGGTACGAGAGCGCGGCGACCAAACACCTGCTGATCCGCCAGAACGATACGGAGGCCCGCGCCAGCGAGGCGCTGGCGTTCGCGTGGCAGCTCGTGGACGCGAAGGGCCAACGGCGCGCAGCGGGCCGCGCGAGCTACGCCGGGACGGCGTACGGTATCCCGCTGTGGCTCGCGGACTTCTCGAAGGTGACCCAGCCCGGCGAGTACCGCATCGTCGTCGACGCGCCGGAGCTGCATCTCGCGACGGAGCCGTTTCGCATCGACACGTTCCTGGCGTTCCAGACGACGTTCAGCGCCGTGGCGTTCGATGGCGGCGACGCCCGCAGCGCGCCGATCCAGCTCGACTACGGATTCTATGACGGCAACGGCGGCACGGGCGGCGTGCCCGCGACCTCGGACTACCTGGTTGGGCTGGCGGAGTCGTACGCGCGCCGTCGCGTCGTGCTGAGCGACCAGCAGCGCACACACATCAGGCAGTTGATCGACCGCGCGGCGGACTACCTGCTCCTCGCGAGCGATCCCGGCACCGGTAAGTTTCAGTTCGAGTCGGCGACCCGGCCGTACAACAACGACGACGCGGCCAACACGGCGGCCGGCATGCGCGGCCTCGCGCGATTCGCGGCGACGATGCAGGGTGACGAGCGGGACCAGGCGGAGCGGGCGTACCGCCGCGCGCAGCTCTCGGAGGAGTGGCTGCTGGCCCACGCGCCGGAGCAGTATCCGCCGGCGCTTCGCGCCGCGGTTGACTACGACTTCTACAAGTACGGAGGCGACCCGGCGATGCTCGAGGCGGCCACGAAGGCCGTGCGGCAGGAGGCCGAGTCGTACGACCTGCGCACGATGGGCCGCAGCAGCTTCGACACGCTGCCGCACTTCGAAGCGATGTTCCGCATGTGGCGCGACATCCCCACGGCCCAGGACCGCGACTTCTGGGTGCAGACGGCGCGCAAGGTGGCGCTGCAGTATCGCGAGATGCTCGACAAGAACGTCTTCCAGATCGTCGCGCCGGGCGTAGCCGATGCCGCCCGCAACACGACGCCGGCGGCGCAGTGGGACAACGTCGCGACTGAGGCGCCGCCGGGCGAGGGTGATGGTGGCAGCGTCGGCAATGGCTGGATCATCGCGCGCACCATCGACGCGGTGTACCTGGGGCAGATGGCGAAGGACGCGGCGTTGGAGCAGGCCGCGACGGCCGGCCTGGCGTGGGTCGGCGGGCTCAACGCCGGCATCCCGGCGGAGCGTGTCGCGGGCGAGGCGGGCGGCCCGTTCGCGGCGGCGTCGCTGCTGACGGGTACCGGCGTGCGCGCGGCGCGGCCGTGGTCGCAGTGGTGGTGGGTGCGCACGCGTCCGTTTGCCACGATCGTGAGCGGCTTCCAGTCGGGGCTGGCGTTCTACGACTCGCCGCAGTCGGGCGGGACGTCGTTGGGGCAGGACGGGCAGTGGCTCTACGCCACGATCGTGTACGAAGACTTCCTGAACGCGGGGACGCGCGCGCCCGCGCCGCCGCCGGCACCGGCGCCCGGGAAGGGCGTGCACGTCGTCTCGGCGCAGACAACCGAGGCGGGAGGCCTGCTGCAGTTCATCGTCACCGTAGCCGGGCCGGACGAGAAGCCGGCATCCGGCGTGCGGGTGCTGGGTGCGTGGAGCGGCGCACCGCTGCCGGACCACTTCCTGCACGAAGCGACACAGGTGACGGAGTGCTCGACCGATGCCGGCGGCTCGTGCGTGCTGGTACTGCGGGCAGGGTCGCTGCCGGCGTCGCGGCCCATCGCGGTGGCGGTGACGGCGCTGGAAGACGCGCGGTATCAGTACGACATAACGGATGACAGCCCGCAGAAGTCCGCCAGCTTCAAGTAGGCGCGCGGTGCTTCGTCAACATTCGTGCGAAATCACGCGTGACGTTGCTCACGGGATTGTAAATACCCTCGCGTACGTGAGATACTCAAGACCCGTGAGTAGGTGAAGCGTTCGCCGCCTCAGGGGGGCAGTCACGGGTCCTCTGCCAGGAACTCCCTGAATGCCTCGACAACGAAGAAGGGAGGGTGCAAACCCTCCCCTCTTTGTGCTCCCGGCGACGGTCGCCTACCGGATCAGTTGTCGCCGCCGCCGAGGCTAAGCGGTGTTGGCGTGGGCAGCGGCGTCGGCGAGTGGCGGATGTTGCCGGCGCCCACCTGCACGGAGACGTACGTGGAGAGTTCCCCACGCGTCTTGTCTTCAAGCACGAGCCGGACCGTGTAGAGGCCATCGGGCAGGCCGGTCGTGTTCCACAGCCCCAGCCCGCCGCCCGGTTGCTTTGTCTCAGAGCGGATGATCAGGTTCCATGCCAGTGGCGGACTCGTCGGCGAGTCGACCGCGCCGAACTCGAGGCGATACGCGACGAAGTCCGGTGTGTCGGCCATGCCGGTGATCTGGACGACGGAGCCGACCTTCTCGCCGTTCTTCGGCGTGTCGATGCGGACGGGCGCCTGCCCGTTGCTCTTGTCCGTCGGTGCGGCGTTGGCGTTCAGCACCTTGATCCACTCGTTCGCCTGCGCCTGCAGGAAGCAGTCGTGCGAGGCCGTGGGGTTGTCACACGTGAGGTGCGCGAGGTTCTCCGGCAGGGCGAGCCCGACGCGCTCCTGGACGAACTGCGGCGGCGTCAGCTCCGTGGCAAGCAAGCCGTTACGGATGTCGACCTTCACCTTGCGCCACCAGTCATCTTCCTTCTGCGGTGCGGTCGCCTCCGGGAGCAGGTTGTGCACCGGGCGGCCGCACTCCGGGCCGGCCTTCAGGCCGGACGGCGTGCAGGTATCGACGTTGACCAGGCCAGGCGGCCGATCGAAGGTGCTGGCCGGCGTGTCCTTCAGCGCTTCTTCCATGAAATCCCGCACGGCGCGGTACGAGATCGACGTGGAGGTAATGTTGTGCACGGGCGAGTTGTCGGCGTTGCCGGCCCAGACGCCGGTCACCAGGTCCGGCGTGAATCCGTACGTCCACGTCTCGCCGATCGCGTGGCTGTCCTCGAACGGCTCGCTGGTGCCGGTCTTCACGCCCCACGGGCGGCCGATGCTGAGCGCGCCGCAGCCGTACGTCAGGCAGAACGCGCTGGGGTCGGAGAGGATGCTGTCGATCATGTACGCGTACTGCGGCTCGACGATCTTCTTCTCTTGCACCTTGACGCGGTGGTCGTCCGTCTTCGGGTAGACCACGTCGCCGTTCGCGCGGGTGATCTGCAAGATCGCGACCGGGTCGAGCGTGCGGTTGCCCTCTGTCCTCGTCTCCGTCGTCTCCACGCCGCGCATGATGCCCATGTTCGCCAGCACCGTGTAGGCATACGTCACGTCGATCAGCTTGATGTCCACGCCGCCCAGCGTGACGGATGGACCGTAGCCACCTCGGTCGAGCGTAGTGAGCCCGAACTTCTTGTATTCGTCCACGACGTTAGGCACGCCCGCATAGAGCGCCGTCTTGAACGCCGGGATGTTCAGAGAGTTGCCGAGCGCGTCGTGCGCGGTGATCGGACCGTGGAAGTCGTGGCTGGGGTTCGAAGGAGTGAAGTCCTTGTCGCCGTCCTTGTACGTGATCGGCGTGTCCAGGATCTCCGTGCCGGGGCCCCAGCCGAGTTCCTCGAAGGCGGTCTCGTAGGTGAAGGGCTTGAGCGTGGATCCTGGCGAGTTGAGCGCCTGGGCGTTGTCGTTCTTGCCCTGGATGTCATCGCGGAAGTAGTCGCGCGAGCCGACGTAGGTGATGATCTCCGACGTGCGCGGGTCGATCGCCACGAGAGCGCCGTTGTGCGCGTCGGATGACTCCTCGAACTGGCTGATCCAGTTCTCCAGGATGTCCTGCGCCTTCTGCTGCAGGTTCACGTCGATGGTGGTGGTGACGCGCAGGCCGCCGCGGTACAGCGCCTCCTCGCCGAACATCGCCCGCAGCCGCGGCTCGATCACGTCGAACACCCAGTGCGGCGCCTTGACCGGGAACCGCTGCTTGGTGATGTTCAGCGGAGCCAGCGTCGAGAGGTAGAACGCCGTGTCGGTCGCGTCGACGGTGGCGCCGTCCTCGTTCACCTGGTAGCGCGACGCCGGGAGCGTGTCGCCGTTCTCGCCCGGCACGTCGACGCGGTTGCGCGACTTCATCAGGCGCAGCACCTCGTTGCGGCGGGCGATCGCCGCTTCGGGGTGGTTGATCGGGTCGTAGCTGCTGGGGCCGGCGGGGATGCCGGCCAGCAGCGCCGCCTCCGGCAACGTCAGGTCTTTCGCACTCTTGCCGAAGTACCCCTGCGCCGCCGCCTCGACGCCGTTGTAGAGGCCGCCGTACGAGATCTGGTTGAGGTACCACTCCAGGATCTGGTTCTTGGAGTAGCGGTTGGTCAGCTCGATCGCGTACACCGTCTCCTTGATCTTGCGGCTGTACGAGCGCGCGTAGCGGTCTTTCGGCGCGATGTAGACGTTCTTCACGAGCTGCTGTGTGATCGAGCTGCCGCCGGTGGTGTTCGCGGCATCCGCGCTCTTCAGGTGCAGCGCCTCCAGCCCGGCGCGCACCATGCCGCGGGTGTTGATGCCGGGGTTGCTCCAGTAGCTCGCGTCCTCGGTCGAGATGGTGGCGGCGATCATCCAGGGCGAGATGTCCTCGAGCTTCACGGGTGAGCGCAGGCCGGAGCGGTCGTCCACGTACTCGTACAGCAGGTTGCCGTTGCGGTCGAAGATCTGCGCGCCGCCCGACGGCTCGTTCGCGATCACCTGGTCGGGCGGCTGGAGCCCGCTGGCGTACGAGCGGTAGACGCCGTAGCCGGTCGCTCCCGCCGCGGCAACGGCGATGACGCCGAGCCCCGCCAGGGCGAGGAGCGCCTGCAGCCAGCGCGGCATCCCGTTGCCGTTTCCAGGAACCGTAGCGCGCATGCGGTCGCGGAGCATGCGCCTTGTCGCGGGGTTCTTCGCCACCTCTGCCTCCTACCTCCCCACCGCCGCCATGCCGCCGCGCTTGCGGAGCACGATGAAATGCGACAGCCCGAACATCCGCAGCGGCGTCCGCTCCGCGCGGTACAGGACGGTGCGCAGCACGGCGCCCAGGCGCTTGCGGCGCGCGATGATCTGGTCGAATCCCGGGAACACGTACGTCTCGGTGCGCACGTCGACGTCCAGGGCGCGGTAAGTGCGGCGGATGCCGGCGCGCGTGTAGGCGCGCGCGTGGGGCACCAGCCGGTTGCGCAGGGGCGTCGGCAACCAGTTGACCAACGGGATGTTGCCGAAGACGTACTTCTTGCCCAGGTAGATGCCGTGCGTCTCGAACGGGTAGAGCCGGTTCGGCGCATAGATGGCGATGTGGCCGCCCGGGCGCAGCACGCGCAACGCCTCGCGCATCGTCGCGGCGTCGTCGTTCACGTGCTCGATCACCTCGTTGAGCACGACGACGTCGAAGTAGCCGTCGCGGAACGGGAGATGCTCGCCGGCGGCGAGCATGAGACCGGGCACCGTCTTCGCGCCTTCGCTCAGCCGCTTCCGGTCCACGTCGACGCCGATGACGGCGTCGCTGAGGTCGCGGAACTTCCGCACGTAGACGCCGAGCCCGCAGCCGATGTCAAGGATGCGCGCCCGGTCGAGCGGTGCGTACTGGCGGATGAGGTTCAGGCGGCGATCCTGTCCGAACCGCCACACGAAGCTGGGGTTCCCGAGGGCCACCTGGGCCCTGTCGGGTGCGTTCACCATATGTACTTCCAACCATCCCTGCCGGAATCCATGGTAGCAGATTGGGGACGGGCGCTTCCCAACACCAGCCGGCGTTGGAAACCTGTTACGCGGCGCGCGGAGCCGCTACGCTGGTGCGCATGAAGCTAGATCGCGACGTGGTGCTGCACATCGCCCGCCTTGCCCGCGTGGAGCTCACCGAGGCCGAGGTCGAGACGTTCAGCACCCAGCTCTCGGACATCATCGGCCACTTCGACGTGCTGAACCGCGTCGACACGGAGGGCGTGGAGCCGACGGCGCACACGCTGCCGCTCCGCAACGTCATGGCCGACGACGTCTCGCGCCCGTCGCTGCCACGGGACGAGGTGCTGGCGCTCGCACCAAACACCGAGGACGGCTACCTGCGCGTGCGGGCGGTGCTGGAGTAGCCATGCCCGAACTCCACAACCTGACGATTCACGACGCCGCCGACCTGCTGCGCAAGCGTGAGGTGTCGTCGCGGCAACTGACGCAGGCGGCGCTCGACCGCATCGACGCCGTGGACCCGCGAGTGCGGGCGTTCCTGACGGTCACGGCGGACCGCGCGCTGGCGCAGGCCGACGCCGCCGACGCGCGTATCGCCGCGGGCGAGAGCGGGTCGCTGCTGGGCGTGCCGGCGGCGATCAAGGACGTGCTGACGACGAAGGGCGTCACGACCACGTGCGGGTCGAAGATGCTCGAGAACTTCGTGCCGCCCTATAGCGCCACGGTCGTGCAGCGCCTCTTCGACGCGGGCGCGGTGATGGTGGGCAAGACGAACATGGACGAGTTCGCGATGGGTTCGTCCACCGAGAACTCCGCCTACCACGTGACGTGCAACCCCTGGGATCTGGAGCGCGTGCCCGGCGGCTCGTCCGGCGGCTCGGCCGCGGCGGTCGCGGCGGGCGAGGCGATCTACGCGCTCGGCTCCGACACGGGCGGCAGCATCCGGCAGCCGGCGGCGCTGTGCGGCGTCGTGGGCATCAAGCCGACGTACGGCCGCGTCAGCCGCTTCGGACTCGTCGCCTTCGCCAGCTCGCTGGACCAGGTCGGACCGTTCACGCGCGACGTGCGCGACGCCGCGATCGTCCTGAACGCGATCTGCGGCCACGACGCCAACGACGCCACATCGGCGCCGGTCGAGACGCCGGACTTCACGGCGGACCTGGAGCGCGGCGTCGAGGGCATGCGCATCGGCGTGCCGCGCGAGTACATGCCGGCGACGCTGGACGCGGGCGTGCGCGCGCGCGTGCAGGCGGCGCTTGACGCGCTGGCGGCGCAGGGCGCCCGCGTCGAGTACGACGTGCCGCTGCCCAGCACCGAGGCGGCGTTGGCGGTGTACTACATCATCGCGCCGAGCGAGGCCTCGGCGAATCTGGCGCGCTACGACGGCGTGAAGTACGGCTTCAGCTACCAGCAGGGCGCCAGCATGTGGGACAACATGGAGCATACGCGCGGCCTCGGATTCGGCACGGAGGTGAAGCGCCGCATCATGATCGGCACGTACGCGCTCTCGTCCGGCTACTACGACGCCTACTACCTGAAGGCGCAGAAAGTCCGCACCGTGATCCGCCGCGAGTTCGACGCGGCGTTCGAGCGGTTCGACGCGCTCGTGGCCCCCGTCACGCCGACGACGGCGTTCCGCATCGGCGAGAAGACGAATGACCCGTACGCGATGTACCTCAACGACGTCTTCACGCTGCCGGTGAACATCGCCGGCCTGCCGGGCGCGTCCATCCCTGCGGGCTTCGTCGATGGCCTGCCGGTCGGCCTGCAGGTGATCGGCAAGCCGTTCGACGAGGCGACCGTGCTGCGCGTCGCCCGCGCGTACGAGCGCACGGCCGGCTGGGCCTCGCAACACCCGCCGCTGTAATCGCTCCAATCGTTCGTCCCCGGTACATCCACAGCGGCGCGGCGGCCGTACACCTGTCGTTGGCAATCACAGCGACAGGAGAATCTATGCACAGGACGATGCACTCACGGACGGGCCGCCTCGGGTGGGGCGCGGCGATGGTGGCGGTCGTGATCGCCGCGGCGGCGTGCGGCGGCGGCACGAGCAGCACAGACAAGACAGCGACCGCGTCGGCCGGGGCGCCGCCCAGTTCGGCGGCGCCGACGAAGGCCGCAGCCACCAGCGCCGCGACCAGCGCGGCAAGCACGCCGGCGGCGGCTGCGACGACGGCGGCCGGGGCGGCCGCAAAAGCCACGATCAATATCGCCACGACCGGTACCAAGCGCTTCGTCGACAGCGCGGGCATGTCGCTGTACGTCTTCATGAAGGACACGGCGAACAGCGGCAAGAGCGCATGCGTGAACGGTTGTGCCGTGGCATGGCCGCCGGCCACGGTGCCCGCGGGAACGACGCCCACCCCGGGCGATGGCGTGGACGGACTGGGCGTGATCACGCGCGACGACGGCACGATGCAGGTGACGTACGACGGCTTGCCACTCTACCGCTACGCGCCCGACAAGGCGCCGGGCGACGAGAACGGCAAGGCGGTAGCGAACTGGGCGCTCGCGACGCCGTAACGCTGAGGCGGCAAGACTGACACGCGAGAGCGGGCACCGGTACGGTACCCGCTCTCTGCTTTGTGCGGGCGGCGGGTGAGGCGGCCGCGGTATCCTGCGGCTATGCCGAAGCCGTATCGCCGCAAGCTGTCGCGTGAGGACGCCGACACGGGCACGATCCTCATCACGAAGGACCGCTGGAGCACGTTCCCGCCGCCCATGCAGGAGTTCGCCGTGGAGATCGGCGGGCGGCGTTTCGCGACGCGCATCGTGCCGGAGGACTGCGCATGCGTGCCGCCGCCGCATCAGCACTATCACCTCGAGGCGGGGCACGTTCGCAAGTTGCTCGATTTCACGAAGGGCGCAGTGATCGAGATCGAGCAGGCGGCCGACAGGTACATGGTGCGCAATGGACGCTGACGAAGAGGCCGGGCTGCGCGCATTCGCGCTCGAAGTAGGCTGCCACTCCGGTGCGTCGTATCCCGGGCGGCCGCTGTGGATCGAGCGGGGCGGCGTACGCACGGACGTGGACGAGATCCTTGCGGAGTGGATCGAGGTGGAGCGGCGCGGCTACCGCGTGCGGCTCGCCGACGGCACGCACATGCTGCTGTACTACGTGCCGGAGCTGGACCTGTGGTCGGGCGTGCCGCAGACGTAGGGATCAGCACGATGATCAGCTCCGGCCTCGTCGTGTACCATATTCGGGAGTTCGACCTGCGGACGGCCGCGGGCACTCGGCGCAGGAGGCAGCGCGCCCGCAGGGCAGACGATGAGTAACGGCTCGACGCATCGCGGCAACATCTCCCAGCACGTCCAGGCCATCCCGTCGTCCGGCATCCGCCGGTTCTTCGACCTGCTCGCCAGCATGGAAGGCGTGATCTCCTTGGGTGTCGGCCAGCCGGACTTCGTGACGCCGAACCAGATACGCCAGGCCGCGATCAAGAGCATCGAGGACGGGGAGACGTACTACACGTCGAACTACGGCCTCGTCGAATTGCGCGCCGCCATCTCGCGCCACCTCAACCGCCTGTACGGCGTGAAGTACGACGCCGGCACCGAGATCATCGTCACGGCCGGCGTCAGCGAAGCGCTGATGATCGCGCTGGAAGCGATCCTCGACCCCGGCGACGAGGTGCTGAGCCCGGACCCGGGCTACGTGGCGTACATGCCATGCGTGACGCTCGCGGGCGGCGCGTATGTGCACGTGCCGACGCGCGCGGACGAGGGCTTCGTGCTGAAGCCGGAGGAGATCGCGCAGCGCGTCACGCCGCGCACCAAGGCGCTGCTCATCGGCTACCCGGCGAACCCGACCGGCGCCGTGATGTCGCGCGACGTGCTGATGGCCGTGGCGGAGATCGTCGATAAGCACAACCTCTTCGTGATCTCGGACGAGATCTACGACCGGCTGGTGTACGGCACCGAGCACGTCTGCTTCTCGACGCTGCCGAAGATGCGCGACCGGACGATCCTGATGGGCGGCTTCTCCAAGGCGTACGCGATGACCGGCTGGCGCCTGGCGTACACGTGCGCGCGCAGCGAGTTGACCGAAGCGATGATGAAGGTGCACCAGTACGTGATGATGTCCGCGCCGACGCCGGCGCAGTTCGCCGCCATCGAGGCGCTGCGCACGGGCGAAGAGGACGTGCGCGGCATGGTGACCGAGTACGACCGCCGCCGCATGTTCGTGGTGAGCCGGCTCAACGCGATGGGGTTGTCGTGCGCGGAGCCGCGCGGCGCCTTCTACGCCTTCCCGAACATCGGCAGCACCGGCATGAACGACGAGACCTTCGCCGAGCGCCTGTTGATGGAGGAACGCGTGGCGGTCATCCCGGGATCAGCGTTCGGCGAGGCCGGGGCCGGCCACGTACGCATCTGCTACGCGCAGCAGTATGAACTGCTCGTGGAAGCGATGGACCGCATGGAGCGGTTCGTGAAGCGTCATCACGTGAACGGCAGCTGACGCGATGGGTCGAAGACGACGAAACGGGCCGCGCATGCGCGGCCCGTTTCATGTTCAGGCGCGGGGGAGTCCGCGCTAGAAGCCGTCGGCGTAGCTGTTGGAATCGGCGCGGCCGGTCCAGCGGGACTGAGGCACGTCGCGCTCCCAGAGGCCGTCCTCGGCCGAGTTGGGGAATTCCTTCTCCATGCCGCAGACCTTGCAGCGTCCCGGGCTGGTGGCGCCGTTCGGCGCGGCGATGATCCAGTGGTGTGCGCACGTCGGCGCTTCGGCTATCTCGGGTCCAATCTCGGCTGTTTCGCGTACGGCGGTCCTGCTCATCTCGTCCTCTCTTCCTTCGCCTTTCCCCCGGTGCCTTCACCGTCTCATACGGATGAGGCCGGGGGTTGGTGCACTATTGTGGCACAGGATTTTGTACCGTGTCAAGGTAGAGACGGTTTATTCCTAAACCACTGCGTTTATCGTGGTAACCTGTGCCCGGGCGAATCTGGCAGCTATACTGCGGGTGCCCGCCGGGGCCCTATGCACGGAACCAAGACCGAGATCCTCGCCCTGCTGAAGCGTGCCGACGGCTCCACCGTCGATGATCTTGCGTCCGCCCTCGGCCTCGCCCCCATGACGGTCCGCCAGCACCTGACCGCGCTCGAGCGGGACGCTCTCGTCGCCGCCGCCGAGGTGCGCCGCCCGACCGGCCGGCCGCACTTCGTGTACCGCCTGACCGAGGACGGCCACCGCAGCGTCTCCGTGGGGTACGACCGCATGCTGGCGTTGCTCATCGAACAGGCGGGGCACACGGACGCCGCGGACGTCGCCGATGCGACGCCCGCCGAACGCCGCCACCGCCTGATCCGGCGCGCGGCGCTGGCACTCGCCGAGCGCCACCGCTCCGAGATCCAGGCGCTGGCCGGGGCGACGCAGATGGAGCGCCTGGTGGCGATCCTGCGCAGCTACGGCGGCTTCTCGGACTGGCACGAGGCGCCGGGCGGGTTCGAGGTGCGTGATTTCGCGTGCATGTACCGCACCTGCGCGGGAGAGGTCGGGTCCTGCGCCTGGCACGAGGCGTTCCTGGTGGCGGTGCTGGAGACGGACGTGCGCGTCCCGGACGATTCCTCCGGGTGCGTGGCGTCCTGCCGCTATATCATTCCAACCCGGGCGGCCGCGTCCGCGACGAATCGAGGCTGACTTCATGACGGTTTCCGAACAGGACGTGCTGGCGGCGCTGAGCCAGATCGAGGATCCGGACCTGCACCGCGACATCGTCTCACTGGGCTTCGTGCAGAAGCCCGAGATCGACGGTGGCACCGTCAACGTGCGCATCGTGCTGACAACGCCGGCGTGCCCCGTGCGTGAGACGATCGAGTCGTCGGCGCGCGATCTGCTGCTGGCGCTGCCGGGCGTTACCGAGGCGAACGTGACGATGGAGGCGCAGGTCGCGCAGCACCGCACCGGCGGGGCGCAGCCCGTTGAGGGCGTGCGCAACATCATCGCCGTCGCCAGCAACAAGGGCGGTGTCGGCAAGTCGACCGTCGCCGCGAACCTGGCGGTCGCGCTCGCGGCGCTCGGCGCGCGCGTGGGACTGCTGGATGCCGACATCACCGGCCCGAACCTGCCGACCATGATGGGCATCGGCCAGGGGTCGCAGGTCGAGGCGGGCGGCCTCCGCGCGATCGAGGCGCACGGCGTGAAGGTGTGCTCGATCGGCTTCGTGCTGCCGCGCGGCACGCCGGTCGTCTGGCGCGGGCCGATGATCGGTACGGCGGTGCGGCAGCTGCTGCACGACATCTCGTGGGGCGAACTGGACTACCTGCTGATCGACCTGCCGCCGGGCACCAGCGACGCGGCGATGAGCATGGCGCAGGAGGCGCCGATCTCCGGCGTGGTGATCGTCAGCACGCCGCAGGACGTGGCGTTGGAGGATGCGGCAAAGGCCGTGTCGATGTTCGATAAGCTGAACGTGCCGGTCTTCGGCGTCATCGAGAACATGAGCTACTTCGTCTGCCCGCACTGCGGCGACCGCACGGAGATCTTCGGTCACGGGGGCGCGCGTTCGGCCGCGGAAGACCTGGGGCTGGAGTTCCTGGGTGAGCTTCCGCTGGACCCGGCGACCCGCCGCGCTGCCGATGACGGCCGCCCGATCGTGGCGGCGGAGCCGGAGGGCGCGCAGGCGCGTGCGTTCCTGGATGTGGCGAAGCAAGTAGCCGCCCGGTGCAGTGTGTTAGAGTTCGCCGCAGGAGCATAACTTGGTCCGTTTCTTACGCAAGCAGCCTACATCCACAGACAAGGAAGCAACTGGCAGGGCGCCCGCCAAGGCGCCGCCCGGGCCGCCCGCACGCACCAGCGCCGCCGCGGCAAGCGCGGCCGCGAAGGTGGCGGCGCCGGTGGCGCCTGCCGAGGAGCCCGCGGAAAAGAAGACGCGCACGCGCCGCGCCCCCGTGCGCCCGCCCCGGCGCGACTGGGCGGCCGAGGCCGCCGCTGCCCCGATCGGCGAGCCCGCGCCCGCGCCCACGTCGCTCGCAACGTCGCCTGCGACGTCGCCATCGGAAGAGGGCGGCGACGGGACCGCGACCCCGGCGAAGCGCCGCCGCGGCACGCGCGGTGGCCGCGGCCGCAAGAAGCCGGGCACGGCCGCGACGGCGGCCGAGACGCCGGCCGCACCGGCCAAGGTGACGCCGATGCCGGTGTTGAAGGAGTCCGCGAAGAAGGGCGAGCCGCTCTCACTTGAGGCGCTGGTGGCACACCAGTCCGCCGTGCTGGAGAGCTTTGCGTCGCAGGTGACGGCGTCGCTGCAGGCGCTGCAGACGGCGATCGCGGCGCTACAGGCCGGCGGCGCCGCGGCAACGGCGATCGGGCAGCAGCGCGTCGGCATCTTCGTCGACGTGCCGAACCTGATCTACGCCGCCGAGCGCCGCAACATCAACCTCGACTTCGGCCGCATGCTCGACTACTTCACGCGCGGGCGGCAGCTCGTGCGCGCCAGCGCCTACGCGCCGATCAGTGACGACCCGCAGGCGAAGCTGGAGAGCCAGCGCTTCGTGCACCACTTCGTGGGGCACCCGTACCGCATCATCACCAAGCCGTTGAAGCGCTTCGCCGACGGCTCGATGAAGGCGAACTTCGACATCGAGCTGGCGATCGACATCCTGACGATGTCAGACCGTCTGGACGTGGTGGTGCTGATGTCGGGCGACGGCGATTTCCGCCGGCTCGTAGAGATCCTGTCGAGCCGCGGCGTGCGCGTCGAGATCGTCGCGTTCAGCGAGAGCGCGTCGGCGGAGCTGAAGACGGTCGCGGACCTCTACGTCGACATCGGCTCGCACCTGGACGACTTCCGCATCCTGAAGTAGCCGCTTGCGTGCGGGGCGCGCGCGGCGGACGCAGCAGGCTGTGCACCCTACCCTCCGCCGCGTGCGTGACTTACTGCACGGTGATCTTGCCCTGCATCACGTGGTGGAGGACGCAGTAGTAGGTGTACGTCCCCGCCGTCGTGAACGTGTAGTCCCACGTGCTGCCGTGGCTCTTGATGCCGCTGTCGAAGCGGCCCCGGTCGTCGGTCACGCTATGCGCCGCGGCGCCCGTGAACTTGAAGGTGATCGTCGTGCCGGCGGGGATCTGCAGGACGGCCGGCTTGAAGTCGAGGTCGATGACGTCGACGTCCACGTGCGTCGCGGTGCTGACGACCAGCGGCTGCCTTAACCCGTGCGGCGACGAGCCGCTGTCAGTCATGCTCCGGTACACCAGGAACACCGCGAGGACGATGATCCCCAGCAGCGCCGCTGTCCCCGCCGCGACCATGATGTCGCCGCTGGTGGTGCGGCCGGGGCGCTGCCGCACTGGTTCCTGATCCTCGTTTGTCATCGATCCCTCCTTACTCATGGTTGCGTGCGGCGCTCTGTGACGGAAGGGCCGTTTGCCGGGTCGCCCGGCAGGGCGTTGCCATAACCCGCGCTTCCTGTATCATCGCCGCCATGGAACGTAGCGAAATCGAGCGGCTGATCGCCGCGCACAGCATCGAGACGGTCAAGATCGGCACGCCGGACATGGACGGCGTCTACCGGGGCAAGCGCCTCTCCACGAAGCAGTTCCTTGACGGCTGCGAAGGGGAGGGGTTTGCCCAGTGCGACGTCATCTTCGGCTGGGACATCGCGGAGGAGGTCATCGAGGGGGCGAACCTGGCGGTGGGCAGCGCCGACACCGGCTTCGCCGACGTGCTGCTGCGCCCCGACCTGGCGACGTTCCGCGTCGTCCCGTGGGAGCCCGCGGCCGCCGCCGTCGTCTGCGACGCCTACGACGAGCACGGCGCCATGCTGCCGCAGAGCCCGCGCACGGCGCTCCGCCGCGTGCTCGATCGCGCGGCGCGCCACGGCTTCGAGGCGAAGATGGCGGTCGAGCTGGAGATCCGTATGTTCCGCGAGGACCAGGAGACGCTGCGCGCGAAGGGCTACACCGGCCTGCGCCCGCTGAATCCCGGCCTCAACTGCTACTCGATCAGCCACGCTAGCATCGACGAGGACGTCGTCGGCGGGCTGCGCCGCTATATGGACGCGTACGGCATCGAGGTGGAGGGCTACGGCCGCGAGCACGGCGAAGGCATGTACGAGATGAATCTGCACTACGCGCCGGCGCTGGAGGCGGCGGACCGCGGCATGCTCTTCAAGTCGGGCGCGAAGGAAGTGCTGGCGCAATCCGGCTGCGTGCCGACGTTCATGGCCAAGTACTCGGACCAGATGGACGGCTGCAGCGGCCACATCCATCAGAGCCTCTGGCGCGACGGCGCGAGCGCTTTCTGGGACGCTGGCGCCGCGCACCACATGTCGGCGGCGATGCGCGCGTACGTTGCGGGCGCGCTCGCGACGATGCCGGAGCTGTTCGCCCTCTACGCGCCGAACGTGAACTCGTACAAGCGCTACGTCAGCGGCAGCTGGGCGCCCACCTGCGCCACGTGGGGTATCGAGAACCGCACGGCGGCGCTGCGCGCGATCACTGGCGGCGCGACGGCGATCCGCGTGGAGCACCGCGTGCCGGGTGCCGACGTGAACCCGTACCTCGGCTTCGCGGCCTGTCTGGCGGGCGGGCTGAGCGGCATCGAGCGCGGGCTGACGCCGCCTGCGCCGATGCAGGGCAACGTCTACGCGGCCGAGGGTCTGCCGCCCCTGCCGCGCACGCTCGACCAGGCGATCGAGCTGCTCGATCGCAGCGAGGTCGCTCGCGACTTCCTGGGCGACGCGTTCATCGACCACTACGTGGCGATGCGACGTTGGGAGATCGAGAAGCACCGCCGCGCCGTGACGGAGTGGGAGCGTCGGCGGTATTTCGAGCAAGTGTAGTGCTGGTCGCTTGGTGATTAGTGACTGGTGGCTGGCGCGCGCAGCAGGCCGCGCTCCTGCCCCGCGTTGTGATTGGTGATTGGTGACGTTGTAGGGGCGCGGCGCGCCGCGCCTGGCCATGGCTGGAGGTCATATGCCGTACCTGGAACGCGATGGCGTGAAGCTGTACTACGAGGAAACGGGTACGGGTGGTCCGCCGATGGTCTTCGTGCACGGCTGGTGCTGCGACCGCACGCATTTCGCGGCGCAGGTGGCGCACTTCTCGCCGTCGCACCGCTGCATCGCCCTGGACCTGCGCGGGCACGGCGACAGCGACAAGCCGGAGGGCACCTACAGCATCGCGGGCTTCGGCGATGACGTGGCGTGGCTCTGCCGCCAGATCGGCGCGCGCAAGCCGGTGATCGTGGGGCACAGCATGGGCGGCGCGATCGCGTTGTCGCTGGCGGCGCTGCAGCCGGAAATGCCCGCGGCGATCGTGATGCTCGACGGGGCGATCTGCCCTCCGCCGGCACTGCTCGCGATGGTGGAGCCGCTCGCCGCCGCGTTCAGCTCGCCGGGTTACGCGGAGCCCCTGCGCGCGATCTTCGAGCAGATGTTCATGCCGACCGACAACGCCGAACGGCGCGCGGAGACCGTCGCGAAGGCCGTCGAGACGCCGCAGCACGTGGCCGCGGCGGAGTGGAGCGCCCTCTGGAGCAACGACTGGGCATCCGATGCGTCCGCGTGCACGGCGCCGGCGCTGTACGTCGGCTCGCACGCGCCGGTCGCGGACATGGCGGCGCTACGGGTAGCAATGCCAAAGGTGCTGCTGGCGCAGACCGCGGGAGCCGGCCACTTCCACCAGATGGAGGTGCCGGACCAGGTCAACGCGATGATCGAGCGCTTCCTCGCGATCAGCCTGTGATGGGACCGGTTTCTCCGCAGATGACACAGATGGGTGACAATCTCGTCACCCGATTCGGTAGAGCCGGCCCTCGTTGCCCGCGAGGGTGAAGTGCTGCGCCGGCGGCGGCTCGCCGTGCGTGCCGGCCAGCGTCTCGGTGACGTGGAGCGCGCGCGGCAGGTCGATGGCGATCTCATCGTTCGTGAAGTTCAGCACCGTGAGCGTGCGGTCGGCGCCGCTTGTGCGCGTGTAGGCGTAGACGCCGTGCGGCGTGCCGTCGACGGCGGCGTAGTCGCCGTAGCGCAGCGCGTCCGTCGAGCGGCGCAGCCAGATCAGCCGGCGGTAGAAGGAGAGCAGCGACGCGGTGTCGCTGCTCTCGTCCTCGACGTTGCAGGCGAGGTTGCCGTACGGCAGCCAGGCCGAGCCCGTGGTGAAGCCGCCGTCGCGCGTCCACTGCATGGGCGTGCGCTCCGGGTCGCGGCCGCGCGCGTAGAAGCGCGCCGGATCCTGCAGCATGTGCTCCGGGACGTCGCCGTTCTCCATGCCGATCTCTTCGCCGTAGTAGACGAACGGCGTGCCGCGCAGCGTCAGCAGCAGCAGCGCCGCGACGCGGGCGCGCTCCTGGCCGCGGCCGTCCGCGTTGACGCGGCTGATCAGGCGGTCGACGTCGTGGTTGCCGAAGACGTGGTTCGGCCATGAATCCGACGACAGCGCCGCTTCGAACGCGTCCACGTGCCTGCGGACGTGCTCGGCTGTCCAGCGCTGGTCCCAGATGCGGACGAAGGGGAAGTTGAACGCCAGGTGGAGGCCGTCGGCTTTCTCGCCCCCGTAGTACGCGGCGATCTGGTCCGGCGGACCGAACACCTCGCCGACGGTCATGCGCTCCGGGAACTCGTCCATCACGCCGCGGATACGCCGGACCGCGTCGATGGTGTCGGGCCAGTTCTGGTCCTGTGTGTGGAGCTGCAGCGCCGTCTGTCCGAGCGCGGTCGCCATGCGGCGGTTCGGGTTGGGCGGGTTGTCGCGCAGCTCGGGGTCCTTGATGATGCGACCCATCACGTCGATGCGGAAGCCGTCGACGCCGCGGCGCAGCCAGAAGCGCAGCACGTCGTGCATGCGCTGCTCGACCTCCGGGTTGCGCCAGTTCAAGTCCGGCTGCTCGACCAGGAAGGAGTGCAGGTAGTACTGCTGCGTCTTCTGGTCCCACTCCCACGCGGGGCCGCCGAAGGCGGCGATCCAGTTGTTCGGCGGGCTGCCGTCAGGCTTGGGGTCGCGCCACACGTACCAGTCGCGCTTCGGCGAGTCCGTCGACGCGCGCGACTCGAGGAACCACGGGTGTTGCGACGACGAGTGGTTCGGCACGAAGTCGAGGATGATCCGGATGCCGCGCTTGTGCGCCTCGTCGATCAGCCGATCCATCGTCGCCAGGTCGCCGAAGTCGGGGTGCACGTCCTCGTAGTCGGAGACGTCGTACCCGAAGTCGGCCATCGGCGATGGGAAGGTGGGCGAGAACCAGATCGCGTCCACGCCGAGCGAGTCCGGCGTGCCGTCGTTCAGGTAATCGAGGCGGTCGATGACGCCTTGCAGGTCGCCGACGCCGTCACCGTCGGAGTCCTGGAAGCTGCGCGGATAGATCTGGTAGATGACGCCGTGCTTCCACCACAGGTACTCGGTCAACTGCTGGTCTCCTGGTCGCTGGTTGCTGGTCTCCGGTTGGCGGTAGTGCAGCAGGTTGCGAAGGCAGGCGCAAACCGGGCTTCACAGAACCAAGAACTTGGAACCCAGAACCAAGGCTGCGAACAATAAGTTCTAAGTTCTCGGTTCTCGGTTCTGGGTCTGCGAAGCCACGTAGATCTCGCTCGACCAGATCTCGTGCGGAGCGTTCTCGAGCGAAGCGCGGCGGGGGTCGCCGGGGACGAGCAGCGTGCGGCTCAGCACGCGCGCGCCGAAGCGGTCGAAGTAGCGGCACTGCTTGCGGAAGTCCTGCACCGTGTGGCGGTCGCCGCCCAGCAGCACCCACTCGATCTCTTCCTCGTACGGCTCCAGCGTCTCGCGCGCGTCCTCGCACGCCATCTCGAACAGCTCGTACACCTGTTTCTCGCGGATGCGGTCGAAGCGCCGCTGCGACTGGCCGCCCTTGCGGTGTCGGTTCTTCACGAAGCGACGGTCGGTCTTGGAGTCGACCAGCGCGCCGCCGCGGAAGAAGCCGGTCGTGAATCCGCCCTTGCGCAGCAGGAACGCGGCGACGGCGCGGCGGCGCTCCAGCAGATCGATGAGCGGGCGCGGGTACAGCTCCGAGTAGCTGACGGCCTCCTCGACAGGGAACGGCGGCACCACCAGCATCGCGTCCGTCTCGCGCGCGAAGAGCACGCTGCCCGTGTCCGACGCCTCGGCGATCTCGGCGAAGCGGTCTGCCGTCTCCGCGTCGAGGCCGGCATCGCCGGGGAGCGGCACGCTCTCGGGCGTGGCGTAGCTGGTCCAGCCGGGCGCGCCCGGGTCGGGCAGCAGCGCCATCAGCTTCTTCTTGCTCACGTGCGTACGGGTGATCTCGCCCATCGCGTCAGGGTATGCGATGGCGCGCGGGGACGGGATTCGGTGGGGTGCCCAGGGGCTGAGCCGACTGACGCACGTGAACCGTCGTTGGATACCTGCCGATCAGCCTGCCATGAGCCAGCTTCGGCTCGCTGCGGCGCAGCTTCGGCATCGCCACGAAGTACCGACGCCGCGCCGCATTCGGCACCGTCTGGGAAGGGGCGAACTGTCCCTTCGATTCGAGCCACAGGGAAGTCCGAGAACCGGCATGCGGCGGCGAGAACCGCCGTCCGGCTCTGAACACGGTTGGCGCGGAGGCGCACGATGGTAGGGTGCCGGCGCGGCGATCGAAGATTGCTGTCCTCCCTCGATAACACGCGCACGTTTTCAGCACCGGTTACGGAGGTGATGTCATGCTCAAGAGCCACACTCGATTCGTCCTTGTGTTCCTGCTGTTCGTCAGCGCCGTGGGCCTTGCGGTTGGCGCGGCTGTGGCCCGCGTGCGGACGGGAAGCGCGCAGGGGACGGGCCCCACGCTTTCGGTAAGCGCCTCGGGCCTCAGCGTCAGTATGGTGGCCTCGGGGTCGGGTTTCGATCCGTATGGGGGCTACACTATGAGCCTGGCGTACGATCCGGGATTGCTCGCGTTCCTGGGCGCGTCGAACCAAACGGGTGGTGCGCCGCCCTGCGTGTACCAGGCGGCGCCCGGAACGATGGTCTTCAACTGCATGTTCCTGACCGGCGGCACGACCGCGACCGGCACCCTCGCGACAGCCGACTTTGCGCCGGCGACCGCGAGCCCGGCGTGCGCCGGCGTCCACTTGGTCAGTTACGGCCCCCCGGACAACGGCGACTCGAGCAATGGCTCGTCCACCGTTGACCCGGACTCGATCCAGCAGGCCAACGCGTACGGCGCGGTGGACGTGGAGATCTCCGTGAACGGCGGTGACTGCGCCCCTGGCACAAGCACGCCTGTCGTGCCGACGGCCACGGGCACGGCAACGCCGATCCCCACCGCGACGGCAACGCCGCAGGGCCCACCGATCGAGACCACCGTCAAGTTCAAGTCCCAGGCGTTGCTCGGATTTGCTGGGACGATCGACTTCGGCGCCGTGTCGCCGCCGCAGGCACCAACGTCGGGTGTGGTCGTGCACTTCGCCAGGAGACTCTCCAGCCCCGACTATGCCGTCCTGGTGACGCCGGTGGATCGCTGGTGCAGCCCTGTCGTGACGAACAAGACGGCCCGGGGGTTCACGATCTACTGCCCGGGCATCGGAGGGAGCGTGGACTTCGTCGTGCTGCCGCAGGATCGAAGCCGATGACCAGGAGCGTCAGCGCACGCGAACTCGATGCAGAGCCGGCCGACCACGAAAGGAGTAGAGGCATGAATACCCCGCTATCCAAGTTTCACGGACACAGACTACGAATGGCGACAATCGCGCTGACGTTCGTCGTGCTGGGCGTCATGGCGAGTGCGGCAAGATGCATTGAGAACACGAGCATACGCACCGACGCTCAAGGCTTCACGCACATCTACGGCGAGATGTTCAACGACACGGACGTCCAGGGCGTACAGATGATGCTGCGGGGACGCCTGCTCGATGCGCAGGGGAACGTCGTGGCGGAGCAGGTCGCCTCGATCTGCCCGCCTGATTCGCAGCCGCATGGCCAGAGCATGTTCGATATCAAATTCGACCGCCTGAACATGCTGCCCTATTCATCGTCCGACTTCAGCATGGGGGGCGGCAGCACGGTGCCCCAACCTTTGCCCGATCCGAAGATCAATGTTGTGGGCGGGACCCTTCTGGCGCGGCGCTTCGGCAAGGGCGCCAAGACCGGCGCCGGCCTCGCGTTCGGGGTTCGAAACACGTCCGGCAAGACGTATCCGCCGGTTCAGGGATGTGCGGCTGCGTACAACGACAAGGGGCAGGTCGTAGCTGCCGTGCAGGCACCGCTACTGGCCCTTGATCAGAACGACAACGAGGTGCCGGCCGTGCTGCATACCGATCGGGCTGACCTGGTGTTCCTGAGCTTCCTGAACATCCCGTCAGAGGCGACGTTCGCGCGCGCCTGGCTGTGGGTTCCCGGGCCGACGGGCGGCACGTCGCCGTACCAGCACGTGATGACGCAGACGACGGCGATCCTGCCATGCCTGCCGGAGTTCTGCCAGTAGCTGGCTACGCCGGCGTAACGGCCTGCTTCGCGGCGACGTACACCTCGCCGGCCTCGACCTTGACGGCGTACGACATGGGCGGGCGGGCGGCGGGGCCGCGGACAATCGCGGCGTCGCGCGCGAGGTCGAACTGGCTGCCGTGGCGCGTGCAGGTCAGCACGGTGCCGTCGAGCGTGCTCTCGTCCGCGAGCGGGCCGCCGGCGTGCGGGCAGCGCGCTTCGATCCCGTAGATCCGGCCCGCGATGTTGAACAGCGCCACCTGCTCGCCGCGCACGTACACGACGCGCGGCGAGCCGGGCTGCACGTCCGACTCCGCCGCGACACGCGTCCACTCGCCGGCGGCGTCGCCGCGCGGCGCGATCTGCTGCGCACCGGGCGTGCCCAGCGCGTCGAGGGCGCCGCGCACGGTCGTGGCCACGCAGGTGAAGGTCGGCGTGTCGCGCAGCGTGTAGAGGCTGGATTCGGCCTCGCGCAGCTCCATCACCAGGTCCAGGAAGTCGCCCGGCTCGTCCGTCTCGAACGAGACGACGAACTCCTGGTCGTCGAGGCCGAAGGAGTAGGTCGTGTTGAGCTTCACGGACGGGTACTTGCGGCCGACGCGGATGTGCGTGTCCATCATGGCCTGGCGCTGCTCGGCCGAGAGGGCGTACCACGGGCGCGTCTTCACGAACGGGTATACGAACAGGTACTTCGACGTGCCGGGCGTGATGCGCAGCCGTCGCGCTGCCGCGGCGGCCGCCGCCGGCGACTCCGTCTTGTCGACGTACTGGCTCTTGCGCGTCATCGCGAGGAACGCGTACGGCGTCGTGAGATATTCGCCCAGGCGCGTGCTCAGCAGCCGCGTCGCCGCCTCCTGGAACGGGTCGATGGACTCGCTGATGTGCCAGAACATGAAGTCGGCGTCGCCGCGGATGCCGACGAGCGTGTAGGCGCGGATCTGCATGCGGTCGGCCATCGATGCGACGGCGGCCTCGACCTCGGCGGCGATGGTGGCGCGCTCGGCGGCGGGCAGGGCGCGGTAGCGCGGGTCCGCCTTGTAGAAGACGAACTGCACGAACTGGCGCGACGGCGGCGGCGTCGGAGCGGCGGCGCCGTTGGTCGGTGCGGGGTCGCTCATGCGGGCCTCCCGGCGGCGGCCGCGGCCTCGTCGAAGTCGATGGCGTAGAGCGCGGCGACGCGGTCGATCTCCTCCTGCGTGAACGCGGGCGTATCCGACGCCGCGGCGAACTCCCGCAACTGCTCCTCGTCATAGACGTTCGGGAACGCCGATGCGACGCTGGGCTCCGACAGGATGAACTGCAGCGCGGCCTGGCCGATCGTGCGGCCGCGGCCCTCGGTGAGGAACTCCAGCGTCTTCAGCTTGCGCAGACCCTGCTCGAGCCACTCCTTCGTGCGGTGGCGGCGGTGGTCGTTCTCGGCGAACGTGGTGTCGGCGGTGTAGCGCCCCTCGAGCATGCCCGACGAGTGCGGCACGCGCACCAGCACGCCGGTGCCGTGCTCGCGCGCGACGGGGAAGAAGTCGCGGCCGGGGTCCTGCTCGAACATGTTGTAGATGGTGTGGATGACGCCGCAGTTGCGGTGGGTCATCGCGTACAGCCCCTCCTCCCTCCAGCCGATGGCCGGGCCGAGGGCGATGCCGTAGATGCCGATCTTGCCTTCGTCGTGCAGCTTCTCCAGCTCGGCGAAGGTGTCGTCGCGCATCAGCGCGTCCATCTTCGCGTTGTGGAGCTGGTAGACGTCGATGTGGTCGGTGCCCAGTCGCTCCAGGCTCGCCTCGACGGCCTTGCGGATGTAGGCCGGCGTCCAGTCCTGCGGGATCTCCTTCTGGCCGCGGCGCTGGTCGCCGTAGGTGTACCAGTCGTAGCCGCCCTTGCTGCCGATGACGATCTGGTCGCGCTTGTCGCCCAGCGCCTCGCGCAGCAGCGTCTCGCCCTTGCCGTTGCCGTAAGTGTCGGCGGTGTCGAAGAAGGTGATGCCCAGGTCGAACGCCGTGCGCACGAGGTGGCGCGCGACGTCGTCGTCGTCGATGCCCCACCAGCCGGTGCTGACGGTCCACATGCCGAACCCCACGGCCGACACCTTGAGATCCGTGTTTCCAAACGCTCGATACTGCATGCACACGCTCCGAACAGAACTGTATTGATGACGGTGCAGGGTAGCGCGCGCCGCGCCGCTGGACGTAGGGGGTTCCCCGCGCTTTCGTGCGAATGTGCAGGTTTGCACGGGTTCGCCGACACCGCCGAGGACTGTGCGCGCACGCCCTACGGGTACCTCACCGAGAAGGGTCGCCGCTCCGGCGGCCTGCAAACGCGATTGCAAACGGACAGGCCGCAACCCAACGTCATCAGTCGGCACGGCCCGCGACGATTCCCGGCAGATCAGCTTCGAGACGCGCGTCATGCGGGCCGGTAAGGACTGCTAGCGACGGCCCCTGAGCGACTGGGGGTCCGGAGGTCGCAGGTTCAAATCCTGTCGCCGGCCTCCGCCTCGCTTGGCTGCGTCGCACACAACGCGAACATGGTGCGCGGGCCAGACCGACCGACTGAGCGCCCGACCTACTCCCCTGGCCATCGCTGCGCCCCCACCATCCTGGAATGCCTTTCAAAGAAGCTCGCGCAACGAGACCAGGACGCACAGTGAGTCTGGGCAGGAGGCATGCGCTAAGCCCGAAAGACCGCGGCGAGGTGGACGCGCGTCGTCAACTCCGGCGCACAGGCCATCCGGCCGTTCACCCAGCGCGCCGGGCGTGGTATGCAGGGCGCATCAACTCCTGTGTTCAACGAGTGAAGGCGGAGACATGAACAGCATCACCTGCGTCAAGGCGGGCACCGGCAAGGTCGAGATGAAGGAAGTGCCCCTGGGCGAAGCGGGGCCGGGCGAGGTCATCGTCCGCACGTTGATGGCCACCGTCTGCGGCAGCGACATGCACTTTGTGGACGAGATGGAGTTCCTGCCGCCCGGCACGCCGATGGGCCACGAGGCAGTGGGCATCGTCGAGCAGGTCGGACCGGGGGTCACCCGCTTCAAGGAGGGCGACCGTGTCGCCGCCTCCTGCCTGGTGGGCTGCGGCTCCTGCGACCGCTGCATGGAGGGAGACATCCAGCTCTGCCAGACCTTCGGCTCGCCGCTCAACCTGCTCTTTGGCTGCCAGGGCCAGTACTTCAAGGTGCGGGGCGCCGACGTCTCGATGGCCGTGGTGCCGGACGGAGTCGACAACGAGCACGCCGTCCTGGCGACGGACATCCTCTCGACGGGGCTGGGTGCGCTGGAGCGGGCCGGCATGAAGGCGGGCGACACGGTGGCGATCTTCGCCCAGGGCCCGGTCGGCCTGTGCGCCACCGCCTCCGCCCGCATGCTGGGGGCCGGCAAGATCATCGCCGTGGAGTCGGTACCGGAGCGGGCCGCGATGGCGAAGCAGTTCGGCGCCGACGTCGTGCTGGAGCCGGCCGAGGCCGTGCTCCGCATCATGGGCATGACCAACAACCGCGGCGTGGACGTCGCCGTCGAGGCGCTGGGCCACCAGACCACCTTCGAGAACTGCTGCATGGTCACGCGCGCGGGTGGCACCGTCAGCAGCATCGGCGTCTACGGCGCCTTCCCCACACTCACCCTCCCCACCGGCGGCAGCTTCATCCACCGCCAGTTGGTCACCACGCTCTGTCCCTCCGGCCGGCCGCGCCTGGAGAAGCTCTTCGCACTGGTGGCGGGCGGCAAGATGCACCTGAAGCCGCTGTTCACGCACCGCCTGAAGCTGTCGGAGGCTCCCGCCGCCTACGACATGTTCCGCGAGCGCAAGGGCGGCGTCCTCAAGATCGCGCTGGAGCCCTAGGAGCCGGACAGACAACGTCCGGGCTTGAATCCATGTTCCGCCCCGGATCCATTCGGCGGAAGTACGCGTGGTCGCCCGCTGCCGCGTCATCCCCCGGCGCGCGTGGCAGTGAGCTGCCCCCCGCATTCTTCCATTCATTGTGAGAAAGTCGCTGGCCTCGTTCCTTCTCCAGGCCGGGCGGCCGCAGCCGCCCGAAACTCCTCCGGCGTGCGGTCGTCCAGCGAGCTGTGGGGACGCAGGCGGTTGTAGTCGCCCCGCCCCCAATTCATGGTGTCAGCCAGTCCGGCCGGAGCAACCAGCCTGAATCCTGGAAGCCGGGTTCGTCCGTGGCGCAAAGACGCTCACCGTCGGCTCGCCTCGTTATTGCATAGTGGAGGTGAGGCGCTTCGGAGTAGCCGCTGTCGCCCGTGAACCCGACAACGTCGCCGCGATGGACAGCCCAGGTCGCGACAATGTCTCCCCACGAGGCGCTGCGTGGGACAGCGAACGTTGAGGGAAAATCGAACGACGGTGAGTAGGGGCTGGCGAACGCTTCGACCGGCACGTGCGCGACCGTGGGTTCCAGTGCGAGGTGTCCAAGGTCAACGCGAAACTCGTCATTGATCACGCTCATGTAGAGCCCCATTCCCCCACTCGGTCCGGAAAACGGCGAGGCTGGCGCTCGCGCTCGGTCTGGGTTGCCAAGATAGGGCTCGCGAGAGACTCCGTAGTGGTCGAAGGCGTTGGCAACGGTGTTGACGATGAGCGTCGCTTGCCCGGCGATCGTTGTGTACACGGGCTGTCCCGGCTGCACATACCAGTCCACAGCGGGTTGACCCTCATACTCGCGAAAAACAACATCTCAACCAACGGCCGCGCCTGGGTTGGCCTGCACGCCGGCGGTGTAGAGCTGCCGCACCGCCCGGGGCGCCCCCTGTTGCCGATCTGGCCCGGATCGGGTACGATGGGCGTAGCAAACCCCCTCCGCAGTCTCCTGTTCGACACGGTTCGCCGACGCACAAGACGACTTCTCGGCAGAGGTCGCCAGCAGGTGCCGGCGCAATTACGTGTATACGTCGCGTCCGCCGGCCGTTCGGCCGGACCACGGAATTATCCGCGGCGTCAGGAGGTTCCACATGACAGGGGAAATCAAGCGCTTGGAGCGGGAGCGTGGCTTCGGCTTCATCCGGCCGGCCGGGGCGTCGGAGGACGTGTTCTTCCACAGCTCCGCGCTGCAGGGCGTGGTGTTCGACCAGCTGAACGAAGGCCAGACGGTCGAGTTCGAGAAGCAGCCGGACGACCGCGACCCGCGCCGCAGCCGTGCGGTGAACGTGCGTCTCGCGACCTCATAGTCGCGCGTCAGCGTGAGCGCCGCGTCCGCACCTGATGCGGGCGTGGCGAGTGAAGGTGATCGCCACGGAAACCGTCGATCTGTCACCACCGAACCACGAACGCCTCCTCCTCACGGAGATCGGCGAGATCGCGGACCGCGTGCGCGACCTGCGTCAGTCTGACGCGATGCGCCACACGGTGCAGATCAAGGAACTGACCGGTCACATGCGGTCGAAGTGGGCGGAGTTGCGCGCGCTGCGTGCGCCGCCCGGAAACGACGATCCGCTGTCCCGTGGCCGCAAAGGCCACTACGGCTGATCGCTCACGACACGAGCGCACACAAGGACGGGGTCCCGGCAACGGGGCCCCGTTCTTTGTCGTCTGTGCGGAATGCGCAGCGCGGCGTTGGTGCCGGGATGCCCGCCCACGGTCGTGTCCGTAGAGCAGTGGTTTGCTAACTCGCGGGGCCTATGCGCTGTGCTCCTAGATGTGGGACACTCAGCGTAGACGCGACAGTTATCGTGTGCATCTCAACTCAACTCGCCGCGAGTGGCGCTCCCTTTGGAGGCTTCGTCCGATGAGGTTCTTTTCTCGCAAGCCGAAGAGGAAAGCCCTTATCTCGGAAGCCGTTAAAGGGCGTCTTGATTACGCAATCCGCCGCGAGCTAACTGCGGACGAACCACTCGCCGGGTCTTGCTGGCCCCCTTGAGACGCCCGTGATTACTGTCAACCTACCGGTGAATGACTGGCGGGAACTGGTCGAGCAGGGCTGGGAAATCGTTAAAGCTGACCTCTCGGCGGTCATATCGACGTCCATGCTCATGTTCGATGCGGAGGCGTTTATGTACCAGATCCATCAAATACTTGGAGCCGACTAGCGGTTCAACGCGCCGGCTGCAGCGAGCTGCCGCGGTTGTACGCGAGGCAGCGGACTTGCCTAACGTCTCAGAACGGCCTGCAAGGAGCGGGGGGAGTCATGCTTGACAGAGCACAAGAATCGGTCCGTAGGTATGCGTCTCTAGTTGCGGCGAGTTCCGCGGCGCTGCTGATAGTTCTCCACCTGTTCTGGCCCAATCGCTTCCGTGTCGACGCCGTGACGGTCGCGCTCGTCGCTGTGATACTCGCTTTGCCATACCTACACCTCATCAGGCACATCAAGATATTCGACTTCGAAGCCGACATTGAGCGCGAAGATGTTCAGAGAGTTGCGGACACCGTAAGCCGCGTGCAGAAGAAGGCGGTCACGGAGAACGAGGGCCCCGTCAAAGCCGCGTACGCAGACATCTACGAGTTGGCAACGGTGTCGCCTCCCGCAGCGTTCGCTCAGCTTCGACTCCGCCTGCAACACTCGCTCTTGCGCATGCTCGAGTCGTTCGATCCGGCGCGCAATTTCCGAACACCCCCGAGCTCGCTAACGGTGGCCCGCGATCTCCTCGCACTCGGCGCCATCGAGGAAATCGATGCGGAAGCATTGCGTGAGGTAACAGCTGTGGCCAATCGGGCGATACATGGTGCAGAGATAGACCCTGATGATGCCCGAGAAGCTATCGAGAACGGTATTTCGTTGCTGCGATATTTTGAAAGTCTAGGCTGGCAGAAGCCAGATTCGGAGGAGATGATATCCAACGAGAAGGAACACCAACTCGCTGCAGGTCTTTTCAAGGCAACGACGGTCGTTCCCCTTGGGGGCGCGCTCGGTCGCTCGAAGAAGCGCACTTACACGGTCACGCAAGCTCAGCTTGAATCGCTGTACGAGCGCTTCCTCGAATGGCCCGAATACATGATCGGACTCGATGCCATTCGCGAGGATCCGGCTACGCCGACCGAGCCTACCGCTCGCCGCTAGGCAAGAAGGTCAGTGATGCCGCTTCGCTCCACGCTGACCGTTGGTCATCCAGCCTGGGCGCTAAGACCCGCTGTGAAGGGGTATCCGTGAACGTTTCCCGCCGGGCAGTGTGCTAGGTCGAAGGTCGGCGCCGGGAAAACTGTCCTGGACAGTCCTCCCTTTGACAGCTAGACAGCGTGCGCGAGAAGGTACTTGGTCGCGTTCGTGTCGCCGCATCCCCTCCGCGCAGTTACGCCGCACGATGCCCTCTGGTCGATGGGAACGGCGTCAGCGGGTGAGGCACGCGAGCGCGAACTCCGCGAGGCCGGCGACGGCGGCCTGCGACGCCGCGAGCGCGGCCGCGTCGTCCGGGTGGTGGTGCTGGTGGCGCGACGCGACGCCCTCGGCGATGACGGCGAGCCGCCACGCCGCGAAGCCACGGTAGTAGCCGAAGCGCGAGACGTCGCGGCCCGTGCGCGCGGCGTAGCGCTCCAGCAGCTCGCCGAAGCGCGGGAAGGCGGGCAGTGACGTAGGGTCGTTCGTGATCGGCAGCGGGTGCGATGGGTCGTACCAGTACAGGCCCAGGTGGCCCAGGTCCGCCATCGGATCGCCCAGCGTACAGAGCTCCCAGTCCAGCACCGCCGCGATCCTGCGCCGCGCGAGGTCGGTGATGCAGTTGCCGAAGCGGTAGTCGCCGTGGACGATCGTGGCGCCGTGCTGCGGCGGCATGTCGCGGCGCAGCAGCGCCTCCACCTCGTCGATCAGCGGCAGCTCGCGCGTCTTCGATCCGGCCCACTGCTTCGCCCAGCGCTTCACCTGCCGCTCGATGTAGCTGTCCTGGCGCGAGAGGTCCGCCAGCCCGACGGCGTCGAGATCGACCGCGTGCAGGTCCGCCAGCACGTCGATCAGGTGCAGCGACGTCGCGCGCAGCGCCGCGGCGTCGGCAACGGCCGCCTTGTCCGCGGAGTCCAGCACGACGCCCTCGACGAACGACGTGACGGCGAACGGCGCGCCGTTCACGGCGGGGTCGTCGCAGACGGCAAGCGCGCGCGCGACGGGCACCGGTGTATCGGCGAGCGCCGCGGCGATGCGCCATTCGCGCACGACGTCGTGCGCCGTCGCGAGCAGCGGCCCCAGCGGCGGCCGCCGCAGCACGAAGCTGCGTCCTGCGGCGTCGGTGACGCGGTAGGTGAGGTTCGAGCGGCCGCCGGTGATGAGGTCGTAGCGGAAGGGCGTCGCGGCGCCGGCGACGTGCTCCGCCAGCCACGCGCCCACGCGCTCCTCATCGATGCCGCCGGATGGTCCTTGCTGGCTCATGCTCTCACCGCCGCGCTTCGTGCCGGGTGCCGGCGTGCCGTGGCCGCAGGATAGCGCACAAGGTTGGCTGATTTGACGGCCGCCACACGTTCACGGCCCTCGCCGGATTAGGTGACTCCGCCTCCGGCACGCGGGTAATCCCGTAGCGCCCACAGGGCCGGGCATCTCTAGACTGCGTGAGTCCGATGTCATCGCATCGAAGGAGCGGCTGCATGGCGCGCGCACTGATCACGGGCATCACGGGCCAGGACGGCATGTACCTGGCCGAGCACCTGCTCGACCTCGACTACGAGGTCTTCGGCATGGTCCGCGGGCAGAGCAACCCCAGGCGCCGCGACGTGGAACTGCTGCTGCCGGACGTGCGACTCGTCGAAGGCGATCTGCTCGACGCCGGGTCGCTCCGCGTGATGCTCGACCGCGTGCAGCCCGACGAGGTGTACAACCTCGCCGCCATCAGCTACGTGCCGTATTCGTGGGGACAGCCCGAGCTTACGGCGGAGATCACCGGCCTCGGCGTCCTGCGCATGCTGGATGCTGTGCGGTCGCTCACGGGTGCCTCGGGCTCGCGCGCCGGATCGGGTGCGGGCATACGCTTCTACCAGGCGTCCAGCAGCGAGATGTTCGGGCTGGTGCGGGAGACGCCGCAGAGCGAGCGCACGCCGTTCCATCCGCGCAGCCCGTACGCGGCCGCGAAGGCGTATGGACACTACATCACCGTGAACTTCCGCGAGAGCTACAACCTCTTCGCCTGCAGCGGCATCCTCTTCAATCACGAATCACCACGGCGCGGCGCCGAATTCGTCACACGGAAGATCACGCTCGCGGCCGCGCGCATCAAGGCGGGGCTGCAGCAGGATCTGGCCTTGGGTAACCTGGACGCGCAGCGGGACTGGGGCTTCGCGGCCGACTACGTCCGCGCCATGCACCTGATGCTCCAGCAGGACACGCCGGATGACTTCGTCATCGGCACGGGCGAGACGCACACCGTGCGCGAGTTCGTCGATCTGGCGTTCATGCGCGCCGGACTCGACCCCGAGCGCTACGTGCGCGTCGACCCGCAATTCATCCGGCCGGCCGAGGTGGACCTGCTGCTCGCCGATCCCTCGAAGGCGCGCCGGATCCTCGGGTGGCGGCCGCAGGTGGATTTTCCGAGCCTCGTGCATATGATGGCGGACGCTGATCTCGCGGCCGTGGCCGGCGCGCCGCCCGCAAGCGGGCGCCCCGCGCGGCGCACGGAGCCGCGCGCCGCGATCGAGGCCGAGGCGTCGGACGCCGCGCAAGAGCGCGCCGCCTGACGCCAGCGCCGCGACGCCTGCTGTCTCGCTCTAGTCAGAGATCTTGCCCCCGCGGGCTGGTCGACCCGCGAGACGTCCCGATCAGACCGAACCCTGCGCCGGCGACCAGCAACGCGCCGAGGAACCCGCCCGCAACGATCAGCCATCCAGTCGAAACTGATCTCCCGTGATCCGTTGACGCGATCACAGCCAGCTCCGGCTCCTCGGCGATTCCTCCCACCGACGCGGCCCATGGCCGCACGACGAACGCAAGTGGTGCGTTCGCGCGCGCGTTGAGCGCCTGCGCCGCGCCTACGGACTGCGACGGGGGCTCGTAGTACAACGTCGACATCGTGTTGAGATTGAAATAGCTGGTACAACCGACGATGCCTGCGCCTGGGTCCGTACACGGCACCGCCTGGTTCACGTAGACGCCGCTCGACCCATAAGCGGCCGCGTCGCCCGTGCACTGCGTCGTGCCGCTCGGCGCCGCATGGTCGAGGTAATACGACGTGTAGGCGAAGCCGGGGATATTCGTGGCGATCGTCGCCGCCATCACGACGGTGCCCTGCGCGCCGGTGACCATCTGCCAGGTGATCGGGCCGGCGACCGGATTGTCCGGCACGCCGTCGATCGTGACGCCTCCCGTATTCAGATCGTTGTAGTACGTCATGCCCGACGCCGCGGGGCTGTAGTCGAAGAAGTCCATGATGCTCGGGATGGCGTGGACGCGCAGGTAGGTACGAATGTCCTGACGCTGAGCGTAGAAGATCTCGTCGCGCTGCGTGCGCGGACCGCTGTTCGCTCCGACGAATGAACGGATGGCGCGCACGGGGCCGCTCTTGTTGGCGACGAACGCGCCGTCGATGGGGAGCGTGTCGATGTACCCGTCGAACGTGTCCTCGGTGCGTCCGCAGGATCCCGGCGCAAACATCGGCTTATGGCGGTCGAGGATGTCGACGTTCGTCGCGCCCCCGACGCTGATCTTCATCTGGTCTTCCTGCCAGCGGTCGCCGAAATGGTAGCTGTAGTTCGGCGAGGTGATCGTCGAGTTCTCCGGATTGCCCGCGAGCGCCGGATGCGTATCCCCCAGCGTGTAGGTCGCCTCGTAGGCTCCGGAGTTCAGGCTGAACGTATAGCCGATGTATGACTGGCCCGCCGCGGGGTCGAGCGAACCGTCGGACCGAAAGAGATACACCCATCCCTGATCAGCGGGCGCGAGCGGGTCCGTGACCGCGATCTCCACCTGAGCCCGGGATGGTGTGCGAGGGCGGTGAGAACGACGATGACGGGCCGCCCGCGTCGTTCGACATGAACGCCACCTCATCGTTTGCGTCAAGCGTGGGGTCGGAATCGGGTCCGGTCCATGTGTTCGGATCCGTGTAGAACAACTCCGTGACGGACGACGGGACCGCCCCGTTGTAGACCGTGGTGAACGTCTTGACATCGCGCTCGTCCACCTGGACGGGGATCTGCGTCCATGCGCCGTCCCATCGGAAGGCGACGAGATCATGTGGTGCGATACCCGTCAGCGATGGGACGTTGGCACCGGTGAGCACGATCGGATCTTCCGGTCGATTGAGCGTGCTCCCACCCGCCGCGTCGGCAATTGGGCCGCGTAAGGTACCTGCGCTCAGGAGCAGGACGCACGCGAGAGCGGCGACTGGGAGCAGGAGACGGCGCATGCGTGCCTCAAAAGGCGCGGCGAGGGAAGGAGCCTGCGGTTCGCTGGACGCCACACCATTCTACACGAGGGTCTGAGCGAGGACACCGCCGGCTCGATACCAGCGAGAGCACCAACGCCAACCAATGGGAGGCGGTGGCATGAAAGTGACGCTGACTGGCCGCTATATAGAGCGCCGAGAGAGATCTCCAGACGCGCACGGGTGCCCCGTTCTCATCCCTTCGTCAACGCGCAGCCAATTCTCCGCGCGCGGACACCATGACCGAATCGTGGGACTTAGGGGATGTGGAGGTCGTGATGCCTTCGCGCTTCGGCGAGTTCCTCCGGCGCCACGGTAGTGTCGTCTATCCGGGTGACAATGGACCAATGGTGCCCGACGGGGCAGTGCTGGAGGCGCCACGGGCCAAGGCGTACAGCCTTCAACGAGACCAACGGAATCCACGTCGTCACGAAGAGGTGGCCCTGCGTGCAGCGGACGACTCGGTCGAATCGAGACGGCTTCGCGTCAGACATCGGTGCTTCTCCATACCCGTGCAGTGAACCTCCACCAGTATAGGAAGGACACCCGGCCATGACCACCACGCAGATCGCCATCGAGCACATCGACATCGACGAGTTGCGCCCCGACCCCGCCAACCCGCGCGGCGGTCTAACTCCCTGGCACCGCCACGACGAAGATCGCCGTCTCACCCCCACCATGTGGTCGTCGTGTTTCCTGGAAATGCCCTTCAATGAAGCAAGGCGGCTGGCGATCGCCTGGTTGAGTGCCGCTCTTGTCAGGCATGGCGCCCCTTCCGGGCGGGCGCGGACGGCGCTCGTCGTTCCGCCAGCAGACGCGTGCTCGCCTTGACCTGGTTTTCGAAGATCGCGCGTGCGGCGTCCAGGATCTCGTAGATGTGCGTCTCCTGGACGGAGTACCAAACTCGCGTTCCATCGCGGCGAGCCGCGACGAGTGAGTTGGCGCGCAGGATCGAGAGATGTTGCGAGACGTTCGAGGAATCTAGGCCGAGCTTCTGTTGAAGGTCGCTTACGGTGGCTTCACCTCCGCGGAGGTGCTCGAGGAGCCGGATGCGGATCGGACTCGCCAGCGTGCGGAAGAATCCCGCCTTGAACTCCTGCAGCGAATCGGCCATGCCGACCATCCAATCATTGCCTTACAGTCACGCTGTGCCTATCTTAGAATAAGCATACCTTCAAATACAAGGATTATCGATATGGGAAGGCGGCTGACCCGGACCAGTTGATGACGTCACTCTTTGCACTCTCTCTGATTCTCTTCGGCGTTGCATCGCTGACGGCTCTTGTACCAGGCAAGGCGGGTATGCGCGCGTCACTCTGGGTGGCTGCGTCTGCGTCTGCCGTGGCGCTGATCGCCGCCGCCTCCGTGATCTCCCGAGATTCGCCCATCGATATCACGCTTTCCTCGCCGGCACCGTACGCCCAACTCGCGCTGTACCTCGACCCGCTGGGCGCCGTCTTCGCGGCGATTGTCGGCGGCGTGGGAGTGGCCGCTTGCGTCTTCGGGACGGGCTATGCGCGGCGACGGCGGCTCGATGACGCGGTGCTCCCGGTGTTTCTGCTGGCGATGCTGTTCGTGGCCTCAGCCGCGAACGTCTACACCTTCCTCGTCGGCTGGGAGGGCATGGCGCTGATGAGCTTCTTGCTCGTGCTGGGTGATGGCGCTCCCCGGCCGCGGCGCCAGGCAGCGATCTTGTACCTCGCGATGACGCACGTCGCGACTGTTCTGGTCGTTGCGGCGTTGTTCATCGTTGGGCGTGCGGCAGGCTCGACGACGTTCACGGAGATGAACCACGCCGGCCTGTCGCGTCCCATGGCCTCGCTCGCGTTCATGTGCGCCGTCGTCGGTTTCGGCACGAAAGCGGGCTTCGTCCCCTTCCACGTGTGGCTGCCCCGGGCGCATCCGGTGGCGCCGTCGCACGTTTCGGCGCTGATGTCCGCTGCGATGGTCAAGACCGGGCTCTACGGCCTCATCCGCGTCTCTTTCGGATTCCTCGCGCCCGGCGAGCCCTGGTGGGGGATGCTGCTGATGGCGGTCGGCGGTTCGAGCGCGGTACTCGGTGTCTTGTGGGCGCTCATGGAGCACGATATCAAGCGAATCCTCGCGTACAGCACCGTCGAAAACGTCGGCGTCATCACCGTCGCTCTTGGCGCCGCGCTGACATTGCGCGCTGAAGACCACCCCGCGTTGGCGTCGGCCGCGCTGGCTGCCGCGCTGCTGCACGCGACCAACCACGCCTGGTTCAAGACATTGCTGTTTCTTGCGGCGGGTTCCGTGCAACGTGCCGCACACACTCTGAACCTTGACCGCACGGGCGGCCTCCTCCGGCGCATGCCTTTCACCGGCGCTGCTATGCTCGTTGGTTGCCTCGCGATCGCCGCGCTGCCGCCTCTCAACGGATTCGTCGGCGAGTGGATGGTGTTCCGGAGCCTCGTGGATCTCGGTGCCAGCAGCAGTGGAGATGCTTCGAGACTCGTCGGGCTAGCAGCGCTGGGCGGCCTCGCGCTCACAGGTGGCCTTGCGGTGGCTTGCTTCGTCCGCCTGTTCGGTATCGCATTTCTGGGCTTGCCGCGTTCCGATGAAGCCGACGCGGCGACCGAATCGACGGCTTCCATGTACGGAGTGCTCGGAGCCCTCGCGCTGGGCTGCGTTGCCACGGGCCTCGCCGCGCCGTGGATCATCCGCTGGTTGGAGCCCGTCTCGATCGCCCTCGTCGGACCTCAAGGCGCGACTGCCGACCATGAGCTGCTGACGTTCGCCTCCGGCGCGTCCCTGTCGCCCGCGGTGATTGCAGGCATGCTCATCGTCCTTGCGCCTTTGCCCTGGATCGTCGCCCGCGCCGTCTACGGCGCCAACCGACGCGCGCGGGGCCCCGTCTGGGCCAGCGGGATGCGGTTCAGGCCGTCGATGCAGTACACAGCCACGTCGTTTTCCAAGCCGCTCCGCCTCTTCTTCAGCCGTGTGTTGCTCCCCGAGCGGCGCATCGAAGTGTCCTACCACGGCGTGTCCCCGCTGCCACGTCTCGTGCGGTACTCAGGCAGGGTTCCGGGCCTGTTCGAGGAGCGCCTGTACGCGCCCGCGCGTACGCTGGCGGTCTGGAGCGCAGGGCGGTTGCGGCTGCTCCAGAACGGCAGCGTCCAACTCTACTTGATGTACATCATGGCGGCGCTCATCGTGCTGTTGCTCGTGGCACGATGAACAGTGCGATGGAAGCGACAACACTCGGGGTGCTCCAGATATCCGCCCTCGCGGCCGCGGCGCCACTCCTCAACGGGCTGATCAAGTCGGTCAAGGCGCGGCTGCAACTGCGCCGGGGCCCGTCTCTTCTCCAGGGATATCGCGACCTCGCGAAATGGCTTGGCCGGGCGGAGCAGGTGGCGGACTCGACGTCGTTCATGCACTGGTTGGCACCCGTGGTGGTCATGGCTGCAATCCTCGCGGCCGCGCTGCTCGTGCCGGTGTTCAGTGATCGCACGCCTCTGACGTCAGCGGGCGATCTCATCGTGTTCGTGTCCCTCCTCGCGCTCGCCCGCGCGTTCCTCACGCTTGGCGGCATGGACAGTGGCAGTGCGTTCGGCGAGATGGGCAGCAGCCGGGAACTCGCCATCAGCGCCCTCGTCGAACCCGTCCTCCTGCTCTCGCTCGTCGCGCTGGCGATCGGGCCGGGCAGCACGCGCCTGGGCGATATCGTGGCGTTCGGTGACCACGATCCGGCGCGCTTCCTCGGCCTCAGTTGGGCGCTGTCGGCCGCGGCGTTCGCCGTGGTGCTCGTCGCCGAAACCGGCCGCATCCCCGTCGACAATCCGGACACCCACCTGGAGCTGACGATGATCCACGAGGGGATGCTGATCGAGTACTCCGGACGGAGTCTCGGCATGCTGCAGTTTGCCGGCATGATCAAGCAGGCGGTGCTCGTCGTCCTCTTCGTCAACGTCTTCCTGCCGTTCGGGCTCGCGCGGTTCGACGGTGCGGCAGGCTACGCCCTTGGCGCGCTGCTCGTCGTTGTGAAGGTCGCCATCGCCGGTGTCGGTCTCGGCATTGTCGAGTCGGTCTTCGCGAAGATGCGGCTATTCGAGCTGCCCGACCTCATTGGTGCCGCGGGTTTCACCGCTGCGCTCGGCGCCGCGTTGCGGGTGCTCTTCCAATGACAAACCAGTTCGCCAGCAGCGCGATCGATGTCCTCTCGCTGGCAATGCTGGTCGTCGCGATCGGCATCATGTGGACGCGTTCGTTGGGGCGCGCGATGCTCCTGTTGGGCATCCAGTCCATGATGCTGGCGACGGCTGCGGCCTACGCCGGACTTGCGACGAACTCTCCGCACATTCTTGTCGGCGCGGGGCTGACGCTCATCGTCAAGGTGGTGGCCGTCCCGGCGATCCTGTGGGCCGTTCTGCAGCGTATTCCGACATCGCACGACGTCCAGGCGTCAGTCGGCCAGCGCACGGGCGTGGCCATCGCCACGCTGCTGGCTGTCGTCTTCGCGCGTACACTGGGTGGCCAGCCGTTTCACACGGCCATCGGAGCGGAGCGCGTGTTGCCGACGGCCGTGACGGTCATGGTGATTGGCATCCTCGTGATGGTCACGCACCGGCAGGCGCTGGCACAGATCATCGGCTTTCTCGTCCTCGAAAACGGGATGGCGCTTGCGGCTCTGACAGCGACATACGGGATGCCGCTTGTCGTCGAGTTTGGCATCTTCCTCGATCTCCTCATGGCTGTCTTCGTCGCGTTCGTCTACACGGGACGGATGCACGTGATCTTCGGCTCGCTGGACACCGAACACCTGAGGAGCTTGCGCGGATGATCGAGATCGCCGTCGCATGCCTGGTGGGCGTCCCGCTCGCGTGCGGGCTCGCGATCTGGGCGCTTCGGCTCCCCGGTGCGGCCGGGCCCGCCGCACTGGCAGCATCGATTGTGGCGCTGGTCGCCGCTGCGGCCATCGCGACGAGCGTTCAGGCGGACGGCGCTCAATCGGCGTATGGCGGCTGGGTGTACGTCGACTCGCTCTCGGTCGTCGTTCTCGTGCTGATCTGCGTCGTCGGCGTTTGCGCCACCGCGAACTCGCTGTCGTACATTGCCCATGATGTGGCCCATGGCGAACTGCGCGAACAGGACCAGATTCGTTACTACGCGTTACTCATGGGGTTCATGGCGACCATGCTCACCGTCCCCGTCGCAAACAATCTCGGCATTATGTGGGTGGCGATCGAGGCGACAACCGTCGTCTCGGTGCTGCTTGTAAGCATCTACCGGACCGGACCGGCGCTGGAAGCCGCGTGGAAATACCTCGTACTTGGCTCGGTCGGCATCGCGCTCGCCCTCTTCGGCACGATGATGACGTACTACGCCTCCACGAGCATCGTCGGTGAGTCGGGCAACGCACTGAACTGGACGGTCCTGGCGCGGTCGGGGGGAGCGCTCGAACCAGATGTCATGCGTCTTGCGTTCGTGTTCGTGCTCGTGGGATACGGCACCAAGGCAGGGCTTGCGCCGATGCATACCTGGCTACCCGACGCGCACAGCCAGGCGCCCTCGCCGATCTCAGGACTGCTCTCCGGCGTGCTGTTGAATTGCGCGGTGTACGCGATCCTCCGTTTCCGGGTATTGACGATTGCGGCCGTCGGCAGCTCGTATCCCGATCACCTGATGATTGGGTTTGGCCTGTTCAGCATCGCACTCGCCGTGCCGTTCCTGCTCGTCCAGCACGACATCAAGCGAATGCTCGGGTACAGCAGCGTCGAGCACATGGGGATCATCGTGTTGGCGGTGGGCATCGGTGGCCCCATTGCCCTCTACGCCGCGATGTTGCACCTCGTGGCCCACTCGCTCACGAAGTCGAGCCTGTTCTTCGCCGCCGGCTCGGTCGTCCAGGCGTTCAAGACGCGCTCCATGCACCGGATGCGCGGGCTCATCCGGGTGACGCCGGTGGCAGGCTCGGTGCTGCTCGTGGGCGCGTTTGCGCTGGTGGGCTTCCCGCCGTTCGCCATGTTCTCCTCGGAATACGGAGCGGTCGCCGGGTCCTTTGCCCACGGCAGGGCGATCATCGGTGTCGCGGGGCTCCTGCTCGTCGCACTCGCCGGAATAAGCCTCTTGAGCCACATCATCCAGATCGCCTATCGCGAGCCGCGGCGGGGTGTGACGGTGCGGCGTCTCCCGGCGCCCGCCGTCTTGAGCATCGTCACGCCGCTGGCGCTCATGGTCTGGGTGAGCGTGGCGCCGCCCCATCAGTTCCGCACCGCGCTTGACGATGCAGTGGCCGTGCTCGAAGGACGCTGATGCAGGCGCAAACGCGGACCATCCTCGACGAATGCCCGGTGCACCTCACGGTCTTGCCAACGCCAGCCCCGAATGAGACGCTCGTGGAATGCCACCGCAACGACCTTCCCGCGGTCGCGACGTACATCAGCGGACGCGGAGCGAAGCTCGCGACGATGGTGGGGCTCGATCTCACGCCGCGCAGCGGTAACTTCGCTGTGGAGTTCGTCTTCTCGCTGCCAGCGTACGACGAGTTCGTGCGCGTGCGCGCGGGCATCGACCTCGACGGCGAGTACCCCTCTGTGACGCGCACGTTGCCCGCCGCTCAGTGGTACGAGCGCGAGGTCAAAGACCTGCTGGGGATCATCCCTGTGGACCACCCCGACCCGCGACGGCTCGTCCTGCACGAGAGATGGCCCCACGGCTACCACCCGCTGCGGAAAGACGTTTCGCCCGTGGATCAGCCGGCGACGGATGATCGAAGGTTCGACTACTTCGAGGTGCACGGGGAGGGTGTCTATGAGCTTCCGGTCGGTCCGATCCACGCCGGAGTCATCGAGCCCGGACACTTCCGCTTCTCGAACATCGGCGAGCTGATCCTCCATCTCGACGCGCGCCTGTTCTACACGCACCGCGGTGTGGAGAAGATCGTCGAGGGAAAGACGTTCGATGATGCGCTCTACACGGTCGAACGCACGTGCGGCGTCTGCACCGTGTCACACGCCGTCTCGTTCGCCACCGCGGTCGAGCGCCTGTCCGGAACGCGCGTGCCCGAGCGCGCAACATGGCTGCGGACGCTTCTGCTTGAACTCGAACGTCTCTATAACCACGTCGGCGACATCGGCAACATCTGTGCCGGCGCGGGATTTCATATGGGCAGCACGCAGGGAGCGATCCTCAAGGAGCGTCTCCAGCGGCTTAACGAGGAGCTCACGGGCCATCGCTTTCTGATGGGTGTCGTAGGCGTCGGCGGCCTTCGCTACGATCTGGGAGCGCGTGCGGTTCAAGCGGTGGTGGACGCGCACGTCGCGTTGCGGAAGGATTTCGAGACGTATCTCGACATCATCCTCGGCACGGACAGCTTCGCCACCCGCATCAACGGACCGGGGAGGCTCGACGCGGAGACTGTGCTCGCCTTCGGCGGCACCGGCGTCACGGCGCGTGCGTCCGGTGTACCGTCGGACTACCGGCTGAATCACCCCCACCTGGCCTATTCGACGGTCCTGCTGGAGCAGCACCTCGAGCAACGAGGCGATGTCGCGGCACGTTTGCTCGTGCGGGCACGCGAGGTGTTGACGTCGTTCGATCTCGTCGCCACGCTGGCCGAGAGCCTGCAAGGTGGCCCAATTGCGACACCGCTCGAAGCGGCGTCCCCGGGAGCGTCCGCCCTCGGCTATTCCGAAAGCCCGCGTGGTGCGAACGTCCACTGGTTGATGGCGGGCGATGCCAATCGCGTGTACCGGCTGCGCATCCGCTCCGCCGCGTACGCGAACTGGCCGCTCGTCACGCGAGCGGTCGTCGAGAACGTCGTGCCCGACTTCCCGCTGATCAACAAGAGCTTCGAGCTCTGTTACGCCTGCTGCGACCGCTGAGGTAGACCGTGAACCTGCTCGATCTCATCCTGCGACCCCTACGCACGCGGCGCGTGACGACAGGCTATCCACCCGATGCGGACATTCCGGACCGTGGCCCGCGAGGGACGCCTGTGCTCTCTCCAGCCCGCTGCGACGACGAACGTGCCTGCGTCGACCTCTGCCCGACCTCGGCCATCCAGGTCATCGAACGAGGAACGACGAAACGGACTTGGAAGCTCGACTACGGCGCCTGCATCTTCTGCGGCGCCTGCGTTGAGTCTTGCCCGAATCAGGCGATCACCGCAACGAACGCGTTCGAGCTCGCCACGCGGCAGCGAGAATCCCTCGTTGCCGCGTACGAACTAGGAGGCATTGACGATGGATGAATCACGCGCTCTGCAGCGGACGATCAGCGGGAAACTGAGCCGATCGCTGCACATCCGCCACCTGGACAGCGGTTCGTGCAACGGCTGCGACTGGGAGCTCGTCGCGCTGCTCAACCCTGTGTACGACATTCAACGCTTGGGCATCGATTTCGTCGCGTCGCCGCGTCACGCCGACCTGCTGCTCGTCACCGGCGTGATGACGCGCAACCTCCAGCAGGCGGCGCGGATGACATACGAGGCGATGCCCGAGCCGCGACTCGTCGTTGCCGTGGGCGCGTGCGCGATAGGCGGCGGGGTGTTCTCGAAGACGTACGCGGCCGTCGGCGCAGCGGAACCAGTGCTGCCGGTCGACGTGTTCATCCCCGGCTGCCCACCGCGACCAGAGGCCATCATTCACGGCCTTCTCATGGCAATGAGGAGGATGGATACCACGCGTCGAGGCGCACCGCTGGATACGGCGCACGCCAGACCCGAGTGATCGGCGGCGTCGTGCGTGAGCGACAAGGCCAAGACTCTCTGACCGCAGAGTAGCTTGGCCACCGCGGGGCTACGGCGTTCTTCATTCTGCCGCCCACGATGGACCGACGGTGCGCGCCAGGGGAATCCCAGCGCACAGGAGATGCCCCCGAATCAAACAGCCGGGAGTAGACTGTGTTCGCCTGCGATGGTCGGCTTCGGCGAGGTGCGCGTGAACGACTTGCGAAGGACGCAACGTCTGTGGGCGCGCTGGGCTGGCATCTACGACCTTCGGGTTCGCCTCTTCCTACGCCGGCGCAGCCCCGCCGCTGCCCCTAGCTTCCACATCGAACGCCACGGCCCAAACTTGCCATACTCCATAGCAGCATTCTCGGTGCGGGGACCCGGCACTTGATAGCGCTCCCATATTGCACAAACGTGCCAATCGTGAAACAATCCATGCGGCGCATTTGAAGCTGCGGATCGCGAGCTATCGAGAAGGTAGGCCAGCTATTCGCGTATGGCGACCAAGGGCATTGGTGCTCGTCGGCGTTGTGGCCGCCGCCGCATTGCTGATCGCGTGCACGCCCTCTGCGGTCGCTCGGCCGGACGGGACGGGGCCTCTGCGCTATCGCGATGAGGTCTTCGGCAGCGTCACGCGGATCAGCGATCTCCAGTACGGCAGCGCGCCCGATTTCGCCAACAATCCCGTCGCACTCAAGCTGGATCTGTATGAGCCGACCGGTGACATCGCGACGAAGCGTCCGGCGGTGATCTGGGTCCACGGCGGCGGATACTCTGCTGGCGACAAGAGCCTGGGGCCGGCTGCGGTGCTCTCCACAGAGTTCGCCAAGCTCGGCTACGTGGCCGTGTCGATCAACTACCGGCTCCTCGCTCCGAAACGCTGCGACGCCGGCGGCGCTCCCGCGTGCTTCACTGCCGCCGTGGAGGCGGTGCATGACGGGCAGGCCGCGGTTCGCTGGCTGCGCGCGAACGCAGCGGCTTATCGCATCGACCCCGACCGGATCGGCATCGGTGGCGAATCAGCAGGCGCCATTATCGCGACCGGCGTCGGCCTCTCAGCCGATCTCCCCGGCGACAGCGGGAATCCTGGGTATCCATCGGACGTGGGCGCCTGGGTATCGATCTCGGGCGGTCTGCCGGGCGGGATCTTCGTCGACAGCTCTGACGCGCCCGGCTTCCTCTTCAGCGGCACCGCTGACCCTGCGGTGCCGTATCAGTGGTCCGTGGAAACTGCGAGCGCCATGCAGAACGCCGGTGTGCCCGTCGTCTTCAAGACGCTCGAGGGGGCCGGCCACGTCCCCTGGGCTCGGTATCAAGACCTGTTCGAAAGCCAGTCGGATTACTTCTTCTATCAGTTCTTGAGACTCGATCAGGCGAAACGATAATTGCCGGTGACGGCGGCAACGATTGAGGCGTCATCTCTAACGGGGCCCTTGCCACCACGGCTCGCCTCACTATTGTGTCATCGTGAGGGTCACCTAGCTGACTCGATGCGGGCGGTTTAGGTCGCCCTCTTAAGGTAGGGAGAGAGCATCACCCTCCATCCGCTGTCGAGAAATTCGCGGTGAAGCGTTATCGGTGTCCTCGGAGGTTTCACCGTGGATGCCACAAACGTGCGGACATCGAGCGCATCCGTGTCGGGGCGGCTCATCTTTGCGAGAAGCATCGTTCGAGGGTCCACCCCACCGAACTCTGCGGCTCTGCAGAGCGATTCCACATCAGACGCGCTGCCAATAGTCAATGACGATACATCGGCCTTCGTGAGGTCGCTTGCAGCCGCCGCAATCATCTCGCGAATTCCGATACCTGGCTCGTTGGCCCAGTACATTTCGTCCAAGGACACCAGCATTAGTGGTGAGTTCGGCTCCGCGCCGAAGGCGGACTTTAGATAAGCGCGAGACTCGGCCAGCTGAACCACGCCTTCAGGGAACGATGAGCCCTCTATGTCAGCGACTATCGAGGAGCGCTCGCCGGTCGTCTTCGACCGACGCGACAGGCCCGCGGTCTTGCATTCGAACAACGCTGGGGCCTTCTCAGGAAGCTCAATCACGTCGCAGTTCTTGCCATCTTTGATGAGCTCTTCGCCGCGACGAATCGGCCCGACGCCCGGCGTTGTTGACAGGATTCGCTCGATGTAGCGATCGAATGCGTTTCCCCAGAACGCCCCGAACCTCCCCGCTTCCTTCTTTGACAGCTCGGGCAACAAGTCGTAGTAGACGCCTGTGGTGGCGCGATCGAGGAGCAGTCGCGGGATCGGTACATACACACCACCATCGCTATGGCACAGTGCTGGCCAGCGAACGAGGGGGTTGAGGCTGTGCGGTTCAAAATTCGGGACAAGCACCCGAGGATCGTTGGCGCGCTCCCGAAACGAACCAAGATCGCAACTCACATACTCAAGGAATGCGGCGATCTCCTCCCGAGGTAGGTCGAACTCAGCCGAGCCAGCTAATTGCTCAATGCCGAAACGCCGGGCCGGCTGGTTGGTTGCGAGCGCAAAGAGCGAGAAGCACAAGACCACGAACGTGTCGAAGCGAAAGCCGAACCGGCTCTTGAACGCTTCATTGAGGTCGTAGCGATCCGCCTCTGGAAGCGCGTCAGCGACCTCCCGGAGCATGATCATGCCGCGCGGGAAGATATCGTAGCTCTCCAGATCCCAGAACTGAAGATACGCCACGCGTAGCAGCAGCGCCGATACATCGTCGGTCTCCTCGCCCAACGTGCGACTGGAAATCGCTAGTCGGCAGAGACGGGCAAGCTCAATCGCGCTGATGCGCTTGCCCGTCGGGTCGGTTCTGTCGGGATCGCCGGCCGCCACTCGGAAAACGAGCGCCATCTGGTAGTCGCGTAAGAGACCGGCGGGGTCCGCGCCAGCGGCGGCCAGCGTCTCATTCAACTTCTCTCGCGTACCGACGCGCATCGACGAGAATTCTGCTATCACGAGCCCTAGATGCTGAAGGTCGTATTCCCGGCACGCGCCGACCAAATACTCGAGCGCGTTGTCCGTCACGATGGCCAATCCGGATGGCAGGACGAGGTCCTCCTTACCATCGGAGCGCTCGCGCCCGGTCATCATGACACGCATCCCACCGATTTCACCCACGATCTTCGACTGGAATTCGTCCGTCGCCGACATCTCGATCCTCCGTCCGCTGCGCCGAGTTTCGTGAGCCTTCCGCTTCGTGGAACCCGCTTCTCGCCACCACCGACGATGGCATTAGATGGCGCCAGATCGATCCCTGGTGGTTGAGGCACCATGAGACATCGTGATTAGCCGCAATGACGAGACTTCCAATCCCGTCGGTGCTTCTCATTAGCTCGCGGATGCTGGTGAGGGGGCTGGCGCCTCTCGTCCGTACGCACCCCACGGGAGCGAGTCGAGAAGCGCGAGGCCGCCCTCGATGTTCGCCTCGGCGCCGGAGTTCCTGTTGATGCGGTCGTCGTCGATGCCGTCGAAGACGACGCCGCGCGCGCGATCGTAGACGGCGTGCCCCGCCGCATTCCGGCCGTCGAACCAGGCGCGGGCGAGGGCAGCGAACTCCGCGTAACGAGCGTCGCCCGTCGCGGCCGCGACGGCGTCGAGGCCGGCGACGGTGCTACTAACGTCGAACGGCAACGCCCGCGGCCCGGCGAACGCACGCTGTGCGGCCGGCGCGAGCACGGCGTCCGCGCTGCGTGCAGCCACTTGGATAAGGTCATCGCGCCCGAACTCGGTGCCGGCGCGCGCGAGGGCAACCTCCTGTAGATGGCCCCACAGGTGGATGGCTGCGACGCCGGCGCGGTCAGGCAGCACGTCGCCGATTCGCGCGGCGGCTATCTCTTCGGCCCAGGCGAGCGCCCGCGCAGCCACGGGCCGCGCACCCGTCGCGCGCGAGAACTCGAGCGCCGCGAGGACGCCGACCGCGCGCACATCCAGGTAGGGCATCGGCCGATCGAGCGCGGGCAATCCGGCTTCGAACGCCCTGACATAGCGGTCGTCACCAAAGGCCGCCACGCCGCACGCCAACGCGTGGAGTCCGCGGGCGTGCCACGGGCCGCCTCCGGGCCGAGAAGTCGGCGTGTCGAGTTGGCGCCGCCCCTCCCAGTCGCCAATGAAGTTCACGAAGGCGCCGTCACTTGTCTGCATAGCGCAGGTGAAGCGCAACAAGCCCTCGGCCTCCGTGCGTGCCCAATCGAATCCGTGCCGGCGCCAGATCTCGCTGTACAGCACGGCGCCGCGTGCCGCGTCGTCGAGGCAGGCGACGCCCTCATAGCCCTGTTCGGCCGCTGATTGCACGGTGAACCCGCCGTCCCGCTCGCGAGCGTACACGGCCAGCGCGAACGTATCAGGCCCGAGCGCGGGGACTGGCCGCAGCAGCCGGCGGAGCTGTCGTATCAATGGTCCGATTGGGTGACGAAGGCGATTCCGGCGGCGCGAGCAGCCGCGGTTTCTTGCCACGCGCCAGACAACGCCACGTCCGGCGAGTCGGCAACGTCCCGCCGGGCTGCACTTGCGACATCCTCAGCCGCGATCGCGCGACAGAGACGCATCACCTGCTCGCCGATGTACGGCCACGCCATCAGCCGCCCGTACTCGTAGGCGTTGCGCTCCAGCCGGCGCTTCAACCCGTCGTCGTCCAGAATGCGGAGCACACCGTCAGCGAGCCCGCGATGGCTACCGAAGTCCACGAGGATTCCACGGTCGTCTGCCAGGACCTCGTTCGCGTACAGGTAGGGGGTGGAGACGATCGCCTTACCCGCGCCGAGCGCGTACGCGAGGGTCCCGCTCGTGATCTGGTTCGGGTCCAGATAGGGCGTCACGTAGACATCACTGGCCAGCAGGTAGTCGACGATGTCCTGCTGCGTGAGATACTCATCGACGAAGGCGACGTGCTCGTCGAGCCCGCACGCGCGCACGAGCGCGGTCAACTCGGCGCGGTACACCTCGCCCTGATAGCGCATCAGTTCGGGGTGCGTCTTGCCGACGATCATGTACAGCGCTTCCGGATGCGTGCGGATGACCTCGGCCATCGCGCGCACCATGTGTTCGAGGCCTTTTCGCGGACTGACGAGGCCAAACGTCGAGATGACGCTGCGATCCCGCAGCCCCAGCAGTTGCTGAATGCGCTGACGCCCGCGGGGCTCGGTAGCCGGCACCCCGTGCGGGATCACATGCACGCCGACGGGGTCGATGCCGTACTCATGCTCGAGGATATGGCGCGCCCGGTGTGCCATAACCACCAGCGCGCGGCTGTGACGGCCAATCCGTCGCACCGCCTCCCTGACGGAGGGTGAAGGGTTCGGAAGGATGGTATGCAAGGTCGTGACTAGCGGCCTCGTCAGCGTCTCGAGAAACGGAGCGAGGTGGTCTTCGAACGTTTCGCCCCAGATGCCGTACAGCCCGAACTCATGTTGCACGGACACTACGTCGACGTTCGACTGGTTGATCTCCCAGGCCGCGCGCTGGTAGCTACCGCGATCACGCTGACGGATGCGCCAGCGTACCTCGGGCCCGTATACATGGGCCGACTGCTCCTCGTCAATTGCCGCCCACCAGAGGCGCGCGTCCGGGTGCGCTATCTGCATGGCGCGCGCGAGGTCGTACGTGAAGGTGGCGATGCCGCATTGGCGAGGAGGGTTCGTCGAAACCAGCGCGATGCGCAACGGTTTGGCCGCGCTCCCGCGCTCACTAGTCAAGGAAACATACTTCGCCAAGCGATCATCCTTCTCGTCCTCGCACAACGTGCCCGGCAAGTCGGTTACGCAGAGAGGACTGGGGTTATCGACATCATACCACCGATACCACCGCGCAAGCGGCTTCGCGCACGGCTTTCCTTCGCCTCGGCCGCGCGCCAGAGGAGCGCAGAGATAGGGGATTCCTCGATTGCCCGCACATTCGTGGCCCGCGGTACATTGAGCGCAGCAATCGATGGGCCGCGAAGTGGCCCGCCCGTCTGGAAGGAGCGCGCGTTGGCGAACATAAGAGCCGGCGCGGTAATCATCGAGAATCACAACGGCTTCCACGAACTCTTCCGGCGACACCCGGCGAACCCGATCCTCAGCGCCGAAGCTTGGCCGTACCCCGCCAACAGCGTCTTCAATCCGGGCGCCGTACAGTTGCCGAACGGCGAGACGTTGTTGCTGGTGCGCGTCGAAGACCGCCGGGGCGCCTCGCACCTCACCGTCGCGCGCAGCGCGGACGGGGTCACGGGCTGGCGTATCGACTCCGCGCCGACCATGTTGCCGCTCTCCCGGCAGTTCCCCGAAGAGGTCTGGGGCATCGAGGACCCCCGTGTCGTGTGGCTGCAGGAGCTGGAGCGTTACGCGATCACCTACACGGCCTTCTCCCGCAACGGTCCGCTCGTCGCGCTTGCACTGACGTCCGACTTCGAGACGTTCGAACGGCGGGGGCCCATCACGTCGCCGGAGAACAAGGACGCCGCCCTGTTCCCGCGCCGGTTCGGCAACCGCTGGGCCCTCATCCACCGCCCGGTCACGGCGATTCCGACCTCGAAAGCCAACATCTGGCTCTCCTTCTCGCCCGACCTCAAGCACTGGGGCGATCACATGGTGCTCATGGAGGCGCGCGATGGCTCGTCGTGGGACGCCGGCAAGATCGGGCTTTCCCCGCCGCCGATCGAAACGTCCGAGGGCTGGCTCCTCGTCTACCACGGCGTGCGCCATACGGCTGCCGGGGCGATCTATCGCATCGGCCTCGCGCTCCTCGATCTCGAGGACCCGCGGAAGGTGATCCGGCGCAGCAGCGAGTGGGTGTTCGGCCCGGCCGAGCCGTACGAGTGCGCGGGCGACGTGGGGAACGTCGTCTTCTCCTGCGGCATGGTCGTCGACAAAGCCACCGGCGAGTTGCGCTTGTACTATGGCGCAGCGGACACGCGAGTCGGGCTGGCCATCGCGAACATTTCCGAACTCCTCGATTGGCTTCGCCTGTCTGGCAGCTGAAACGTCACGACGCGCGACCGGGGGGCGTCTTCATGCGGATCGGTATTCTCGCGCCCATCGCCTGGCGTACGCCGCCCAGACACTACGGCCCGTGGGAGCGCGTCGTCTCTCTACTCACGGAGGGGCTCGTTAAGCGCGGCTTTGACGTCACGCTGTTCGCAACGGCGGACTCCCAGACAACGGCGAAGCTCCACGCGGTCTGCCCACGCGGATACGAAGAGGATCGCAGCCTCGATCCAAAGGTCTGGGAGGGCCTGCACATAGCTGCAGCCTTCGAGCGGGCTCAGGATTTCGACCTCATTCACAACCACTTCGACTTTCTGCCGCTCACCTACACCGGCCTCATAGACACGCCGGTCGTAACCACGATCCACGGCTTCTCCTCGCCCCGCATTCTTCCCGTGTACCGACGCTACAACCGCCACACCTTCTACGTGTCGATCAGTAACGCCGATCGCGACCCGGGCCTCGAGTACGTCGCCACCGTGCATCACGGCATCGACATCGAACACTTCACGTTCCGTCCCGACGGTGGCGATGAGCTCGTATTCTTCGGCCGGATTCATCCCGACAAAGGTACGCGGGAAGCCATCGAGATCGCTCGACGCGCGGGTAGGCGACTCGTCCTGGCTGGAATCATCCAGGACGAGGCCTACTTCAAGGAGCATGTCGAGCCGCACATCGACGGCAGGACAGTCGAGTACGTGGGGAGCGTGGGGCCGGCTGACCGTGACGTCTTGCTGGGGCGCGCGGCCGCCCTCTTGCATCCGATTCTGTTCGACGAGCCCTTCGGCCTGTCGGTGATCGAGGCAATGGCGTGCGGCACGCCCGTCATCGCCTTTCGGCGGGGGAGCATGCCGGAGCTTGTGCGAGACGGTGAGAACGGATTCCTCGTGCGGGACGTTGACGAGGCGGTGGCCGCGGTCAACCGCCTCCCGGAGATCCGCCGCGAGCACTGCCGCCGTTTCGTCGAGGAAGGCTTCTCCGCCGCCCGCATGGTCGACGATTACGTGAAGGTCTACGAACGTGTCCTTGCCATGCATACTGGCGAATAGCCGGAGCTGCACCTGGGAGAGTCTTGCGGCGAAGAAGCGGCGATACACGAACGCCTACCTCGCGGAGATGATGCCCGAAGCGCAGTGGCGCGCGCACCTTGCCGCGATAGAGGCGGAGCTGCTCCAACTAACCGAGCAGCGACCGGATGCGATCGTGATCGCCGGCGACCGGCTCGTATCGATCGGGCAGGTCTGGGAAGGCATGACGGTCGAAGAACGCCGCGAGGCCTGCCGCATCCTGTTCCGCAGCGTCCACATGAACCCGCGAGAAAAGCGCCTCTGGCTCGATCCGTGGCCAGAGTTCGTGCCGTTGTTCGAGATCCGGCGCGGTCTTTGTATGCATGGTACCCCCGGCAGGACTCGAACCTGCGCACATGGTTTAGGAAACCACTGCTCTATCCTCTGAGCTACGGGGGCGTACTCGGAGTATAGCGAGCGCGCCGTCTGCAGAATTGCGCGCGCCGACGAAGCTGGACGACCGAAGGACGTACGTTATCCCCCGTCATATGGCGCGGGTTTGGATGGGAGACTCTGCGATATCTGTGCATTCGAGGCTGTTGAAATGAAAGGATAGGGGATATCCTTTCATTCAGTGTGTCTAAGCGAAAGGATAGACGATATCCTTTCGCGAAGGCTGGGCCGCGAGAAAGGATAACTCCATGGCCGGAACGTATGTTCGTAAGACATGGGGCCACGATCCCCACGTAGACGCGCCCCGGCGATATCGCAACGCTTGCGCCTACGACGCGTTCATCCCGGAACCCATCAGCCAGCTTGAGATACGCATCCCGGGGAATCTCGCAGCCATCATCTCGGAGGCCGAGACCGGGATTTCCGGCCTCAACGCGGGCTGGCCGGGATATCTCGCGCCGTTCGCGCGCCTGCTTCTCAGGACCGAATCCATCGCCTCGTCCAGGGTCGAAGGGCTCCAGATCGATGCGCGATCTCTCGCGCGAGCCGAAGTGAAGCAGGAGACCGGGAAGCCGATCGGGCCGCGGGCCGTCGAAGTCCTGGCCAGCATCGAAGCCATGGAGCTCGCCATCGAGCGTGCGGCGGACCGGCGTGCAATCGACGTTGCGGACCTGCGCGATATCCATCGAGTACTCCTGAAAGGTGTTGCGCCGAAGATCGCCGGCAACATTCGCGTCGTGCAGAATTGGATCGGCGGAAACAACTACAACCCGTGCGGCGCCGACTTCGTTCCGCCTCCGCCCGAGCTGCTGGATGAGCTGCTCGCGGACCTGTGCACATTCTGTAACGACGATGCGCTCTCGCCACTCGTACAGGC